>DWWH01000021.1 GCA_019119815.1 Candidatus Eisenbergiella intestinipullorum | reverse complement strand
AGAGCGCCAGTGTCTTTTGTCTCATACTGTCTCCCTCCTGCGTTGTTCTGCCATATCTATCAGCCGCTGAAACTCATCCTCAAAGGCGAAGGTAATGGCCAGATGAGAGTCAGTATGTACCTGGATATCGGTAATAAAGGCTTCCACAATCTCACGGCTTAATTCCTGAAACTCCGCATATTTTCTGACGATATCCGCCAGAGAGCCGGTACTGTGATAGTCAGCCTCATGTTCCGTCTCCGCCAGCATAAGCGCATCCACTTCTTTCAGCAGCTCTTCTTTTTCTGCTCCGTACTGCCTCCGAATCGCCAGATATTCCTCCTCGTCCAGAATCCCTTCCCGATAGTCTTCATAGATCCCGGTGCTGAGCCGTTCAATTTTGGTTATACGGCGCTGCTTTTCCCGAATATGGTTCTGTATATTGGAAGCGGCAGCCCTGCCTTTTGGGGAACGGTTTAATTTGGCTATTACCTGTTCTGTGTCGAGAAAAGTACGAATGTGGAAACGAATGGCTTCCTCCACCGTTTTATCAATGATGGATTTGTGAATACTCCTCTGAGGGCAGGAGAGATCATACAGCTGCTTTCTCCGGCAGCACTCATATACCGCATAACGGTCTGTGCTCCCGTCTTTCCTGGTTGTTACAAATTTCGTCATTTTCATGGCTCTGCCGCAGTCAGAACAGTGAATCCGACCACGAAAGAGATTTTCCGGCTGATAATCTTCGTTGATTCCCGTCATGTTGAGGAAATTCTGTTTTGCGCCTTCCAGCTTTCTCTGAACAGAATCAAATAATTCCTGATCAATGATTGCCTCATGTGCATTGGGAACATATTTCCATTCCGATTCGGGGACACGCTGCCGCTTGATTCCTTTGGCAAAGGATGTTCTTTCTTTTCCATAGACCAGCATTCCCAGATACATTTTATTCGTCAGCAGCCGTTTCACATTGGTTCTGTCCCAATAGGAATCCTTGTGTCTCTCTTCTTTGGAGAGTCCTTTCAGCCAGAGATAGCGGGCAGGAGAGGGGATACCTTCCTCATTCAGCTGGCTGGCGATTGCTCCCAGCGCCATGCCGGAATCCCGCATCTGAAAAATTCGCTTCACAATGCCGCAGGTTTCCGGATTGACAATCAGATGATTTTTGTTTTCCGGATCCTTCAGGTATCCATACACCGGATATTTTCCCATAAACTGTCCCTGCTTTTTCCGAGCCTCAAAGGAAGTAGTGATTTTCTGTGAAATGTCCTTCGCGTATCCTTCATTGATAATATTTTTCAGCGGGATAATCAGAGATTCATCCGTCACATCAGGGGAATTGCTGTCATACCCGTCTGTGATAGAGATAAAACGCACCCGGAAAAACGGGAAAATCTGTTCCAGATAGTTTCCGGCTTCCAGATAATTTCTTCCAAGGCGGGACAGATCCTTTACCACAATGCAGTTGATTTTCCCATCCTTCATGTCCTGCATCATTTCATCAAATGCCGGACGTTCAAACACAGTTCCGGTAGCGCCGTTATCAATATACAGCCGATACAGCCGCATATCCTGCTGTTCCGCTATAAAGTCCTTCACCAGCTTTTCCTGATTTTCCAGACTGTAACCGTCTGTTTTTCCACTGTCTTCTACAGAAAGCCGGATATACCCCGCCGTGTGATAAATGCTTTGTTCTTCCTGAAGCCCGAATCCAGCGCATTCCTGCTCCAGTACCGCATTGACATCCAGCCTTTTCTTTCGTGCCATCAGATTGCCTCCTTCTTATGTTCCTCCGCTGCGGATAATATCTCCTGAATCCGGTTCAGATCCGCCTCGAAATTGAATGTGATTTTAATCCGGTTATCTTCGTAGACCAGAATCTTATTGATAATGATGGCGGCCGCCCAGCGTGTCAGCTGTTCCAGACGGCCAAACTGCTGAAAATAAATCATCCATGGAGCATTGGCAGAGTGGCTTCCTTCCAACTCTGTAATCTGCCGCTTCAGTTCTTTCACTGTGGCATCCGCCTCAGCAATCCGGCTGTCGAACTCCGCTTTCAGCTTCTGGTATTCATCCTTATCCAGAAGGCCGTCCTTCAGGTCTTCATAAATCCCGATTTTCAGCCGCTCGGCCTTTTTACGTTCTTCTTCCTTCATGGACAGCCTCTCCTGATATTTTTGTATCATCAGCTGCCGTGACGGAGCATTTTCAATCTGCTTCAACGCTTCCTGCACATCCAGCACCTTCTGAATATGCAGGTTCACCGCTCCGAGAACCGCTCCCATAAGGTCATTCTCGCTGATTCTGTGCCAGCTGCATCCGCCTTTTCCGCATTTTTCAGAGCAGAGAAAATATCCGTAGGTCTGTGCGGTATCTGCCTTCTCCTTTTTTGTATAGCGGCTGATTTTTCGGACCATGGGATGGCCGCAGTCACCGCAATAGACCAGACCGGAGAGGGGAAATACCTGTGTTTCGTTGGGAGAAGTACGGGTATCCCGGCCCATAAGATTCTGAACGATATCGAACAGAACGCGGTCAATCAGACTTTCATGGGCATTCTCAACCCGAATCCAGTCAGTCTCATCCACCTCCTGGCGTACCTTGACCTTATGGTTCGGCGTCGTCTGTTTTCCCTGTACCAGCACTCCGGTGTAAACCTCGTTGGTCAGGATTCTGGTTACTGCCTTTGCCGTCCAGACAGCCTTCGGATTCACTTTGAAGGAAGATTCAAAATGACTTCCCAGATATTTTTTGTACTCCATCGGTGAAAGGATTCCCTGCTCATTCAGCGCGTCTGCGATCCGGTACTGGCTCATGCCATTGATTTTCATACGAAAGATGTCCTTTACGACTTGTCCTGCGTATGTATCCACAACCAGCTGATTCCGGTTGTTCTCGTCTTTCAGATAGCCGTAGCAGGCGAACGCTCCGATAAATTCGCCGTTCTTTCTTTTAATTGCCAGGTGACTTCTGATTTTTACGGATAAATCCCGGCAGTAGGAATCATTGATCAGATTCTTAAAAGGAACCACAATGTCATGCGCCGTGTCTGCTTCCAGACTGTCATAATTATCATTTACTGCGATAAACCGGATACCCAGCATGGGAAACAGCTTTTCCAGATAACGCCCAACCTCAATGTAATTCCTGCCGAACCTGGACAGATCCTTTACGATAATGCAGTTAATCACTCCCTTCTTTACATCTTCCATCATGGCCTGAAACGCCGGACGATTGAAATCCGTACCCGAAAAACCATCGTCCTCACGAATGGATACGACCCGGAATTCCGGTCTTGACTGCAAATAATCCATAATCAGGCTTTTCTGATTTGCAATACTGTTGCTTTCATTTTTGGAACCTGACGCCACATCCCCGTCTTCCTTCGATAATCTCAGGTAAAGAGCCGTGTCGTATCGTTCCAGCCGTTTCTGTAACATATACATCCGCTCCTTTCTCAAAATTATCAGGGAAATACTGCAGGTGGCGGCTGCAGGCAGGCAGCCGCCGCTTTGCCTGTCTTCAGGTCATTTACAGTATATTGGGGATTCCATTTTCACTCAAGGATGTCACATGCCAGCCTGAACCATCAGCGCAAACAGGTCATTGACCGTTCTGCCGTTATGGAGATAATCGAATTCCACAACTACATTACCTACGCGATAACAGTACAGATCCTTTGTCTGTCTCCTTAAAGCCTCCAGATCCGGCTGTTTCTTGCTATCCTCCCGGACTCTGACAGAGGACAACTCTGTCAATTCAGACTTGTCCAACACCTGAACAGCAGTGTTTTTCTTTTCCTCCATTATCAACCCCATACACCACCTTCATTTTCTTATCTCATAACTATTGTTAAGTTTCGAAAAATATGCCAGCGGCTCAGGGTGCATCCACAGCATCCGGGATTCGGTAGCCGATATGCGCCGCCAGAGCTTCATCCACCTTCGCCAGATCTGCTTTATCAATCCTTCCCAGAAATCTTTTTAACAGCCGCTTATCCAGCGTCCTGGGCGATTCACAAAGGGCCGTGGAAGACGATGTGAGAAACGGATATTTTTTCATATCCAGCCGATAATGGGTAGGCTGACCGGGCTTCTTGTCCTTCGAGGTCAATGGAACAATCGTCACCGTGGGAGAAAAGTAGTTCCCCACATCATTCTGCATAATGATCACCGGACGCGTGCCGCTCTGTTCATGGCCGAAATTCTCGCCCAACTCCGCAATGTATATGTCGCCTTTGTGATAAACCAAATCTTCGTATCTCATATTCTTTATCCTCCTTCGCTGTATGTAAAAGCGGAGGCTGACATAAAGCCAGTCTCCGCATCTTAAAGATATTTTTGCGTCTGTATCTATTTGTCCCCGGCACCCCGATACATGGGAAATCACCAGG
>DWWH01000020.1 GCA_019119815.1 Candidatus Eisenbergiella intestinipullorum | reverse complement strand
AAGTGGTTCAACGCTGAAAAGGGCTATGGTTTCATCACCAACGCTGACAACGGAGAGGATGTATTCGTACATTATTCTTCCATTCAGGTTGACGGATTCAAGACTCTGCAGGAAGGTCAGGCCGTAACGTTTGATACGGAAGCTGATCCCAGAGACAGCAAGAAGGTTCGCGCTGTCAACGTTATTCCTCAGTAAATTCTGAATCGTCGGCTATAGACGTTCCGAACAGACAACCACAGGAAAACAGACAGGACTGCCTGCCGCTGAGAAAGTTCAGCCGGCACGGCAGTCCTGTTTTTTCCTGAATCCTGTCCCCTTCCTTTCCCTCTGTCCAAAGGGAGCGCTTCGTTCCCGCAGGGCAGCCGGTCAGCCGTTTTCCGCTCTTCCCTCCCCATACCAGAGAATTTCCCACCAGGCCTTCTTTTTCCTGTCTTTCGCCTCCAGAGTGCGGGATACGGGAAGGTACAGGAGCACCTCCCGGCCGTCCGCGGAGAATCTCATCTGTCCGCCGTGGGCGGACGTGATCTGGCTGACAATGCGCAGTCCCATGATATGCGGGCCATCCGGCTCTGACGGGCGCTGCCCTTCCAGAATCCGGCGTATCTGTTCAGGAATTCCGCTCCCGTCATCCCTGACGCTGAGCACGCAGAGGCTCTGTCCGTCCTTTTGCTCCAGTCTGCCGGATACCAGAATCCGACAGCCGGGGTTATGGCGGATGCTGTTCCCGATCAGGTTCTGCAGCGCCCGGGATAGAAGCGCCGCATCCCCGCGCATGACCACAGGCTCCAGCGCATCATCCATTTCCGTTTCCAGCTCACAGCTTCCCTGCCCTCCGCCGTTCAGGATGGAGACCACCGCCTGCCTCAGCAGGGCTGCGGGCATGAAATCCTTCACCCGGAGGGGCTGCATATGGTATTCCAGCTTGCTGGTCAGGTTCAGGTCCTCGATCAGCGTTTTAATCTTCAGGCTCTGTTCCCGGATGATTCCGGCCTCCCTTCTTTCCTCCTCCAGCAGGGCCGCGTCGTTTTCCAGACTGTCCGCATAGCCCATCACCATGGAAAGAGGCGTGCGGATGTCATGGGATACCCCGGAAATCCACTCCGTTCTTGCCGTATCCCGCCGTTTCAGACTCTCCCGCTGCTCCTCCAGGATGCGGGATACCTGATTCAGCTTTCGTGCCAGGTCCCGGGCGATTCCGTTCTCCGGAACCGCAATCCTCCGCCCATCCACCAGCCGGTCCAGCCCGAAGGCGATAGGGCGCAGTCCTTCATACAGCCGGTAACCGGACAGGACGGCGAGGACGAGAATCAGAAGGAGGTTCGCGCCAAGCACGGCCAGGACAAAAAAGGGAAGATTCTGCAGGGTGCTTCTGGAATACTCCACGCTGTATTTGGCGACACTCTCCCTGGAATTGGCGACCACGAGAAGGCCCTGTTCACAGTTCCAGACCCTTACCGGATAATTCAGCAGATACCAGCGGCTGAAGGAAGCCACCTCTCCCACAGTATAATGCTCCTGGATCCCCTCCGGCAGATTCCAGCCCCAGATCCGCGTCCCGTCGTCGCTTAACAGAAAGGCAAACTGTGCCTCCGCCTCCGTCAGAGCCGCTTCTCCGTCCGGTCCCAGACTCAGCTTTCCCTCCTCATCCTCCGACAGCGCCGCCGCGACCCGGTTCAGCTGGCTTCTGAGCACGGACAGGCCGCTTTCCTCATCCCAGGAACGGATTACCGTCTGAACGGAAAGAAGTACAAACAGGTTGACGCCAATCACCACCCCCGCGATCCACAGAGCGGAAAAAATATAACGTCTGTATATTCGAAATAAGCTTTTCATACATTCTCCATTCCTGAGCGTCAGCATCAGGAGATATTCTGACGCTCCTTTGCCAGACGGTATCCCAGACCGCGGACCGTCAGAAGCCATTCCGGTCTGGAAGGATTCTCCTCGATCTTCTCCCGCAGCCTGCGGATATGCACCATCAGCGTGTTTTCATAACCGTAGTACTCATCTCCCCAGACGGTGTTGCAGAGAATATCGAAGGTCACGATATTTCCCCGGTTCTCATAGAGTTTTTTTAAAATCGCCAGCTCCTTTGCCGTGAGCGCGCAGCTTTTGTCTCCATCCGTGACCGTTCCCGCGCTGAAGTCCACGCTTTTTCTTCCCAGCTTCAGAATTTCAGATGTCTGCTCCTGTCTCGCCGGAGGAAACCAGGTGCGCCGCAGGATGGCGGTAATACGAAGCACCAGCTCCTTCGGCAGAAACGGCTTCGTCATATAATCGTCCGCGCCCAGCCCCAGACCCAGCAGCCTGTCATTGTCCTCGTCCCTTGCGGACAGAAACAGCACCGGCGTCTGGGAGCGAAGCCGGATTTTCTGCATCAGGGAAAATCCGTCCCCGTCCGGAAGATTGATATCCAGAATCACCAGATCCGGCATTTCCGCCTGTCCGCCCGCCGGTTCAAAAAAGGAAAGCGCCTGCGCGCAGGTTCCGGCCGTATCCACCCGCCGGAAGCCCTCCCGATGCAGCATGTCCGTAAGCATCCGGCACAGTTCTTCATTGTCATCCACCACCAGAAGCCTTCCATCATAAATACTGTTCATATCTTCTCCATTCCGCCGCCCTCTGACGGACCTGTTTCCTTACAACGCGGCAGGCAGGCCGCCGGATCTTCCGCTCTCCCGCAGCCGTGCTTTTCTATCATTATATCCGCCCTTCCCTCTCACTGCCAGAGTTCTGTGAAAGATTTAAGGTAAAAGTAAGGAAGGCGTCACAGCTGTTTAAGGAAGGCCCTTTATCCTGTATTCCAGCGGCGGAACGCAGCAGCCGCTCAGTACAAAACCGACAGCAGTCATCAATACATTGCAGCAGGAGGTAATTATGAAATATGCAGTACAGACACAGAACCTGACAAAAGAATACGGAAGAACCCTCTGTGTGGACCACATCGACCTGAAAATCCCGGAGGGAAGCATCTACGGCTTTCTCGGCCCCAACGGCGCCGGAAAAAGCACCACGATGAAGATGCTGCTGGGTCTGGTCAAACCCACGGAAGGAAGAGTACAGATTCTGGGCCAGACCATGAACGATAAAAACCGGCTGGACATCCTGAAGGGAACCGGCTCCCTGATCGAATCCCCTTCCTATTACGCCCACCTGACAGGGCGGGAAAACCTGCAGATCGTCTGCCTCTTAAAGCAGGTGCCGGAAAAACGGATCGATGAGGTGCTTCACATCGTCCGCATGGAAAAGCAGCAGAATAAAAAAGCAGGGCACTATTCCCTCGGCATGAAGCAGCGGCTCGGCCTGGCCGCGGCCCTTCTGGGAAACCCGAAGCTGCTTCTGCTGGATGAGCCCACCAACGGCCTGGATCCCGCAGGCATCCAGGAAATGCGGGAACTGATCCGCTCTCTTCCAAAGCAGTATGGAATGACGATCATGGTCTCCAGCCATCTGCTCAGCGAGATCGACCAGATGGCGACCCATACCGGAATCATCGACCGGGGCTGCCTGATCTGGCAGGATACCCTGGCCCATCTGCATGAGCACAGCAGAAAACAGATCCGCCTGCGGGTCATGAACAGCCGGGCGGCCTTCGGATATCTGACCTCCCGGAAGGTGGCCTGTAAAATGGACGGGGATTCCATCCTTTTCCGCGACATGCCGGATGAAGAGCTGGCCGCCCTCATGCAGGGCCTTGCGGAAAACGGCGCCGGCCTTCTGCGCATTGAAGAGCTGCAGCAGAATCTGGAGGATATTTTCCTGGACCTGACCGGAAGGAAGGTGAGCTTATGAAGCATGAAGCAGAAGGATGCGGCTTTATCAGCCGCGGTCTGAAAGTGGAAATCCGCAAAACCAGACGCCGCTTCCTGTGGGCTCTGCCCCTGGGCGTGGTGCTGATCGAGTTTCTGATCCTGGCGACAAACAAATATGCCTATAAGCCGGAGGTCCTCGGAGACGGATATTTTTACCTTCTCTTTGGAATTCCTCTGTACAATACCATTTTCCTCCCTCTGACCCTGGCGGTCATGGCGAGCCGTATCTGCGATGCGGAAAACAGGGGAAATACCTGGAAGCTCCTGTGCACCATGCAGGAAAAAAAGCATATTTTCGACATCAAGTTCCTGCTGGGAGGCCTGTATGTCCTGTTTCTGACCGCGCTGGAAGCCCTTCTCATCCCGGCGCTGGGCCAGATCATCCCCATCACACAGGCGTTTCCCGTAAAGCAATACCTCTTCTTCCTGGGTGTCCTGTTCGTGGTAAGCTGGGCTCTGTTTCTCATGCAGCAGATTTTGTCCCTGCTCATCCCCAGCCAGCTCATCCCTCTTTTCATCGGGCTTCTGGGAAGCTTTGTGGGCGTGTTCTCCGCTTTTTTCCCGATGGAAAAAGTAACCGGCTTCCTGCCCTGGGGCTACTATATCGTGGGGCTGACGATTTCTTCCTGGTACGATGAAAAAAACCGCATCAGCTATTATTTTGAATCCCCGTTCCGCTGGCCCTGGTTTGTCGGTTTTCTCATTTTTTTCCTCATTCTCTACTTTGTGGGAAAACGGCTTTTCTTAAAGAAGGAGGTGTGACCGATATGAAGATGCTGTTTTGCTGTGTACGCGCCGAGCTGATTAAGCTGAAGCGCTCCTTTATCTGGATCGTATTCCTGATCCTTCCCATTCTGAGCACGCTGATGGGGTGCTTTAACTATCTGCAGAACATCGAGATCCTGTCGGACGGCTGGTACTCCCTGTGGACCCAGACGACTCTGTTTTATTCCAACTTTTTCTTCCCGCCTCTCATCGCTCTGTACTGCGCGTACCTGTGGCGGCTGGAGAATTTCAACCATAACCGGAATGCCCTGATGACCTCGCCCATTCCCATATCCGTGCTGTATTCCGCCCAGTTTCTCGCCGTGGCCGCGGTCGTTCTTCTGACCCAGCTTTACGTGGGCGCGCTGTATGTGATCAGCGGCCTGGCCGTCGGCATGACGGGCCTTCCCCCGGCAGAGATCTTTTACTGGCTTCTGCGCGGCAGCCTCGGCGGGCTTTCCATCGCCGCCCTGCAGCTGTTTTTGTCCTCCTTCACCCGCAGCTTTGCCGTCCCCATCGCCATCGCGCTCCTCGCCGGCGTGGGCGGGCTGGCGGTTGTGAACACCGATTACCGGATGTTTTATCCCTATTCCCTCATGCTGGCGGGCATGAACTCCAACCGGTCGGAGGACCTGCTTGCGGGACAGATGCCTGTCTTTTATCTCAGCTGCATGGTGTTTCTCGCGCTTTTTTTCATGCTGGGGATCGGATACCTGAAGAAGGCGGATGTGAGGGCGTAGAAGGCCGGAACCCGACTCCATCCATTTCCAGGACAGAAAGGAAGCAGGGATACAGCCGCCTGTCAGGCAGCGTTCTGTATCCCTGCTTCCTTTCTCTGTCTTACCATCTCACAGGCCTTCCGCCTGTTCTTCTCCTTAGTAATTCTCCGCCTTCACCTGGAAGTATGCCTGAGGATGCGCGCATACCGGGCAGACCTCCGGAGCCTTCTTACCGATCACGATGTGGCCGCAGTTGGAGCACTGCCAGATGGTATCGCCGTCTTTGGAAAATACCAGACCGTTTTCCACGTTTGCAAGGAGCTTTCTGTATCTCTCCTCATGCTCCTTCTCGATGGCGGCAACGCCCTCAAAGAGTCTCGCGATCTCATCGAAGCCTTCCTCCTTCGCTTCCTTCGCGAAGGTGGCATACATGTCGGTCCACTCATAGTTTTCGCCTTCCGCGGCGGCCTGCAGGCACTCCGCGGTGCTGCCGATTCCGTTGTTTAACAGCTTGAACCACATCTTCGCGTGCTCTTTCTCATTGTTGGCCGTCTCTTCAAAAATGTTCGCGATCTGAACGTAGCCTTCCTTTCTCGCCTTGGATGCGAAATAGGTGTACTTGTTCCTCGCCATGGACTCGCCTGCAAATGCGGTTTCCAGGTTCTTCTCAGTCTTTGATCCCTTTAATTCTGCCATTTTCCTCTCCCTTTCTTTTGTGTTCTGACAGCACTGATTCTGCCACAAACGGTTTCCGGATGCCGGAAAAAAACGGTTTCCCATTTTCTCCGGCACTGCTTTTCTGTTATGCTCCCAGTATAACTTACCGGCAAAGATTTGTCAATATCAATAACAGAAATTATTACTGTTTTTATTCATGATCCCTTCGGCAAAAATTCTATCTGTATTCCTGTCAGTTCTCCCCGTTCATCATTGAATTTCAGCTGTTGCTGATGGAATAAGCATAACGGCTTTCCAGGAGAAACGGAACGACACATTTGGGATTTTGTGTTGTTTTCTTAGCAGGAAGCAGTCCCGCCTAATAAGCAATCCTGAAATAGTCCAGGTACGCTTTATATCTGTCCTGCGCGGTCAGGCAGGTATCCGTCAGATAACCTTTTTCATTATCCCATTCTTTCAGGCCGCGATAGTAATACAGTTTCAGATGATCCTCTATGATGAATGGGACAATATTGTATTTCAGGCACTCCTTAAACATGATCAGTCTGCCCACCCGTCCATTGCCGTCCTGAAACGGATGGATTCTTTCAAACCTCACATGAAAATCCAGAATATCTTCAAATGTCTTTTCTTTTTTCGCGTTATACTCTGTCAGTAACGCTTTCATTTTATCAGAGACTTCTTCGGGAAGGGCAGTCTCCATTCCGCCCACCTCATTGGGCAGCTTCTTATAATCACCCACCGCGAACCAGTCTTTTCCGGAATCGCTGGTCCCGTTTTTCAAAATCAGATGAAGCTCCTTAATAAACTTCTCCGTCAAAGAGGCTTTGGCATAATCGATGATCCTGTCAATACACCGAAAATGATTTGCGGTTTCAATCACATCATCTACGTTAAGAACTTCATTTCCCACACCGATGGTATTCGTCTCAAAAATATATCTGGTCTGATCGTGGGTCAGACGGCTTCCCTCCATATGATTGGAGTTGTATGTTAATTCAATCTGTGTCTTATGGTAAATACCACCGGAATATTTTCCCGCTTTTTCTTCCCTCAGAATATCCAGCAGCGTGATCGAATGTTCTTTCTTTTTATTAGAGCGCTCCGGTTTTTCAGCGTTCTCCGGGATATTCCAGGTCTTTCCGGCAAGAAAAGCCCCCTGCACACGGCCATTGGCACAATAATTTCTCACGCTGCGCTCCGATATATTCCATTTTTTTGCCGTTTCTGCAACTGAGAGGTATCCCATCTGCTTTCCTCCGCTATTAAAATCAAAATACGATATGAATTTATATTCAGTATAGCACGTTATCGGCAATAACCTCAATATTCTCCAGAGTTTTGCAGCACATTTTTTGCCGTCTATATTTCTGAAATTTCTTCCTTGAAGCCTTCTCCGATCACTTCATTGGATTCCATGATAATGGTAAAGGCTTTGGGATCCATCTTCCGTACCATTTTTTTGATGGTATACATCTGTTTATTATTGCATGCGCACATGACCACATCTTTTTTTCCTTTGCTGTGGCTGCCCATCCCTTTCAGGATGGTAGAGCCTCTGCCGGAATATTTGTCTATCTGTTCGGCGATTCCGGCCCCATCCTCTGTAACGATGAGCGTCAGTTTCCCTTCATCGGTTCCATACATGATCCGGTCCATCACAACGGCGATCAGCCAGGTGGTAATGATTCCATAGATCAGGCCGTCCACATCCCGGAATACCAGAACGGTTCCCAGAAGGATGATCGCGACGTCCTGGATGATATTGATGGTTCCCAGCGTTACATGGGGCATCATCTTTTTAATGGGCACACTGATAAAATCCTGACCGCCGGTAGACGAACCGCGCATGAAAATCATGGCATATCCAATGCCGCAGAGAACGCCCATGCAGAGTGCGGCGAGCAGCCGGCTGCCATTGTACACCGGAAGCAGAGGGGCGACATAATCCATGATGATCGAAGTGATCACGGTGGATTTGATGGACTTCAGGAAAAATGTTTTCCCCAGCAGTTTAAAGGAAAAGACTGCCGCCGGAATATTTAAAAGAAACAGGCCGACGCCGACCGGCAGGCCAAACGTATGGTACAGAATAATCGCGATACCGGAAAAACCCTCTACCGGGAAGTTCGCATTTAACGCGAAGTTATACACTCCCACGGCAATCAGCAGACCTGCCGCCAGGTCCACCAGAATATCAATCCCCAGTTCTTTCCAGTTCAGATGTTTCATTGGTGCTGCCTCCTTCATCCCGTTTTTATTGAAAAAAAGAACAGCCGCGAATCATAAAAAATATCATTCGCAGCTGCTCTTTTGCCTTTGATTATATTGGCGGTTTCCCTGTTTGTCAACCCCCATGCCTTTACCGGTTACGGATCCATTTTCCAATTCATTTTCCGCGTCCTTCCCGGCAGTCCTCCTGTT
The DNA here is from genome assembly GCA_019119815.1 of Candidatus Eisenbergiella intestinipullorum. Lineage (GTDB taxonomy): Bacteria > Bacillota > Clostridia > Lachnospirales > Lachnospiraceae > Eisenbergiella > Eisenbergiella intestinipullorum. The sequence goes on along the minus strand of DWWH01000020.1, from coordinate 16,956 downwards.
TTTCCGCAAAAACCTCTTCCAGCGCATACTTCACCATATGGGCGATATTTCCCACGCCCGCGAAGCGGGTGCTGTCGGTGAAATCCTCATCAACAGATATCCACAGAAGCTCGTTCTCGTCGCCATGGATATCCACATCCCGCTTCAGTACGCCGGCATAACATTCCAGAAGATACTCCTGCGCGCCGTCAAACTTATGTGGATAAGTGAAATTGACGATGTTGTCAAGCGTGATATCCTCCCTGGTGACGGCGGTTTCCTCCCACAGCTCCCGGTAAGCCGCATGCTCCCGCTCCTCGCCCGGCTCCACCTTACCGCCCACCAGATTGAGCAGACCCTGATAGGGCGGCTTTCTGCGGCGACACATGAGGATCTGCTTTTTCTCCCGGTCAAACACCAGAATCACGTTGCTGTCCATTTCCCCTCTCCTTTCCGGCAGCTCAGGCCTTTTCCAGGATTCTCTTATAAAAGTCCACACCCATGGGCAGAGCGCCGATGTAAATATTCTCATTCAGGCCGTGAATGCTCTCATACTGCTGCTTGTTGATGTACAGAGGCGCGAAACGGATGCAGTCGTCGCAAACCTCCCTGTAATACTTGGCGTCCGTGCCGCCTGTCATCACATAGGGGCTCACGCCCACGCCGGGATAGATCTCCCCGATGGTCTGCTCCACCAACCGGAAGGCGTCTCCCCTGTAATCCACCACCGGGCAGGGATAATCCTTATAGAGCACTTCGGTCTCCAGGTCGAATTTCTTCGCCATATCTGTGATGAGAGCGATGCTCTCATCCGTGGGCTGATGGGGAATGAAGCGCAGGTTCGCCGTCACATAGGCCTCCTGAGGCAGAACGTTCAGGCCGTCCGCACCCTTCGCCATGGTAAATGCGATGGTGGTGTGCAGCATGGCCGCGCCGGGCGGGCTGATGAGGGGCATGAGCTTTACGAGCAGCGGCTTAAACAGCCACAGGTTGGCGAACACCAGCTTCATGCCGAAGGCCATGTTCGGGGTCAGACGGCGGAACATTTCCAGCACTGCCGGGCTGAACCGGCTGGTAAAGGGAGATTTTTTCTCCACGGCTGCCATGAACTGTCCCAGCCGCACCAGGGGCGTATTCCGGCCGGGCGCGGAGGCATGGCCGCCCTTTCCCCGCGCGGTAAACTTCAGATCGCCGTAGCCCTTTTCCAGAACGCCCACCATGGCATAGGTCCCCTTCACGCCGCCGATGGGCTCATCCAGAATCATGCCGCCCTCGTCGATCAGGAATCTCAGATGGATGTTATGCTCCTTCAGCCAGGCAGCGGTCAGAGGCGCGCCCTCGCCGCTGAATTCCTCCGTACAGCCGCTGGCGATGTACACGTCTCCCTCCGGAACGAATCCCTCCCGGAGCTTTTCCTCCACCGCCGTGAGAATACAGAACAGGCTGGCCTTGGTGTCCACGGTGCCACGGCCCCACAGCCTCCCTTCCTCATCCAGCTCGCCGGAAAAAGGGGCATGCTCCCACTCTCCGTTTGCCTCCACCACATCGTGATGGCTCATCAGAAGGATGGGCTCCGCCTTTCCCTTTCCGCTCCATTTGAAAAGAAGGCTTCCGTTAAACACCTGCTTTTCACAGTTCTGATGTACCAGAGGGAAAAGCTCCTCCAGAATTTTGTGAAATTCATAAAATTTGGTCTTGTCCGGATCAAAGCGGCTGGAAACGGTCTCCTTTCTGACCATCCGCGCAAGCCTCTCCCCGTATTCCTTCGCTCTGTCGTTATTCTGCAGCTCCACTTTCGCCGTTTTCGCGGGCGTGGGCTTCAGCATGCAGGTGCGAATGAGCAGCACCGCCGCAAGAAGCACAATCAGTAATACAATTCCCAGCAGAATATAGCCTGCCATGGCTTTCTCCTTTCCCCAGGATTACAGTTTTCTCCTGGAATTACAGTTTTCCCTTTTTAAACAGCACGTAGCCGATCGCCAGCGCCAGCGCGCCGGAAGGAATGATCAGGATGCTGGTCTGGGAAATCATCGACGGCACCAGCACGCACAGCAGGGTCATGAACAGCACGGGCACCACCGCGATTTTGGGGCTTTTGGAAAAATACTTCAGTCCCAGCGCGCCGAACAGAGCCGGCACCACGTTGTCAAAGGCCGGCACCAGCACCGGATTTTCCAAAACCGGGCGGAGCGGGATCATCAGAACCACGCCTGCCACGATGACCAGCGTGGTGACGATGGCGCTGGTAGCCACGCTGAGGGTGGAAATGATTTCATTTTCCGGCGTTCCCACCTTCGTTTTGGCGATATCCCTGGCGTTGATGGCGCAGGGGATTTTCATATTGGTCACGTTTCCGGTGATGAAGGCCAGGTAGCTTCCTCCCGCTCCCAGCATGGGGGTATAAACCAGAAATTCCACGACCCCCACGGGAATATAAATGATTCCCACCTTGGCAAGGCCGCTCAAAAAGCCCCGCAGATCCGGCATCACGCCGTTGACCGCGCCGATGATAAAGGGAGCGCCCACCAGAAGGATCACGCTGACGATCAGCGTAATTCTGCCCAGGCGGTGCAGTCCCGCGTTAAATTCCTCCAGAAATTCCTGTGATTTCTTCTCGTCCATCTGCATTTCCTCTTTTCTGCCGCTTTCCGCGGCTCCTGATTACAGGCTCATCAGCACCGCTGCGACCATGCCTGCCAGCATGCTGACCGCGAGGCTGAAGTTATCCAGAACCGCCATGCCCTTTTTATTGGTGAAATATTCAAACACCGCCATGAATGCCGCCGAAACGGCCGCCACCGCAAGGGGCACATAGTTTCCGCTGCTCGTCAGCGTCCCCACATAGGAACCGATATAGGCGCCGCACAGCCCCACGAACATACAGGTGGTGGCGTGGTCGCCGAAACCGGGCTTTCCTCCTTCCTTTTTGGGAGCGCTCTGCATTTTTTTCAGATATTTTTTCAGGAAGAAAATGCAGCAGAACACGCCGCTTAAGATGCCGGCCGTCATAACCAGAAAAATGGTAACAAAGGCCGTCATGTTCATCTCCGACAGCCGCAGGCCGCTTAAGCCCATGCTCTGCGCCGCGATTTCCGCCACGTTCAGCTCATACTGCAGCGCGCCGATGACGGAGAGGCGCAGCCAGGAAAGCGGGACGCCCAACGTGCCGCTTAAGGCGATGACGCCGAGCAGGATGCTGATGGAGGGAAGCAGGGTGAAGGTGGCGCTGGAAATGATAGCCTTTTTCAGCACCTTCCTGTCCATTCCGATGGCGATTCCCGCCCGGTAGCTTTTGATGAGAAACACAAAACACATGACCGTAATAAAAGTGAGCACCAGGGCTACCAGCAGGTAAAAAAAACCGGAGTTGACGCTCGCAACATATTCACTGTTCATAACTTCTCCCTTCCCAAAGGAAGGCCTTCCGGCGGAAAACACCGGAAAGCCTTTTCTCATTTTTCTTATCGGTTTCAGGATGCCGAAGGCTGTCCGGACTGCACGGACCTCCTTCCGGGCCGATGCCCCGGGCGCTCCGCCGCATCCGTTCTCCCCTTTTATCTGTTCAGCAGACGCACCGTCTCTCTGGCGATGGCAAGTTCCTCATTGGTCGGAACCACCATGGTGACCACCTTCGCGCCTTCGTCGGAAAGGATCACTTCCTCGCCGCGCAGTTTATTTTTCTCCGGATCGATATTGGTGCCAAGATAGCCGATGTACTGGCCGATCAGGGCGCGCACCTCGGCGTTGTTCTCGCCCACGCCCGCGGTGAAGGCGATCACGTCCACACCGTTCATGGCCGCCGTATAGGCGCCGATGTATTTTCCCACGCGGTAGGCATAGGCTTCCAGAGCGTTTTTCGCCAGCTCATTGCCATTCTGAGCCGCTTCCACCAGATCGCGGAAGTCGCTGGAAGCGCCGCCGGACAGGCCGAGCACGCCGGACTTCTTATTGCAGATGTCGATCACCTGCGCCGCGTCCAGACCTTCCTTCTGCGCCAGGAAGGAAACGATGGCCGGATCCATGTCGCCGCTTCTGGTTCCCATGATCAGGCCCTCCAGAGGAGTCAGGCCCATGCTGGTATCCACGCTCTTTCCATAGGCCACGGCGGAAACGGAAGCTCCGTTCCCCAGATGGCAGACGATGATCCGCAGATCCTTTCTGTCCTTTCCAAGGATCTCTGCCGCCCGCTTCGACACGAAATCATGGCTGGTTCCATGGAAGCCGTAACGGCGGATCTTGTATTTCTGATAGTATTCGTAGGGAAGGCCGTACAGATAAGCCTTCTCCGGCATGGTCTGATGGAACGCCGTATCGAACACCACCGCCATGGGCACTCCGGGCATGATCTCCTGACAGGACCGGATGCCGATCAGGTTGGCCGGATTATGAAGCGGAGCCAGATCGCTGCAGGCCTCGATTCCCTTAATCACCTCGTCATCCACCAGGACGGAGCCGGAAAAGCTCTCGCCGCCGTGTACTACACGGTGTCCCACTGCGTCGATCTCGGAAAGGGAGCCGATCACGCCCACCTCCGGATCGGTAAGCTTTTCAATCACCAGCTTCACCGCAGCGGTATGATCCGGCATATCCGCCATTTCCTTCACCTTTTCTCCGCCCGCTCTCTGATGGGCGATGTTGCTTCCATCAATGCCGATCCTCTCGCACAGTCCCTTTGCCAGAACCGCTTCCGTATCGCTGTCGATGAGCTGATACTTTAAGGATGAGCTTCCGCAGTTGATTACCAGAATTTTCATATTTCCTCTTTTCCCGCGGCCGCAGGCCGCATTTCATCACAAAAGAATGGCGTCAGCCATTCTTTTGCAGGAACCCATGGTTCCTGCCGCCTCCATGTTTTTAATATGCTCTGCCCCAGTAAACCATCTTCTTCGCAGGTTTTCCGCAGCAGACACAGGTATCTGACAGATGCTCCTGCTCGAAGGGCATGCAGCGGCTGGTGGCGGCAAATTTTTCCTTGATCTGATCCTCACAGGCCTGATCGCCGCACCACATGGCCTTCACAAAGCCGGGCTCGTTATTCAGGATATCCTCCAGCTCCGCCATATTGGTCGCCACATGGGTGTGCGCGTCTCTGTGGGCGCGGGCGCGCTCCAGCATATCCGTCTGCATCTGCTCCAGAATCTCGTCCGCCTTTTCTTCCAGATCCTCCAGGCGCACCTCGATCTTTTCATGGGTATCCCTTCTGCAGATCACGCAGCGGCCCGCTTCGATATCCTTGGGACCGATTTCCACGCGAATCGGAATGCCGCGCATCTCCTGCTCGGAGAATTTCCATCCCGGGCTCTTGTCCGTATCGTCCACCTTCACGCGGAAGCCGCCGAGACGGTCGCGCAGGGCGTATGCCATTTCCAGAACCCCCTCCTTCTTCTGCTGAATGGGGATGATCATGATCTGCACGGGCGCCACTCTGGGCGGAAGCACCAGACCGGAGTTGTCTCCATGCACCATGATGATCGCGCCGATCAGGCGGGTGGTCATGCCCCAGGAGGTCTGATAGACATATTTCAGCTTATTGTCCTTATCCGTAAACTGGATGCCGAAGGCCTTCGCGAAGCCGTCTCCAAAGTTGTGGCTGGTTCCGGACTGCAGCGCCTTTCCGTCATGCATCAGCGCTTCAATGGTATAAGTGGCCTCCGCGCCCGCGAATTTTTCCTTATCCGTTTTCTTTCCCTTAATGACAGGGATGGCGAGCACCTGCTCGCAGAAATCCGCGTACAAATTCAGCATCTGAATGGTGCGCTCTTCCGCCTCTTCCATGGTTGCATGAGCGGTGTGTCCCTCCTGCCAGAGGAACTCTCTGGAGCGGAGGAAGGGTCTGGTTTCCTTTTCCCAGCGTACCACAGAGCACCACTGATTGTACACCTTCGGCAGGTCGCGGTAGGAATGGATATCGTTCTTATAAAAATCACAGAAAAGCGTCTCGGATGTAGGCCGCACGCACAGACGCTCCTGCAGGGGCGCAAGCCCGCCGTGGGTCACCCAGGCCACCTCCGGGGCAAACCCCTCCACATGATCCTTTTCCTTCTGAAGAAGGCTTTCCGGGATGAACATGGGCATGTAAACATTTTCCACGCCCGTCTCCTTGAACCGCTCGTCCAGCTGCTTCTGAATCAGCTCCCAGATCGCGTAGCCGTAGGGTTTAATCGCCATACATCCCTTCACGCTTGTGTACTCGATCAGCTCCGCCTTTTTCACCACATCGGTGTACCACTGGGCGAAATCCTCATCCATGGATGTGATCGCTTCTACCAGTTTCTTTTCTGCCATTGTTTCCTCCATTCTGAAGCGCTTCGCGCCGGAGAACGCGCCGACGCTTCTTTTTCTTCCATATAAAGACCGCCGGTTTCCTTCTCCCGGACAGCTCCGAAAACTGCCGGGGACCGGAAAACCGGCGGTACCACCCCGATTGATATGCGCTGCATATCCACTCTTTTCCCATTAACGCCGGGTTCGCGCCATGCCCCACGGACTCCCGCCCGCTCCGGCACAGAGGCTCCAAGGCCGGTTCGGCCGCTTTCCGTAAGAGCCTCCCACCTTCGGCTCTCTCTCTGGGAACGGAAAAATCAGCGTACTGTTCCTCTTCTCCACCTGTTGTCTATGTAAATATTAGGGAATTTTACGGAGATTGTCAACCGGTTTTCGGGAAAAGGGAGCGGGTGCCCCAATTTTCACGCATTCAAGCAACACCGGGACTAATCTCATTCTTTTTCAGATAAACGGGAATCATATTCTGCCACTTTATAATGAGACAAGATATAGTCTGCTGTAATAACAGCCAGTTCAACTACTGTATCTGTCTCCTCCAACCGAATTGCGTTTAACAGTTCCTGGGAAAAACACGGTTCAGGCAGCAACCTTTTCATGGCATGATGCCATTTCAGGCCTTTCTCCCGAAGATAAGAAAACGTTTCCCCTTCCACCATACGAACTATTTCGTATCCTTTTCCTCTCCAGTTATCCACCAGATGCTCCGTTGCATCCCTTAAAAAGGCATAGATCCATATTGCCGCTCTGGTTTCCGCATTTTCTTCTTCCGCCAGATACTTCAGCGTACAGAGCGTACCTTTATTCAGGCAATCGCCTCACAGCAGGAAACTGGTCGTACGGTTTGCCACATAATCTGTCCGGCGTCCAAAAGCTTCCTTCCTGATCCAATCCCATCCGTAAAAATATTCTCCCGGCCTGCTAAATCCGTTTACCTTTATTCTGTTTACTTCCAGCTTTTCATTTACTTCAGGCACACGATAGGACAATATTTCCCATCTTTCATAAACCTCATCCCATGAAATACTTTTTCCTGATTTCAAATTCATTTTCCTCCTTCTGTTTATTACCTTATCCGGCGGTCCATCCTCCCTTTTTCTTTGTGCCCTGCCGTTTGATCCTGCCATTCTTCTGCAGCTTTCGAATATGGTACTTCACCGTATTCAGATTCAATTCCAGCTGTTCTGCCATCTCTTTCTGCGACAGTTCCGGATGCCTTCCAATTAACTGCAAAATCGCCTGTTCCGTTGTGCCGGTTTTCGATTGGGTGGGCGATTGGGTGGGCGATTGGGTGGGCGATTGGGTGGGCGATTGCACTATGTCATCACTTGTCAAATTTTCATCCAGCGGAACAATAATCCGAAAAATATCCCCCTCCATAAACTCCGGCTCTCCTCCGGAATAAAATCTGCTGTACTTAAACAGATTTCTTACGCCGGAGCCCAGCTGATCTGCATACCCAATATTGCGGAAAAATGCCGCTATAATCGGATTTTTGGGATTCGGCTCTATATGCTCAGGAGCAAGAACCGCTTCTTGAGAAGCCCGATTCGCATTTTCTACATACATCCGCTCTTTCTCAATGACAAACTTTGCCTGGTAAGAGCTTGTATATTCCCGGTGAATCAATGTATTTGCAATCATCTCACGCGTAATGATGTCTCTCAGACTCTTACGTTGATCCCGTTCCAGATAGAACCTGTCCGGAAGATGTTTTCTGCCAAAATCCATGAGACGTTCATAACTCTCAATCAAATTGGTTTTGATAATCTCCCGGTCATCATACCGGTCCACATCAATTTTGCGAAGAAGTGCATCCGTCACATAAGCAGGCGCCACATCCGCAATCACATCGTCTTTTCCAAGCAGCATAACTGCTGCAAGATTGAAACCGGACATCCCGGTTACACGATCCATACCGTGCAGCCGCGTCCTTTTCAGAAACTCTTCATCAGACATACTGCTCCATGGCTGCTCCTGGCTGCTGTTGTTTGCCGCCATAGTTCGAAGTCTCGGCAACAGATCAAGCCGAAGATCTTCCATTCCGACATATGGAAAAATCTTTTTTTCCGTATATATTTCCTGCTTTCTGATATACATCTGCGCAATCTGGCCAGTTGCTGTTACCTTAACATCCGCATCATTCACGCGGTCATAAATTACTTTTTTAAAACTGTGTACTTCTGCACTGGGCAGAACATGCACATGGATAATGGTCTTGCCTTCATAGGAGAGAATCTGCGGTGTCAGATATATAGTCGGAGAAAACAACAAAGGATTGCTGATACAGCTGATAAAATTTTTAACCATATCCGGCGCGGCTTTTTCCGGAACACCGGCAACAGTCCCATCATCCAGCACACCCATAAAAAGATCTCCGCCAAATCGATTCAGAAATGCGCATACCGACTCATACACATCATTCTCAATCCCGTTTCCGCATTTCTTAAATTCAACGGCAATGGTTTCCCCTATTTCCAGTATCGACTTTATAGTTTTTTCATCCATATTGAATCTCTGCTCCGAAGCGCCAGCGGCGCGGTAAATGTCTGGCAGCTGTTTCTCATTTGCCAGTACAGGACTTCATTCCTCCATTTAAAATTGGAGGCTTTCCTTCTATATCTAAATTTTAATGCCTGTTGAAAATTTTTCAATATATTAAAAGAGTATTCTTCCCTGTCCGTGTTCCGTTTATGCTTCTGCGCAGGGCTCAGCAAATTTGCCATGAGCACCTCCTGACTCCCGCCGTTCTTTTTTAAATTTTTAAATGCAAAACTCCCGCAGCCTCTCATAATCCCTCTCCCGGCAGCTCGCCGCAATCTTCACGCCCTCCGGCAGATATTCGCAGGACTGCACGGAGGCATTTTCATTCAGGTAGCTGACCAGCCCGCCGCGGCTGTAGGGAATGAGGAACACGCCCTCCCGGTTGCCCGCGTAAAGCTTTTCTTCGATCATGGAAAGCAGTTCGGGAATCCCGTAACCCTGCTTTGCGGACAGATAGATCCGGTTCCCGTCGATCCGCGGCAGCTCCTGCGGGTCCATGATTTTGTCCGCTTTGTTCATCACATGGATGCAGGGGATTTTTTCCGCGCCCAGCTCCCGCAGAGTCTCTTCGGTCACGCGCATCTGCTCCCGGAAGCGTTCGTCGGAAGCGTCCACCACATTTAAGAGAAGGTCCGCGAAACGCACCTCGTCCAGAGTGGAACGAAAGGCCTTGATCAGGCCGTGGGGCAGGCGGCTGACGAAGCCCACCGTATCGGACAGGAGAAAATCCTTCCGGTTGCCCGGCTCGATCTTGCGCACTGTAGTGTCCAGCGTTGCGAACAGCATATCCTTTTCCATGACCATTTTTTCTTCCTTCACGCTGCCGCCTGCCGTGTCTGCACAGGTGGTAAGAAGACGGTTCATCAAGGTGGATTTTCCCGCGTTGGTATAGCCCACCAGCGCCGCGAGGGGAAGGGCCGATTTGCTGCGCTTCCTCCTCTGGATGTCCCGGTCGTGCTCGATGGCGTCCAGCTCCCGGCCCAGCTCGCTGATGCGGCGTTCGATCTTTCTGCGGTCCAGCTCGATCTGCTTTTCTCCGGAGCCCTTATTGCTCAGGCTTCCGCTGGCTCCCGCCTGCCGTCCCAGGGAATCCCGCATTCCCACCAGTCTGGGCAGCATGTACTGAAGGCTGGCAGATTCCACCTGCAGTCTGGCCTCTCTGGTTCTTGCCCGTCTGGAGAAAATCTCCAGGATCAGGCTGGTGCGGTCCATCACCGAGGCCTCGATTTCCTTCTGCAGATTTTTTAACTGGGAGGGAGAAAGGGCATCCTCAAAGATCACATAGTCGATGTCCAGAAGCTCCACCGTCTCCTGGATTTCCGCCACTTTGCCGCTTCCGATATAGTAAGCGGGAGTAGGGGAAGGAAGGCTCTGCTCCATCCGGGCCGCCACCTCCATGCCGCAGGCTTCCGCCAGACTGCCCAGCTCCTCCATGGAGGCGTCAAAATCCCTGTCGTTTCCCAGACGCAGGCCAACGAGAAGGGCCTGCGGCATTTTTTCCTGTGTTTCCATTTCATAATTTCTTTCCATATTTACCTCCATGCCGAAGCGTTGTAAAACGCTGTTTTACTGCGCTGAGGCCGCTGCGATCCCAGCAGTTTTGTGCCTCGGCGCAAAACTGCCGATTGAAAAATAAGCCATCAGGCTTATTTTTCTATCTTTCCTCCATGCCGAAGCGTTTTACAGATTCACGATTTTCGTTGCTACATTTTCCCGGAATCTGGCGTCATGCTCCACAAACAGCATGGTGGGGCGGTATTCCAGAATCAGCTTTTCGATCTGCATCCGGGAGAAAACGTCGATGTAGTTAAAGGGTTCATCCCACACATACAAGTGGGCCGGCGTCAACAGGCTGGCGGCCAGAAGCACCTTCTTTTTCTGCCCCTCCGAATAGTCCTCCATCTGTTTTGCGAACTGCACCCGTTCAAAATCCAGCTGTCTTAAAATCGCATAAAACAGGCTCCGGTCCAGATTTTTCCTTTCGCAGAAGGAGGGCAGATCACCTCTCAGCCAGCTGGTGTCCTGGTTCACATAGGAAACCACCAGTCCGGACGCCGTCTCGCAGACGCCTGTTTCCAGAACGGGCAGCGGCTCCCCTGTCCCCGCCTTTTCCAGAATCCGTTTGATCAGCGTGGATTTTCCGCAGCCGTTTTCCCCGTGCAGGGCGGTCCGGTCTCCCTGTTCGATCTGAAAAGTCAGCCCGGCAAAAACCGCCTCATCCGCATCCACATAGCGGATGGAATAATCCCGCACGTTCACCAGCACCCTTTTATGATGGACAAGGGGCATTAGCTTCAGATCCACCGGCTCCTCCAGGTCCGCCAGGAGTCCTTCTTTTTCTTCGATCTCCCGTTCCATCCGCCTTTTCATCTGGGCCGCGCGGCTCTGCAGTTTTCTGGTCTTTTCCCCGATATAGGCCCGCCTTCCGCCGTGCCCCGGATCCTTCACCGGATCAAAACCGATCTTGCTCTGTTCGCTCCGTTCAGCCCACTGCCCCGTCCGGGCGGCGGCCTCCTTCATCTTTCCGATCTCCCGCAGGTGCTTTTCGTTTTCCGCCTTTTCAAAGGCGTCCCTGCGGCGTTTATTTTCCCACCAGCTGGAAAAATTCCCGTTCTGCACTTCAATCGTCCGCCGGTTTAAAACCAGCACGTGATCCACGCAGGCATCCAGCAGGTCTCTGTCGTGGGACACCAGAATAAAGCCCTTCTTTCCTGCCAGATACCGTTTCACCGTTTCTCTGGCCTCCTGGTCCAGGTGATTGGTCGGTTCGTCGATCAGCAGAAAATCGTTTTCTCCGGAAAACAGCACCGCCAGCATCACCTTCGTGCGTTCCCCCGGGCTCAGCGTTCCGAAGGGCCGGCAGAGGATTTCCGCGCTCTCCCGCAGAAGCTCCAGCTCGCAGATCACCCGCCACAGCTCGCAGCCGGCTTTCAGCTCCTCCACGAACTCTGCGGCCGGCCGGTCCTTCTGCTCCTCCGTAACCGGATAGGGAAAATAGTCGAAAACCGTGGAAGTGCGGATCCTTCCCTCATAAGGATACTTTCCGAGGAGAAGGTTCAGAAAAGTCGTCTTTCCCTTCCCGTTGCGTCCGATCAGTCCCAGCTTCCAGTCCGTGTCAATGGTGAAGGACACGTCCTCAAAAATATTGTCAAAGCTGCCTTCATAAGCGAAGGTCAGATGATTCACTCCGATCTGTGACATGTTACCTCCTGTCGTTTTGCCCCGGTGCCGGGGCATTTCCTGCATACAAAAAAGAGAATGTCATCAGCTGTACAGCCTCTTCCATTCCCGACAGAAAACCGTTTTGGAGATTCCGGCCCCTGACCTGCCTGCAGCAATGCTGTTCGCTGGCCGTCGTCCGGCGGCGGGAAAGGCCCGCCGTCAGTTTCCTGAGGAAAGGAAGAAAACCGTATCTTCCGAGACACAGATACTTTCACACAAAAGAACCGAAAAACGCCCCGGTCTGTTTTCGCAAAAAGATACCGGAAACCCGTTTTTCATACAGGATCCGCCCCCTGCGGGCGGGGCTGCCTGCCGTTTGTACACGGCCCTTTTTCTTTGTGTTGAAAGTTATCTGCTTCTCTTTCTGATAAACATTCTCTTGCCTCTTACATTTACTCTGACCGTTCAGCCCGGATTGAAAATATGCCGTCCTGAATGGTCAGCCTGTCTGATTGATTTCTGAATCATGTAGCGCTACAGCACCATCTTAACCGTGCGGAGGCCGGCTGTCAAGCGGTTTTGTGTTTTTTCGGATCCTTTCCGTTACAGCTCAGCCTTCGGCAGCGCTGTAACGGCATCCGGCCATTCCAAGCGCTTCGCGCCAGGCCGGATGCTTCCAGCCGGTCTGTTTTCGTACGGTCTGCGCAGGGAATGCGCAGACCTGGCTGAGTAGCAACTCCTTTCCGTTACAGCTCAGCCTTCGGCAGATCTGTAACGGCATCCGGCCATTCCAGGCGCTTCGCGCCAGGCCGGATGCTTCCAGCCGGTCTGTTTTCGTACGGTCTGCGCAGGGAATGCGCAGACCTGACTGAGTAGCAACTCCTTTCCGCCACGCAGAAAACGCTCATAGAAAGTCAAACAGACTGAGCTGGCGGACTTCCTCCTGCTCCTCCTGTTTTTCTTCCGCCGCATTTTCCCAGACCGCCATGTCCTGCGGAATCTCGGAAAGGAATGGAGACGGAGCTTCCCCGCAGGTCAGGATCAGTTCCTCCACGGCACGGGTCATCCCCACAAAGCACAGCCGTCTCTCCTCCTGTATGTCCGCTTCTGCCGGCCCTGTTCTCAGCGGCATTTTATCCTCTTCCATCCCGTACAGAATCACCACGGGAAACTCCAGTCCCTTGGAGCCATGCAGGGTCATCAGCGTGACCGTATCCGCCTGAAACTTCCTTCCGCCGCTCCTGCGCACATCTCCGTCCTCGCCGAAGTCCAGCGTATCCAGAAATTCTTCCATCGCAGGGTACAGAACCGCCATATCCGCCAGCCGGTTCATGGCCTCCTGTTCCTCCTCTGCTTCGCGTTCCTGTCCTCCCTCCGGAGCAAATTCCTGCATCCACTCCTCGATCAGCCGGACGGGTTTCGTGCGTTTTACCTTCTTCTGGTATCTGGAAACCAGATAATCCAGGCGTTCCTGCGCCGCATCTCCCAAAAGGGGCAGAAGCAGGCTCCGGCACAGCTGTCCGGCCGCTTCTTCCTCCGGATACAGCACATGCCGGAAAAAGGCCAGAGCCGCGCGGACCTTCCTCCGGTTCAGAAAGTCCTCCCTTCCCGCGACCACATAGGGAATCCCCTCCTGTCTGAGGGTCTTTTCCAGCCAGTCCGCCTGACGGTGGGTGCGGTACAAAACAGCAATATCGGAAAAGCTGCGCGCCTTTCCTTCCTTCTGTTCGTTCTGTTCCGTATCCAGCATGTCGATGCCGCCGATCTGGCGGTTGATCTCCTTCGCCACAAAGATGGCCTCCCGCCGTTCGTCCGGCGCTTTTACGATGCGCACGGCCTCGTCGCTCTTCCGGTGCGCGTTCATGCGGCGCGCTCCTCCCTCATTGTGGGAAATGACCGCGAAAGAGGCGGCAAGGATCTGCTGCGAGGAGCGGTAATTCTCCTCCAGCCGGATGGTGCGAAGCTGCGGGAAATCCTCTTCCAGCCTGGCAAAACAGGCCGCGTCCGAACCGCGGAAGCCGTAAATGGACTGGTCCGGATCGCCGATCACAAAAAGCTCCTTTCCTTCCCGGTTCCAGGCCTGCATCAGGCGGTACTGCAATGGATTGATGTCCTGAAATTCATCCACCAGGAGGAAGGAAAAGCAGGCGCTCTCCTCCCCGGAAGAACCCTCCTGCGCCTCTTCCTGCCCTCCATCTTCTTCCAGCAGGCGCAGCGTTTCCAGAAGCAGATCGTCATAGTCCATCACGCCCCGTTCCTTCATGGCTTCCTGATACAGATGACGGGCCTGCGCCAGTTTTTCTTCTGTCTCCGGACGCTCTTCTCCGGCATCCTGCCCGTCCGGCTGCTTCATTCCATTTTTCGCATTGGAAAGCTCCCGCAGGAAACGGCCCGCGGAGCCTTTCAGTCCCGCCTGCTTCATGGCCGCCTCCGCCAGCTCCTGTTTCAGTCCGTCATCCGCCAGAAGAACCGGAATCCCCCTGTTCTTCAGGAAACGGCTGCTCACCGCATGGAAGGTCCCAATCTGGAGTTTCCCATATTCATACCGTTTCCCTCCTGCGGCCTGCTTCAGACGGTCCCGCATCTCCTGCGCCGCCCGCTTGGTAAAGGTCACGGCAGTGATCTGATCCGGCCTGATCCCACGCACCTCCACCAGATACTGAAGGCGGGCGATCAGCGTTTTTGTCTTTCCGGCCCCGGGCCCCGCAATCACCGCCACCGCCCGGTCACAGGCACGGGCGGCTTCCTCCTGCAGAGGATTCAGAGAGGAAAGGATACCGCTTTCCGCTCCGGAAACAGCTCTCGTTCCGGAAGCGGCCTCCATTCCGGGAACGGCCTCCATTTCGGGAACGGCCTCCATTTCGGAAACGGCCTCCGTCCCACAGGCAGCCGCCGTTTCGGAAGCAGCCTCCGTTCCGGGAGCCGTCTGCCCGCTCTCTTTTTTCTTCCTGCCGTCTTTTCCCTTCTGTCCGCCTGCGGCCTGCGTCCCGGACTGTGCTTCCATCCGTTCCAGCTCTTCCTCAGAAAACAGGGAAAGCTGTCCCTCCAGACTGCTTCTGTCCTCCCCGGAAAGCAGACTGATCTTTCCGTATTCTCCATCGTAACCGGGCGTACGCTTCACCCGGCCCTCCCGCAGACGGCTGATTCCCTCCGCCACCAGTGGCCCCGCCGCGCTGCGGATCTCCTCAACAGGCGCTTCCCGCAGAATATAAAATTCCGGCCCCAGCTGCGCGATCAGCTTTTCGTAAGCTTCCTGTACCTTCTTTCCGGCCGCGCTGGCCCCCGTGGAAGCGGCGATCACCTCCGGAAGGGGAACCAGGCTTTCAAAGGGCTTTGCGCCCGGACGCACATAGTCCTCCGGCCGGTTGGCCAGCTGCTCCACCCGGTTCAGTACGCCGATGGTAATCTTTTTCCCGCAGACCGGGCAGCGGCCTCCAAGCTCTG
The DNA here is from genome assembly GCA_019119815.1 of Candidatus Eisenbergiella intestinipullorum. Lineage (GTDB taxonomy): Bacteria > Bacillota > Clostridia > Lachnospirales > Lachnospiraceae > Eisenbergiella > Eisenbergiella intestinipullorum. Next base: position 1,545 of record DWWH01000020.1, on the reverse strand, counting down.
CCGTCTCCTGCGGGCTGATGCACAGGCCGCATTTCCGATGGCCGTCAAAATGATATTTTCCCTCCTCCGGGAAAAATTCCAGCGTTCCTGCCAGCCCCTCTCCCGTATTGATGGCCTTCGCGATTCCGGCGTAGGACAGCTCCGTCTGAAACAGCGTGGCTTCCCGCCCCAGCTTCGCGGGCGAATGCGCATCGGAGTTGGAAATCAGATGGTAGCCATCCAGCGCGGAAACCCTCCAGTTCATGGGCGGATCGGAGGAAAGCCCCGTTTCCAGGGCATGGATATTGGGCGTCAGATCTTCAAAGCATTCCTCGATGGAATCGAAGCCGGAAAAGGCCCCGAACAGAGAAAAATGAGGCGTCCAGATATGGGCCGGAACGTATACGGCCTCCGGGCAGGTTTCCAGCATGATCTCCAGCAGATCCCTGCAGTCCAGCCCCAGAATCGGCCTGCCGTCCGAATGAATGTTGCCGATCAGCTCCAGCCGTCTGGACAGCGCCTCCGCCTCCTCCAGTCCGGGCAGCAGGAGCAGACTGTGCACCTTGCGCACCCGTTCCTTTTTCTTATAAATGGAGCTGATCTCTCCCGTCACCAGAAAGCGCGGCTTCTCCTCCGGCACGCCCTCCTGATGAATGCGGTATTCCTCCTTCAGCACATAAAGCCCGTCCTCCGCAGGTTCCAGCTTTTCCATCAGCTCCGCCCGCCATGTGGGATGGGTGAAATCTCCTGTTCCCAGAATATGAATTCCCTTTTTTCGCGCCATGAGCTCCAGATGCTCCGGATCGCCGTCCTTGCTCGTAGCCCGCGAAAACCGGGAGTGAATATGCAGATCTCCTATGTATGTTTGATGCGTCATCCTTACCTCCATCGCAGCAGAACCGGCAGCAAAGCACACCGGTCTGTATTTCCTGCAGCTTTTCCAGGCAGCTTCCGGCCCGAGAGCGCCTTTTTGGAAGTTATTATAGCTTTTTGCCAAATGAGGTGCAAGTGCATCTCCTTTCGGCAGATCCGGGATTGTTACCGCTCAGCCTTCGGCGGAGCGGTAACGGCATCCGGCCATTCCAAGCGCTTCGCGCCAGGCCGGATGCTTCCAGCTGGTCTGTTTTCGTACGGTCTGCGCAGGGAATGCGCAGACCTGGCCGAGTAGTAACCCGGGATTTTCGTCAGCCTGAAAAATAATTACTGTTCAGGCCAGTGCCGGTCACTTGCTGGCCGGCTCGTAAGAAAAGCGTTATGGCTCGAACCCGGGCCTTTCATCGCCGCAGGAGATCCGGAATGACGGGCCGGGTTCCTGTTCGCTGGCTTGCCAATGAACAGGAACAAATAATTTTTCAAAACCTGGATTTCTTTTTTCAAAAACCATTGACATTTTTCTCTTTTTCCAGTATTATTGAATAGCTTGATAAATGAATGACGAAGCGTGGCTCAGTTTGGTAGAGCGCTGCGTTCGGGACGCAGAGGTCGCAGGTTCAAATCCTGTCGCTTCGACTTCAGAAAATCCCCTGAAATCAATACTTTCAGGGGATTTCTTTTTTTGCGCTTCGA
>DWWH01000003.1 GCA_019119815.1 Candidatus Eisenbergiella intestinipullorum | reverse complement strand
CGCTCGCCCATAGTGCGAGGGTAAGGCAGATGATAATTCTTCTGGATGTCCTTCACCAGATCCATGCACTGTTCATCCGACAGAACCCGCAGCTTTGCCATGAGGCCCCGCACCATATCACGCTGCTCCGGGTTACGGGTAAAACGGGCTGTCATATACAATTCATCCAGCACTTTGGCCTGGCAGTCGCCGTCAACCTGAAACAACTGCCTTTTTTCTTCTTCGTTAAGTTCCATGTGAATTTCCTCCTTCTGAAAATGAGCGCAAAAAAAGAGCGCCCATCAGATCAGATGAAACGCCCTGACAAACAGCGGTCCGGTAAAATACCGCACCGCTGCTGTAATATTCAATTTTGTCTTTTAGGTAACACCTCCCATCATTCGACAGATTTTTCGTTGACTAGCAAGGTTGGAAAAGGAATTGAATAGGCAACGACAAACGCTGAAACCCTTGAAAACACTGGGTTTTTCCGTTTGTCTTTATTATACCGTAAGGGCACTATTCGGCTTCCATTATGCATGCCATCGGAATCCCGGACCAATATATCATGCGGCGCGGGGGCTGGGGAAGTGACGCTGTGTTGAAAGCGATCTATCGGAATACACTTGATGATTATCAACAGAAATTTGCAGATCAGACGAATGCCTATTTTAAAAATATGCAACACGAAATGCAACACAAAAAAGAAAAGTCCCTGTAAATCAGGGACTTTTGCAAGCTGCTGACGGGAATCGGACCCGTGACCTCCGCCTTACCAAGGCGACGCTCTACCGACTGAGCCACAGCAGCGTTTCTTTGTTTTCAGCGTTTTGCGCTGTCAACGAATGTTAGTATAGCATGGAGGTTCCGAAGTGTCAACAACTTTTTTTCTTTTTTTTTGTTTTTCTGTTACTACTCAGCCAGGTCTGCGGCGGTGGGGCCGGATTCGGGCCGTAACGCTTTTCTTACGTGCCGGTCTTAGGAGCATTCCATCGCCAAAGGCGATGGATCCCGGCTGCGAAGCAGCGAAGCGCGGCTTTGCGAATGGTGCGGAGTGAACCGCAGCTATTCCTTCACCTGATAGGCGATGTACATATCATCCTCGAACACCACCTCCATATGTTCCCTGATCCATTCCCAGGGAAAGTCCTCCGTGTCCCTTTCGTACGGCCATACCAGCCCTGTACCGTCCGTGCCCGTCTGTACCTTATCCAGAAGCACATAGTCCGGATGGTCTTCGTCGAACGCAAGCTCCTTGCCCCGGCAGCGGGTAATATGGAAGTACACATTCTGGCTGGCATACACATCCCCGGTCAGGATGGTGTCCACCTTCGTTTCGTCCAGGCTCTTCAGCGCAGCATAAATATGGTTGTCCCGGCTGTCATAACCGGCATTGTAGCCCTCCGAAAGAAAACCGGCGGCCATGAAAAGGACGGCAGCGGCCGCAAAAGCGGTCCACAGCACACCTTCCGAACGGCTTTCCGGAAAATTTTCCGAAAAACCGCCTTCCCGGGAAGCGTCCTCCCTGCGGCGGACTTTTCCGAAGCGGGCTTTCCCCGCACAGAATACCCCCCATGCCGTCAGAAGAAAAAGCATGGCAAGCACGCTTCCCATATAGGTAAAGACCCGAAGGTAGGGGAATACGCACTGCACGAACAAAAACACAGGGACCATCCCCGTAAGGAGCAGACAATACAGGCCGAGGAAAGCGAAGCCGCGCTGCTTTCCGGAAAAAGCCGCCGCGGTCAGAAAGAGCAGCAGGAGCAGACAGACCGGGATGAAAACCGCCAGCACGCGGCCCCCGTTTGCATAAACCTGGTTCAGCACGCGCAGCAGATAACCGCCGATCCCTTCCAGGAACTGTTCCCGGTCCACGCTCTGGATGTTTGGATCGGACAGCATGGCATTCAGCCCTCTCACAAAGGCTGCCGCCGGATCGGAAAAAAGCATCTGAAAATGGCTCATGCCGTAAAAGGGGCCGCCCTCCTCCTTGACCAGGAAATTGGATCCGATGGCCAGCCAGATGATGGTATACAGGCCGAAGGTCACCGCAGCCGCACAGGCCGAAGCTGCGATCAGACGCCAGAGTCTTCCGTATTCCCGGCACAGAAGCAGAAAGAGCCCGCCTGCCAGGCAGATGGAAACCACCCAGTAGAGGTTGCTGGGAATGGTATAGAGCCCGCCCGTCAGACAGGCGGAAAACCCCGTATACAGCCAGAACCGGCTTTTCTCTTTTTCCCGCAGGGACGCGTTCAGCGGCGGCACGCAGATCTCATACAGCAGATTTGCCGCTGCGATCAAAAAGAAGCCGGACAGGGCATAGCCCCGCCCCTGGGCCGCCTGCTGAGTCACGTTGTACATGGCCGCAAACAGGGCGCAGCCCGTAACGGAAAGCAGGGAGGGAAGCTGCTTTTGAAGCAGGCGGTACAGAAGCAGCAGGCTTCCTGCCGAGGCCAGAAGGGAAATCCCGCGCAGTCCCAGATAGGGATTCCCCAGCTTGTTCACCAGCGCGGAAAGGGCGGAGTAGAACACATGGTTATTCGGCAGGGGCCAGTGGATCATGGAGTAGATCACGCCTCTGTCGATGAAATTTTCATACGTATACAGCTCGTCATACCAGGGCGGGATCCGGAAAAGCCGCCAGATATAATAGCCCATGACCACACAGAAGAATCCTGCGAAGAGAGCGTTTTCCTTTCCTTTTTCTCTAATCCCTTTTTGCATTCCTTTCATGCTCCGAAAATCCTTTCCTTTTTCTTTTTCCGGCGTCCGTTCTGCTGCCTCTGGCGCAGCGGACCCGCGCTGCCGGATACGGTCCGCTTCTTTCTGTCCCTTCCCGGTGCGGCCCGCTCATTCCAGCTGCCGTTTTCCCGTATAGAGCTCGTAATATCTTCCCCTCAGAGCCAGGAGCTGGTCGTGGCTTCCGCGTTCGATGATCTCTCCCTGCTCCAGCACCAGGATGGCATCGGCGTTTCGGATCGTAGACAGTCGGTGGGCGATCACCAGGGTGGTCCGGTCGGCCATCAGCCGGTCCATCCCCTCTTCGATGTGCTTTTCCGTCCGGGTGTCCACGGAGGAAGTGGCCTCGTCCAGGATCAGGATGGGAGCCCTGGAAATGGCGGCTCTGGCGATGTTCAAAAGCTGTCTCTGTCCCTGGCTGAGGTTGGCGCCGTCTCCCTCGATCAGGGTATCATACCCTTTTTCCAGACGCATGATGAAGGAATGGGCGCTGGCCGTCTTCGCCGCCTGCTCCACCTCTTCATCCGTGGCGTCCAGCCTTCCGTAGCGGATGTTTTCCCGCACCGTCCCCGTGAACAGGTGGGTGTCCTGCAGCACCATGGCGATATTCCGGCGCAGGCTGTCCCTCCTGATGCTGCGGATGTCGATGCCGTCAATGGTGATCTCCCCCTCATCAATGTCATAGAAGCGGCTGATCAGGTTGGTGATGGTGGTCTTTCCCGCCCCGGTGGAACCGACAAAGGCGATCTTCTGCCCCGGCTCCGCATACAGGCTTACATGCTTCAGGATCACCTTGTCCGGACCGTAACCAAAGGTCACGTCGGTAAGACGCACACAGCCGCGGCAGGAATCCAGCGCAACCGCCCCGGGTACATCCTCCGGCTCCGGCGCCTCATCCATGATGGAAAACACCCGTTCCGCGCCGGCAAGGGCCGAAAAAATGGTGTTCATCTGCATGGAAAGCTCATTGATGGGACGGCTGAACTGTCTGGAATAGTTCACAAATACGGTCAGGCCTCCGATGTCAAAGCCGCGCAGCACACACAGCAGGCCTCCGATGCAGGCGGTCAGCGAATACCCCACCTGTCCCAGATTTCCCATGACGGGTCCCATGATGCCGCCGAAAAACTGAGCCAGGATCTGCTTATCCCGAAGATCCTGATTCAGGAAGGCAAATTCCTCCTGAGCGGTGTCCTCATGGCAGAATACCTTGACCACCTTCTGTCCCGTCACCGTCTCCTCGATATAGCCGTTCAGCGTTCCCAGCGCCGCCTGCTGCGCCTTGTAAAAGCGGCGGCTGCGCATGGTGACGGCCCTGGCTGCCAGCATCATGAAGGGCACCGTGACTACGGTGATCAGCGTCAGCCACACGTTGGTATAGACCATCAGGCAGAAGGTGCCGATCACGTTGATGGTGCTGGAAATGATCTGCACCACCGTATTGTTCAGCATCTCCCCCACCGCGTCCACATCGTTGGTAAAGCGGCTCATGATGTCCCCGTGGTTATTGGTATCATAAAAGCGGACCGGCAGCTTCTGGATCCGGGAGAACAGGTCATTTCTCAGACGGAAGATGGCTCCCTGGGAGATGCCGATCATGATCCGGGACTGAAAATACTGGGCCAGGATCCCCACCGCATAGATGGCCGCCATCCGCAGCAGGGAGGAAAACAGGGTCCGTACGCTCCCTTCCGGCGAGGTCAGACTGTTGATAATGGGTCTCAGCATATAGGAGCCGGCCAGAGAGGAAACGGTGTTTAAGATGACGCAGAAAAACACGACCGTCAGCCCCAGGCGGTCTTTTTCAATGTAGGACAAAAGCCTGCGCACGGTCTTTCCCGCATCCCGGGGCCTGCCGCCCCGGCCGCGTCCTCCCGGTCCCCTTCCCGGGCCGCCTTTCGGACCGCGTCCCTGGGATTCGGCCTGCTTTGCGGCGTAGGAATATTTTCTGAGCAGGGCTTCTTTTCTCTCCTCGTTCATGATGCGCTCACCTCCCTGTCCATCTGGGAGTCATAGATCTCCCGGTAGGCGCTGCAGCCGGAAAGGAGCTCGGTGTGGCTCCCCTGCCCCACGATCCTTCCTTCATCCATGACTATGATCCTGTCCGCTTCCATGACGGAGGTGATCCGCTGGGCGATGATCAGCTTTGTGGTCTCCTTCAGCGCAGTGGAGAAGCTTTCCCTGATCTTCGCCTCCGTAGCCGTGTCCACCGCGCTGGTGGAATCGTCCAGGATCAGGATCTTCGGCTTTTTCAGAAGAGCCCTGGCGATGCACAGCCTCTGCTTCTGTCCGCCGGACACATTCACGCCGCCCTGTCCGAGAAAGGTATCATAGCCCTCCGGGAATGCGCTCAGGAACCCATCCGCCTGAGCCGCCTGTGCCGCCCGTCTCACCGTCTCATGGGAAGCGCTCTCATCGCCCCAGAGCAGATTTTCTTCCACGGTACCGGAAAACAGGACGTTCTTCTGCAGCACCATGCCGACGCCTTCCCGCAGATGCCGCAGGGAATAGTCCCGCACATCCACGCCGTCCACCAGTACCTGCCCCTCATCCGCATCATACAGCCTCGGGATCAGGGAGACCAGCGTGCTCTTTCCGCAGCCCGTAGAACCGATGATCCCCACCGTCTGACCGGGTTCTATGGTCAGGCTGACATCATCCAGCACCTTTTCCCGGCTTTCCTTATAATAGCGGAAGGAGACATGCCGGAATTCGATACGTCCCTTCTCCACCTGCTTTTCCTTCTGTGCTGCGGCCTCGTCCGTCAGATCGACCCTCGTATCCAGGACTTCATTGATCCGTTTCGCGCTGGCGATAGCGCGGGAGCTCTGCAAAAGCACCATGGCCAGCATCATCAGGGACATGAGCACCTGTATGATATAGGTGGTGAAGGCGGTCAGGTTGCCCACCGGCATCGTTCCTGCGAGCACCTCCTGTCCGCCCAGCCACACCACGGCGAGGGTCGTTGCGTTCATAAAAAAGGCCACCAGGGGCATCTGCAGGATCACGATCCGGAAGGCCCTCAGGCTGGACTCCTTCAGATCCCCGTTGGACTGCAGAAAGCGTTTTTCTTCATACCCGCCCCGCACGAAGGACTTGATCACGCGCACGTTCTGCAGGCACTCCTGAATGTTGGAGTTGACCCGGTCCAGCTTCTTCTGCATGACGGTAAATCTGGGGAAGGCGGTCAGCATGATCGCCCCGATGGTCACGACCATGACCGGAAGGATGATCAGAAAGATCCGGGCCAGTCCCGGATTCATGGCCACTGCCATGATGATGGCGCCGATCAGCATGCCCGGCGCGCGCAGCATCATACGCAGCCCCATCATGATCAGGTTCTGCACCTGAGTGATGTCGTTGGTAAGCCTGGTCACAAGGGAACCGGTGGAAAAGCTGTCGATATTGCGGAAGGAAAAGCTCTGCACCTTCTGAAAACAGTCGTTTCTCAGATCCGCGCCGAAGCTGATGGACGCCTTTGCCGCAAACCAGGCGCCTCCGATCCCCCCGCCCATCATCACAAATGCGGTGAGGATCATGATGCCCCCCATTTCCGCGATATAGGCCACGTCCCGGTTGGCCGCCCCCACGTTGATGATCCGGGCCATCAGGGCGGGCAGGATCACTTCTCCCGCCACCTCGGTGATCATCAAAATCGGCCCCAGTATGAATGCGTAGAGATAGGGTTTCACATATTTCCAGTATCGCTTCATCCTTCTTTCCCCTTCCTTCGTCCTCCTGAAATGTCCTGCTGCGCCCGTTCCATATTTTCCTTCGCCCGGCAGAGAAGGCTGTAAAACTGCTCCAGCTCTCCGTCGCTGAAGCCCTCAAAAAACAGCCTGTCCGATTCCGCAAAGATCTGCAGGCTCCGGCGGACCACCTCCTTCCCCTTTTCCGTGATCTGCACATGGTTGATCCGGCCGTCCTCCCGGTCCGTCTGCCTTACGATGTACCCTCCCCTTTCCAGCTTTTTCAGAGAAACCGTGATCGCCGCCGCAGATACCCCGAACTTTTCCGCCAGCTTCATCTGAGAAAATGCCGGATCCCGGTCCAGCTCCATCAAAAGCTTATGCTGGGCGGGGAACACCCCCGTATGAGAAACCCGCCGGTCCAGATACCGGCGGAACATTCCCTCCGTTTTGTTCAAAAGTCCGATCGACTCCCGCATTCTGAATCCCCTGTCCATATTTCCCTCCATGCCGAAGCGCTGCACCAGAAAACACTTCGGTTCCGAACTATATTTATCTGGTTAATTATTTTATCAGCCTCCACAGGCACTGTCAATTTGCAGGCCCTTTTCCGCCAACTGGTATGGTTAAAAATATATAAAATGGCACTTTCAGTCATGCCAGTTTTGCATATAATAAGAGGCATACAGTCAGACGGCAGGAAAGGTCGGAAGCCTTGCAGCTTCTTTCTCTCAACTCCTGCCGCTGCGCCAACATTCTTTTGGGAGGTTTCATTATGAGAAACGAAAAAGTACAGAAGCTGGTCATGACGGGCGTGTTTGCCGCCCTTTCCTATGTGGTATTCACCTTTCTGCAGATCAAGATCAGTCTGCCGGGAGGCGACGCCACCTCCATCCATCTGGGGAACGCAGTCTGCGTGCTGGGCGCTCTGATTCTGGGAGGGCTGTACGGCGGCGTGGGAGGAGCTATCGGCATGACCATCGGAGATCTGTTCGATCCCGTCTACGTGGTCTATGCGCCGAAGACCTTTCTCCTGAAGCTGTGCATCGGCCTGATCACCGGTCTCATCGCACACCGCCTGGGACATATCACCCATACCTCGGATAAGAAAAAGATCCTGCTGTGGACCATTCTCGCAGCAGCCGGCGGCCTGGTCTTCAACATGGTGGGCGATCCTCTGGTAGGCTACTTCTACAAGCTGCTCATCCTGGGCAAGCCCGCCGCCGACATCACTCTGGCCTGGAACATCGCTTCCACCTCCATCAATGCCGTCCTCTCCGCCGTCGTATCCGTAGCAGTCTACATGGCCCTGCGTCCCGCTCTGCAGAAGACCGGGCTGTTCTGGAAGATTGGGAAGGAAGAAAACGGGCGGTAACACGGACCGGACCTTCCGCGAAAAGACCTATGGAACAAATCCTTCCGTTCTGTTATAATGGCAGGAGTACAAAGAAAGGATCCTGCCTATGAATCAGCAGCAATTGCAGCAGGCAGAACATCCGGCAGCTTCTCCGGCCCCGTCCGGAAAGGACTGCCCCTCTGCCTGCCGCATTCCAAAAAAACTTGCGATGATCAACGATATTGCCGGCTACGGACGCTGCTCCGCCACCGAATCGATCCCCATCATCAGCGCCCTGCGAGTGCAGGTCTGCCCGGTGCCCACCTCGCTTTTTTCCAATCATACGGGCTTTCCCGTGCATTTCATGCACGACTGCACGCCTTACCTGAAGGATTATCTTGCGGTCTGGAAGGAACTGGGCTTTCATTTTGACGGCATCTACTGCGGCTTTCTGGGAAGCGCTGCGCAGATCGGGATCGTGAAGGAATTTCTCGCGGACTGGCCGGACGTTCCCTTCATCCTCGATCCGGTCATGGGCGACCACGGAAAAGCCTATCGGACGGTCACGCAGGAGCATTGTGCGAAAATGAAGTCCCTGCTTTCCCGGGCTGCCATCATCACGCCGAACATCACAGAAGCCTGCCTTCTGACGGGCACTCCCTACCGGGAAAGCGGCTGGAGCACGGATGCGCTCTGCCTGCTTTCCCGGCAGCTTCATGCCATGGGGCCGGACAAAGTGGTGATCACGGGACTGCGGGAAGGGGAGGATTACATCAACTTCATTTCCGAACGCTCCGAGGGCCTGAGCACCCGCATCAACCGCACTCATTCGGCGGGCCGGTCCTGGCACGGCACGGGCGATATTTTCGCCTCCATCATCGCCGCGGATGCGGTGAACGGCATGCCCTTTTCGCAGTCCGTGGAGGAGGCCGCAGCTTTTGTCCGCGCCTGCATCAGCGCCTCCACCAGGCTGGGCATTCCGGAGCAGGACGGCGTATGCTTTGAAAATTTTCTCGGTCCGCTGGCACAGGGAGCCTTTCTTCCCCAAAAGCGGACGGAATCTGAAACGGAACGGAGAATACCATGAACAAAAAAGAGATCCTGGAGATCAGGAAGCAGTATACCCATGAAAAATGCAGCATTTCCCGCATCTGTACCTGCTATGTGGACGGGGAAAAGAATATCCGGACGACCATGAAGGAGGCCTTTCTTTCCCTTCCCGAAGAGGAAACCTTCAAGTATTTCAATATTTTCAAACAGACCCTGTCCGGAACACTGGGAAAAAATCTTCTGAATCTGGACTTCCCCCTGGATGCGGAAAATCCCGGCGGGCCCCAGGAATTTCTCCTGAAGCTGCGGGACAGCCGCCTGCAGGACGATGCGCTTCTGGAGGAATTTTATAACAAGATCATCGAAACCTATTATTTCCCGGAAAATTATTATATCATCCTGATCCATGTGGCCTACGACATCCCCGGGAGAGCTACGGACGGCTCCGAGATGTTCGACGCCTCCGACGAGGTCTACGAATACCTTCTGTGCAGCCTCTGTCCGGTGAAGCTGTCCAAGCCCGGCCTTTTCTACAACACGGAGCACAACCAGATTGAAAACCGCATCCGCGACTGGGTGGTGGAGCCTCCGGTAAAGGGCTTCCTCTTCCCTGCTTTCCACGACCGAAGCAGCGACATCCACAGCATGCTCTATTTTTCCAAACAGGCAGAGGAGCTCCAGCCCGATTTCATGGAAGCCATGTTCGGCTGCCAGCTTCCCCTTACCGCCAAGAGCCAGAAGGAATCCTTCAACACGCTGATCGCCGATACCCTGGGGGAGGACGCGGACTATGAAATGGTAAAAAACATCCACGAACAGCTCACGGAGCTGGTGGAGGAGAGCAAGGATTCTCCCGATCCCCTGGTACTCACCCGCCCGGACGTGAAACGGCTGTTTGAGCTGAGCGGCGTTCCGGAAGAAAAAATGGAAAGCTTCGACCAGGCCTACGACGCGGCCGCCGGAGAAGATACGGCGCTTCTCGCCTCCAATATCGCCAGCGGACGCAATTTCAGCATCGAGACCCCTGATGTGATCATCAAGGTGAATCCGGAGCGCACCGACCTGATCGAAACCCGGATCATCGACGGGAAGGAATGCCTGGTGATCACCGTCAACGGCCGCATCGAGGTGAACGGAGTCAATGTGCGCACCATGGCTCTTCCCCGCGGGGAGGAGGCTGGAGAAAACGAGTATGCAGAATAAAGTGACGGTACTGATCATAGAAGATGAAAAAAATATCTGTGACTTCATTGCGACCACGCTGAAGGCACAGGGCTATAAAACCATCACCACAGGGCTGGGAAGGGAGGGCGTTTCCCTGACCGCCTCCCAGTGCCCGGAGATCATCCTCCTGGATCTGGGCCTTCCGGACCTGGACGGGATGGAAGTGATCCGTCAGATCCGCTCCTACAGCGCGATCCCTATCCTCGTCATCTCCGCCCGTACCCAGGAGAAGGAAAAAGTGACCGCTCTGGATCTGGGCGCGGACGATTATATCACCAAGCCCTTCGGCTCCTCGGAGCTGATGGCACGCATCCGCACAGCCCTGCGCCACGGTGCCCAGATGGCCGCCGGTTCCCCGGTCGCCCGCACCTACCGTTCGGGCGGGCTGCACATTGATTTTGAAAAACGGCTGGTGACCGTGGACGGGCGCCCCGTGCATCTGACTCAGGTGGAGTTCAAGATCGTCTCCTTTCTGGCCGTCAATTCCGGCAGAGTCATGACCTATGACGCTATCATTTCCCACGTCTGGGGGCCGTACGCGGACGACAACAACCGGATCCTGCGGGTGAACATGGCGAATATCCGCCGCAAGCTGGAACAGAATCCGGCAGAACCTCGCTTCATCCTGACGGAGATCGGTGTCGGCTACCGGATGGCTGAGGACGAAAGCCGCCAGGAATCCGTATAGCCTACCCCTCATCGCGCGGAAGCGTGAAATAAAACCGGGCCCCGTGCCCGTGATTTTCAGCTCCGATGGAGCCTCCGTGAGCCGTGACGATGGTCTTGCAGATGGAAAGGCCGATCCCCATCCCCTTATGCCCGTCCGCCACACTGTTTTCCGTATGGCCGGTCCCATCAAAGATGGAAGCAAGCTTATCCTCCGGGATCCCTACCCCCTGGTCGGTTACCAGGAAAGTCACTTCATTCTGTCCGATCCTGACGCTGCATTCCACAGGCTCCGTGCTTCCCGCGTGATAAACCGCATTTTCCATCAGATTCATCAGCACCTGCTCGATCAGGACAGCATCCATGGGGATCATGATGAATTCTTCCGGAAGCAGCACCCGGATATTGGCGTCCGGAATCCTCTTTTTCAGCCGGAACACGGCTTCGCTCATCACCTCTTCTACCGGCTCCAGGGACTTGTTCACGCTGGCGCGCCCCTCGCTGATCCTGGTCACCGTCAGGAGATTTTCCACCATGTTCAGAAGCCAGTCCGCATCCTCTCCGATGTGACGCACCATTTCCCGCTTTTCCTGCCCGGTCAGCCGCTCTTCATTTTCCAGATAGGAGCTGCTCGCACCGATAATGCCTGTCAGAGGCGTGCGCAGGTCGTGGGACACCGCCCGCAGCAGATTGGCTCTCATCTTTTCCTTCTCCGCCTCCGCCAGAAGCTTTTCCCGCTCCGCCAGTTCCCTGGCCTGCTTTTTCATATGGGATGCGGACATGCTGGTCAGAACGGACACCACCATCATACAGAAAAACGTGACCGGATAGCCGTCCAGCATGAAATTCAGCTTCCAGTACGGATAGGTGAACAGATAATTCACGGCAAACACGCTGAGCAGGGCCGCTGCGATCCCCGGTACATACCCGTGCGTCAGCCGGGAGATCAGCAGAAGAGCCAGGGTATAGAACATGATCACGTTTATGGTCTGCGCTGTGAGACGGTCATAAATGAAGGCCGCAAGGGTCGCAACAAAAAGGATGCCAAGGGTGATCCCGACATCCTTCCACGTGACCCTGCAGCCCGCCAGATATTTTTTCAGGCTCTTCCGGATTCCATACCGTTTCTTTTCCCTCCGCCCCTCCGGACGGAATGCGCGCGTTTTTTTCATTACTGCCCCTGTACGAGAATTTTCTCGATCTCGACCACATAAACCGTATGATAGTCCCGCTCCGGATAATTCTTTCCGATCAGTTCCTGATCCACAAAGCACGCTTCCTCCATGGGCTGCACATACAGTTTGCGGCAGATCATCACCATGCGGCTCTCCTGAAAAACAGGAGCGCTGTTGACCATCTCCACATGCAGGCCGCAGGCTGCGATCTTATCCTCGTCCCTGCCGGAAACGGTCCCCATATAATTCAGCATCTTCCTGCTTTTCTCGTCAAAAAAGCTGAGAGAAAGCTTGTCGCTTTTGTCGATCAGCTCCTTGGTATAACGCTGGGGCCGGATGAAAACAAACGCGACTTTCTTTCCCCAGAGAATGCCAACGCCTCCCCAGCTTGCTGTCATGGCGTTCACCCTTTCTCCATCCGACGCCGCGACCAGCATCCAGTCTTCACCGATCAGGGAAAACGGATTCTCCGTAAGCTCCTCCGGCTTGATCTTCTCCCACATCTTCCTGTTCCTCCTTCCCTTTTTTTAAAAATCTCTTCCTTATTAATAGGTGCCCGAAATATCCCCCTATCTTTCCGGCATGATAACCGCCACAATGAAATAGGCGATCAGTCCCATGAAGCCCGCGCCGAACAGAAGGCTCACGCCAACCCAGACCAGACGCACGATGGTGGGATCCCAGTTGAAATACTCTCCGATCCCTGCGCATACGCCGCAGACCATCCTGTTGGAAGCGGATTTGGTCAGCCGTCTTCCGCTGCCTCTGTCCGCATTCCAGCCGCCTCTGTCACTCCAGCCGTCCGCGTCCCAGTCCTGCGCATTTCCGCCATTCCGGCCCTGACCATTGTTCCAGCCGCTTCCGTCGTTCCGGCCCTGACCATTGTTCCAGCCGTTTCCGTCATTCCAGCCCTGACCGTTATTCCAGCCGTTGCCACCCTGACCGCCGTTTGCGCCGGAACTGCTCTGCTGCCAGTTCTGCTGCGCATTATTCTGATCTCTATCCTGATATTCTGCCATGATCTCCTCTTTTCCGGAGCTCCGACAGGTCGGAAAGAACGCTTCTCCTGCATTTTCTCTTCCCTCCGGCCAATCTGTCCCGCTCCTTTTGTTTTATTATCCCTTATCCTTACGGATTTGTAAAGTAAATTTCCACAGTTCCCATTGACACGTCCAGGTCAAAAAGACCGGCCGCTTCATTGTCCGAGTTCCAACTGGCACTCATCCCGGAATATTCCCGGCTTCCGATCTGAACGCTTCCCATGGATGCCGCAACCTCATAATCATGGTCCGATTCCTCTCCGGAAAGTTCCATCAGCATGCTTCCCATGCCGCAGGTCCCGGTCAGATCCCCTGATATGGTCCCGTTCATATACAGAGATCCCATTCCGATGTCTGCCGTCATATCAGAGAGCACCGCATCCTGCAGGCTGATGTCTCCCATTCCCAGATAGATTTCCGCATCCTGCGCTGCCAGCTTCCCAATGTCCAGTGCTCCCATACCCACATTGCAGAAGAGATGCCGCGTATCCAGTTCATCCATGGTAACGTCTCCGGCTCCTACGGTCAGATCTGTTTTCTCAAAGGAGAACCCCTTCGGCAGATACAGCGTAAGCTCTCCCACCGTTTCATTGCTTCTCCTCCCGCCGCCGAAAAGCCATTTCACCTGCCTCGCCTCGCTGTCAGCCCGCACATAAAGTGTTCCGTCCTCCGCGTAGACCTGAGCCCTGTAGATCTCATCTCCCTCGACGCTGGCCGTCTCCCCTTCCGCTTCCAGTATATTCACCGAAACGTTCGCAGTCTCCAGTTCCAGCCTTCCCGCTCCGTCTTCCGGAAGCGCATCCAGCTTCTGCGTGAACTCTCCGGACCAGATCTCGTGCCCGCTGTCAAACACAATGCCTGACTCCTGTTTTTCAGCAGCAGACACCTGCAGAAGCCCTCTGGCGACCAGCCCCTCCATTCCCTGCCTTCCGCCGAGCAGCCCGCCGCCGAGCATGAGGATTCCTCCGGCAGCGATCATGACCAGCGCTGCGATTCCTGTCCCCTTCATCCACTTTTTCATTCCAACCTCCGTTCCGGAGCGTGACGACGCTCCGCATCATTGCTGCAGATCTTCCTTTTGCCGCCAAACAATGCTCTGTCATCCTGCGGCCTGTCTTCTGTGAAAGGGCAGGCTGCACAGATTCACAAAGCCGCGGCACATGGCGGGAACCGTTCTGACCGCCAGCCAGACAGACAGCAGTGTCAGGAGAAGGCCGATGCCCGTTCCCGCAAGTCCCCCGCCCAGAATGCAGACCGCCGATGCCGGAGCCACCGCCAGATTGGCGGCCGCAAAGACGATCAGAACCACTCCGGCCGCAAGCAGGGAAATCCCGCCGCATACCAGGCAGGCGTAGAAGATCATCACGCATACCAGGAAGACAAACGCAACAATGACGGCTCCCAGCCCGACCGGCACCAGAATCGGGATCAAAAAGATGCCGGCGAGGATCAGAAGGAAAATCTCTCCCGCTCCCCTCTTTTTCGGCCTTCTCTGACCGGTCCCGTATGGATTCGGGCCATATCGTCCCGGTCCATACGGATTCGGGCCATGCGGGGCCGGACCGTTTCCGGAAGCGGTCTCTCCGCGTGGATCCGGGCCATATCCGGCATAGCTTCGGGCGCCGTTTCTGAAATCTGTCCTTTCGGTTCTCTGCGCTGCCTTCGCCCGGTCTTCTCCGTTTTCCCTGTCCTCCGCCCGTCCGCGGCCGCTGACAGGGACCGGCTCTCTGATTTCTTCTTCTCCCAGGCGGAAGCCGCCTTCCGTAAACTCTCCGAAATCCTCTTCTTCCTGAAGTCCTGCCCGGATGCTTTCCGCGACGCTTTCCGGAGAACCGAGCGCTGCCAGAGCCGCATTTTCGTTTTCTGCTCCGGCATCGTCCAGATAATCATTATAATATTGGAGCGCATCCTCTCTTTCCGCCTGAGGGATCTCCTCCAGGAGCTCCTGAAGCCGCTCCATAAATTCTGCTCTGTTCATTCTTACCTCCCTATCGGATCGCCCTTTGCTCCGACGCCCAACTGCCGATTGAAGAATATGCCGACAGGCACATTTTTCAATCATTACCTTCCATCCGGCCCTCAAGCAGATCCGTGATCCTTCCGGAATATTTCTCCCATTCCGTCACATACATTTTCAGCTGTGCGCTTCCCTGCTCCGTCACCTGGTAGTACCTCCGGTTTCTTCCTCCGTATTCCATGTCATAAGCCTCCAGGCAGCCATCCGCCTGAAGCCTCCGCAGGACCGGATAAAGCGTGGACTCCGAAAGCTCCACAGCCTGACGTACCTTCTGCGTGATCCGGTATCCGTAGGCTCCCTCCGGTTCCCTGGAAACCACCGCCAGCACGATCGCATCCAGGAGCGCCGCTCCCGTGTTGAAAACCATTCCCATTGCTCCCTTCCGAAACTTCATACTATATCAGCCATAATATTGTTCTCATAGCTTTACTATAGAGCAGAGGCCATCAAACTGCAAGGAAGAAGCCCGGAAGAATCGGAGAAAAAATTCTGAGAAAAAGCGAAAGAATTTCTTAATCCCGTCTTTTTGCAGCCCGGGTGGAATTGTGGTTATTTTCCGGAAATGATATAATCCTTAAAAAAGAACGGTTTCTGACCGAACACCCAAAGTCAGTCCTGGCATTTTGCTGCTGTTCATATGCAGGATAAAGTCCTGCAGGAAAGGGAGATCATCATGAAATTAGACACCATCCACCACGTTGCGATCATCGCATCCGATTATCAGCGTTCCCGGCATTTCTACGTGGACCTGCTGGGCTTCGAGATCATCCGGGAGAATTACCGGCCGGCAAGGAACGATCACAAGCTGGACCTGAAGCTGGGCGACTGCGAGCTTGAGCTCTTCGGCATTCCGGGAAGCCCCAAAAGGCCCAGCTATCCGGAAGCCTGCGGACTGAGACACCTGGCCTTCCGGGTCGCCGATATGGATGAGGCGGTATCCTGGCTGAACAGCCTCGGCATCGAGACCGAGCCGGTGCGCGTGGATGAATTCACCGGGAAGCGGATGACCTTCTTCAAGGATCCGGACGGTCTGCCGCTGGAGCTGCATGAATAGGGCGGAAAAGGTGACGCCTTCCTGGAACGGGCCCTCACAGAGCTGTGCAGCTCTCCGCGCTGTCCCTGACCTTTTCCGGAAACAACGGGCATCCCTTCCACCGGGCCGTCCGGAAGGATCGTGTCGGTCTGGCAGTTATGGAGCAATATCAAAATGGGAAATCAAAATATGAGTCGTAGATTTTTCTATCAAAAAAAGAAAGCGCTTCTCCTTTGCACATCCGCGCTCATCCTGTCCCTCTTATCCGGCTGCGGGGAATGGGAAGCACGGCTGCAGGCCGAGCTGTCACAGGAGATGGATCCCTATCTCAGGGCCGAAAGCCTTCCGCAGCCGGAGGAAACGGAAGAAATCGCGGACGCTTTCCGGGAGGAGCCTTCCCCGGAAACGGCAGAGTCCGCTTCATCTCAAACAGAGCAGACAGAGCTCTCTGCCGGTGAGCTTGCCGATTTTGAGATCTGGCTGAACGATGTGGAAAACAACGGTTTTCTGTGCAGTGCTTATGAGGATGTGCGTCAGGCCGATCTGAACGCAGTCTTCTACAACGGTGCAGGCCTTGCGCAGCAGCCGCTGACAGAAGAGCTCAGACGGGCCTACGAGGCGCAGGCCGGAGAGATCTCTACCGATACGGTCCGGCTGACCACAGCGCAGATCGACGGTTTTCTCCGGAAAAAAACCGGCTTCGGGCTGGAGGAATTTGCCGCCCCGCCGGATTGGACCTGGCTTCCGGATCAGGATGTCTGGATGACTCAGCACGGCGATACCAACCGGATGACCGTCGTATGCGACAGCGGCGTCCGGACCCGTTCCGGCCTGACCGAGCTTTCCTGTCATGTACCGGACGGCACATCCGCACTGACCCTTACGGTAACTCTGAAAGAGACTCCGGACGGCCGTCTCTTTGTAAAAAACAGGATCACAGGCGGCTTCCCTGCGCAGCAGGCTGACGTCCCTGATGCGAACGCTTCCTTTCAGGATGCCGCCTCCCCGACCCTCCCCTTTGATCCGGCTCAGATCGCGGATTTTTCTACCGGGGCGGACATCTCCGCCGCAGCCGGCTTTCAGTCCTGGGGAGACTTTTCCCTGATCACGGAGGAAAATCTGTACGGGACCTGGTACTGCCCGTCGGATGCGGACGAGACGGAAGCGGTGCTGATCCTCTCCCCGGAAGGCGCATATGTATATTTCCCCCTTCTGGACTGCTTCGGTGACCAGCTTTATACCTGGGAAGTGGAGGACCGAAGCGCCTCCGGCCTCTGCCCCGCTCTGAAGATCTATATTTCCGGGCCGGACAGCGGGCCGCTCGCCTGGTATATTGCCGGCCTTACGCCGGAATATTTCTGGTGCAACTCCCAACAGGATATTTTCTACCGTCAGGATACGGCCGGCTGATCCCGCAGTCCCAGAATAAATTCCGCGCACCGGTCCATCGCCTCCGCCGCCGTCCGGAACGGAGACATCTGGAATACGTGCCACATGCCCTCAAACACCTCAAGCCGCACCGGCACGCCCGCGCGCAGCAGAGTCTTCTGCAGCCGGGTGGAATCACTCAGGAGCACCTCGTTGTCCCCCACCTGGATGAAGGTGGGCGGGAAGCCGGAAAGGTCCGCAAAAAGCGGAGACACATGCGGATCCCTGCAGTCTGCGCCGCGCGCATAGTTTTCCGTCATCTTCCGCAGGTATTCCGCATCCAGCACCGGGTCTACCTGGGCCCTGCTCTCCTGGCTCTTTCCTGAGGCCGTCAGGTCCGTCCAGGGGGAAAGCAGCACCAGTGCGCCGGGAAGGATCCTCCCCTGTTCCTTCAGGGAAAGCGTCAGATTCAGGGCCAGATTCCCGCCTGCGGAATCCCCTGCCACCACCACGTCCAACGCGCCGTAGCCCTGCAGCATCAGATAATCCCAGGCCTTCATCGCATCTTCCGGCGCCGCCGGATAGGGATGCTCCGGTGCCAGTCTGTAGTCGAAACAGAACACGTCCATGGAAGCAGCCGCCGCCAGCCGGGTGGTGAGCGTTCTGGCATAGAGGCAGCTTCCTGTGGAATATCCGCCGCCGTGACAGTAGAGGATCACTCTTCTTTTCCCATGGGGACGGCGGACCCGGACCCATTCGCAGTGCATCCCCCGCACCTCTGCGGACGTGATGTCCATATCCCTGCTGTTTCCCAGCAGCGCGCCGAAATAATCCTGCGAATGCCGGTGCTTCTGGATGTCTTCATGCTCTACCACACTGTGTACCCTTTTGATCAGCTTCATCAGATTCTGATTCTGCTCCTGCGTGCGGGCCTGCTTCGCCTCCGCCGCGTTTTTCCGAAAGATCGCCATTTTCTTCCTCCCGCTGTATGCAAACCTGTTATCTTAAAATGATCCTTTCAACAATCACTTCCGGGATGTCGCCCATCCTGTAATTTTCTACAAATTCCAGATCCTTCGACCACCTGGCGACTGCGCCGGCAAAATTTTTCTGGCCCTGGTGCTGTCTGATGCAGCGGCCGATAACGGCTTTTACGACATATTTGGGAATATCCGTATTTTCCAGAATGTTTGCCAGCACGATCTGACGCTGCCGGTCCGTATAGCCGTTCTCCTTCTTTACATTATACCCGTATCTGTGGATCCGGGATTCGCCGGAGGGCAGTGCGGCGTGCCCCTGCGCCGTACGGCCGGCCGAAGTTCTGTCTTCCACCGGGCACAGAAGAATACCCTCCTTCTTCGCCTTCAGAAAATCCCTTTTCAAAATGTAGTATTCCTCACAGATCCTGCAATAGCCGGCCTCTATGGGACAGGTTATGATCCGGCCGTCAGGCGTTACGATCCTGACGCCGGCAATGACATCCTCTACCGCATGCTCCTGATGGATGCAGCGCCTGTTGTAGGAGATCACGATCGCCGTCACGCCGGACTTCCCCCTGCCGGAAGACTCCTTCTGCCGGACAGATGCTGTTTCCGCGCCTGCGGCAGTCTTTTCTTCCGTATTTCCCATACCGGAGCGCACAGCCTCCATTTTCTTTTCTCCCTCGGGACGGGAACGGTCCGGATACCTGCACTTGACGGAATAAGGATTGCAGGAACCGTCAAAATAAAGGCACAGACCGTTCTTATAATAGCGGCACGTTTCCACCTGTCCTGCACCGATCCGGACATGCCTTATCCTTTCGTTCCCCGCGCCGGAAAGGCCTGTTCCCGAAACCGGCCGCTTCTCCTTTTTCTTTCCGGCAGTCTTCGGCGCCTTCTGCGCCGTCACGCCGTCCGCCGGCGCGCTTTTCTTTTTCACATCGTTTCCTGAAAGATAAAAATTTACGTTTTTCCTCAGTCTGCTCCCGCTGTTCTTTTCCAGCCTTCTGACCGTTTTGTAATACTGGTCATGGATGAAATAGCAGCCGCATTTTTCACATACCAGGCAGGGCATGGACGTGCCGTCCGGACATTTTACCGTTTTCGCCGCCAATCTTCTGGCGCAGATGGGACAAGTGGAATTTTTGATCACACAGGTTCTTCTCATAGCTTCTCACCATGACAGGGAAGGCTGCTGCGGGCCGGACGGCGCTGCCGGGCAGCGTCTCTGTTTTCCTGGCGTTTCAGCACCTCCGAACGGCAGCCTGTTTTCCGGGAGACGATCTGTGACTTTTGGGAGGAAAATAATGGGGAAATAGATGGAAGCTCCGGGAAAGGAGTTTTCCTTAAAAAAAGTGTGCGCCCTGATGCGGTACGCATCATGTGCATCAACGCCTTTTTTATTCAATAGGAAATGAAATTTCCTGTTGAATAAAAAAACTGAGTCCCCGTCATCAACGAGTTCTCAGTCCACTAAACCGAATGCGGAAGATGGGACTTGAACCCACACGACATTGCTGCCACAAGATCCTTAGTCTTGCTCGTCTGCCAATTCCGACACTTCCGCATGCCTGCACGCCTGTTCTGCCGTGCTGCGAATAGTATATTACCATTTTGGGCTGAAGAAGTCAAGGTAAAATTTCAAAAAAATTTGTCAAAAAAGTTTCCCAAAAAAGCTTGACTTTCTTTTCTCAATCGTATAAAATACAACATGTCGCGCAGGAATGGCGGAATTGGCAGACGCGCACGGTTCAGGTCCGTGTGGTAGCAATACCATGAGAGTTCAAGTCTCTTTTCCTGCACTGATAGAAAACGTTGAAGGCATGCAGATGCATTCAGCGTTTTTTTGTGCGCCGGAAAATTTCATTCCTGCCGGATCCAAAAGAAAGCCTCCCTTCGGCTCTGTCCCGCCGTCTTTCCCCGATGCCGGGACAGAGCCGTCTGTTTTAGAAGTGAAGCCTCCTGCGCACCGCGCTGCGCAGACGCTTCCGGGAAAGAATGGTGATCAGCGCCGCGGCTATGATCGCACAGGCGGTCAGGACCACCGCGGACCAGGTGAGCAGCAGAGGCAGGGACAGGAAGCGGCGGATCAGCAGCTCCACAGCCACGCACAGCGCCGCGATCTCCACGAAAATATACAGCGCCATGGCCAGAAAAGAGGCCGAAACATGGCGGCTGAGAAAAGCGGTCAGGATAGCCAGAGCTGTGACCAGGGCCGTGATCGGAAGTGCCAGGGCAAAAAACCATTCCTTCGTCGGCGTATTGAAGGTGATCAGATATTCGTACAGGCTGACCGCCAGGCCATCCAGAAGGAGCGAACAGTAGATCGGCAGTCTGGTATACAAAAAGACGGGGATGGCGGCTACCCAGAGGATGACGCAGGCTCCGATGATGTAGAGAGACCAGGCGGTAGACTGAAAGACCAGGAGATTCAGCAGACCGCAGGAAAGACAGGTCGCGATCAGGATCAGGGAATAGAGAAGGGTCACATCCCTGTTTTTGACCGGCTCCACCTGCCCCCGCTCTCTGGGAAAGGGAGGGACCGCTTCCCGATGGGTAATCTCATTGGGATTGATGACCGGCGTGTTGCACAGGGGACAGCGGTCCAGGGAATCGTCCAGCCTGACGCCGCAGTTGACACAGTATGACATAAGTTCTCCTTTCTGCTAGTTTTCGTGAAAGGTCCTGTTGCTTTCGATCTTAACCTGGATTCCGTCTTCCACCAGACGCCGGAAGAACAGGCGTTCCACGTCCGCCTCGATGATGCAGCTTGCGAAGTTGACGGTGAGCGTATCCTCAAAGCTGATGACGGCACAGTTGGTGCGGGAAGAAAAAGGCTGGCCCATATAAATGTCAAAGCGTTCGATATAGGGCTTCATATCCTCCGGCACCTTCATCGCCCCCATGTTGGTCAGCCCTGCGGAGGAATTTTTGTCCTGTACGCGTCGGTAGAAGGTGCGCACCACAATGTCCTTCAGAAAAAGAGGGACCACGCGGATCAGGGGATTCCTTTTGGTGGCCGCATTGGTGGTGATGTCACCGCGCAGAAATTTTTCATTGATATAATAGCGCATGAAATTGCGCACCTGTATGACGATCTCCTCAAAGGTATAATCGCCCAGCCTGGGATCGATGGACGGATAGACCATGGTGATAAAATTGCGCAGCGTCCGCGAGGGAAAGAAGCGCCTCAGGTTCACCGGCATGGCAATCCGGACCGGGTACAGGCGGACGTGCGGCTCTCTGAGCTGTTTGTTCAGAAGGGCATACAGCAGCACAGAATTGAGATATTCCGTAATGGTCGCCCCGTACTTTTTTGCGGCGGCATTCACCTGAGAGACCGACATGATCCCGTCGATGATATTGAAGGTGTGAAACGGCTCCGGCGTGCCGCGTACCCGGTAGGTCTTTTCCGCAGGTCTGGGAGGGCAGACACGGGCGTTGGCATAGCGCATATAGGCATCCTCCAGTTCCTCCGGATCCGGCTTTTCATTCACGTCGAGCACGAAATACCCGTTGGAGATCTTCGCGCCGAGCAGACGCAGATAGACCGCCGTGATGGTCTGCAGCACGCACATGCCCCCGGTCCCGTCTCCCAGGCAATGATGGCATTCCAGCGAGATCCTGCGGTCATAGTAATAGACGCGCAGCAGATAGCGGTTTCCGGCCTTAAAATACATGGGCATGCAGGGATTGGCGATGTCCGGCCGAACAAAAGGGCCGGGCCGCCGGTTTGGCTCCAGATAGCGCCAGAACAGTCCCCGGTGGATCGCGACCTTATAAGTAGGGAAGCGCTCCAGCGCGATGTCCACGGCCTTCTGAAGCACATCCGGACGTATGGGCTCCTTCAGAAGGACGGAAAGACGGTAGACAGAGGAAAAATTTTTTCTCTGCAGAGTCGGGTAGACGATGGCGGACAGATCCAGCCGGTACCAGTCCTTCTGGGTGCCGGGGGACGCCTTTTTTCGGGTTTGTTCCAAAACGGTCTGAAATGGCATAGATTTTCCTTTCAGCCACTGCGGGCACTTTTTTCCATTATAAAACGTTTCTGCGCACAGCGCAAGAAAGCGGCCTTCGGCCGCTTTCTTATCTTAGTGCTCGCTTCCTAAAAGAAACTGCCTTCTATTTTTTCAGGCCGCAGATGCGGATGGTCCTGATCTCAAAGGGCCGGAAGGAAAGGGAGAGTACGCCGTCCGCCGCGGGGATCTCCTCCGCCGCATTTTCCAGCATATCGCAGTTCCAGGCGTGCCAGCCCGGCGCGCCGTCCGCTGCGGCCTTTCCAAATACCGCCTCGCAGAGATGAACGTCCGTCTTTGTAGCCGCCTTCTTGCTCTCATACAGGCGCAGGATGATGTCTCCGCTTCCGTCCTCGGCCGGCTTCATGGTATCCAGGATGATGTTCCTACGGTCGATGGAAAGCATGCTGAAGTCCGCTCCGCTTCCCTCTGCAAGAGACGGCTTCACGTTCAGCTCGTAACCCTGTCTTACCACGTCGCAGTCCATGAAGCTTCCCTCCCAGGCCGTAAAGGCATAGGTGAAGGAATGAACCTTGTTGTCCGCGCGCATTTCCGGAGCCGCCGCCGCCCGAAGAAGGGTCAGCTCCAGGCTGTTTTCATTCATGGAAATGCCGTACTTGCAGTCATTGAGAAGAGCCGCGCCGCCGTTTCCGTCACAGAATGCGCTGTAATGGTGGTTGCAGACCTCGAAGCGCTCCTGATCGTAGGACCTGGAGCGGTGTGCCGGCCTTTCCACGTAGCCGAACTGGATCTCGTTGATCCCGTTTTCCGCATACACATTTACCGGGAACGCCGCCTTCAGCAGACGGTGGAGCTCCTTCCAGTCCACCGTGGTGTCGAACTCCAGGCGGCTGCTGTCGGCCGCCAGGCGGATGTACTGGGTGTAGGAGGAATCGCTGATCCTTCCCGTCACCTTCAGGACCGCTTCCAGTCCTTCTCCTGCGATCTCCACGGCAACGTCACGGGCGCCCTCTGTTTCCTGGCAGACATAGTTGGAGTCGATGTCCCAGGCGTCATATTTGCGGGGAATATCCTTAAACAGGCGCAGCCGGTTCATCGGGCCCGCCGCATATTCTCTGCTGTCCGCAGTCTTTAAGCGGAAGGAGATCACCTCTCCCTTTCTGTTCACCTTCGCGCATACCCGGCTGTTTTCCATCACGAAGCCGTCTTCCGTCTTCCGAATGGAAGCTGTTTTTTCCGCAGCCGTA
Source organism: Candidatus Eisenbergiella intestinipullorum (assembly GCA_019119815.1). Lineage (GTDB taxonomy): Bacteria > Bacillota > Clostridia > Lachnospirales > Lachnospiraceae > Eisenbergiella > Eisenbergiella intestinipullorum. Next base: position 27,692 of record DWWH01000003.1, on the reverse strand, counting down.
CCGTTCGCTTCCTGCTTTTTCGGATACAGGGACACTGCGCCGCAGGAAGGCAGGGTGACGAGCGCCTTCACGCCCTCCGCCGTTCTGCTGACGGGAACGGCCGTTTCGTCGGAAAGGACCGCTCCGTCCGCGAATTTCTCCGGCAGGGTGACGAGCGCCCGGCGTTCAAAACTTAAGGAGTTGAATACGGTCACGCCCTCTGTTTTCTCCAGAAGAGCCGCCTCTGCCTTTGCCGTGATCCCGGCGGCCTCCTCCTGCAGCTTTCTGTGGGCCTCGTTGGCTTCCACGTAAACCCTGGCGATGGAGGATCCGGGAAGGATGTCGTGGAACTGATGCAGAAGCAGCGTCTTCCACAGCCTGTCCGCCTGATCCAGAGGGTATGCCCAGCCGCGCAGGGAGGCGGCGCTGGACCACATCTCCATCTCGCGGAGCGCAAGCTCGCTTCTTCTGTTGTTCTTCTTCACGTCCGCCTGTGAGGTATAGGTTCCCCGGTGCGCGCTGAAATACAGCTCACCCACGTAGGTATTCTTCGGTCCGCCCAGCTTTTCCATATCCTGGAAGAATTCCAGCGGCCCGGCCATCTTCACCTTCACGCCGCCCTCGATGTCCTTCTGTCTGAGGGCGTACTCCACATAGTCCCTCGCCGGACCGCCGCCGCCGTCTCCGTAGCCGAAGGGCAGCAGGAAGGCGTCCAGATCCCTGGCCTGCACCCGGTTCTTCCACACATCGTTGATCTCCTTCGGATCGGTGCGGTAGGTATAGCTGGTGGGCAGGAAGGAGGTCACCTCGGAGCCGTCCATGCCTCTCCAGGTAAAATAGTGGTAAGGGAAGGGTTCTCCGTCGTTATAGGACCAGAAGATCTTCTGGGTCACCAGATATTTGACACCGCAGCCCTTCAGGATCTGCGGGAGCGCCGCCGAATAGCCGAAGGTGTCGGGAAGCCAGAGAATGACGCTGTCCGTTCCCAGCACATCCTTATAATAGCGCTTGCCATGGACAAGCTGGCGGATCAGGGCCTCGCCGGAGGCCATATTGGTATCCGGCTCCACCCACATGGCGCCCTCCGCAATCCACTGTCCCTTTTTGACGGCCTCGCGGATGCGTTCAAACAGCTCCGGATAATATTCCCTGCACATCTCATAGGAAGCGGGCTGACTCTGCAGGAATCTGTACTCCGGATATTCCTCCAGGAGCCGCAGCTGCGCGGCAAAGGTACGGGAGGTTTTCCGGTGCGTCTCCGCCATGGGCCACAGCCAGGCCAGATCCAGGTGGGCGTTTCCGACGGCATAAAAGACCGGCTGGGTGGAGCCGTTTACGGCTTCCATGACCGGCCGCAGCATCTGAGAGGCTTCCCGGTAAGAGGAGCGTCTCTCTTCTCTTCCCTGTTCAAAATCCACGATCCGCGTAAACTCCTCCAGCGCCTCCGCGATCTTTGCGGCGCGCAGGGAGGAAGAATCCACCACCTCCAGAAGGCCGTTCAGCGTCATCACATCCATATAAAGCTGATAGGCATCCTCATTCCAGATGCCGTAGGTGCACACGCCGAGGACGCGGCGCTTTCCCTCCTCCAGAGGGTCCTGATACAGGCCGGGAAGCACCGGTCCCGTAGCGCAGCCGCCGGTGGGCGCTTCCGGATAATAATGTCCCGCATACGTCTCCATCAGGATGTCAAACCGCTCTCCCACTTTTCCCTTTCCGGTCAGCACATTATCCTCCATATAATGATGCTGATCACTGATCCAGGGCGCCCGGTAGGTGCCGAAGCTTTTCCCATTGACAAACAGGGTGGACTCTCCGCCCGGCGCCAGATTCAGAACGATCCTCTTTCCTTCCGCACGCTCCGGAAGCGTCACGCTCCCCTGAAACCAGCAGTATTCCCAGGTATTTCCCCAGACGAAGCCCGGTCCGACAGAAACAAATTCTCTCTGCAGGGCTTCCTGCGGGCTCAGATGCTCCATCGTGCGCGCCGCGCTCCAGGAAATTTCTCCCAGCGGCTCATAGAAATCCTCTTTTAACGTTCTGATCCAATGGCCTACGCGGTCTCTCCACTCCGCACTCATAACTTTCATGCAAAAAAACCTCCTCATTTTTTCATTTCAGGTATTGACTTTTTGGAGAAAAAGTATATAATATTATTTGTCGCGCAGGAATGGCGGAATTGGCAGACGCGCACGGTTCAGGTCCGTGTGGTAGCAATACCATGAGAGTTCAAGTCTCTTTTCCTGCACTGATTTGAAAGAGCTTTCGGAGCGATCCGGAAGCTTCTTTTATTATAAAATCATTAAAAAAGTACCGCTACTATTTCTATACGCCGTACAAAATTAACAGTGGGGCATGATTCCGGCTCTTCCCGGGGCCGGAACCATGTCCGCCCGTTTGTCATGTATGAAGGAGAACAGCCGGAATGGAACCGGAAAAAGCAGAAGAAAGCGTGGACAGCTATTTTGTCTCCAGATACCGCACCATCTATACCGCAAATGAAATGGGGATCCCGGGGCTCCGGATGTTCGGGAAGCACACCATGAACCAGGCGCGCGCTCCCCTCTCCCCCCATTTTCACAGAAATGCCTATGAATTTACCTTCGTGATGGAGGGCGCGATCCATTTCACCACCGGAAAGCAGGACTATGAGCTGTCCGGCTCAGACGTTTTCATGACCCGGCCCAACGAAGTTCACAGCACCAATTTCCGTCCGCTTTCCGCCGGAGAGATCATCTGGTTCCAGCTTGACGTTTCCGACCCGGGCGCCTTTTTGTTCCTCTCCCGCGAAGCTGCCGGAGAACTCATGGAAGATCTCGCTTCCATGGACGGCCGTGTGTTCCGTCCCGAAGATCAGGTGTTCCATGAGATCCGCCGCGCCTTTGACCTGGCCGGATCCTTCGGCCGGCGCCATCTGGCCTGCGCCTGCCTGACGCTCGTTCTGTATGAGCTGACCGCTCTTTCCCGGAAGCAGGCAGGTCTTTCCGGATCCTGCGCCAAGGCGTTTTCTCCCGATATTAAAAAAGCCGTCTCCTATATCCATGCCAATCTGGCCGGAGAACTGTCCCTGGAGGAGCTGGCCGCCCTGTGCCGCCTTTCCGTTTCCCAGTTCAAACAGAAATTCCGCGCCCAGGCAGGCATGGCCCCCCGGCATTATATCAACTATCACAAGATCCAGCTTTCCAAAAAAATGCTCCTGGAAGGCGCGACCGTCACCCACACCGCCATGGAGCTGGGCTTCGGAAGCAGCAGCTATTTCACCGTAGTCTTCCGGCGCTACAGCGCCTGTACACCCTCCGAATTTCTGCGTTCCCAGTCCCGGAAGCAATCGACGGACAAAGACGGCTGAATCCCTTTCATCTGTCCTTGTTCCCCTTTTTCCGGAGGTTCTTCACGGTCAGAAGCTCCGCTCTTTTCTCCCGGTTCAGGCCGCCGCTGGTATGGGAAAGCTCCGTTTTCAGGAAGCTCGCTCGCATGACGGAGTCCTCTCCGTAGCGGGCGCGGATGGTGTCAATGGCCCGGTTGCACTTTTCCAGCCGGTCATATTTCTCCCGGTCGAACAGGTTGTACTGGCGGTATTCCTCATGGGAAACCCGGCTGGTGGAGACGCCGAGGAGCCGCAGCGGCCTTCCGTCCCAGAGAGAGTCCAGCAGCCGGCAGGCGGCATCGTAGATCTCCTCCGTCACATCCGTCGCGCTGTCCAGCTGCATCTGACGGTTCCGGTTCACGAAATCATTATCCCTGAGCGTGATGCTCACACAGCTGATCTTCGCCTGATCCGCCCGGATGCGCATGCCCACCGTCTCACACAGGGACAGAAGGATCTGTCTGGCATAGTGGAGGTCCGTCACATTCACAGGCGTGGTAATGCTGTTTCCGTAAACCCTGTTTCCTTCTTTCGCCTCCGGTACGTCTTCCTCTTCCCGTCCCCAGGCATAATTCCAGATCACCTCGCCGTGCTTTTTCAGATGCGCCCGTATCATCTGCGGATCCGCCTTTGCCAGTTCCCCGATGGTATGGATGCCGAGGGCGTTCAGTCTGGCGGCCGCCGCCTTTCCCACCAGGAAAAGATTTTCCACCGGAAGGGGCCAGAGCTTCGCCTCCAGCTCCTCCGGAAAGAGGGTGTTAACGCAGTCCGGCTTCCGGAGATCTCCGGCCATCTTGGCCAGGAGCCGGTTGGTGGAAACGCCCACGTTCACGGTAAAGCCCAGTTCTCTTTTCACCTGCTCCTTCAGCCTGTGCGCAAAGGCCAGCGGCTCCCCATACAGGAGCTCATAGCCGGTAAATTCCGCCCAGGCTTCGTCGATGCTGTACTGGATCACACGGTCAAAATACCCCTTCAGCAGGCCGATCAGAGCGCGGGACTCTTCCACGTACAGGTGAAAATCCGGCGGGATCACGATCAGGCCGGGGCATTTCCGTTTCGCGGAAACGATGGGCTCTCCGGTCACGATCCCATACTTTTTCGCAGGCGTGCTCTTGGCGAGCACGACGCCGTGTCTGGCCTCCTGGTCGCCGCCCACGATGGAAGGGACCTCCCGAAGGTCCGGCTCCTGTCCCAGCACGTTCTTCCGGTAGGACGCGCTCCAGCTTAAAAAGGCGCTGTTCACATCGATATGAAAAATGACCGGCTTCGGTTCCATAGGTTGCCTCCCTTCCCTTAAAAAGCAGTATCGGTAAACCGGATGGAACGCGCCATTTCCACCGCGTCTTCCTCCGTAAACAAACTTTCGTTCAAAAACAGCACATACCAGATATTGCTGTCTTCCTTCCCCAGAAAAACATACCGGTAACGGGAAACGCTTTCCTCTTCCTCTGCCTGCGGATTATCTTTCTGATATTCCTCCCACTCCGATGCGGTAAACAGGTCAAACTCGTACTCCACCAGCGCGGCCGGAACCTCGCAGCCCGTAATCATCCTCACTTCCGAGATTTTTTCGCTGTGATTGGCCGGAAGGGAAACATCCGTCAGCTGCCCTTCCCGGAAATGCAGCACATCCAATGCATTCGTGGCCATTCCGATCCCTCCGGGCGCATACCATGCCGCTTCCACCCCGTCACTATGAGCCGGTTCGTTTCCCTCTGTTCCGTCTTTTTTCGTTTCATCCGCCGCCTCTTCCAGCAGCCATCCGGAAAAACTGGTCATATCCGCCGTATACTCCCTAAACGTATATCCCTGCGGAACAGAAAGAATCAGAAACTGCTCCATATCGTATTCTTTTTCCAGAAATTCCGTCAAATTCTCTGTGGGCGTATACCCGCTGTCCGTCTGGTACAGAAGAACCGCATCCTTCGTTTTTCTTTCCTGCAGCAGAATACTGTCAATTTCATTTTCCTCATGTCCATATTCTTCCGCCGTTTCCGGCTTCCAGTAATAAAGCTGAAGCTCGTATTCCCTGCTTTCTCCCTCACCCGACTCTGCATCCACAGGGAACTTCAGCACACAGGAATACAGTCCTGTCAGTGATTCCGGCCGCGTCTCCACTGGTTTTATGTTTTCATATTGAAGAAACCCGTCCAGTCCTTCCGTATCCGCCATTTCCGCAAGCAGGCCGTCCTCATACAGAAAAAGCAGCTCATCCATGGTCATGGTGCCGGATGGGGTATCCGGAAATACGGCCTCCTCCTCTGTTTCCGTTTTTGGTGTTCCGGCCTCGGAAAAGCTTTCCATGGAGCTAACTGCAGAGACTTCCATGGATGATTCCACGGATGATTCCATGGATACCATGTCGTCCATTATTTCATTCGCATTTTTTCCTCCTCCGCATGCCGGAAGGATTGCCAGCATCACCGCCAGCAGAAGCGGGATCCGCCTTCTGCTCCTCTTCATTCTCCCCATGAAGCCTCACTCCTTCGCTTCGTATTTCTTCAGAAAAGCCAGAGCCGTTCTCTGATAGCCTTCCGGATCCTGCAGGCTTGCCGCCGCGTGCGCCGCGCCCGGAACGATCAGAAGCTCCTTCGGAGCGCTGCAGGCCATGTAGTTGTCCAGCGTCATCTGCACCGGCACGAAATCATCCTTCTCTCCATGGATGAATAATACCGGGATCCGGCAGTTCTTCATGGCGTCCAGGGTGGAGGCGTCACGGTAGCCGAAGCCCGCGCGCCATCTGGTCAGAAGCTCCGTCAGGTTCATGAGAGGGAAAGCGGGAAGATGGTAATCCCGCTTCAGCACGGTTTTCAGGATCTCCTTCGGGGAGGTGAAGCCGCAGTCCGCAATGATGGCGCGGACATTGGAAGGCAGGGGCAGGCCCGCCGCCATGAGCACGGTGGCGCAGCCCATGGAAATGCCGGACAGATAGAGATTGCAGTCCTTTCCGGCCAGACGGACGGCATATTCCGCCCAGTCCCGGCAGTCGTAGCGTTCCTTCACGCCGAAGCAGATGTATTTTCCCTCGCTGAGCCCATGGCTTCTCTGGAAAGGGACGAGCAGGCTGTAGCCCTGCTCATGATAAAACCGGTACAGGCCTGCAAAATCCGTCAGTCCGCCCGCCCGATAGCCGTGCATCAGCAGCAGAATATTTTTCGCGGGACGGGCTGCCTCTCCGCTTCCTGCCGCAGGCGCCTTTCCCCCGGCATCCGCGAAATCCGGTTTATCCTGCGCCGTGGACGGCTCTTTCTTCGTTCCTTCCGCCGGAAGATAGTAAGCGCACAGCTTCAGCCCGTCATAGGAGGTAATGGAAACCAGTTCCGGCTCCTGTCCCAGGAACCAGCGCACACCCTCCTGCACCGTTTCTTCGAACCGGGCACGGGGCTTTTTCGCCCGTTTTCTCTCTTCTCTACGAAGCTGGCGCTCTGTTTTTTCCTTCTTTTTCTCCGGGAAACGGACCACCGAATAATAGTAGAAAAAGGCGGCCTCTCCAGCCAGCAGGAGCAGGGGCACAGCCGCCGCCATGCCGCCGAAAATCGTTTTCTTTTTCATTCTTTCCTCCATGCCGAAGCGTTCGCTGAGGCACGCGCGCCGAACCTCCAGTTCGGCGCTGCGATAACGGGATTTGCGACGCTTCGGCGCAAATCCCTGATTGAAAAATAAGCCATCGGGCTTATTTTTCAATCTTACCTCCGTTATCAAGGGATCGCGCGGAAAGACCTTCACTCGGAACCTTCCGTTCCGCGTGCCGGGAAACGGAATACGGTCAGCGACATGGCCGGGAAACGGTAAGAGAAGCGCTCCGCCTCCAGCAGGATGCTGCTTTCCTCCGGACTCACCGCAGCAGGATGCGCAAAGCTGTTTTCCGCTTCCGGACTCCCCGTCATGGTAAATACCTGCGCCCTGACAGGGAAGGACAAGCCGTTTCCTTCTCCCGGGCCGTTCAGGCAGATCTGTGCGCTCTCCTCCTTTTCCTGCAGATTGACCACCTTCAGGATCACCGAACCGTCCGCCTCGTCCAGGGAGGCGGCATGGTACAGCCTCTCCACTTCCATCGGCTTCTCCTTAACGGCCAGATATTCCTCTCCGTCGATGGAAACGGCAATGCGGCAGTCCTCCACCCGGATCTTCAGATCATAGACCCGGCCCTGTTCCGCCCGGAACCATCCTTCCGTCAGATCGCAGCCCCTTCCGTTGATCTGCCGGTGCACGAACAGGTCCAGATTCTGCCAGCCGCCAAAGGTGGCGGCAAGATAATTCTCTTCATCCTGCCAGCCGAACAGGATCTGAAAGCCCTTCCAGCCCTCCAGCTCACAGGCCTTCAGGGAAATCTCATAATTTTCCCAGCTCTCGCAGCCCTCCAGCTGGATATGTTCTCCCTGTTCTGTCAGAAAATCTCCAAAGGAGAGCGTCCTGCCCGTATCCAGATCGCGGATGCTGACCGCTTCAAAACGCGCTTTCGACTCATACCCCTCCAGACGGAGCTTTCCTCCGTATGGAAAAGCCCGGCTGCTGACCGCGCCGCAGCCCTGCGCCGAAACGGAAAGTCTCCGGCTGCCCTGATGGTTCATGAACAGCTTCTGTACATAATAATTGGGCGTACCGTACACCCGGTGATTGTCAAACCAGATCATGTCCGGCTTCCAGTTCACATAGGAAACGTTCGCCAGCATGGGCGCATAGCAGGCCAGGCCCACACAGGCCGCATTTCTCTCCAGAGCGGTCATATAAGAGGCCTCCACCAGCGCGTTGTACCAGGTATTTCCCCAGGACGCATACTCTCCCAGGAAGACCTTCGGGCCATCCTTGGGGAAGGAATCATAACGGTGGTTGTTCGCCAGGAACCATTCCGGCGCCATATAATAATGCTCGTCGATCAGATCGCTTCCGTTCTCCCGCGCGCTCTTCCAGCCCCGCTCATATTCCGTTCCGGCAGCGAAGGGGCTCGCGGTGTTGATCAGCTTTATTTCCGGATATTTTTCTCTTACCGCACGATGAATGAGGGCGTAGCGTTCAAAGAAGGCGTCTCCCACCTCCTCGTTCCCTATTCCGAGATATTCCAGTCCAAAGGGCTCGGGATGGCCCATGGACGCGCGCACCGCTCCCCACCGGGTATCCGTTCCCCCGTTGGCGAATTCGATCAGATCCAGAGCGTCCCGGATCCAGGGTCCCATTTCATCCAGAGGGACCATCCTCTGGTGATGCGGATCATAGCCGCCGGGGATCACCGGAACGGGCTTCGCGCCGATGTCCTCGCAGAACTGAAAATATTCATAATAGCCCAGTCCCAGCGTCTGGTTATAGCCCCAGTTGCTCCGCCTGGCCGGACGGTTTTCCGGCTCGCCCAGGGTATTTTTCCAGCGGTACATGCTGTCTCTGTCCGCCGGGTTCAGGGATCCGTCATGCACCAGACAGCCGCCGGGAAAACGCATGAACTTCGGCTTCATGTCCGCGAGCATCCGGGCGATGTCGCAGCGCAGCCCGTTTGGATGTCCGCAGAAGGTCTTTTCCGGAAACAGGGAAACATGATCCAGCGCCAGCTTCCTTCCTCCCGGCACGGTGAGCATCAGCCGTCCGGCCGTCACTCTGCGTTCCGCCTCCAGGGACAGCTCATATTTTTTCCACTCCCTTTCCCGGACGGAAAAACGGGCAGAAAGGCCGCAGGAAGCTTCTCCTTCCTTCTTTTCTCCGACGCGCAGAAAAATCTCGCATTCCTCCTCATCCAGGGCCTTCGCATAACAGGAAAAGCGGTAGCTTTCCCCTTTTTCCAGATAGATCCCTTCTCCGAAGCCCAGGTTGGCGATCCCCGCCCTGCCGCTTCCTTCCGTCTCAAGCACCAGATAGTGCGGGCTGTTTTCATGACGCGGATCCTCCGTCCGGATCAGAAGGGACGCCTGTGCGCCTTCCTCCACCTTCTCCCAGGCATAGAGCGGATGGTATTCCGGCCGGTCCACCGGTAAAAATTCAAAGGAACGGTTCTGCACCAGCTCCGCGTAAAGACCGCCGTCGGCGGCGTGATTGATGTCCTCAAAAAAGATGCCGAACAGATCGCCCAACGGCTCCTGCGGATGGGCGGCATCTATGGTAAGGACGCAGGTTTCAGATTCTTTCGTCATGATCCCCTCCATTCTGAAGCATTTTGGATCTGCAGCATTCCCGCATCGATTCCAATCGGTAATGTTATTTACATTATACTGCAAACAAACGTTTGATTCCAGCAGTTTTCACACGGTATCCGATGTCCTCGAATGAGGCGCTGCCGTTTACCGGCAAGCCGGCGAACAGGAACAATGCGGCCGCTGGCTGCAGTCAGCGCGACGCGTCCCGTTCCGGACCGTGCACGTAGGATACGCCGTACCCGTTCCATTTCCCGCAAAGGGAAAAATAGCCGGAAACGGAACCGGACGGCAAAAAAGCAGCAAATCTTTTTTCAGACTTACTGCTTTCGCCGCCTTTCCGCCGATACATCCCCTATTCTCCTCACCTGACCGCCCGGACCGCATACGTGGCGGCCCAGTTTTTCAGAATTCTGACATCCGAAAATCCCGCCTTCCTCAAAACCTCCATCTCATGCTCCACCGTCAGCGGCGTGTCATAATGATAAAAGCCGTCGTCCGGAAGCTTCTGCTCCCGTTTCAGCCGTTCCAGTTCCCGGAAATACTCCTCTTCCAGCTCCTCCGACTCCGCGAAGTAATCTGTCAGGATAAAAAATCCATTCTCCTTCAGAGCCCGGCACAGCTTCCGATACAGAGGCAGCTTCTGCCCCCGCGTAAAATGATGCAGGGATTCCACCGATACGGCGGCGTCCCAGGCTTCTTCCGGAAACGGAATATCAAAATAAGAGCCATGAATCAGGCGGAGCCTTCCATCCGCGCATTTTTCCGGAAATTTCTCCGCGAGCGCCCCAAGCATTCCCTCTGAAAGATCGATTCCCGTCACGCGCGCCTGCGGATTGCGGAGAAAATAGGCGTCCAGCTCCAGTCCGGTTCCGCAGCCCAGATCCAGCACCTCACAGCCCGCATTTTCAGGCAGGCTGGAAGCGGTAAACGGATAAAACTCCCGCGCGCCCTCAATCCCGGAAAGCATGTGCTCCTCGTATTCTTTCAGTCTGTTTTCAAAGAAAAGATCCATTTTTTCCAGCATCATCATTTCTCCTGTTCTAATCTGACTGCCGTCTGCTGACGGACAGCTTCCTTATTGTCAGTATAGCAGAGATTGTTTTCATTCACTGCCTTAAAAACGGGACAGAAAAAAGTTTGAGAAAAATAAAAACCGACACAGCCGTTAAGCCGTATCGGTTTCCTCCGTTCTCTTTCTTTTTTCTTCTGTCACGATCCTCTGTATGCTTTTTACAGAGAGAAAATACTTCTCTGCCAGTTCGTCCATTCTCGTACCGGAGCGGTAATCCCGGTAGATCCTCCGGTTTCGTTCGCTGGTTTCCTTCCGGCATCCGGTGGTCTCTCCCCAGCTTTTTCGTTTTCCCTCTCTGCGTGGGATATAGATATATTCTCCGTCCACATACTGCTGAATCAGCGCCACCACCTCGGGCGGCAGGATCGTTTCCGCTTTTCTGTAGCCCATAAAGCCCTCCTAAATATTTTTCTGTTTTAGGATGAGCAAAGGCTATTGTGTTTTCCTTTCTCTGCAATAGCCCCTGCGCTATGCAGAATAAACATCAGTAGTCATACAGTGAAGTCCCCTTTCTTTTCCAGTCCTTTTTGCTTTTACTCTGCTTTCAAGCATAGCAGGCTTTTTTTCTTTTGTAAAGAATGAGGATGGATTTCCGTACTTTGCCACCCGGTTCTTTCTCAGCAGAGCGCTTCCGCAGGCGGCGCGGAGGACAGCCTCTTCCCTGGATTGCGGCAAATTTAGATTTTTACCATTGACAACATACCCCTACCAGGTATATGATAATGCTATCAAAAATACCCGGCAGGGGTATCTCGAATTCCCTGTCGATCATGAATTCTGAAAAAGGAGGATTTTCATGGAACAAAAGAACAATACCGCCGCCTGTGAATGCGCATCGGCTGAGCCGGCTTCCGAAAGCGGCCTTACCTGCGGAAATACCTCCTGCCACGCCTGTCATCATAAAAAAACGCCCCGCAGCGAGGCGGAGCTGAAGAGCCTGAAGAACCGGCTGAACCGGATCAGCGGCCAGCTTGCCGGCATCGGCCGGATGCTGGACGACAACCGCTACTGCGGAGACATCCTCACGCAGGTTGCCGCCGTGGAGAGCGCGCTCCAGTCCTTCGGCTACATCATCCTCCGGGAGCACATGGAAACCTGCGTGGTAGAAGAGGTACAGAACGGCAATACTCAGATTGTGGAAGAAGCTTTTGAGCTGATACGCAAACTTAAATAAGTTCGCTTAAATAAGCCCACTTAAATAAGTTCGCCGAAATAAGCAGTTCGCTGAAAGATGGAATCTAAGGCGCCGCCCGGCGGCGGCAGAAAGCAGGATCACTATGAAAACAGAAAAATATAACGTCAGCGGCATGACCTGCGCGGCATGCCAGGCAAACGTCACGCGCTGCGTCAGTAAGCTGCCCGGCGTGTCCGAGGTCAACGTCAGCCTCCTTTCCAACAACATGACCGTTTCCTATGATGAAAACGCGGTCACGGAAAACGAGATCTGCCAGGCCGTCAGCAAAATCGGCTACGGCGCTTCCCCTGTGGAACAGGAAAATGTTCCGGGAAATGCGAAGGGAAAAAGCGGCTTCGGCAAAGAATGGCAGGACCGGCAGGACCGCACCCTGCAGAACCAGAAGGCCATGAAAACCAGACTGATTTCCTCCATCCTCATCCTGGTTCCCCTCATGTACATCGCCATGGGGCATATGATGGGGCTTCCCGTTCCCGGCATTTTTGTGGGGGAGGAAAATGCGCTGATCTCGGCGCTCACCCAGCTGTTTCTGACCATCCCGGTGCTTCTCATCAACCGGCACTTTTTCCAGACCGGCTTTAAGGCGCTCATCATGCGCGCCCCGAACATGGACTCCCTGGTGGCCGTGGGCTCTTCGGCCGCCTTCCTCTACGGAATCTTCGCCATCTACCGGATTGCCTGGGGCTTTGGCCACAACGATATGGAGCTGGTACATCACTACGCCCATCAGCTCTATTTTGAATCCGCCGCCATGATCCTGACGCTGGTGACGGTGGGAAAATATCTGGAGGCCCGCTCCAAATCCAAAACCTCCGACGCGCTGGGCAAGCTGGTGGATCTGGCTCCCAAAACCGCCGTCATCCTCCGGGACGGCGAAGAAATCACCGTCCCCGCCGAGCAGGTGATAGCCGGGGACATCGTGGTCATCCGCCCCGGCATGAGCATTCCCGTGGACGGGGTGATCACGGAGGGCAACGGCTTTCTGGATCAGTCCGCCATCACCGGGGAAAGCATTCCGGTGGAAAAGGGCGAGGGAGATACGGTGATCTCCGCCACCATCAATAAAAACGGCTCCTTCCGTTTCCGCGCTTCCCGCGTGGGCGACGATACCACTCTGGCGCAGATCATCCGTCTGGTGGATGAGGCGGGAAATACCAAAGCTCCCATCGCAAGGCTTGCCGACAGGGTCAGCGGCGTATTCGTTCCCGCGGTCATCGTCATCGCCATCCTGACTGCCATCGTCTGGCTCATCGCCGGAGCGGGCTTTGAATTCGCCCTTTCCAGCGCCATCTCCGTGCTGGTCATCTCCTGCCCCTGCGCGCTGGGCCTTGCCACGCCCGTGGCCATCATGGTGGGCACCGGAAAGGCGGCGGAATACGGCATCCTCATCAAGTCCGCCGAAAGCCTGGAAAACCTGCACTCCATCGACACCATTGTGCTGGACAAAACAGGAACCATCACCTCCGGCCATCCTTCCGTGACGGATGTGATTGTGCTGGATGACAGCTTTACCGGAACAGATGAAGCTTCCTCTCCTGAAAATCCTTCCGCTGAAAAGCGGTTTCTCGCCCTGGCCGCGGCCGCGGAATCCGGGAGCGAGCATCCGCTGGCGCAGGCTGTGGTGGAAAAAGCCAGGGCAGAAGGCCTGCCGGTCCCGGCTGCGAAGGATTTTACCGCCGTATCCGGCCGCGGCATCCGCGCCGAGGTGAACGGCCGGATCTGGTACGCAGGAAATCCTGCATACATGGAAGAGGTTCTTGCAATTTCCCAAATGCCGGAATATTCCGAAATCAAAGCGCAGATGGACCGTCTCGCCGGACAGGGCAAGACGCCCCTGCTGTTCTCCTGTGCGGAAAAGACGGACGGCGCTGCCGGTTCCGCGGGCTTCCGAATCGCCGGCATCATCGCCGTGGCGGACACCGTCCGTCCCTCCAGCGTGACCGCCATCAAAGCCTTCCGTGAAATGGGCATCCATGTGGTCATGCTCACCGGGGACAACAGGCTGACAGCCTCCGCCATCCAGAAGCAGCTCGGCATCGAGGAAGCCATCTCCGACGTGCTTCCCACCCAGAAGGAAGAAAAGATCCGCGCCCTGCAGGAAAAAGGCCATCGGGTGGCCATGGTGGGCGACGGCATCAACGACGCTCCCGCCCTGACCCGCGCCGACATCGGCATCGCCATCGGAGCCGGAACGGACATCGCCATCGACTCCGCCGACGTGGTGCTGATGAAGGATTCCCTGTATGACGTGGTCACCGCCATCCGCTTAAGCCGCAGCGTCATCCGCAACATCCGGATGAATCTGTTCTGGGCCTTCTTCTATAACATCCTCGGCATCCCGGTGGCCGCGGGCGCTCTCTTCCCGGCCTTCGGCCTTCGGTTAAGCCCCATGATCGGCTCCGCCGCCATGAGCTTAAGCTCCGTCTGCGTGGTGACAAACGCCCTGCGCCTGCGCTTCTTCAAATCGGAAGCGCCGGACGAATCGAACCCTCTTACGCAGGAAATGCCGGTTCATCCGGCTTCCCCCATAAATACACCAAACGGCTGCCCTGTGCAGTCCGATCTGAAAGGAGAAAAGGAAATGAAAAAAGTGATCTCTGTAGATGGTATGATGTGCGCGCACTGCCAGGCGCATGTACAGAAGGCTCTCGCGGCCGTTGACGGCGTATCCGCCGCGGATGTGAGCCTGGAAAATAAGGAAGCGACCGTAACCCTGTCCAAAGAGGTGGACGATCAGGTTCTCATGGACGCTGTAACCGAAGCGGGATATACTCCCACCGGATGCCGGACGGCATAACCTGTCCCCGGCAAACCGAGGGCTGCCGCACTCAATGATTTCCCAGTCATTGATGCGGCAGCTCCCTTTTTTCTTTGAAGATTGGTCACAGCTCAGCCTTCGGCAGAGCTGATAACGGCATCCGGCCATTCCAGGCGTTTCGTGCCAGGCCGGATGCTCCCGGCCGGCTTTGCTGTCTGCTCCGTTATCAGCCAGCCATTCTCAAAAATTATAGATTTTCATCCGGGGCCTGACCGTCATGTGCCAGCCATCTGCATTCCGTGATTTCCATGTTGGTAAATGTGGCCACGAAGGAGGAATCTTCCGGGCTGCAGGCATAGATACCAAAAGAAATCTCTTCCTTTCCCTCCAGCAGATGGCAAATCCGGATCTGATGGTAAACCACCCCATCTTCCGAGCATTCGATGCGGAAATCATCCTCCCGGCGGCTTAACCGATACCACATGGATTTGATACCGGCATCAATTTCCGTCGTAGCCCAATCCGAATAACCGTGATTGGTTACCACGCTTCCAAGGTGCTGAAACCGGTCATTTTCATATTCAACGGAGCCTTTGATCCAGTTCTCACTGTCCAGGTAAACAACAATCCCACACTGGTCAAACCGATGCCGGCTGGCAAATTCCGTTTTAACAACAAAAGAAAAAAACGGCTCACTGGTTTTCATCTGAAGCACGGGCGCATTATCATTGCGAAAATGGTAATACGTTCTTTGCCACAGATCCGTATTCGGCTTTGTGGTAATCTCGATTTTCTCCGGAGAAATCCGATAGTTTTCCGGCTCCCTTGTCCATTGTAACTTTGCAGCATCAAATTTGATTTCCATTCCGCATTCCTCCAGTATTTTTTCCTATCCTCTTCCTTTTCGCCGTCCGGCACAAAACGTTTTGACTTTTTAAAACAGAATCGCGAGAGCTGCTGTCTTTCCTTTCCCTGTAATGCTTTTTTGCCACAGGAACACAGCGGCTCTGCCTGTCATCCTCCCAGTCCTCCCGGCCCCATCACATTCTGCGCGCTCTTCATCTTCGCTTCCGCCGCCAGGATTTCCATATCCATATTCGGAGCGCCGCTCTCCGCCTTCACCTGCTCGCCTTCCTTCAGCGTGCGCACCTTCCTCTTTCCGGAAATCTGCCGCTTATAATCGAGATCACGAATCACGGCAGCGATCAGCGGAATCAGAATCACAGCGGCAGCTACGATGATCAGCCATAATAAATATCTGTTCATGGAAATCCCCCTTTCCAAACACTTCAGAACTGCGGCGGCTCCCCGCCCGTTCCGGCATTTCCGCATACGACAATACGGGAAACCGTTTTGGGTATCTGATCTCAGCTTACCATATCGCGCTTCTTCCTGCAATCCTTTTCCGATGGATAAAACACGACTTTTTGCCTTTTCCTTCGGCGGCTCATATTCCAGAAGATCTCCCGGCTTTTCCGGAGCCGGGCCTGTCCCGTGACCAAATCCGCCGCCCTGTTACCTGCTTCCCCCATCCGTCCGGTATCTTCCCGGCGGCATTCCCATCCTTTTGCTGAAAACATTGGAAAAATAGTGTTCATCCACAAAATTCAGCCGGTATGCCACCTCCTTCACGCTCATTCCCGTATTCAGAAGAAGCCGGCAGGCCGTGTCGATCTTTCTTGCCAGCACATAGTCATACGGGCTCTGTCCGTATGCGCTTCGGAACACGCGGGTGAGCTGGGACGCGGAAAGGCTGGCAATCCGGGCCAGATCGGAAACCGCGATTTTCTCGTAAATGTGCGCGTCGATGTATTCCCTTACCTGAAGCGCCGCCTCCGAGACCGCGCCCTTCTCCCGGTCTCCGGCGTCAGACCGGGCGGAGACCAGATTTTCAGACAGCTTCAGCAGGATTTCATGAAACAGCAGCACCGTCCGCTCCGCCAGCTCCCGCCTGTTTCTTCCATACGTCCTGCACACCCGCAGGAATTCCCAGAACTGCGGATAAACCGGACAGCTCTCATATACCACCGCATCCGTAAGCCCATAGCCTTCGACCAGCGAATCGGCCAGACTGCCGGAAATGTTCATCCAGATTTTTTTCCAGGGCCTGTCCGCATCTGCCCAGTAGCTGTGGTCCTTCCCGGCGGCCAGCAGATAGGCGTCCCCGGCCTTCGGCCGGTATTCCCTTCCCTCCATCACAATGTGTCCCTCTCCGCTGATCACATATTCCAGACAGTGCAGGGGAGAATGCTCCCTTTCGATATGATAACGGGCATCCGGGTACGTGATCCCCGTCATTTCAACGGCAAAACGCTCCTCTCCCGGCAGCTGGCCGGGCAGGAAGGTAACAATGTCCTCCATCATGCATGCATTCCTCACTTATATGCGTATTTTTTTCATTTTCTATCCTGAATTATAGCAGTATACTTCAATCATCACAAGTGCCGCCTGATCGCGGCGGAAGGAGAGGGGCACGAACCTTTGGTTCGTGCCGAAGAACGGTAGAGCCGTTCTTCCATGATTTCAATGCCGCCTGACGGCGGCGGAAGGAGAGGTTATGACAACAAACATGCCAAGACCGGAGCATCCGTTTCCTCAGATGGTGAGGGAGAACTGGATGAATCTGAATGGAACCTGGGACTTTGAATTTGACTTCGGCGTCAGCGGGCTGGAGCGGGGATTTGGAAGCAGGACGGATTTTAAGGACAAAATCACCGTGCCCTTCTGTCCGGAAAGCGTGCTGAGCGGCATCGGTTATACGGATTTTATTCCTGCCGTCTGGTATCACCGCACCGTCTCCCTGACCAAAGAGCAGCTTCAGGGCAGAGTGCTCATCCATTTCGGAGCGGTGGACTATGACTGCCGCGTGTTCGTAAACGGAAAAGAAGCAGGACGCCATAAGGGAGGATACGTTTCCTTCACCTTTGACATCACCGGGCTGGTGCGCGCGGGAGAAAATGACCTGACCGTTTATGCGCAGGACGATACCAGAAGCCCTCTGCAGCCCATCGGAAAGCAGAGCGACCGCTACGCTTCCTATGCCTGCTCCTATACCAGAACCACAGGGATCTGGCAGACCGTATGGCTGGAATTCGTTCCCGCCTCCTATGTAAAGGCGGTTCAGTATTATCCCAATATTTCGGAAGGGACACTCACCATCAAGGCGCAGGTGGAGGGAGAAGGGGTACTCACCGCCTCCGCTTCCTATGAGGGAAAGGACTGCGGAAGCGCTTCCGCGGCCAGCTCCTGCGGAAACGTATTCCTCACGCTGCCCTTAAAGGAGCTCCATCTGTGGGAGCCCGGCGCCGGAAGGCTGTATGACCTTGCGCTCACCTTCGGAGAGGACCGTGTGGCCAGCTACTTCGGCATGCGCGAGGTAAAACTGGACGGATACCGTTTCCTCATCAACGGAAAATCCGTATTCCAGCGTCTGGTTCTGGATCAGGGCTTCTATCCGGACGGCATCTATACCGCCCCCTCCGACGAAGCGCTCCAGAACGACATCCGTCTGTCCATGGCCGCAGGCTTTAACGGCGCGCGCCTGCATCAGAAGGTGTTTGAGCCCCGCTTCCTCTATCACTGTGACCGGATGGGGTATCTGACCTGGGGTGAAATGGCAAACTGGGGATTTGACATCTCCTCCTATACCGGATATGAGGCTTTCATCCCGGAGTGGATCCAGGCCATCGAGCGGGATTTCAACCATCCCTCCATCATCGGCTGGTGCCCGTTCAATGAAACCTGGGATTACCAGGGCCGCAGGCAGATCGACGATCTGCTCGCACTCACCTACCGGATCACCAAGCAGTATGACACCACCCGTCCCTGCATCGACACCAGCGGCAATTATCATGTGATCACGGACATTTATGATGTACATGACTACGAACAGGATCCGGCCGCGTTCGCCGCTTCCTATGAGCCCTTCAAAAACGGAACCGGAACCTTCCATGACAGGCTCAGCGACAGGCAGCACTATACCGAAGGCCTTCCCATGTTCGTCAGCGAGTACGGCGGCATCAAGTGGGCCATGGACACCTCCGATGAAAAGGCCTGGGGCTACGGAAACGGCCCGAAGACCGAGGAAGAATTCCTCGCCCGTTATAAAGGTCTGACCGAGGTTCTTCTTTCCAATCCGAAGATGTTCGGCTTCTGCTATACGCAGCTCACCGACGTAGAGCAGGAGCAGAATGGTATCTATACCTACGACAGAAAAGAAAAGGTGGATGTGAAATTCTTCTATGATGTCAACACGCAGAAAGCGGCAATTGAGGATTGACAGATTCCCTCCGGCGTGCTATAGTTCTTTTCACATCAAAAATCCCGTGAGGGAGTAGCGGGCGCAGAACTGCGTAACAAGTCAACATCGTGGCCGCAGCGGGCGGTCTGGCTTGTTTTAAATTGCGAGACTCATGTATAACCGAAAGGCTTACGTGAGTCTCTTTTTATATTTTCTTTCAGCTCCGGATATGGCCTTGACGGTTATATCCGGATTTTTTTCTGAAAAAAGCCGCCCTGCGGCAAAGGAGGTCCCATGAAATATTATTGTGAAGAAAAAGAACAGGTTCTGAAGGAGCTTTCCGCTTCCGATGAAGGACTGCGCCAGGCAGAAGCCGAAAGGCGGCTGGAGCAGGACGGGAAAAACCGCCTCGCCGCCGCGAAGGGAAAATCCCTCTTCCGGAGATTCCTGGAGCAGCTGGCCGATCCGATGATCCTCATCCTGCTGGCAGCCGCCGCGGTCAGCGGGGTGCTGGCAGTTGTGGAAAGCGACAGCTTCGCCGACGTGATCATCATTCTGGCCGTGGTCATCATCAACGCCATCCTCGGCGTGTATCAGGAAAGCAAGGCGGAAAAGGCCATTGAGGCGCTGCAGGAAATGTCCGCCGCCACCTCCCGCGTCCTGCGGGACGGCCAGATTCAGACCATTCCCAGCGAGGATCTGGTAAAGGGCGACATCATCCTTCTGGAAGCGGGAGACGCCGTTCCCGCCGACGCCCGCATTCTGGAAAGCGCCAGCCTGAAGGTGGAGGAAGCGGCCCTGACCGGAGAATCCGTTCCCGTTACCAAATTCATCGACATGCTCCGGCTGTCGGACGGACAGAAGGACGTCCCTCTGGGCGACCGGAAAAATATGGTCTATATGGGCAGCACCGTAGTTTACGGCCGAGGCCGCGCTGTGGTCACCGCCACCGGAATGCAGACGGAAATGGGAAAAATCGCCGACGCGCTGGAGCAAGCGCAGGAAGGACAGACGCCACTGCAGAGAAAGCTCAGCCAGCTTTCCCGCATCCTGACCTGGATCGTGCTGGCCATCTGTGTGGTGGTTTTCGCCGTCCAGATCATCCGTGCCGGACGCTTCGACCTCTCTCTCGCCCTGGATTCCTTCATGATCGCCGTCTCCCTCGCCGTAGCGGCCATTCCTGAGGGCCTTGCCGCCGTAGTCACCGTGGTGCTTTCCATCGGCGTGACCAACATGTCAAAGCGAAACGCCATCATCCGCCGTCTGACCGCTGTGGAAACCCTGGGCTGCGCCCAGATCATCTGCTCCGACAAGACCGGGACCCTGACCCAGAACAAAATGACCGTGGTGGACTTTTTCGGAGAGAATGAGGCAGACATCGCATCCGCCATGGCCCTCTGCAGCGATGCGGAACAGAATGCGGACGGCACCGTGACCGGAGAACCCACCGAAGCGGCGCTGGTTTCCTGGGCCGCAAAGACCGGCCGCGCAAAGCCTGAGCTGAAAGCAGAGCTTCCCCGCTGCGCAGAAGCCCCCTTCGACTCCGGCCGGAAAATGATGTCCACCGTACACAGGACGGACAACGGATGCATCCAGTACACCAAGGGCGCACCGGACGTGGTCATCCAGAGATGTTCCTTCTATCTGAAAAATGGAAATCCCGTCCCCATGACCGACGCTTACAGACAGGAAATCCTTTCCGCCAATAAGGATATGGCCGACCGGGCGCTCCGCGTCCTGGCCTGTGCGGAGCGCCGCTGGAACGACCTGCCGGAAAGCTGTGAGCCGGAGTATCTGGAGCAGCAGCTCTGCTTCACCGGACTGTGCGGCATGATCGATCCCGTCCGCCCGGAGGTGAAGGACGCCATCGTGGAATGCCGCCAGGCAGGCATCCGTCCCATCATGATCACGGGCGATCACATCGACACCGCCTCCGCCATCGCGAAGGAGCTCGGCATCCTCACGCAGGACACCCGCGCCATCACCGGTTCCGAGCTTTCCGATCTGACCGATGAAGAATTTGAAAAGCAGTTCCGTTCCATCAGCGTCTATGCCCGCGTTCAGCCGGAGCACAAGACCCGTATCGTAAACGCCTGGAAAAAAGCGGGCTGCGTCACCGCCATGACCGGCGACGGCGTCAACGACGCTCCTTCCATCAAGGCGGCGGACATCGGCGTGGGCATGGGCATCACCGGAACGGACGTGACCAAAAACGTGGCAGACATGGTTCTGGCCGACGATAACTTTGCCACCATCGTGGGCGCTGTGGAGGAGGGCCGCCGGATCTATGACAACATCCGGAAGGCCATCCAGTTCCTGCTCGGCTCCAACATGAGCGAGGTGCTCAGCATCTTCTTTGCCACCCTGATGGGATTTACCATCCTGCAGCCGGTTCATCTGCTGTGGGTCAACCTGGTCACAGACTGCTTCCCGGCCCTGGCCCTGGGAACGGAAAAGGCGGAGCCGGACATCATGCGCAGAAAGCCCCGGAACGCGAAAGCGGGCATCTTCGCGGACGGCATGGGCTTTGACATCGCCTACCAGGGCATTCTGGTAACGGCGCTCACCCTGCTTTCCTACTTTTTAGGCCACTACATGGAAAGCGGCGTCTGGGAAATCACCAACAGCCCTCACGGCACCACCATGGCCTTTCTGACCCTGTCCATGGCGGAGATCTTCCACAGCCTGAACATGCGCTCCCAGCGGGAAAGCATCTTCCGGCTCGGTTCCCAGAACCGGATGCTTCTCATCGCCGCGGCGGGCTCCTTCCTGGCAACCACCCTGGTCTGCGAGGTTCCCTTCCTCGCCGCCGCGTTTGAATTCACCAGCGTGGAGCTGAGTGAATACCTCATCGCCATTCTTCTGGGCGCGCTCGTGATTCCCATTGTGGAGGCGGTGAAGTTCTTCCAGAGAAAGAGAACGCACCGGAAATAGCCCGGAAATGGGCGGACTTCAGGCTGCGAAGAAGCAGGCTCCTGTATTCCGGCAGCAAACAGGGCCGCAGCGCTTTTGATGCCTTCTGCGCTGCAGCCCTGTTGCCCGATGTCCGGATCCCTATTTCAGTTTCTTGTCTTTCAGCTTTTTAATAAATTTAGCTGCCGGAGGGAGGAAGCGTACCTGCATCATAGATCAGTCCTCCGTTCCGAATACATCGTCGTATGTTGCGTAGTCCCCTGTTCCTTCTGCGGCTTTCTCCGCATCCGTCAGCATGGACTCAACTGCCGGTCTGATCCGGGCCTGACGCTCTTTAAACCTGGCAAGCAGGTCTTCCCCTGACAGCCCCTCTTCAATCAGTTCCTCAAGTATCTGTTCAGCGAACTCACCGCCGGAAACTGTTTTAACTGGTCGGATAATCAGTTCATTACCGTGAAGTACACACTCCGCTTCATCCTCGAATCCCAATAATTGATAGAACTTCTGCGGAATCGTAATCTGTCTTTTCGATGAAATGCTCAATACTTTCCTGTCCATTTTTGAGCCGCCTTTTTGAGCCAAAGCAGTTGACACGATCATTGCCTCCTTCCTATTATATGGATAAAATGCTTTAATATTCCTGGTTTCTTTACTTCTTTGTTTCCAAGCATATTATAACGAAAAAAGGCAACCGAATCAACAGCATTTCTTTGATTTACTCTTTTATCGCTCCCACGGATACACCCTTTACAAAGTATTTCTGAATAAAGGGATAGATAAACAGGATCGGCAGGACCGATACGATGATCGCCGCATATTTCAGCTGTTCCATCTGCGCGGTCCTGCTGATGCCGATCTGCGCGCTCGCCCCTCCCACATCCTGCTTGAGAATCAGCAGGCTCCGCAGAAAGACCTGGAGCGGCTGATACTGCGGGTTCGGCACGAGTACCATGGGCCAGAAATAGTTGTTCCAGTGGCCTACCGCATAATACAGCAGAAGGACGGACAGGATCGGTTTGGATAGCGGCAGCATCACTTTTACAAGAACCGTCAGGTGGCTCGCCCCGTCAATCTGCGCCGCCTCTGACAGCGCTTCCGGAAGGCTTTCATAAAAGCTTCTGGCGATGATGATATTCCAGGCACTCACCGCGAAAGGCAGAATGACGGCCAGCGGCGTATTATACAGTCCCAGGTTTGTAACAACGATGAAAAACGGGATCATGCCGCCGCTGACATACATGGTGATCGTGATCAGGATGGAAACCGGCCGTCTCAGAACAAATTTTTCTCTGGAAAGCGGATAGGCCGCCAAAACGGTCAGTACCATATTCAGCGCCGTTCCAAACACCGTATACAGGATGGTGTTCCGGTAGGATCTCCATACCGTCGGGTTCTCAAATACCAGTCCATATCCTTCCAGCGAAAGCCCCCGCGGAAGGAACGCAACGTCCTTTCGAAGCACATGCTCTGGAGCGCTGATCGACATGGAAAACACATAAAGGAAAGGATACACGCAAAGGATCCCTGCAAGGATAAGCACTGCGGCCAGAATTCCTCTGACCGCCAGCGCACTTAATTTTTTCTGTTTCATTCTCATTTACTCCATGCCGGAGCCGGAAACGCTCCGGCCCCGGCCACATTTTTTCAGCTTCGCATTTACCAGATTCCCACTCCGAACAGCTTCTTTCCCGCGAAATTGCACAGCACCAGAATGGCGATGTTGATCGCGGAATTGAACAGCCCGACCGCGCCCGCATAGCTGTACTGCTGGCTTAACAGACCTGTCCGGTACACGTAGGTAGAAATCACATCCGCCGTCTCATAAGTGGTCGGACTATAAAGCAGGATGATCTTTTCATACCCTACGCTCATGATATTTCCCAGATTCAGGATCAGCAGGGTCAGAATCGTAGGCTTGATGCCCGGCAGCGTAACGTGCCAGATCTGCTTCAGCCTCCCGGCTCCGTCTATTTTCGCCGCCTCATACAGATCCGGGTTGATGCCCGTGATCGCAGCCAGATAGATGATGCTGTTCCAGCCGAATTCCTGCCAGACGCCGCTTCCCACGTACATGGTGCGGAACCATTCCGGTTCTCCGAAAAAGTTGATCCGCTTTCCCGTCAGGCCGTACAGAAGGGAATTGACCACTCCGCCCTGCGGAGAAAAAATATCGATCAGGATTCCGCAGATCACGACCAGAGAAATAAAGTGCGGCAGATAGGACACCGTCTGGATCAGACGTTTAAATTTTCCATCCTTAAATTCATTTAGCAGCAGTGCGAAAAGGATCGGGATCGGGAATCCCCACAGCAGGCTATAGACGCTGATCAGGACCGTATTGCGCAGAAGCCTTCCGAAATAAGGGCTGAGAAAAAACTGCCTGAAATACCGCAGTCCGGCCCAGGGACTTCCCAGGATCCCCTTACTGATGGAATAATCCTTGAACGCGATCAGGATCCCATACAGGGGATAGTAAGAAAAAACCGCGAAGAAAATCACCACAGGTATCAGCATGAACACGAGCTGACGGTCTTTGCGCAGGCTTTTCCAGAATGTTTTTCTGCTCATGGCTTTACGCCCCCTTTGAACGATCAAACTGCGCCTGCTTCACCGCTCTCAGCTCTTCCAGCCCGATACTGTTTAAGGTATCCACAAAGGACTGCCATTCTCCCAGATCCGTTGCCCCCGTAATGAAGCTAAGAATGCTTTCCGAACAGTAGGTATCGAAATCCGTGCTGTACATGTCCAGAATATCCTGCTCCTCCGGCGTGGACATCATGTTGGGGAAGGGCTCCACAAGGTTCGTGTTTTCCGCATAGGAGATCGCATCTCCCTGACTGTTCAGCGCCCTGTAGGCATCTGCAGGCGTACGTGCCAGGATCGTGTTGCTCGCGCCCAGGCTTCTCAATGCGTTATAAGGATCCAGGCCGTCCGGATTGTTCAGGACGAAATCCGTATATTGTTTCTGTCCGTCTACCACTTCATAGGTCTTTCCCTCGATCCCCCACTCTGTCAGGGTCACGCCTTCCTCGCTTCCCCAGACAAAATTCATCCATTTGATCGCAAGCTCCGCCTTGTCACTGGAGGTCGGAATCGCGTAATGGTTCCAGGTGGGCTCACGCTTTATCACCTGCACTTCCTTTGTTCCGGTAGGATGCGGAACCAGCGCATGGTCTGCTTCCGGATGTCCGGATGTGCTCAGAAGATTATTGTACTGAACCTGCCTTTCCGCAAGATGGGAAAAAGCGCCCACAACGTTTGTGGCAACCAGGGCCTGGAAGTTCGCTTCATCTCTCGTAAATTCCATATCGATCAGCCCTTCCTCGTACCACTTGTTCATTTCCGTTACAAAATTTTTATATTCGTCCGTGGTATAAACGCAGAAAACCTCTCCGTTTTCATCGTACCACCAGGCACCTACACTGACAGGCAGATCGAACGCGGACAGAAAATACCGGAACAGGGAAAGATCCAGATCCAGTCCGCTGAAAGGAATTTCGTCCTGGATCCCATTGCCGTTCGGATCCTCATTCTTAAACGCGGTCAGTACCTCATACCAGTCTTCTATGGTTTCCGGCTGGTCCAGGCCAACTGCGTCCAGCCAGTCCTGACGGACGAACATTCCGTCCAATACCACAAGATCGTTCACATACTTCGGAGCGTCCGCGATCGTATAAATATGTCCGTCCGGCGCTGTCAGCAGGCTTTTCAGTTCCGGATCTTCCTCCAGAACCCGCTGGATATCCGGCGCGTACTGCGCGATCAGATCGTCCAGAGGCTGAATGATTCCGTCCTCCGCCAGCTTATATACTCCGGTATTGCTCCATGCGGGCGGAACGATAAAAATATCCGGCAGATCGCTTCCTGCCGCGATCCTGGGCTGCATGACGGTATCATAGTCCGCCGTCGCCTCCCAGTTGATCTTCACACCGGTCCGATCCTCGATGGCCTGCCAGATCTCCAGGTTATCATTGATGGACACCGCCGTGTACCAGCCCTCCAGACAGGCTACCGTCAGATTGTCCGTTTCCCCGTCCCCGAACGGAACCGCATATGCCTCTCCCTCTGCCGGGGACGCCTCCGCGCTTTCCGTTCCTGCCGCATCCGCCTGACCGGCGTCCGTGTTTTCTATTCCTGTAACGTCTTAGCTTTCCCCCTGCGTTCCGGCAGAGCCGCATCCGGCGACAAGCGCTGCCGCCAGAATCATGCTGAGCATTCCTTTTCCAAATCTTTCCAGTCTTCTCTTCATATTTACCTCATTTTCCTGCGGCCGCAGGCCGCATTTCATTTCAGTGAGAAGAATTGCGCAGCAATTCTTCCAAGATGTCAGAGTGCCTGTGCTCCGATTTTCCCTTCCAGTGTGATCCGCAGTTTTCCCAGCTTTTCCAGCCAGGCAAGAACCTGTCCGTCTTCTTCCACCCAGAAGCCGCTTCCCTTTTCATATCTGCTCCCGTCCCTGTCGTAGACGATGGTGAGAAAATGTCCCATGCAGGGCAGCCCTTCCAGCAGAAAATAATCCCAGGCCTCCTCCGGAAGGAGCGGGTCGATCACCAGCACGTTCCCTTCCTCCGGGCAGACGCCGCAGAGTCCGCGGATGACAAGATCGCAAAACGCCGAATGATTATAGTCCTTTCCTCTCTCATATCCTCCCTTCTCTTCCGGCCAGCCCCAGCCCTGCAGGATTTTTCTCGCCAGCCATTCTCCTGTCTCCGGATCCAGATTTTCATCCAGCCAGTTCACCCGTTTTCCGTCTTCCCGAATCCTCTGATGGCTCTCCGCGTAAATACGCAGCTGCTCCAGAAAATCCTCTCTGCTTACGGTTTCCGTCTTTCTCTCCTGCAAAAGCCGGATCATTCCGTCAAGCGTCTGTGTCGTGGCATATGGCCACACCGGCCCGTTCCACTGGCACTCATGCGGGGAACGGGTATTCCGATACAGCGGGTGACTCCGCTCCGCTGTCGTGATCCCGAACGGGGCGCGAAAACCGTCCTCCCGTTTCAGATATTCCCATGCTCCGTCATGCCTTTTGTCCGGAATGGAAAAGCACCAGGGAATATATCCGATCTCCTCCCGCACGTTCCTTTCCGCGGGGATCTCTTCAAAGGAAAAGGCATCCGCCTCGTCCTCCCTGGCAGCCAGCGGGATCACCTTGAAAAACCGAGCCTTTTCATCCCAAAGGTATTTCAGGATCAGGCTTTTCAGCGTTTCCGCCTTCTTTTCAAAGCGTTCCCGCAGCTCCTTTTCTCCGGCCCAGTCCGCAATTTTTGCGATGGCGGCGGCGTTTGCGCACATATAGCTGTTCAGCGTCGGACGAAGGCCGCTTCCGCTGATGGACATCTCCATCGCGTCCCGGTCGTCATAAGACCAGAACAGGCCGTACTTCGTCATGTTGGAGGCTTCCACCTTTTCATAAAAGGAAACCAGGTCGTTAAGAAGCCCGACGGCGAACGCTTCCTCTCCGGCAGCCAGCGCGTACCGGTATACCGCGTCCGCGATCCAGGAGGAATAGGAGGTCTCATCCCCCTCCCCTCTCAGCCAGAAAACGATATATTCCTTCACAAGGCTCCTGTCCTTTCTCAGCCATGTTGCTTCCGCGATATGGTGTCCGTCTGCCGAATTGATGGAATTGCAGGGCCCCGCCCACTGCACCCGGGGGAGAAACTCCGTGATGATCCGGCCTCCCGCCGTCTCCTTTATGTGCTTGCGCAGAACCCACCAGCGGAAATACCAGGTCTCCTCAATGACCGGGGCCGGACACTCGAAAAATGGAGCCTCCCGTTCTATCCACGCCTCCGCTCTTTCATCGGGTACCGTCTGAACGATCGTTTCCTCATCGTTTTCATTAAATTTCCGGATATATCTTCGCCAGCCTTCCCCGGAAAGCCGCCTCCTTCCGTCTTTCTTTTCCTCCATTTTTTCCTCCATGCCGAAGCGTTCTACGCTGAGGCCGCGAGGAGAAATCACGCATGTGATTTCTCCTCTGCGATCACAGCAGTTTTGTGCTTCGGCGCAAAACTGCCGATTGAAAAATAAGCCATCAGGCTTATTT
>DWWH01000019.1 GCA_019119815.1 Candidatus Eisenbergiella intestinipullorum | reverse complement strand
AAGGCTTTGTTCAGGTTCAGATGCCAGCAGCGCTTCCGGTTATCCGTAACGTGCAGAAGCTCTTCCCTCTTTCCGCCGCGTTCTCCCAGCAGGAGAAATTCGCGGCAGAGCGTTTTCGGCATGCACAGCTGCGGGCTGTCAAGCCTTTGACAGGCGCGCATGGAATGATACCGTTCGCATTCGGAGACCGGCAGGGTGCTGCGGTTCAGGTCGCTGTCGAACACGAGATGCACACAGGACAGATGGGTTTCCGGAAAGCGGTAACGGATTTCCTCTCCTGCCGGAATCTGACAGGCGGCCTCGGAGCCCTGCGTATGGTAGATTTCATGCGCCCTGTCCTGGCCGTTTCGGATGGTGTCATCCGCTCCAAAGAGGGAGGCGTGCCGGCAGACTTCGGAGATCTGTCTGGTCCTGGAGGGCAGGAAGCAGTCCTCGTTCAGAAGCAGCGTCTGTACCTGCTTCATGTGCTCCAGATAGACTTCATGCGGGCCGATGCCGTTTCTGACTGCCACAGCGGCGGCTTTGCCGACGGCTTCCCCAAGCAGCGCGCAGGTTGCCATAACCCGGATGCTGCTCATGGCCATATGGGTCATGCTGATATTCCTTCCGGCAAAAAACAGATTTTCCACGTTTTCGGAGTAGAGCGCCCGGTAGGGAATGGAGTAGGGAGCGGGTGTGGAAATATCCGTGTTTGGCGTTCCTCTGTGCCAGAAGCCGCCGGGAAAATGGTCGTCCAGCTTCCAGCCTCCATAGGCGATCTCATCCTCAAATACCCTGTCATCGGAAATGTCTCTCTGCGTGATCATGTATTCCCCGCACATCCGTCTTGATTCCCGTTTTCCGGGCAGAAATCCCAGAAAGTCCAGATCCCACCTTCCGGCGTCAAATTTTCCGGAATTCTTGATGTAGTCCCAGGTCCCCGCGGCCAGGCTGACCAGCTCATCCCGCAGCACTTCCGTATCCGCAATGGTATTCCGGTCTCCCCCCAGCTCCAGATACCAGAAATTTTCATAATCGTTGTAAAGATCCGGATCCCTGTGTTCGAAGTCCTTCTCCGTGAGCTTTTTGCTCCATTCCGGCGGAATGTATCTGATTTCCCGGTTTGTCTCCCGCCCCTGGATCAGGCAGGACATTCCCATGGTCATGCTGTCGCCGATGCGGACGGAGGTATCCTCTCCAAATTCCGTGTTGGCTTCCCGTCCCATCCGGAAATGAGCGCTGCACAGAGGGGCAAGAATGCTGTCTCCGGAGCAGTCGCTGTAAAAGGCGGCTTCCACCTCATAAAAGCGCTGAGTTGTCATCTGATATCCGGTGACGGAACGGATCCGTTCTGTCCGGCCATGGGCGAACGACCCTCGCTCTACAGCCGCGTCCATGCAGGTGCAGTTTAACAGCAGGGTGATGTTTTTCTCTCTGTGGACAAAATCATAGAGGACCGTATCCCAGACAGCATAGCTTTTGGTGGGATTGCGGTAGAGGTTTTCCAGCGCGATTTCCTCCAGAATGCCCGTTTCCCGGTTGTCCGCTCCGTTCGCGCCGCAGATCCACATCCGGATTTCGGAAGAGGCGTTGCCGCCCAGTACGGGCCGCTCGTGCATCAGAACGACCTTCAGCCCCTCCCTTGCCGCGGAGATGGCGGCGGCCATTCCGGCCATCCCTCCGCCGATCACACACAGATCGCATTGCAGCGTTCTTTTTTCCAGCATGACTTTTCCTCCTATTTGTGATAAAACAGATTTATGCTATAATTTTATTATATTTTCAGGGGATTTGCTCGGGAATAAATGCATGAAAATAAAAAGAAAATGCAAAGGAGGACGCGATGGAACAGCTGATGAAGGAGATCACCGCCTATCTGGATTATCTGAATGAGCAGTGCGGGCTTCAGGTATCCGTCCATTTCGGGAAGGAGAAGCTGAACCACATGCCGGAATCCGTGCTGACAGCGCTTCAGCCATACAACGCCCATCAGAATCCTTACTGCATCATGGTAAAAAGAAATGGGGAAAAACACAGAAGATGCCTTCGGGCCCAGCAGATGGTGCTGCAGAAATGTAAAAAATGCGGCAGCTTCTGCGGAGTATGCCATGCGGGCGTTTCTGAGTTTATCTATCCCATCTATGAGGACGGGGCGGTGGCCGGCTACGCGGCGGCGAGCGGATACAGAAAGCCGGCGCCATCGGGAGAGCCGGAGGATATACAGCTCTGGAAGGACAGTCTGAGTCCGGAAGAGATCCCGCAGGCGCTGTGCGGCAGGGTCATGCCGCCCTTATGCCGGATGCTGGAGCTTCTCTTTCTCTGCCCGATGGACAGCGCGGATCCGGAATACAATCTGATTTTTCAATATGTCAATGAACATCACAATCAAATCACTCTTTCCGAAATCTGCAGGGAATTCGGAAGGAGCAGGTCCTATATCAGCCATATGTTCAAAAGCAGATGCGGCGTCACCATCCGGGCCTACTGCAACCGCCTGAAGCTGGAGGACGCGAAAAATCTGCTGGGGAAAACGGATCTTCCAATTACGGAAATCGCCCTGAATGTGGGCTTTGGCGACGTCAGTTATTTTATCCGGCTGTTTCGGGAACGATTTTCCATGACGCCGCTGCAATATCGGAAGGAATACAGATAGCAGCCCCGGAATTTCATTTTTTCTGCTGCCGCCAGGCCCTGGGAGACATCCCCGTCAGGGCGCGGAACACTTCGCTCATGTAATTGGAGCTGGAGTAGCCGACGATCTCGGAAATCCGCTGGATGGAAAGCTCCGTATCGGTGAGCAGCCGCTTGGCGTCCCGGATGCGGAGCCGGTTGACATAATCGCAGATGCTCATCCCCATATTTTTCTTGAAAATGTGGCTGATGAAGGAGGTGCTGCAGTGGCAGGCGGCGGCCACGTCGGCGGCATGTACGGGGAGCAGGTAATTGCGCTCCAGGTAAACGACGGCGTGGCTGAGAACATTGCTCAGCGTATCGCCTGGTCTGGGGGCGGGGCCGTAGACGGCGGAAAGCTCCCGGTTCAGCAGGATGAACATGGAGCACAGCGGAGAAATCAGCGTTCTGAGAAAGCCCTCGTCCAAAAGCGGGGGCTTTGTATTTTTCAGAAAAAGGGTGCGCAGGGATTCTTCGGACAGTCCATAGACCTCCGCCGTCCGGCGGAGGCGGGAAAGAGAGCGGTTCCGGTCAAAACAGTAGCCGCTCACGTCCACAAAGCCCAGTACTTTTCCGTCATCCAGGATGGGATACACGTATTCTCCCATGCCCGCATAGCAGGTGCCGCAGAAGGGCCCTTCTTCACATTTCTTATACACCTTTGGCTGCCGCCTGATGCAGTGTGTCCAGGCGGTATCGCTGGATTTGACATAGAGACAATAGGGATTGCTGTTGATGTTATATCTGGAAAGGGCCGCCATGTGGTTCCCAAGAGGGATGGAAGCATTGTGAAAAGCGGCAAAGAGTTTATGAAAATCATGCAGATAATCAAAGTAAGCGGCAATATCCCGCAAAAGCTGTTCGATCATGTGATTGTCCTCATGCGATTTTCCTCATGTCATTCTCCATATCCGAGATCGGATTCCCCGGTACATTTCCAGGCTCATTCCCGGCCGGAAAGTTTCCATTTCACTATAGCTTCACTATAGCATGGGAGGCCGCATCCTGCAATCAAAACTGTGCACGATTGTTTAGATTTTGAACCGGAATCAGAAGGTATTTTACAAGGGAACTGGTACAATAAAGACAGATGAAAATGCTGCCTGATGTGGAAAAACAAAAGACAGAAAAACGAAATGTGGAGGAAAAGTGAGAATGGAAGAAAACAGAGTGCTGGAGCTGCAGAGGGAGACGCCGGTATACGACACGGTGGACGTGCTGGTTCTGGGAGCAGGGCCTGCAGGCTGGGGAGCCGCCATCAGCGCTGCGAGGGAAGGTGCGAAAACCCTTCTGGTGGAAGGAAGCTCGGATATCGGCGGCGTGGCGACGACAGGGCTTATGAGCCACTGGACGGGAAATACGACAGGGGGAATTTACGAAGAGATTGTGGAGCGCACCCACCATGTTTACGGAAAAAATCCGAAGCTGAACGATCAGGAAATGCGCAAATACATCGACCATGAAACGATGAAAACCAGAGCGCTGCAGATGATGCGGGAAGCGGGCGTAAAGCTGCTTTTAAACACGATGGCGTGTGAACCGCATATGGAAGAAGACCGGCTTGCCGGAGTTTTCGTGGAAAACAAGAGCGGAAGGAGCCTGATCCGCGCGAAGGTGTCCATTGACTGCACTGGGGACGGGGATATCGCGGCCAGAGCGGGCGCGCCTTATTTTAAGGGAAGAGAAAGCGACGGCGCCATGCAGCCCATGACCCTGATGGTGCAGGTGGGAGGCGTGGACGTGGAGCGCATGGAATATGTGTATGCGTTCGAAGAAAGCTATGAGGTGCCGGAGGGGGACATTCAGAAGCTGGCGAGAGCATGCATCCCTGCGCCTGCCGGGCATGTGCTCGTTTACCCGTCCGTTTTCCCCGGCGTGGTCACGCTGAACATGACAAACGTGACCGGAGTGGACGGCACCAACGCGGATGATCTGACGGCAGCCTATATCCAGTGCCGGGAGCAGCTTCCGGAAATCATGGAATTTCTGCAGAAGCATGTGCCGGGCTTTGAGAACAGTTTTGTGCTGAAAACGGCGTCTCAGATCGGCGTGCGGGAGACGAGGCATTTCATCGGAATGCGCACGATTACGGAGCAGGACATTCTGTCAGCCCGCGTTTTCCCGGACTGGGCGGTGGCGAACGCGCACTTCAATTTTGACGTACATAACATCACGGGCGCAGGGCTGGATGAAACGGGCTGCCAGAAAAAATTCAGCCAGCCCAAGGGCTATACGATCCCTTATGGCTGTCTGGTGCCGCAGAAGGTGGACGGCCTGCTTCTGGCAGGACGGTGCATTTCCGGTACCCATCTGGCCCATTCCAACTATCGCGTCATGCCCATCTGTGCCAACATGGGGCAGGCGGCGGGCATCGCAGCGGCGCTCTGCGTTTCGGGCGGACTGCAGCCCAGGGAGCTTCCGGTGGAGCGCCTGCAGGAGCGGCTGATGACGCTTGGGGTGAAGCCGGAATAAGGCCGTGTTAACAGCAGAACGCAAATCGTTGCAGGAGCGGTGGAAGCAGAGGAGGGGAAGAAAACTCACCTCCTGTGCGCATAAGCGCGCGGCGTTATTCCCATATATTTGCGGAAGGTTTTCACGAAATAGCTGCTGTCGTTGAAGCCGCAGCGGTAGGCCACCTCCGTCACCGGAAGTTCCGTGGTGGTAAGGATGTAGCAGGCGCGTTCGATCCGGTAATAGTTCAGATAGTCCACGGGTGTGCGGTGCAGGGCCGCCCGGAAAAAACGGCAGAAATACTTGGGACTCATCCCCGCCAGCCGCGAAAGGTCAGAGAGGGTGATGGGGGAGGCGTAATTGGCGTCGATGTATTCCAGAACGGGCTTGAGCACATCCATCTTCCGCCGCAGGCTGACCGATTCTTCCAGTGACTCGCTGTAAAGCTCTCCTTCGAAAAGGCGGCCAAAGAATTCATACAGGGCGCCCAGAGTGAGAAGCTCGCTTCCGGCATGGGGCCAGCGGATGGCAGGGAAGAGCCTTTCCGCAGCGGCAAGAAGCGGGGCAGAACGGGGATCGTCCGCCTGAAAATAGTTATATAATTGAATCTGATGACGGGTCATCAGACGGACATAGCGCTTGCAGGCGTCGGTGTGCGCAGACATGGATGTCAGCAGGTTGGGATCAAAGACCGCACATTCATAGATGCAATGTTCAGGCGTGCCGCCGTGGATGACCCCTTCCTCGATCAGAATCAGATCCCCCGCCCTTGCGGTGAGAAAAACCGAATCCAGAGAAATGGTAATGGAGCCTTCCAGAATGCGGATGAGCTCCATTTCCTTATGCCAGTGAAACGGCATGGCATAGCGCGGATGGTGTTCGTCCACATGATAGAAGGCGATGGGAAAATCCGGCGTGCCGTGGTTGATTTTTTCGTTGTAATCAAGATAATGCATAGAAAAGCCTCACTTAAAGATTTTTTTCAAACCATTGGGCTCGGGAATGGAAAGGCCTTCCGCAAGCGCGGCTCCCAGCCACGCTTTTTTTGCATCCCCGGCATTGGCCGCGGCGGCTGTCAGATTTTCGCCGCATGTGATGCAGCCGGGAAGATCCGGAAATGATACGACATAACCGCCTTCTGCCTCATCCCGGACAAATTCCATCCGATAAGGGAGCTTGAGATAATCATTCAGTGTTTTTTTCATTTGACTCCTCGCTTTCGATAACCTTTTTTATCATAAAAACAGAAACAAAAAAAGACGTTTTCGTTTTTGAAGGTATGCAAACCGGAAATCCGCCGGGCAGGCTCAGGGCCTGCGGCCCTTCGCTTCGCGGCTGTCGTAGCCTGTACGGAAGGTATCAAAACCGGAAATCCGCCGGGCAGGCTCAGGGCCTTTGGCCCTTCGCTTCGCGGCTGTCGCCGCATATCCGGAAGCCTTCAAAACCAGATGGAAACGAGTTTCCATCTGGTTCTAAAGGCTCCCGGATGCCCGGCTCGTAGAGGTGAATATCTTTATATTTTATGCCATTATATCACAGGAAAAGGGAAGGGGGCAATGTTATACTGGTGACATAGGAAAACGAACGTTACAGTTCAGCCTTCGGCAGAACTGTAACGGCATCCGGCCATTCCAATCGTAGCACGATAGGGCGAGTGCAGCACGATAAGGCGAGTGCAGCACGATAAGGCGAGTGCAGCACGATAAGGCGGGTGCCGCGATGGGCCGGATGCTTCCAGCCGTACCGTTTTCGTACGGTCTGCACAGTAAATGCGCAGACCTGGCTGAATGGTAACAAACGGACTTCAAAAAAGAAGAGAGTAAAACAGGGCGCCGCCTGTGGGCGGCAAAGCAAAGCTTTAAGTGCCGTTACAGGCAGAAATGGAGGAAAAAATGGCAGAGAACAGGTATGTGGGGGAGTATCCGGTGATCGGCATCCGGCCGACGATTGACGGAAGAAGAGGTTATCTGAAGGTGAGGGAGTCGCTGGAGGAGCAGACGATGAACATGGCGAAGTCTGCGGCAAAGCTGTTTACCGAGAATCTGCGTTATTCCAACGGGGAACCGGTGAAGGTGATCATCGCGGACACCACCATCGGACGTGTGGGAGAGGCGGCTGCCTGTGCGGACAAGTTCCGGAAGGCAGGTGTGGATATTACGCTGACGGTTACGCCCTGCTGGTGCTACGGGGCAGAGACCATGGATATGGATCCCAGGACGATCAAGGGCGTGTGGGGCTTTAACGGAACGGAGCGTCCCGGAGCGGTGTATCTGGCGAGCGTGCTGGCTACCCATGCGCAGAAGGGGCTTCCCGCTTTCGGCATTTACGGACATGACGTGCAGGACGCGGATTCCACAGAGATTCCGGAGGATGTGGCGGAGAAGCTGCTTCGTTTCGGACGGGCGGCTGTTGCGGTTGCCACCATGCGGGGAAAATCCTACCTGCAGATCGGTTCCATTTGTATGGGAATCGGCGGCTCCATCATTGACCCGGCGTTTATTGAAGAATATCTGGGCATGCGCGTGGAGTCCGTGGACGAGGTGGAAATCATCCGCCGCATGACGGAGAGAATTTACGATCAGGCGGAGTTTGAAAAGGCGATGGCCTGGACGAAGGCGAACTGCATCGAGGGCTTTGACAAGAACCCGGAGGCGGTGCAGAAAAACAGAGAACAGAAGGATCAGGACTGGGAATTCGTCGTAAAGATGATGTGCATCATCAAGGATCTGATGAACGGTAATAAGAACCTTCCGAAGGGCTGCGAGGAAGAGATGGTCGGGCACAATGCCATCGCGGCAGGTTTCCAGGGACAGCGTCAGTGGACGGATTTCTATCCCAACGCGGATTTCGCGGAGGCCATGCTGAATACCTCCTTTGACTGGAACGGGGCGAGAGAGCCTTATGTGCTGGCGACGGAAAACGATGTGCTGAACGGTCTCGGCATGCTGTTCATGAAGCTTCTGACCAACCGGGCGCAGATTTTTGCGGATGTGCGTACCTACTGGAGCCCTGAGGCGGTGAAGAAGGCCACGGGATACGAGGTGGAAGGCGTTGCGAAGGAAGCGGGCGGATTCATTCACCTGATCAATTCCGGAGCGGCCTGCCTGGATGCCAATGGACAGGCGAAGGATGCGGATGGAAATAACGTGATGAAGCCTTGGTATGAAATCACCGAAGAGGATCAGAAGGCCATCATGGGAGCTACCACCTGGAACGAGGCGGACTTCGGATACTTCCGTGGGGGCGGATATTCCTCCCGTTTTGTGACCGAAGCGGAAATGCCTGTTACCATGATCCGTCTGAATCTGGTGAAGGGCCTTGGACCGGTGCTCCAGATCGCAGAGGGCTGGACGGTGAAGCTTCCGGCAGAGGTGACCGACAAGCTCTGGAAGAGAACGGACTACACCTGGCCGTGCACCTGGTTTGCGCCCAGAACCACCGGAAAGGGAGCCTTTAAGACGGCTTACGATGTGATGAACAACTGGGGAGCCAACCACGGAGCGATCAGCTACGGCCATATCGGCGCGGACCTGATCACCATGTGCTCCATGCTGCGGATTCCGGTAAGCATGCACAACGTTCCGGAAGAAAAGATTTTCCGCCCGTCCGCCTGGAATGCTTTCGGCATGGATAAGGAAGGACAGGACTACAGAGCCTGCGCCGCATACGGGCCTCTGTACAAATAAAAGAAAAGCTGCCGGGAAAAAAGGACAGCGGACAGAAAGAAAGGGGAAAGAAAAAGGGCCGGTATATGGTGGACTGACGTGATCCAGACTGCCGTATGCGCGGCCTTTTTTTACAACACGGGGTAAAATGATAAGAAAAACAGAAAAGCGGATGCTTGCCGTCGATCTGGGCGCTTCCGGCGGCAGGGTGATGCTGGGAAGCTTTGACGGGGAAAAAATCAGCGTGGAGGAGCTCCATCGTTTTTCCAACGATCCGGTTACGCTCGGAGGAACGATGTACTGGGATTTCCTGCGCCTGTTCCATGAGATCAGGCAGGGACTTCTCAAATCGAAACAATGTGGGAGGGCGGACAGCATTAGCGTGGACACCTGGGGCGTGGATTTCGGCCTGCTGGATGCAAAAGGGTATCTTCTGGAAAACCTGGTGCACTACAGGGACGGACGGGTGAACGGCATGCTGGAAAAGAGCTTTGCCTTGCTGGATCCTGACCGGTTTTATCAGATCACCGGAACCCAGTTCATGGAGATCAATACGGTGTTTCAGCTTCTGTATCTGGCGCAGAACAGGAAGGAGCTTCTGGACCGCGCGGACTGTCTGCTGATGATGCCGGATCTTTTCAACTATTTTCTCTGCGGGGAAAAATGCTGCGAATATTCCGCGGCGTCCACCACGCAGCTTCTGAATGCCAGGGAAAAAAACTGGTCGAAGGAGGTGCTGGAGGCGCTTGGACTGCCGGAGAAGATCCTGCTTCCGGTTTCTCCTTCCGGAACGGCGCTGGCTCCGCTGCGGGCGGAGATCGCAGGAGAGCTTGGCATCGAGCCCATGCTGGTGGTGGCGGGAGCGGGACATGATACCCAGTGCGCCATGGCGGCGGTTCCCACGCAGGAAAAGGATTTCATTTTCATCAGCTGCGGAACCTGGAGCCTGTTCGGAACGGAACTGCCTGAGCCTGTCATCACCGGGGACAGCCAGAGACTGAACATCGCCAACGAGGGCGGAGCGGGCGGACGCATTTCCTTCCTGAAAAACATCATCGGCCTGTGGCTGGTGCAGGAAAGCCGCCGTCAGTGGATGCGCGAGGGGATGCAGTACAGCTTCGGAGAGCTGGAAAAGCTGGCGGAAAAAGAAGCGCCTTTCCGCAGTCTGATCGATCCGGACGCGCCGGAGTTCGTGCCTGCCGGGGACGTGCCGGAACGGATCCGGGAGTTCTGCAGGCGGACCGGCCAGCCCGTGCCGGAGACGCCTGGCCAGATCGTGCGCTGTATCGATGAAAGCCTGGCGCTCAAATACCGGCTGACGCTGGATGAGATCCGGGAGTGCACGGGAAAGGATTATCCGGTCATCCACATGGTGGGCGGCGGCACCCAGAGCGGCCTTCTCTGCCAGTTTACCGCAGGCGCCTGTGCCCGTCCGGTCTGCGCCGGCCCGGTGGAAGCCACCGTTTACGGCAACCTGGCCCTGCAGCTCATGGCGGCAGGACAGATCGGCGGCCTTTCCGAGGTCCGCAGCGTCATAGCCGCGTCGGAGCCGGTGAAACGGTATGAGCCCCGGAATGCGGAAGCCTGGGAAGAGGCATCCGAATGGTACCGGGAGAATATCAGACGGTGGGAGGCGATGGGAACAGGGAGTGCGGAACAAGCGGGAGTAGTTCCAGACAGAAACAGGTTGCTTTCCCCAGACGGGTAGTATATACTGGAAAAAGCTGAAAAACAAAGGAAGGTACTACCCATGATCCGTTTTATCTGTGTCGCTGTTTTTGTCGTGCTGTTCCTGATTCTGAGCATCCCGCTTCTGATCGCGGAGTGGATCATCGGAAAATTCAACATGGATCTGAAAGGGAGAAGCTCCCTTGCCATCGTGAACTGGGCGTTCCGCTGGGTTCTGCGCCTGGCGGGGGTGAAGGTGACCTGCATCGGGCTGGAGAGGGTGCCGAAGGACAGGGCGGTTCTGTACATCGGAAACCACCGCAGCTATTTTGACATCGTCATGACCTATGTGCGTGTGCCGCGCATGACCGGCTACATCGCGAAGGTGGAGATGGAGAAGATCCCGCTCCTTTCCCACTGGATGAAGAATCTGCACTGCCTGTTCTTGGACCGGAAGGATCTGAAGCAGGGCATGAAAACCATCGTGACCGCGATTGAAAAGGTCAAATCCGGCATTTCCATCTGCATTTTCCCGGAAGGAACCCGCAATAAGGTGGCGGACACCTTCCTGCCCTTCCATGGAGGAAGCTTTAAGATCGCGGAAAAGACGAACTGTCCCATCGTGCCGATGGCCATCAACAATGCGGGAAGCATTTTTGAGGATCATATTCCGAAGATTAAAAAGACCCATGTGGTGCTGGAATACGGGGAGCCGATTTATCCGGATCAGCTTTCAAAAGAGGACAGGAAACGTCTGCCGGAGCTTACGTTGGAGCGCATTCAGGAGATGTATTTTAAGAATAAAGAGCTGGTATAAATATAAAAAATGTGGAAAACGGTATGAGAAGCCGGCGCTGCCTGGGAAAACGAAGGCGGCGCCGGTTTTTTGAGTAGAAAAAGGATCATTGCAGAAGTGATCCTTTTTCAATGCTTTGTATGTTTTGTATATGCTATAATTGAAAATGAGGTGCAAATAAGTGAAAAAGAACAAAAACTGATTAAAAAAGAAGGATGGAAAAGAAAATATGAAAGAATATGAAGAGAAAAGAGGGGAGCGCATGCGGGAAAGAAAGCAGGGAGGAAGGGAGCGGATGGAGCAATGGTTTTGGGATCTGTCCCTGAAAAGGAAGATCTACCTGCTGATCCTTCTGGTGGTATCGGCCATGATGCTTCTGGAAATGGTGAACCGGCAGGCGGCCTACCGGACCTATAACGAGCTTCTTTATGAGAAAAATTCGCAGATTTTGATGACCTATATGGATTACATTGAAAACGTGTTTGACCGGATGGAAAACGTGACCTATCTGATGATCGCAGATGCGGACCTGCAGGAGAAGCTGACCTTTCTGCAGGAGCATACGCAGGACGGCAGATGGCTGAGCGTCAGGTCGGATGTGAGCGAAGCGGTCAATTCCTATGCGAATATGGAAGGATATTTCAGCGCGTTTCTGCTGGTAACGGAAGCGGAGGTGTTCGGTTTTGGAAATGAGAATATCAGTCCGCACGATGATCTGGATCCTCTGATCAGGACCGTAGCAGATGCAAATGGCCAGATACGGCTGGTGCCCGGAGAACGACAGCTCACTCTGGTCAGGGAGATCCGTCAGTCGGCAAATCTGAAGCTGTCCAATCTGGCTTACGTGATCGCCCAGGTGGATTTTCAGGCCATAATCAGAGACATGGAAAAAACGCTTCGCCATGCGGATCTGCCCGCCGGCGTTGCGGTATACAATGGAGATGTCTGTCTGTATTCCGACGATCCCGACGAGAATGTGCCGGACAGGAGAAAACGGGGATGGTATATCGAGAACGGGGAATTTTTTACGGTCTATGACAGTGAAAAACTCGGTTATACCATGATCATCCGGACACCCTGCGGAAAGCTGGAAGCTTCCATCCGGGGAGTCTATCTGCGCTCTATCCTTCTGTCCGTGCTGGCGGCGGCCGTTGCACTGGCCTTCAGCGGTGTCCTGATCCGAATGGTGATTCGGGATCTGTACGGTCTGATCGAAAAAATGGACGATTTTGGGGCGGGAAAGCCGCTGGATGAAGAGGCAGGGAGGCTTTATCAGAAGCGGCCGGATGAGGTTGGGAAAATGTACCGTCATTTTTACCGCATGGCGTGGGACTACAGAAAGCTGACGGAGGAAGACTACAACAATAAGCTTCTGTTAAAGGAAGCGGAATTTGTCCAGCTTCAGAAACAGATTCAGCCGCATTTCCTTTTTAACACCCTGACAGCAATCAGCTGGATGGCCTATTCCCATGAGGATGTGGACACAGCGAATATGGTGGAGGCCCTGGGGCGGATGATGCGGAATGTGACGGACAGCAGCCGGACGCTGGTAACAGTGGAAAGCGACCTGCAGATGGTGGAGGATTATCTGTTCATTCAGAAATTTCGCTTCAGAAACCGGCTGCAGACGGAGATCCGGATCAGTCCGGAGGCCGGAAAGCTGATGATTCCGAGAATTTCCCTCCAGCCTCTGGTGGAAAACGCCATCACCCATGCGATGGAAGAACAGCTTTCCGGGTGCCGGATCCGGATCTTTGACCGGAAAGGGGAAGGCTGCACGGAGATTGTGGTGGAGGATAACGGACCGGGATTTTCGGAGAATATTCTGGAAGAACTGGAGAAAGGAAAAAGGCAGGCGAAGGGGAGCGGAACGGCCCTCCGGAATATCCACAGACGCCTGCAGTATACCTTTTCGGAGGAGTACGGACTTGCTTTCTGCAGGCTAAAGGAGGGGATGCAGGTCATCCTTCGGATACCGGACGGCAGCCGGACCGGGGAAGGAAAGCAGGGAAGATGATGTGGGGCTGATTTTATGGCCGCCTGCGGCGGCAGGAAGGAGAAGAGATCATGGGGGAAAAGATAAAGCTTCTGCTGGTGGATGACGAATCCTTTCTGTGCGAACAGATCAGCTCCAATGTTTCCTGGGAAAGCTTCGGCGCAGAGCTGATTGGCTACTGTGACAATGCCATGGACGCGTTGGAGCAGATGATCGACGAAATGCCGGACATCCTGATCACGGACATCAGGATGCCGGTGATGAACGGGCTGGAGCTGATCGCCAGAGCGAAGCAGATGAATCCGCTTCTGCAGTGTGTGATCCTGTCGGGCTATGCGGAGTTCACCCTGGCGCAGGCTGCGCTCAGAGAGGGGGTACAGAATTATCTCCTGAAGCCTTTTTCCAGGGCGGAACAGGTTGGCCTGGGGCATGATGTGCCATATTTTTATCAGCTTTTCAAGAGATATACGGGCATGACGCCAAAGGAATTCCGGAATTCCTGATATAATATGAGGCGAAATATACAAAAGAAAGATTATTATTATCCTTTTTAAATAAAATATGTACATTTTTCGATTTTTTTGACCGGGTTTTCATGATAACGTTCCAGTATCAGCTGTTGGATCTGCAGATCGACCGGAAGAAAAAAAGAAAAGGAGTGGAGGAAAATGAGAAAGGCAGCGTTATGGTTTGGATGTATACTTCTTGCGCTGGGGATGACCGGCTGTTCGGGCGGGGAAGAA
Organism: Candidatus Eisenbergiella intestinipullorum; assembly: GCA_019119815.1. Classification (GTDB taxonomy): domain Bacteria; phylum Bacillota; class Clostridia; order Lachnospirales; family Lachnospiraceae; genus Eisenbergiella; species Eisenbergiella intestinipullorum. Next base: position 2,906 of record DWWH01000019.1, on the reverse strand, counting down.
AGTGCCAAAGCCACAGGAGAAACGGCGGCCGGTACGGAAACCGCAGCCAACGGAGAAACTGCCGCAAAAGGGGTACAGGAGGGATCACAGGCGGATGCTGCAGCTGCCGTACAGCAGGACGCGGACTACAGTGATGTGGAATTCAGGATTGCGTGGTGGGGCGGAGATACCAGAAATACGCAGACGGTGGAGATTATTGAAAATTTTGAAAAGCGGTATCCGAATCTGAAGATTGATGTGGAGTATGGATCATATGATTGCTTCTTATTAGGAACACTGTAAATACAAGGCTTTTCGGGGCCTGCAATCCGAAAAAAATAATATTTGATCTATCACATTACGCAGAAAGCCGTCCAGGTGCTATCTTGGGCGGCTTTTTTGCGTGGATAGACCGGAAGGAGGCAGAAAAATAATTACAGAAATTTAATCCTCAAAATTGTGCAACTTTCACGAAAAGGAGGTTAGTGAATGGCAGATGAAAAACTGAACACGGGCCCCGAGGCGCAGAAAACCGAGGAGGCCCCCGCGCCCGCTGTGGCTGATCCGGCCCACGGGGAGGCCGCCGTTCCCGAACACCCGCCGGAACAGGCCGGGCCTGCCGAGCCCGGCGATGTGGTAATCTCTGCGGAGCAGATTGACGCGCTCATGGCAGAAAAGCGGCAGGCGGCCCGAGCCGAGGTGGAAAAGGCAGAGGCATCCCGTGAACCGGAAGCTGGGGCTCCTGCGCTGGATCGTCCTGCCGCTGAAAGCGAGAAAACCGAAAAGCCGCGCCGGGGCCGTCCTCCTAAGTCTGATAAGGCGGAACGCACCGGGCCGGAGGCTGAAAAGGAACCCAAAAAATCCGGGCCCCGCAAGGGCCGCCCCTCTAAGGCTGACAAGGCGGCCCCTGGCGAGTCCCAGCCGTCCAAACGAGACAAATTGTCCCGAAGTGGAGGGAAAGCTCCCGATGTTCCTGTTCCCCCGGATGCCGGAAAGGGTAAGCCCGCAAAGGAGGTCGCTCCCCCGGAGCAGGGTGTGACGGAGCCGGCTGTGCCGCCCCGTCCTGTGGAGGAGGGAAAGCTGGTCTATCTGAAACTTTCCGAACTCCATCCGTTCCATACATTCCGTCCCCATCCGTTCAAGGTGCGGGACGATGCCAAAATGCAGGAAACCGTGGCATCCATCAAGCTCAACGGCGTTATGGTGCCCGGCCTTGCCCGCCCGGAAAAGGACGGAAACGGCTATGAGATTGTGGCAGGCCATCGCCGCTGCCGTGGCAGCGAGCTGGCTGGGCTGGAGGAAATGCCCTTTATTGTCCGGGATATGACCGACCACGAGGCGGTGGAGGCCATGAAGGACAGCAACAAGCAGAGGGATCAGACGCTCCCCAGCGAACTGGCCGCCCTTTTGGATCTGGAGGTAGAGGACATCAAGCACCAGGGCTCCCGGCTGAAAAATGTGGCCGAGGGCGATGTGGGGAAACGCTCGGTTGAAATCGTGGGCGAGGCGCATGGCATGAACTATAAAAAGGTCATGCGGTATCTGCGCCTTAACCACCTTGTCCCGGAGCTCATGGATAAGGTGGACGATAAAAAGATGGGCTTCATGCCTGCGGTGGAGCTTTCCTATATCAAGCCGAAAAATCAAAGGCTGATTGCCGTTTCCATTGACGGGGAACAGGCGTCCCCCTCTCTGGCCCAGGCGAAACAGCTCCGGGAACTGGATAAGGAAGGCAAGCTCAACGGCGATGTGATTGACGGCATATTAAGCGAAAAGAAAAAGGAGGATCGCGGCGTGATTATTTCGATGGCCGAACTGGAGAAATATTTTGGCAAGGAGGCCACTCCCGCCAAAATGAAGGAGCAGATCATGACTTTGCTGGACGAGTGGAAGGAGAAACAGCCGCCCGAGCTGGCAAAGGCTCCGAAAAAGATGGAAAAAGACAAGTAACCCGACCACACTTCGAGACAAATTGTCCCGAGGGGCCCCGCCCCTCCTGCAGAGGGCTCTGTGGTGATATATCCCCCGTCGCCGCCTATATTCCTGCACAGCCGGGAGTGGGCCGTCAAGGGTGCAACGCACCGCCGCTTGCGGCGGCCTGCCCTTGACGGTCTGCCCCGGCTGTGTTACTTCCAGCGGCGCGGCGGGGGCATATATCCTCCAGAGCCGCTCCCTTTCCCATGACTGGGAAAGGGCGGGGGGATTGGGCTGAAATATCTTTCTTCAAAGAACGGAGGTTTTGACAATGAAACGGCCACTTGCTTATATTACCGCCGGATGGCTTGGCGGTGACAGTGAAAACGCAGAACAGGCGGCCCGCTACTGCCGGGCGGTGTATGAGGCGGGCTTTTCGCCCATCTGTCCTACCCTGTATCTGCCCTTGTTCCTCAATGATGCAGTGCCGGAGGAACACAAAAGCGGCATTGACATGAGCCGCGACCTGCTCCGCCGCTCCCATGTACTGGTGGTCTGCGGCCATACCATGACCGAGGCCATGAAAAACGACATCGCCGTTGCCCAGCGGCTGGGGATTACTGCTACCACCCTTGAGGGCATCCTTACCGTCAAGGGACAGGGCCGCCGCTGATGGCGGCCCTTTTCGAAGCCTACATCACGAACCTGGGGAAATATAACGAGGGCGAGCTTGTAGGAGAAACGCTGAAATTCCCCACTACCACGGAGGAGGTGCAGGCGCTCCTAAAGCGCATCGGTGTGGATGGTGTGCGGTATGAGGAGTTTTTCATTACCAGCTTTGACGGGGATGTGCTGGGGCTCTATGACTATCTGACGGAATACGAAAATCTTGACGAGCTCAACCATCTGGCCTGCCTACTTTCCGAACTGGATCAGAGCGATTTGGAGAAATTCGAGGCTGTGATTGACAGCGGCGAGCACACTTCCAGCGTGGCCGACCTAATCAATCTCAC
>DWWH01000002.1 GCA_019119815.1 Candidatus Eisenbergiella intestinipullorum | reverse complement strand
CACTCCTATACGGTAAAGGAAGCCCTGGAGCAGTATCTGAAGGTAAAGGGTCCTGTCCTTTCCCCCAGCACCAGGCGGGTATACGGGATCTATCAAAGAAAATATTTTTCCGATCTCGGCCCCATAAAGCTCCGGGATCTGACCAATGAAGAGGTACAGGTCTGGGTCACCCGGATCAGCGCCGGACATGCGCCGAAGACCGTCCGGAATGTGTACGGTTTCCTCACTGCCGTTATGGACATGTATGCGCCCCATATACGGCTTAAAGTCAAACTGCCGGAGAAAGTTAAGCCCGCCCTCTATACGCCCTCAGATGAAGACGTGAAGGCCCTCCTGAAGCACGTTGAAGGCACAGAGCTGGAAATTGCCATCCTGCTGGCGGCTTTCGGCCCGATGCGGCGCGGGGAAATCTGTGCCCTGACAGATCAGGACATCCACGGCTATAAAGTATCCGTCAATAAGGCGATGGTTTTAAACTCGGACAATGAATGGGTTATCAAAACTCCCAAGACCTATTCCAGCAACAGGGAAATTGAGTTTCCGCCCTTTGTGATCGATAAAATGTCCGGAAGGACTGGCCGGATCATTCAGGCCAATCCTACCCAGATCACGAACCGCTTCCGCCGGGCGCTGAAGTTTTCCCATCTTCCGAATACTTTCCGCTTCCATGACCTCCGGCATTACGCCGCCAGCATCATGCACGCCATCGGGATCCCGGATCAGTACATCATGCAGCGGGGCGGCTGGGCGACGGACAGCGTGATGAAAGCGGTGTACAGAGGAACCATTGATGACCAGTCCAGGAAGATGAACGAGAAGATCCTCAGCCACTTTGAGAGCATCGTTTAAATCCACATCCACGCTGCGGGACAGTCTTTCGGGCATCATGCAACACGAAATGCAACACGTTTTGAAAAAATGCCGTATTTAAGCCATTTTTAGGCAATATAATGAAAGATCGATTCCTACTGCTCCTGTTCATCTTTAAAGAGCGATAAATACGGAAAAAGCTGATAACTGCGCGGGTTATCGGCTTTTTCTTTTTTCGTTCTGATCTTCCCTGCTTCTGATCCGGGCTCAGCCAGGCGGCAGATAACGAAGGTCCAGGTCCACCATCCCGTCAATCCCTCTGATCCTTCCTCTGCTCGTATACTGCCAGGCGGCCAGTGTCTGCGCGATCTGCGGACGGTATTTCTCCGCAGGCGCCTTGGAGGAAAAGGAAAAAGAACCGCCGGAAGGGTAACGGGCGATCCAGAACGGACATCCGAAAGCTGAAGCGTCGAAATATTCCGCCTGGTAGAAAGCGAGTCCTGTATAGATTCCGAATGGAAGCCCTGCTCCCTCTATGATGTTTCGTGCAGACCGGATCAGCCCGGTCAGCACTCCGGCTTCCAGCGTTTTCAGGGAAGCGTCCTCCACATCCCACCAGACCCGGCAGGATAGCCCGTACCCCTGCAGAAGCTCTGTCACCCGGACGGCCTCCTCCGCCGCCTGCGTCGGCAGCTTCGAGCAGGTATAGCGGTATACCTCAAAGGGAATACCGTATTTCCGGCAGCCCTCAACATTTGCCGCAAACTGCCGGTCCGCCTTTCCTGACCGTTTTACGCTTCTTAAGACCGCAAATTCGCAGCCCGCCTCTTTTACCTGCTCCCAGGAAATGCTCCCCTGGATCTCACTGACATCGATCCCTCTCCACATACCTCGTTTTTCTCCCCGTTTTGCTTCTGCGGCCTTCCGGCATAGACCGTCTTCTTTATGGTATGCAGCGCCGGGGCATTGCGTTCCTGATGCGGGAATCTTCCGCCGGCATAAATAAAAAGGAGCGAAGACCCGCTTTTTTCAGCGAAGCCTCCGCCCCTTTCCCGAAATTGTTCCGGTAAGCTCTGTCCATGCTTATTTTTCCCGGATAAACTGGGCTACCTGCTTGTCCCACACGCAGATGTGGTTCAAAAGCCAGTCCACCACGTTTCTCTTTACTGCCTCCACAAAGGCTTCGCTGGGGCCTTCTTCCTCTTCCAGCATCTCCTGCAGCTCTTCCACCGCCCTGACAAAAGCGGCATGCTGTCCCTTATGTGCCTCCAGCAGCGGGTAAGCGTTCTCCTGCTGGAGCTTTTCCTCATCCGCAAAATGGATGTTGACATAATCCATCAGAAAGCCGAGGGTCTGCACAGCGGTCAGTTTTTCCGTTCCCGCCTTGCATTCCTCCGTCAGCCGGTTCACTCTGGCGATCAGCTCCTGGTGCTGGGTATCGATCAGGCCGTTCCCGGTTCTAAGGGAATCGTCAAATACAATAGCCATCTTTTTCCTCCATCTGCTCTCGTCCGGAGCGCTCAGTCCGTTACGGAAAACTGATCCTTGCCGACTCCGCACAGAGGACATACCCAGTCCTCCGGAATATCTGCGAAAGCGGTTCCTGCCGCAACGCCGTTGTCCGGATCTCCCACTGCCGGGTCATAGATATAGCCGCAAACATCACAAATATACTTCTGCATTTTCTGTACCTGTCCTTTCTGAAATCATATTTTTACCAAATACGTGGTTATTATAACAAAAAGGAAGCCTCTTTACAATCTTGTCCGGAAAGCTTCCTGATTCTTTTTTGTTTTTTTCTTTTTCCTTCATATTTATTTTATAGCTTTTCCATAAAAAAGTCACATTTTTCCTGTATGATAGCAACCATAGAAGCCACAAGGCTTTTTCAGATAGATACTCTTTTTCATTACCGGGAGAAACCGGCGGCCGCAGGGCCTCCGTTTTCTCCCTTCCTCCTTTTATCCGGGGCTTTCGCTACGGCATGCGCTGCCTGCCGATTTCCGCCTCCTACCATTCCGCCACCAGCGGCCTGGGATAAAGCCACCATTTTTCAAAATCCATGCAGTAACGGGACTGATAAACGGCAGGATCCTCCTTGTGCTCATAGCCGGTCCAGGCATGATAGCTCTCCACGAGCCGGTCCGCCAGCGCATCCTCCATCGTCTCGCAGAAGCTTCTTCCCAGTTCTACGATGTCCTGCGGCCTGTTTTCCAGCGCCTCCACCGTTTCCTCCAGCCTCCTGTTGCAGGGAAAGAGCACACGGTTCTCCTGCAGGATCAGACGGTAAATGCAGTAAACGATCTCGCTTGCCGTCCTCGCTCTCATGTATCCCTTCGGTGCACAGCATTTCCAGAAATAGTGGTAATTCAGCTGCAGATCACTGTAGAAGGACAGCATTTTCTCCTCCCGTTCCTTCTCCTGGAACACGGGAATAGCCGCTGTCAGCTCTTCGATCTCCGGATCCGAAGAAAAAAGCACCCGGGAACCGATGAAGGAATTGCGGGTCGGTTCGCTTCCCCGTTCTGCCGCCGCCCGCAGATAGTCCTTCGTCATATATTTCACGTCGAAGTAGCCGCCTTCATAGGTACACAGACCGTTTATGGTTTCCGCCGTCCGGTTTTCCGCAAGCAGACCTTCATAATATTCGTCCGGAACGATCACCATCGCGTCCAGATCGGAATCCGGCCGCTCCATTCCCTTTGCCACAGAGCCGCCGAAAATGAGCGCGATGACCTCTTTCCTGCTCCGGAAAAAATCTTCCATGATCTTCAGTGATTCTTCATGATGCCTGTACATTCCCCTGATCTCCTTTTTTCATTCTGCGCGCCCCGTCCCGAGACCGGACACGTCTGCTACCACTATAGCCGATTCCGGCTTCGCAGGCAAGGCTCTTTTTGTTTTCTCCCTTTATTGACATATGCCAACAATATTGTATAATTGGGGAAGAGTTTCTGATAAAGTTTATCAGCCGTCCGGCTCATCCAACCGCAAAAGAGGTGCTGTCATCATGCCGCGTCCGCCAAAAGAAAGGAATATCTGCCGCATGCCGAAGGCCTGCCGTTTCGGTCCGCTTCCGGAACCGGAGAGATCTCATCCGGTCATCCGGATGACTGTGGACGAATACGAGGCAATCCGCCTGATCGACCTGGAGGGATGTACCCAGGAGGAATGCGCGCAGCGGATGCAAATCGCCCGTTCAACCGTACAGATGATCTATAATGAAGCCCGCCGGAAAATGGCAGACTGCCTGGTAAACGGCAGGCCGCTCATCATAGACGGCGGCAGCTACCGGCTGTGCGACGGGACCGGCTGCTGTCCGGCAGGCAAATGCCCCCGGCATAAACGGAACGCGCTTCTGTCTTCATGGAACAGGCTTCAGGAGGATCCCCTGCCGGAGCAATACCAATCAGGAAAGGAATCTGAAAAAAATGAGTGAAAACTGTACCCACAACTGTGAAACCTGTCACGAAGCATGCTCAGACCGCGACCCGAAGAGCATGCTGAAAAAGCCCCATGAGCTGTCTTCCATTAAAAACGTGATCGCCGTGGTAAGCGGCAAGGGCGGCGTGGGAAAATCTCTCGTCACCTCCCTTCTGGCTTCCTCCATGCAGAAAAAAGGGTATCACGCTGCCGTTCTGGACGCGGACATCACCGGTCCCTCCATCCCGAAGGCTTTCGGCGTCCATCAGAAAGCTTATGCCAATGAATATGGCCTTCTTCCTGCCAAATCCCGTCTGGGGGTGGACCTCATGTCCATCAATCTTCTGCTCGACAATGATACCGATCCCGTTCTCTGGCGCGGTCCCGTCATCGCCGGTGCGGTCAGCCAGTTCTGGACAGATGTGATCTGGTCCGATGTGGACTTCATGTTCGTGGATATGCCTCCCGGAACCGGAGACGTGCCGCTGACCGTCTTCCAGTCCATCCCTGTAAAAGGCATCATCGTGGTGACCTCTCCTCAGGAGCTGGTTTCCATGATCGTGGAAAAAGCGGTGCGCATGGCAGAGATGATGAACGTCCCGGTCCTCGGCATTGTAGAGAATATGTCCTATTATCAGTGTCCCGACTGCGGCAGCTGCCACAGCATCTTCGGGGAAAGCCATATCGAAGAGCTTGCCGCCAAGCACGGCATCCCTTCCGTGTCCCGTCTTCCCATCGATCCTTCCATCGCCGCTTCCTGCGATAAAGGCGAGATCGAAACGGTTGACGCCCCCTGGCTGGCGGATCTGTGCAGAAATCTGGAAGCACAGGGCGGATTTTAACGGGCCAAAGCGCAGGTCCGCCGACCTGTGTTGAAAAAAGGACGGCGCTCCTTTCCTTCTTTCGGGGGAAAGGGCGCCGTCCTTTCTGTTTGCCGGGTTCACGCCACAAAAAAAGGAAAAAGCATTCATGCCTTTTCCTCATCTCCATAATACTGACTGACTGTGATGTTATCAAAACCGGTATGGAGTCCGTAAGATCTGTTCGCTCAAAGAGAGGGGGGGACTGGTGCGGATAAACCGCACCAGCTTGGGTTGATGATGTCTCAACTCGTTTCTTATCATAAAATATATTTATAAATTTGTCAATATAATTTATAAATATTTTTAAAGAACAGTTACAGCTCAGCCTTCGGTAGCGCTGTAACGGCATCCGGCCATTCCAAGCGCTTCGCGCCAGGCCGGATGCTTCCAGCCTGTCTGTTTTCGTACGGTCTGCGCAGGGAATGCGCAGACCTGACTGAGCAGTAACAAAGAACATTCTTCGCTTTTACTGACAGGCCGGCGCGCAGGAAGCCACACTGTCCATTTCCACCAGTTCCGCATTGATCTCCAGCCGCACCGTCACCGTTTCCGCAATGCGGTTCTGGAGCTCTATCTTCTGAAGGAGAAGTATGACCAGCATCCGGCCCATCAGACGTCTCGGGACCCTGAGGGTCGTCAGAGGCGGCTCCAGAATGCTGCATATGCTCCTTCCTTCAAAGCCGATCACGGAAACGTCCTCCGGTATCTTCAGGCCGTTGCTTCTCAGTGCCCGGTAAACGGCGACCGCCATCACATCGTTTTCCAGAAGCAGCCCTGTCGGTACCCGGCTCCGGTCCTTCCACAGCTCCTCCAGATATTCCTGCGCTTCCTGTCCGGTCCCCGCCTTTTCCACGCAGTACAGAGGGTCCTCCTTCAGCCCCAGATCCTCCATCGCATACCGGAAGCTCCTGCGTCGTTCCATCAGGGAACACAGCGGCCTTCCGGAGCTGATATAGCCGATCTTTCTGTGCCCCCTGTCGTAAAGATACTTTACGGCGGAAAAGATTCCCTGCCGGTTGTTTACCGTGACTGCGCTGGTCTCCGCCATCGGACAGAAGCAGTCGATCAGAAGATAGGGCACCTCCAGCTCATCCAGTGTCTCCTTCAGCTCCACACTGACCCGGGCGGCATAGACCAGCATTCCAGCAAACTGTTCCTTTTTGATGCTTTCCTTCAGCTTTGCTCCGCTCTCATCAAACACATGCAGGATGGTAAAGCGATAGCCGCGGCTTCGGGCTTCCCGTTCCGCCCCTTCGATCACCTTCGGGAAAAAAGCCGCCTCCTCCACTTCGCTGTGATACTCCGACAGGACCACCCAGGCGATCGTCTGGTCTGCCAGCGGCTCCTGCATCTCTGCCTGTTCCTCTTCTTCCCGGATCATATATCCGTATCCCATCTCCCGTATTCTTTCCAGAAGAGAGGTCCTCAGTTCTTCGCTGATGCCGGGCTTGTGATTCAGGACCAGCGACATGGTGGCCGCAGATACTCCCAGAAGTTCGGCTAGTTCTTTGGATTTTATTGCCACGATATTTCCCTCACAAATTTTTTGTCTGATAATACTATTGTACATTATCGGTAAATAATTTCAAGCAGAAAAACAGATACTATTCCCGGAACCGTGAGAGAAAAACTGTTTTCGGGCCGGACGGCCCGGATGAAATGACAAAAGCAGGCCTTTTCTGCGGCCTGCCAAAGAACCGGAGGTACGAATGGAGAAAAAAACAAAAGCTGCTTATGATCCGGATGCCGCTGCCGGCATCCATATCTTTCCCGACGGCAGGGCGTCCGATATGGACTCCCGCACGGTCATCTCCCACGACGGCTGCAATCCCGTAAACCGTGACCGGGAACTGGCGCGCGCCCATGAAGAGGAGGACGCGCTGTTTCCGGGCATCATACCGGGCTCGCTGACAGGCTCCCAGCCGGAAGATATGCCGCCGCTTCCGCCTGCCTTTTTCCCCGGCTCCGGCCTGTACAACGGCATGTAGAGCCGCTCTTTCAGATATAATCGATCACATCCCGGACGGAACGCACGCCCACCAGACGGATGCCGTTCACAGGCGGCATATGCGCCAGGCTCACCTCGGGCAGGATGCAGGTCTGAAAGCCCAGCTTCTTCGCCTCTGCCACCCTGCCCTCCGCCTGGCTGACCGCGCGCACCTCGCCGCTTAAGCCCACCTCTCCGAAGGCCAGCACACCCTCTTCGATGGGTCTGTTCTTAAAGCTGGAGATCACCGCCATCACGATGCCCAGGTCGATGGCCGGCTCCGCGATCCTGATTCCTCCGGCGATGTTCACATAGGCGTCGCAGCCGGAAATCTGCAGTCCCAGCCGCTTTTCCAGCACCGCCATGAGGAGGCTGACCCGGTTAAAATCCGTGCCCGCAGCCTGCCTTTTGGGAAAACCAAAATTGCTCGTGCAGACCAGCGCCTGGATCTCTACCAGGATGGGCCTGGTCCCCTCCATGGAACAGGAGACGACGCAGCCGCTGGCCCCCAGAGGCCGGCCGTTCAGCATGAATTCAGAGGGATTCTTCACCTCGCAAAGTCCCTCCCTCTGCATTTCAAACACACCGATCTCATTGGTGGAGCCGAATCGGTTCTTCACACCGCGCAGGATCCGGTAGGAAGCATGCCGGTCCCCTTCAAAATAAAGCACCGTGTCCACCATGTGCTCCAGCACGCGGGGACCTGCCACCGTTCCTTCCTTGGTCACATGCCCCACGATAAAGATCGAAGTCGCGCTGCTCTTTGCCAGCCGCAGGAAAACGCCCGTGGACTCCCGCACCTGAGAAACGCTTCCCGGCGCAGCCGAAACATCACTGCTGAGCATGGTCTGGATGGAATCGATGACCACCACCTCCGGCTTCAGGCGGAGAATATTTTCCTCAATGTCGTTCAGATCCGTTTCACACAAAAGCAGAAAGGAATCCGAAAACGGCCCGATGCGCTGAGCGCGCATTTTGATCTGCCGCAGAGATTCCTCTCCCGATACATAGAGCACCTTCCTGCCGTTCTCCGACAGCAGCCTGCATACCTGCAGCAGCAGGGTGGACTTTCCGATCCCCGGATCTCCTCCCACAAGAACCAGGGAGCCGGGCACGATGCCGCCTCCCAGCACCCGGTCCAGCTCCCCGATCCCGGAGGAGATCCTCTCCTCCCTGTCCGTGGAAATTTCCGACAGTTTCGCCGGCCTTTTCCCTTCGGAGGAAAGTCCGGCACGCCTTTCCTTTCCTCCCTCCGGCTGCATTTTTCTTACCGGCTCCTCCACGAAGCTGTTCCAGGTCCGGCATGCCGGGCACTGTCCCATCCACTTCGCGGATTCATAGCCGCATTCCTGACAGTAAAATACAGTAGTTGATTTCGTTTTTGCCATATTACCTGCTGACTTCCACCTTCACCTCTCCGGCCCCGGCCAGCTCCACGCTCAGGCTCAGCTTTCCGCCCAGATTGGTGCGCATCCTTCCGGCATCTTCGCCGTTTATCTTCACATCATACTCCGTATCGTCCTGAAGGCCGATGGTGATCTGCGCATCCTCGCTTCCCTCCACGAGGAAGCTCACGCCGTCCTCTCTCTCAGCAAAGAAAAGCACGCTGGTCCCCGGCACGGATTCATAAGCGAACATGCCGTTTTTCTCCAGCTTCGTCATGGTACGGTAGGTTTTCACCTTGTACAGATCGCCCTCATGGGAGAAATCCTCCACCTTCGCCTTCTCGGAAAGCGTATGATTTCCGAAGCTGATGCTCCCGTCTGCCTCGCTGCGGATCAACTCCTCTACTGCTGCCATTGCTTTGTCCTCCTGTTCTTTTTTCTTTATTTTATCTGAAGATCCTATCTGAAAAATCCGTTCTCTGCTGCGTTCTCCGTTCTTCGCTGCGCATCCCTGCCGCTTTTCAGCTTTTTACATGAAAGCTGATCTTTCCGTCCTTACAGCCCACCGTCACCCGGTCCCCCGGCTGAACTCTCCGGCTCAGGATTTCCTCCGCCAGGGCGTCCTCGATCATGCTCTGGATCGCGCGCTTCAACGGCCGGGCTCCCATCTTCAGGTCAGAATGCTTCTCCACGATCAGCGCCTTCGCCGCCGGAGTAATGGTCAGATGGATGCCGAGCTGGTCCTTGCAGCGGTCACACAGCTCCCTGGAAAGCAGCGTGATGATCTGCTTCATATTTTCTGCGGTCAGCGGATGGAACACCATGATCTCATCGATCCGGTTGATGAATTCCGGCTTAAACAGCCGCTTCACCTCCTCCATCACTCCTGCCTTCATCCGCTCGTAATCCCGCTTCTCGTCCTTTCCGGAAGAAAAGCCCAGGTTTCTGGGATCGATGATCCTTTGTGCGCCGGCATTGGAAGTCATGATGAGCACCGTATTCTTAAAGCTCACCTTTCTTCCCTTGGAATCCGTGATATGGCCGTCATCCAGCACCTGCAGCAGGATGTTGAACACGTCCGGATGCGCCTTTTCGATCTCATCAAAAAGCACTACGGAATAGGGATTCCTGCGGACCTTTTCCGAGAGCTGCCCGCCTTCGTCAAAGCCCACATATCCCGGAGGAGAGCCGATCAGTTTGGAAACGGAATGTCCCTCCATATATTCGGACATATCGATGCGGATCAGCGCATTCTCGCTTCCGAACATGGCTTCCGCCAGCGCCTTGCTCAGCTCCGTCTTTCCCACGCCCGTGGGGCCGAGGAACAGAAAGGAACCGATGGGGCGCTTCGGGTCCTGCAGGCCCACACGGCCTCTTCTCATGGCCCGGGCCACAGCCGAGACCGCTTCTTCCTGGCCGATCACCCGCCTGTGAAGGATGGATTCCAGCTTCATCAGCCGTTCACTCTCCTTCTCCTCCAGTTTGCTCACCGGAATCCTGGTCCAGGCCGCCACCACCTGCGCCACATCATTTTCTGTGACCACCTGGCGGCCGGACGCCTTTTTCTTATCCAGCCGGGCCGTTTTCTGCGCCAGCTTCCGGATCACGCCATCCTGCTCCCGCTTCCATTTTCCGGCCTGTTCAAAGGCCTCCACACGGATGGCGTTCTCGATCCTGCGGTCCAGCTCGCGGATCTCTTCCTTCAGCGCCCTCACATCCTCCGGCTGCTCCATTCCGGAAAGCTTCACCGCCGAGGCCGCCTCGTCGATCAGATCGATGGCCTTATCCGGAAGCCTTCTGTCGTTGATATACCGGTCGGAAAGGCGTACTGCTGCCTCCAGCGCTCCGGGCGCATAGCTGACCTGATGATGCTCCTCATACCCGGGCGCGATGCCCTCCAGGATGCGGACGGCTTCTTCCTGTGTGGGCTCCTCCACGTTCACGGGCTGAAAACGCCTTTCCAGCGCTGCGTCCCGCTCAATGTACTTCCGGTATTCCGTGATCGTGGTAGCTCCGATCAGCTGCAGCTCTCCCCGGGCCAGAGACGGCTTTAAGATATTGGAGGCGTCGATCGCCCCTTCTGCCCCTCCGGCGCCGATCAGCGTATGGAGCTCATCCAGAAACAGAAGCACATTTCCTGCCTCCGTCACCTCCCGGATCACTTTTTTGATGCGTTCCTCGAACTCTCCGCGGTACTTGCTCCCGGCGATCATTCCGGAAAGATCCAGCGTGAGCACCCGCTTGTTCTTCACGGTATCCGGCACGTTTCCTTCCACGATCCGGCGGGCCAGGCCTTCCACGATGGCCGTTTTTCCCACGCCGGGCTCTCCCACCAGGCAGGGATTGTTCTTCGTCCTCCGGGACAGGATCTGGATCACACGTCCGATCTCCTCTTCCCTTCCTACCACAGGGTCCAGTCTTCCCGCTGCCGCAAGAGCGGTCATATCTCTGCTGTACTGCTCCAGCGTGGCAGTCTGTCCCTTCCGCTTCTGCTTTTTCGCCAGATCCTCCCGGTACAGGGCGGGATCCTGCCCCATTGCCGCAAGAGTGTCCGCGTAGATCTTCTGCGGCTGCAGACCGCAGGTGTTTAGGAGTCTGACCGCCACGTTTTCCCCTTCCCGGATCAGAGCGAGCAGAATGTGCTCCGTTCCCGTCAGCGAAGAACGGAAACGGGCCGCCTGTCTGTGAGCCTCCTCCAGAATGGAAACCGCTCTGGGAGAATAGCCGTCCTTCTCCTTTACCGGCACTGCGGGTGAGGGGGCGATCAGATCCCGGATCATATCCTGGATCTCCTGCAGATCGGCTCCGTTTTCTGCGAGCACCCCTGCGGCCGTACCGCTCCCTTCCTCCAGAAGCCCCAGCAGGATATGCTCCGTTCCCACATAGCCCTGCTTCATCCTTCTTGCGGCGCGTTCCGCCAGCCTGAGAGCCGTAGCGGCCTTATCAGTAAACTGCGACTGCATTATTCCAGTCCTCCATATTCTTCATAAATTTCGTCAATTAAAGCATGCACCTCCTGACGGGAAATATTCTTGCAGCTCGCTTTTGCCAGAAGCAGCAGAAGCTCCTGCCTCATTTCCTCCATCGCCTTCTTCTTTCCTTCGTCTATGGATATGACGGCGCCCTTTCTGCGGTCCACCTTCACAAAGCCTTCCTGCTTCAGCACCGTATATGCCTTATTGACCGTATGCATGTTGATGCCGATCTCATCAGCAAGCTGACGCACGCTGGGAAGCACATCTCCCTCCCGGTACCGGTTGGTCGCAATACCGAGAATGATCTGATTCCGAAGCTGAATATAAATGGCCTCATTGCTGTGAAAATCAATTTCCAATACCATGTCCACTGTGCATCGCTCTTCTTTCTCCTGTCCGGCTGACAGTGCCGGAACCGTTATTGTTATATATATATTATAACAGAAGGCACATTCTGTCAACCGGAAAGGCCGCTGCGGGCAGATTTTATCGTGTTCCACAGCGGCCTTCGGCCTTTTTATTTCAGATCCAGGAATTCAAAATCAAGATCGTCATCCTCATCCATATCCACGAAGTTTTTCGGCTTATAGCTCTTCTGGCTCTTCGCCCTGCCGGACTGAGATCTGCCCGAGGTCCGGGAGGATCTTCTCGGCGGTTCCTCGTCCTCCTCGTCGTCATAGCGGTCGTCCTCGTCCTCCTCGTCATCCTCATCCTCGTCGTCATAACGGTTTCTGCGGGAAGGCTGTCTGGTGCGCAAAGGACGCCTTGCGGCGCCGTGCCGTCTTCTCGGGACGTATTCTTCCTCCTCGTCCTCGTCTTCCTCGTCGTCTTCATCGTCATAACGGTCATCATCTTCGTCGCCGTAATCATCCTCATCATACCCGTCATCCTCATAGGAGCTTCTGAGCTTGAAGATCAGGATGGTGACCACGATCACAAGCAGAGCGATGATCACTGCCAGAATGATGATGATCATGCGCATGCTTCCGGTCTGCTCTTCCATCACCGCGATGTTGCTTTCATTCGTCTGCTGTGCGTTCAGCAGATCCGTGATCTTATATCTGGTGCCGTTGATATTGTCATTCAGATACCAGTCGCTGACGCCTGTTCCAGTTCCGTCGTCCGCGTAGCTGACGCTGTATTCGTCCGAAGGCGTACTTTCCGTTTCGGAAGGCGTCTCGGAAGGCGTCTCCGCAGGCGTTTCGGAAGGAGCCTCCGCCTGTGCGGTCTCCGTCACCTCCACCAGGTCGGAACGGATATAGCCCGATACGGTTTCCCCGTTCACATCGCCGGACACCTGATACCACAGATTTCCATCGCTTCCGGTGGTCTCTCCCACCACATCAATCTCATCTCCGGAGGAAAGGCTTCCCACCTGATCGGAATTGGTGGATGCTTCTCCGCGCAGCCTGGCGCTGGACGGGATCACCCTCACCCTTGCCGCGGTTGAAGTTCCGGCCATATCCTCCGTATTCTCATCCACGATTTCAGCCTCCACATCGCCGCCTTCCTGATTTTCCGCCGGCGCTTCCTCCTCAGGCGCTTCCTCTGCGCCCTCCTGTCCGGTCTGACTTCCCAGACTGTTGGAGGCAAGGCTGACCAGCCCCGTCTGTCCCCAGAGCCCCGCGCAGAGCGTCAATGCCGTCAGAACAGCGGCGATCCGCAGCGTCTTTTTCTTTTTTCCTGATCTTATCCTGTTCATTTGTGTACCATGCCTTTCTCGATCCCGGGCCTTCCCGCTGGGCGGGCGTCCGGATCCTTGACCTTTCCCTGTCTGTTAAGCCTCATCGATGGCCTTTCCGATGTCCGTCCGCATATATTTGTTGGCAAAATCCACCCAGCCGGCCGCCTCATATGCTCTGGCCCTGGCCGCCTTCAAATCCTTTCCGAGCGCCGTGATGCCAAGCACTCTTCCGCCGTTCGTCACGATGCGTCCCTGATCATCAAAGGCCGTTCCCGCATGAAAGCAGAACGCATCGGATACCTTTTCAAACCGCTCCAGTCCGCTGATGGGATAGCCCTTCTGATAGCTGACCGGATACCCCTCGGATGCGAGCACCACGCAGACTGCCGCGTTGTCTTCAAATTCCAGCGTGACCTGATCCAGCGTGCCGTCAATGCAGGCTTCCATCACATCCAGAATGTCATTTTTCATCCGGGGGAGCACCACCTGTGCCTCCGGATCACCGAATCTGGCGTTATACTCCAGAACTCTGGGACCCTTCTGTGTGAGCATCAGGCCGAAGAAAATGATCCCCTTAAAGGGACGTCCCTCCGCTGCCATGGCGTCCACCGTAGGCTGATAGATATACCTCCGGCAGAACTCATCCACCTCTTTTGTATAGAACGGAGAGGGAGAAAAGGTTCCCATGCCTCCGGTATTCAGTCCCTGGTCCCCGTCACAGGCCCTCTTATGGTCCTGAGCGGAGGTCATGATCCGGATGGTCTTTCCATCTACGAAGGAAAGAACGGAAACCTCCCGCCCGGTCAGGAATTCCTCCACCACCATGCGGTTTCCGGCCGTTCCGAAATGCTTATCCAGCATGATCTCCTTCACGCCGGCAAGCGCTTCTTCCTTTGTCCTGCAGATCAACACGCCCTTTCCCAGCGCCAGGCCGTCGGCCTTCAGCACGATGGGATAGTCCGCCTTTTCCAGATATTCCTCAGCCGCCTTCGCATCCTCAAAAGTTTCATAGGCCGCTGTGGGAATGTGATACTTCTTCATCAGATCCTTGGAGAACGCCTTGCTTCCTTCCAGTATGGCCGCGTTCTTCCTGGGGCCGAAGGCCCGAAGGCCCGCCTCCTCCAGAACGTCCACAAGGCCCTCCGCCAGCGGGTCGTCCGGCCCCACGATGACCAGATCCACCGCCTTCTCCTTTGCAAAGGATGCGATCTTTTCAAATTCATTTACCTTGATCGGCACGCATTCAGCCAATGCGGCGATCCCCGCATTGCCCGGCGCACAGTATATCTTTTCCGCTTTCGGGCTCCTGGCTGCGGCAGCCGCAATGGCGTGCTCCCGCCCTCCGCTTCCCACGATCAGAACCTTCATCCTTACCTCCCTGCCGAAGCTTACTCTCTTTTGTCTATTCCTGCCGGATCACGGCCTTCCCGTCCACGACCTCCACTTTTCCGGCAGCGATCAGATCCACCGCCTTCGGAAGAAGAATCCATTCCGCTTCTTCCATCACCCGCCGCTGCAGGCTCTCAGGCGTATCGTCCGCATGCACCTCTACGCTCTTCTGCAGAAGGATGGGTCCGGTATCCGTTCCCTCGTCCACGAAATGGACGGTGGCCCCTGTCACCTTCACCCCTCTTGCCAGTGCCGCTTCGTGCACCTTCAGGCCGTAATATCCTGTTCCGCAGAAGGAGGGGATCAGGGAAGGGTGGATATTGATGATCCGGTTGGGATAAGCGCGGATCATCTCCGGCGGGATGTTCACCAGGAATCCTGCCAGCACGATCAGATCCGGCGCGTAGCTGTCCACCATCTCCAGAAGCGCCCGGTTGAACGCAGCCCTTTCCCCGAAATCTTTCGGGGAGAGACAGACGGCGTCGATGTCGTTCTGCTTCGCCCGCTCCAGCGCATGGGCGGAACGGTTGTTGCTGATCACAGCCGTGATCCGTGCATTCCGGATGCGGCCGTCCTTTACCGCATCGATCAGAGCCTGCAGGTTGGTGCCGCCGCCGGATACGCAGACCAGAACGTTCAGCATAACTCCACTCCCTTTTCTCCGGCTTCGATCCGGCCGATCACATAAGGCGTCTCTCCCGCTGCGCGGGCCGCCTCCATGGCCTTTTCCACATCTGCGGGATCCACGGCGAGCACCATGCCGATCCCCATATTGTAGGTGTTGTACATGATCTTCTCTTCAATATCTCCGGTCCTTGCCAGCAGGCGGAAAAGAGCGGGCACCTCATAGCTGTCCTTCTCCACCACGGCCTTCACACCCTCCGGAAGCATCCGCGGGATGTTCTCATAGAATCCGCCGCCGGTGATATGGCTGCATGCCTTCACGGTCACGCCCGCTTCCTTCACCGCGCGCAGCGCCTTCACATAGATCTTCGTCGGGGCAAGCAGCGCCTCTCCCAGCGTGCTTCCCAGCTCCTCATACCAGGTATTCAGGGATTCCTTCGTCATCTCAAATACCTTGCGGACCAGAGAAAAGCCATTGCTGTGGACGCCGGAGCTGGCAAGACCGATCAGCACGTCGCCGGCCTTTAAGTCCGCTCCCGTGATCATCTGCTTCTCATCGACAATGCCCACCGCAAAGCCGGCCAGGTCATATTCGTCCTCCGGATAAAAGCCCGGCATCTCCGCCGTCTCTCCGCCGATCAGAGCAGCGCCCGCCTGCCTGCAGCCGTCCGCAACGCCCTTCACGATCGAAGCGATCTTCTCCGGATAGTTCTTTCCGCAGGCGATATAATCCAGAAAGAACAGCGGCTCCCCGCCCGCGCAGGCGATGTCGTTGACACACATCGCCACACAGTCGATCCCTACCGTATCATGCCTGTCCATCAAAAACGCCAGCTTCAGCTTCGTTCCCACTCCGTCCGTTCCGGAAACCAGGGTCGGCTTTTCCATCTTTTTGAAGCTCTCCATGGAAAAAGCTCCGGAGAAACCGCCCAGCCCGCCGAGCACCTCGGGGCGCATGGTCTCCTTCACATATTTTTTCATCAGTTCCACCGATCTGTAACCGGCTTCAATATCCACTCCGGCATTCTTATAGTCCATTTTTACCTCTCATTCTATGCGGGCTCTGCCCATAACATGCGCTTCTTTCGTCTTATTTTCCGTAATTCCGGTAGCCCGTCTCCTGCAGGCGCGCATCCTTCTCCTGTACGCTCTCCTTCAGGCCCCGGCTGTATTTCTTCAGTCTCTCCAAAAGCTCCTCATCGGAGGTGGCAAGGATCCTGGCCGCGAGCAGTCCCGCATTCGCGCCACCGTTGATGGCCACCGTAGCCACCGGGATGCCGCTCGGCATCTGGACGATGGAATAAAGGGAATCTCTTCCGCCCAGGGAGGTGGTGTGCATCGGGATCCCGATCACCGGCATGGGAAAGATTGCCGCACACATACCCGGAAGATGCGCCGCCATGCCCGCTCCGGCGATGATCACCTTAAAGCCCTTCTCTTCCGCGCTCTTCGCATACTCAAAAAATACGTCCGGCTCTCTGTGAGCGGAAATGATCCTCATCTCATAGGAGATCCCCAGCTCTTCCAGAACGTCGGCCGCCTTTGCCATAACAGGCATATCCGAATCGCTTCCCATTACAATACCAACCTTTGCCACTGTTCTTCCTCCTTTTACGCCGCGTGGATACGGTTTTTATCACATATTCAAAATACAGTGTACTAAACTTTTTCCCGTTATGCAACCTCAACCGGACGAATTAAGAAAAAATTCAGTCTTTCCGGGTTCCCGTTCCAGCCCCGGAAAGAAACCATTCTCCCCTGTTCCTTTTCTGCGGTCGGTGCTATAATAATTGCGTACGGCACAGTCCGGGCCGGCCGCATCGAACGATCCGAGCTTTTTTATACAAAAATGGAAATGAGGTAACGCATCCCATGTGCGAAGTACAATATGACATCACTTATGAAGACCTGAATCCCACCTTTCTTTTCTCCTGCCAGCTTTCCAGAAGCAGCACGCCGGAAGCGGCGCACAGCCACGACTTCTGCGAGATCGCCCTCATGCTGTCCGGAGAAGGCCATTTTGTCGTGGACGGGAAATGGCGTGCGGTGAAAAAAGGGGATGTGCTCCTGCTCAACCCCGGTACGGTCCATCAATGCACCTACAGCTCTCCCGCCTCTCCCCTGGCAGAGTTTTATGTTTCTTTTACCGACATCCACCTTCGCGGCATGGAACGGAACCAGATCCGGCTTCCCGGCCGGGAGATCCTTCTGCATCCTGCGGAAAAGACCTTTGTACTCCTCTCCCGTCTCTGTGCCCAGATCCAGGCCGAAAGTCAGGGGCGTCAGCCGGGCCGCTATTTCATGCTCAAGGCCTATGTCACCCAGATGATCCTGCTCTTATACCGGGAACAGGCGGCCGCCCCTTCCGGCGCGGAAGGCGGCTATGAATTTGAATCCACCAATAAGCGCTATGTGGTGGAGCAGATCATCGACTATCTGGACAATCATTTTAACGAAAAGATCTCCCTGGACCAGATCGCGAAGAACATGTATCTGAGTCCCTTTTACATTTCCAAGATCTTCAAAAGCGAGACCGGGGACACTCCCATCAATCATCTGATCCGGGTGCGCATGGAACGGGCCAGGGAGCTTCTGGATCAGAAAAAGGATGCAAGCATCCAGGACATCGCCCTGTGTGTCGGCTATGACGATGCCTATCATTTCAGCAAGCTGTTCAAGAAGCATTTCGGCCAGTCTCCGTCTCAGTACCGGAAGGCGCAGGAATAGTCCCGCCCTGCTGTCGGCTGAAGACGTAAAAACAGCCGCATGTCCGCTTGTCTCTCCCGTCGGATTATGTTAGTATGGTTTTATCACACAGGTATCCCGCCGTCCGGCGGGGTATCTGTTTCCTGTGCGGTAAGCCCCGCAGCTGTTCTTCGCACAGGCAAAACAGGACTGAGGAGGAGATCCGGGGCAGCAAACGCTCCGGCACGGAAGAATTATGCAGATACTGAAAAAATTTATCCGTTACTATGCACCCTATAGGACCGTTTTCTTTCTGGACCTGATCTGTGCCGCCGTCATCAGCGTGGTGGACCTGATCTATCCGCAGCTGCTGCGGTCTCTGGCCGCAACGCTTTTCACAAAGGAAAGCTCCGTCATCCTGCGGGCGCTCATTCCCCTGGGGATCGGGCTTTTTCTCATGTATGTGATCCAGAGCCTGTGCAAATATTACGTCAGCTATCAGGGCCACATGATGGGCGCCAACATGGAACGGGACATGCGCCAGCAGCTTTTCGACCATTATGAAAAGCTTTCCTTTTCCTATTATGACCAGAACAACTCCGGCCAGATGATGAGCAAGCTGGTCTCCGATCTGTTCGACATCGCCGAGTGCGCCCACCATGGCCCGGAGAACTTTTTCATCTCCCTGATCAAGGTGGTCGGCGCCTTCATTTTCCTTTTTGTGATCAACTGGCGGCTGGCCATCCCCATGGCCGTGCTTGTGGTGCTCATGTTCGCCTTTTCCCTGAGCCAGAATCAGCGGATGCAGGCCACCTTCATGGATAACCGCAGAAAAATCGGCGACGTGAACGCCAGCCTGCAGGACACCCTGGCCGGCATCCGCGTGGTTCAGTCCTTTGCCAACGAAGAGGTGGAGCGCAGAAAATTCCGGAAAAGCAATCAGGGCTTTCTGCTTTCCAAGGACGCCAACTACAGATGCATGGGCACCTTCATGGGAAGCAACCTGTTCTTCCAGGGCATGATGTACCTCGTCACGCTGGTATTCGGCGGTTTCCTGATCGCGAAGGGCCAGATGGAGGTGGCGGACCTGACCATGTACGCCCTTTACATCGGCATTTTTATCAGCCCGGTTCAGATTCTGGTGGAACTGACGGAAATGATTCAGAAGGGCATGTCCGGCTTCAGCCGCTTCATCGCCGTGATGGAAACCGATCCCGATATTGAGGACGCGCCCGACGCCCATCCCCTTGAACATGTCAGGGGCGACGTTTCCTATGAAAATGTGTCCTTCCACTACAGCGACGACGACACGCCGGTGCTCACCAATGTTTCCTTCCGCATCCCGGCCGGAAAATCCATCGCCCTGGTCGGCCCCTCCGGCAGCGGAAAGAGCACCATCTGCAATCTGCTTCCCCGTTTCTATGATGTGACCGGAGGACGGGTTGCCATCGACGGACAGGATGTGCGCGGCCTCACCCTGCAGTCTCTGCGCCGTCAGATCGGCGTCGTTCAGCAGGACGTATATCTGTTCTGCGGCTCCATCCGTGAAAACATCGCCTATGGAAAACCGGACGCTTCCATGGAGGAAATCATCGACGCCGCCAAAAAGGCCAACATCCACGACTTCATCCAGTCGCTTCCCGACGGTTATGATACCTTCGTGGGAGAACGGGGAACCCGGCTTTCCGGCGGCCAGAAGCAGCGCATTTCCATCGCCCGCGTATTCTTAAAGAATCCGCCCATCCTCATCCTGGATGAGGCCACCAGCGCCCTGGACAATGAAAGCGAGCGCTGGATCCAGCAGAGCCTGGACGAGCTCGCCAAAGACCGCACCACCATCACCATCGCCCACCGGCTGTCCACCATCCACGGAGCGGATGAGATCCTGGTCATCGCGGACAACGGCATTGCGGAGCGTGGCACCCATGAGGAGCTGCTCCGGAAAAAGGGCATCTACGCGCATTATTATGAAATGCAGTTTGAATAAGTACGGAAAAAATGGCGCAGAGTAAGCTGCAACATCCGGCCCATGCATTCCTGATGGGATTGCACGGGCCTTTCTCTTTCATTGCACTGTCTGCCGGCGCATGCTATACTGAATCTGATACCGGCAGCAACGAAGGAGCTGAACTGTTTTCAGAAGCAAAAAGTCCGGACAGCCTTCCGGACGGAAATGGGGGTAACTATGGCAAAATACCGCTGCAGCGTATGTGGCTACATTTATGACGAGGAGCAGGAAGGGGCTCCGTTTTCAGCGCTGAAGGAATGTCCGGTCTGTCATCAGAGCGCAGACAGATTCACGCTCTGGCAGGAAGAGGAAAAGCCGGATGTGCAGCCTGTCAGAGAGCTGAAGCTGGATTACCCGAAGGAATTCGTGCGCACGGATCCTTCCTGCCGCTATATGAAGGAAATCCATGAAATGGCGGTAACGGGAAAAAGCATTTCCGCGGCCATGGGAACGCTTCTTCCCATGCCGGACTGGGACGACATTCTCATTCTGGGGGCACAGCTGGATCCCATGCCGCTGGACGAGAACGCCCAGGTACGCACCACCACCGTGATCGGCCCGCATGCCGAAAAGCCGCTCATTCTGGAAAATCCGGTGTACATTTCCCACATGTCCTTCGGCGCTCTTTCCAGGGAGGCCAAGGTATCCCTGGCCAGGGGCTCCGCCATGGCCCACAGTGCCATGTGCTCCGGCGAAGGAGGCATCCTGCCGGAAGAAATGGAAGCGGCGGACAAATATATCTTTGAATATGTGGGAAATCTTTACAGTGTGACGCCGGAAAACCTGCGGAACGCGGACGCCATTGAGATCAAGATCGGTCAGGGGACCAAGCCCGGCATGGGCGGCCACCTGCCCGGAGAAAAGGTGACGGAGGAAATCAGCCGGATCCGGAACAAGCCCATGGGAAAGGACGTGATCGCCCCGTCACGCTTTCCGGGAATCGAAACGAAGGAGGACATGAAGGACCTTGTCAGCCAGCTTCGGATGGCGTCAGAGGGACGTCCCATCGGAATTAAGATCGCCGCAGGCAGGATCGAGCGGGACCTGGCCTTCTGCGTTTACGCCGAACCGGATTTCATAACCATCGACGGCCGGGGCGGCGCGACAGGCTCCTCACCTCAGCTTCTGCGTGACTCTGCCAGCGTTCCCACCATTTACGCGCTGTACCGCGCCAGAAAATATCTGGACAGCATCGGATCGGACATCAGTCTGATCATCACCGGCGGGCTGCGGGTTTCCTCCGATTTTGCAAAAGCCATCGCCATGGGTGCAGATGCCGTCGCGGTGGCCTCCGCCCCGCTCATCGCCATGGCCTGTCAGCAGTACAGAATCTGCGGGAGCGGCATGTGCCCCATGGGCATTGCCACCCAGGATGAAGAACTGCGCAGACGGCTGAACCAGGACGCAGCAGCGGCCAGGGTCGCCAACTTTCTGAACGTCTCCCTGGAGGAGCTTAAAATGTTCGCCCGGATCACCGGCCACGCCGACCTGCATGAGCTGTGTGTGGACGACCTGTGCACCATCAGCCGGGAGATCAGCGAATTTACGGACATTCCCCATGCATAGAGCCAAAAGCGGGCGGCCATTTTTCCGGCTGCCCGTTTTTCCGGCCGCCCTCTCTGATTCCAAAAAAGTGTGCGCATTCGCAGTCGGGCGCCCCGCGCCGAGCGCGGCTGCCGTCAGGCAATCATTGCCCCTTGTGCGAGTGTGCATCCACAATAGAGCGTCCTTTTTTATACGAGAGGAAATTTTATTTCCTCTCGTATAAAAAAGGAGTCCCGTTTCCGGAACTCCTGAAGGCTTTTCGCTTCTTTTATACTTATGCGATCTTGGACTTTGCAACCTCTGCCAGCGTAGCGAATCCTTCTGCATCGTTAACAGCCATCTCAGCCAGCATCTTTCTGTTGATGTCCACTCCGGCCAGCTTCAGACCGTGCATGAACTTGCTGTAGGACAGGCCGTTGATCCTTGCCGCAGCATTGATACGGGTGATCCACAGCTGTCTGAACTGACGCTTTCTTTCCTTACGTCCCGCATAGGAGGAGGTGAGCGCTCTCATAACGGACTGCTTTGCAACCCTGTACTGCTTGGATCTCGCTCCTCTGTAGCCCTTTGCAAGCTTTAATACTTTATTATGTTTTCTTCTGGCATTCATGCCGCCTTTGATTCTTGCCATCTCTTTAACTCCTCCTTACGAATTATAAATACGGTAAAATCTTCTTCATATTCTTAACATTGGTAGCATCCGTGATCGCTGCCTGTCTGAGATTTCTCTTTCTCTTCGTGGATTTTTTCGTTAAGATATGGCTCTTATAAGCTTTTGCTCTCTTTAACTTGCCCGTTCCGGTAACCTTGAAACGTTTTGCTGCTGCTCTGCTTGTCTTCATTTTCGGCATAACAAAATCCTCCTGTACTCATTCCTCAAAATCTATTTTAACTGCACGTGTTAACGCTTTTCAGTTAAAAACATGGTCATCGTACGTCCCTCCACCTTGGGAGCCTTCTCCACCACCGCAATGTCGGAAAGCATCTGGGCGAAATCATCCAGAATATGCTTGGTTGTCTGCATATGAGCCATCTCACGTCCGCGGAAGCGCAGAGTAACCTTTACCTTGTTCCCCTTTGTGAGAAACTTTCTCGCTGCCCCTACCTTCGTGTTCAGATCATTGGTATCGATGTTCGGGGACATGCGGATCTCCTTGATCTCGATGGTCCTCTGTTTCTTCTTCGCTTCCTTCTCCTTGCGGGCAAGCTCATATCTGTACTTGCCGTAATCCACGATCTTGCAGACCGGGGGCTTTGCCGTCGGCGCGATCTTTACCAGATCCAGTCCGGCCTCTTCCGCGATCTTCATGGCCTCTCTGGAAGACATGATGCCAAGCTGCGCACCATCCTCTCCGATCAGGCGCACTTCCCTGTCTCTGATCTGTTCGTTGATAAATAACTCGCTAATTGTCTTACCCTCCTAAGAAACCTGGATTCCGGACCTCTGTCCGGCCTCGGATGCCGGCCTGAATGCCGCATCCGGAACAGCAACTCCCGATCCGCCGGTACGTCTGCTTTCCTTCCGCCGTACCGCAGCCTGCCGGCCTGCCGCACAAAAAAAACGGAAAGCTTCGCTCTCCGCTCATCAAAACAGAAACCGGAATCTCCCGTCCGGTCAGTGAAACATGAACGCCTATCAGCACGATCGCCATAGGGTGAGAGCGGAAACTCTGCTTGCTGTTAAAATCCGGATGACTTCCTAAACCATCATCCGCATTCCGTACCTGCGTACTTATGTACTTTAACACACTCTTTCTTCTGTGTCAATCCTTTTTCCTGTCTTTTTACATTTTCCGGCCAGTCGGTCTGTTTTCGTACGGTCTGCGCAGGGAATGCGCAGACCTGGCTGAGCAGCAACATTTTCCGTTGCCGTTCTGTTACGGTTCCCTGGCAAGCCGGCGAACCGTAACGGCATCCGGCCATTCCAAGCGCTTCGCGCCAGGCCAGATGCCGTTCATGAATGGTTTCCTACCTTTCCCGGAAGGTTGCGCAGCTCGTTTCCTTACAGTCGCACGCGCCGCAGCCTCTGATATCCACATGCTCCGCCTGGCATTTGCAGTCCGTATTATATACGCACTTCACCGCCTGGCAGTCAATGGAGATCCTTCCTGTCGGGTTCACAGCATTGGTGCTCGTTCCCTCTCTTCTCTGCTGAAAGCTTTCGCAGCAGGTATCCTTTTCGCTGCCGGCATTTTTGCCGCCCACGAAGATCTCTCCCCTGCAGCACAGCCTGTCGTTGTTGTACGTACAGTTGTCCACCGAACATTTCAGCTCCGCCATCATTCTTCTGCCTCCTGATTTTCTTTTTTCCCGCAGCCGCAAGGGCTGTGCGGGTACATGATTATTTTTTCTTTTTCCGGGCAGATTATACGCGAAGCTTTCTGAAAAAATTTTTCAGCCGGTCCTCCGCCTTCAGTAATTGCGGCTGATAAAATCCCGCTCCTCCACTCTGGCGCTGCGGTTCAGCTTGAGCGCCAGTCCGAAAAAATAACCGGAAAGCAGATTGGCAAAATCGATCAGCCCCTCCGGCGCCTTATGGCCCTGATGCACATGACGGTACAGCAGCCGGACCAGCTCCTTGGCCTTCACGCGCAGCACATGGGCGAGAGCCGCCGTCTCACAGCCCTGGGGAAGGACGAAGCGGTGCACCGTTCCCGCGGCTTCCCGCATCAAAAGCTTCGTCCTCTCCCGCAGAGCCTGCACCTCCTCCGGCTTCAGGCTGAATGACGTTCGCAGCGTGGGATTGGCATGATAGATCATCTCATCCAGCCACAGAAGCTCCTCCTGCAGCGCAGGCTCCTCCACCTTTGCCGCAAGCAGCCCGGTCAGGCTCGCCAGTTCGTCCGTCAAAAGCTCAAAATCGCAGCGCAGGTCCTCCGGCGCATCCGCAAGAAACGGATATGCCTCATCAGGACTCCGATAGATATTTTCCATTGAGGATTTCCTCCATTCTTCCGGCGGACTCCTTCATCCAGGCCGCCACATCCATTTCATAGGTTTCCTTCAGAAGTTCCGGGGTGATGACCGAAGCCTCCCCCCAGGCCAGGACGCGCCCGTCCTTCAAAAAGCAGAACACGTCTGCCAGCCGGATCGCCAGGCTGATGTCGTGCAGCACGCCGATCACCGCGTGTCCCGGCTCCTCCCCCCATTTTTTCAGATGATCCACAAGCTCCGTCTGGTATTTCAGGTCCATATGACTCGTGGGCTCATCCAGCAGCATCACGGAAGGCTCCTGGGCCAGAGCCCTGGCAAGAAAGACCCGCTGGAGCTGTCCGCCGGAAAGCTCCGTCACCGGACGCTTTCTCTTTTCCCACAGGCCCGCAGCCCGCATGCAGGCTTCCACCACCTGCCTGTCTTTCTCTCCCATACCTACGGCAAGGCCGGAAAAAAGTCCGGATGAGCGATGAACGTATCTGCCCATTCTGACAGTCTCCTCCACCGTATAAGGAAGAGAGGCTCCGGCAAACTGGCTCATCATCGCCACCCGTTTCGCCAGCTCCTCCCGCTTCAGGCCGCTTATGTCCGCCCCGCAGATGCGCACCCTTCCGCTGCAGGGCAGAAGCCCTGCGATCACCCGCAGGAGCGTGGTCTTCCCGCTCCCGTTGCGGCCAAGAACTGCCAGTCTCTGTCCGGCCTTCAGAGAAAGGGTAACCTTCTTCAGAACGGGCTCCTGTCCGTAGCCTGCCGTTATATCGGTCAGTTCCAGAGCCGGACTGCCGGTGTCCCATTTTCTTTTCTCATTTTCCATGGCTTCCTCCACGCCATAGCCTTCTCCTCGTTTCGGACCGGACAGAAGAAGGGCTTTTCCTGTCATCCGGTCACTGCGGCGCCGTACATCCGAACCAAAGCTGCTTTCCGAAAAGCGTTTGACTTTCTGAAAGCGTTTGTCAGACTCAGGCTTCCGCTCTTCTTCCCTTAAAATAGACCCAGGCAAAAAACGGCGCGCCGATGAGCGCCGTCACGGCTCCCACCGGAAGCTCCGTGGGCGACAGCACCGTTCTGGCCGCCAGATCCGCAAGCACCATAAACGCCCCTCCGAACAGGACGGACACCGGAAGTGCATACCGGTGTGCCGGACCGAAGACCTTTCGCGCCACATGGGGAGCGATCAGATCGATGAAACCTATGGTCCCTGTAAAGCAGACCGCCGTTCCCGTAAGCAGGGACGCTGCAACGATCAGCTTCCGTTTGCCCCGCTTCGTGTCCACGCCCATGGTCTGCGCCGCTTCTTCTCCGAAGGTCATCATGTCCATCTGGCCGGAAAACAGACACAGATACAGGACGCCCGCAAAAAGAACGACAAAAAGGATCCCCGCTTCCTCCCAGCTTCGTCCGGAAAAGCTTCCCATCTGCCACAGGATGAGCTGCTGCATGTAATTCTGCTCCAGAACGCTGAGCAGGGTGAGCAGTGCATTGACGAACAGGGAAAACACCATACCGGTCAGGATGATGGTCTGATTCTGAAGCCCCCTGTCCATCCGTGAAGCGAAAGCGATCACCGCGAACACCGTTCCCAGGCCAAACACAAAGCCGGTCAGCGGCAGGGTCAGGAAACCGACAGCCGGAAGCGCAAAGCCGCTTACGATCACCAGCGCCGCTCCCAGGGATGCCCCGGAAGATACGCCCAGTGTATAGCTGCTCGCCAGCGGATTTCTCAAAACAGACTGCATCACCGTTCCGCTCGCCGCCAGCGCGCCCCCCACCAGGAAGGCACACAGGCAGCGGGGAAGGCGCAGGTTCCAGAGGATCGATACCTGGTTTGCAGAGATCTGCTCCGGAAGAGGCAGGGAAAAAAGCCGGTTTCCCAGAATGGCAAGAACGTCCGCCGGGGAAATCGGCACGCTGCCCGCACCGGCGCCCACCGCCAGCGAAAGCAGGCAGATGAAGAAGAGCAAAAGCAGCCTTCTTTTTTTACTGATCCTCTGTACTCTGTTTTTCCGCAATGTTTTATTCCAGTCCCGCATACTCATCCGGATAAACGGCCTTCGCCATCTCCTTCAGAGCATCCACAATATGGTGATTGGGCAGGCTGCTCGCCGCATTGTCAATATAGGCCACCTGCTTTTCCTTCACCGCCGTCACGTTCTGCCAGCCCTCCCGTCCGAGGATCTCTGCCACCGGATCCTCATTGGAGAAATTGTCACTTGTCAGGATCACATCCGGATCAGCGGCCACCGCACTTTCCTCCGTCACGGAAAGCCAGCCTTCCTGATCGGCGAGCACATTCCGGGCTCCGATCAGTTCGATCATCTCATTCAGGTACACGCCGGTCCCGAAGCTGTACAGATAAGGAACCGGAGAAATCTCAAACAGAACGCTCTTTTTCTCCGTGATGGTTTCTCCGATGGCTCTCACCTCTTCGATCACAGCCTCCATCCCATCCACCAGCGACTTTCCTTCTGCAGACATTCCCACACAGTCAGCGACGAACTGCACATCGGCCTCCACATCCGCGATGGAATCGGAGGTCGGGATCTCCGCCACGCAGATGCCGGCCTCTCTTATGGGCGCAAAAACATCGTCTCCGCCCTGGCTACTCATATTGCTGACGAATACAATATCCGCCTCTGCGTTCATGATCTGCTCCAGATCCGGCTCCATCATATTGAACTGGAGCACATCGCTGTCAAGTCCCTCCACATACTGGGGAGAATTGGTATCCACCGCCACGATCCTGTCCGCAAGCCCCAGATCACACAGGATCTGCGTAGTCGCGGGCGCGAGGGAAATGATGCTGTCTGCCTGTTCCGGGACCGTAATGGGATTTCCGGCCCGGTCCTCTGTGGGCACAGACGCCTGCACAGCGCCAGTTTCTCCATCCTGTCCGTCTTCTGCCGCAGCCGTCTCCTCCGCGGTCTCAGAAACAGCGCTTTCCGTCTGCTCTGCAGCCGTCTCTTCCGTATTCCGGGAAGCGGCGCTTTCCGTTCCCTCAGCCGTCTCTTCCGTACTCCGGGAGGCGGCGCTCTCCGTTCCTGCTGCCGCGTTCGAGCAGGCCGTCAGAGAAACAGCCAGAACAATGGCCGCACAGACAGACAACAGTTTCTTCTTTTTCATAATGATCTTCTCCTCCATTTCAGGGCGTCCTTCGCAGCAGATCGCTTTTCTCCGCTTCCGTCCGGCCCTGTTGTTTCCATATCTATTGTAATGTCAGACGGTACAGGTTGAACCAGTACCGCTCCAGCAGCAGACTGTCCACTGTTTCCACGGGAACGATACCATCCTCCGACCACTCCGCCAGCACCGCCTCCCGCGCCTGATTGCTTCCCACGAACCAGACCGTCCGTCCTTCCTCCAGAAGGTTCTTCACCCATTCGGCGTCTCCGGCCGGCTTTGTTTCCGGAAGCATTTCCGCGATCAGCGCTTCGGGTTCTCCACCATACAGCCAGGTCTCCCGGTCCAGATAAAAGCTGACGACCGCCTGCACCTGGTCAAAATTAAACAGCAGCACACTGTCCTCATCCAGGCTGTGAAGAGCCTGAAGCGTCGATTCCATCTGCCTGGCCTTTTCCAGCTCTCCCTGCAGAAAAGAGCGCTGATCTGTCAGCCCCACGCCGATGAGAAGGACCAGGGGAATGAGCCTCTGGAACCCCTTCTGCCGGCTGACAAACCAGGCGAAGCAGAACCAGAACCCTCCCAGGGCCGGCATCATATACCGGTAAATGAAGACCGGACGCATGACAAAGGAAACCACGATCCCGAACAGAGCCGTGCCTGCCAGCACCCAGATGCCGCAGGAAGCATAGACCGCACCTTCCCATGCCTCTTCCTCCTGCCGTCTTCTCCAAAGCGCCCGGATAAGGAACAGAAGCAGACAGATAAACAACAGCACTGCCAGCGCATAGTCCAGAAGCTGATAGCCGGTCGAAGGCTTCAGGACGTACTTCACGCAGCCGCCGAAGCAGCTCCACTCCAGCGGCAGGATCCAATAATCCTCCCGCACTGCCGATACCTGATTCAGAGCGCTGGGAATCCAGGGCAGATAGGCAAGAACGGACAAGGCTGCACAAAGCAGCCAGGGGACCAGCATTTTCTTCATCCGGCCCTTGCCTCCGGAAAGGTTCTCCTTTTCCTTCTTCTGCTTCCTGAAAAGCAGGACAGCCAGAGCGAGATAGAGAAAAAACGCCGAAACCGCAGCGAAATAATGACAGTATGCCGCACAGATGCCATAGACCCAGAACGCCGCCCACTGCCCTAGCTTTCCGGTCAGGAGGATCTCCCTCATATGCAGGAAGGCCGCCGTCAGGAAAAACAACGCCCATCCGTACATCCGGATCTCCGTAGTATAACCAGGAAGCTGCGGCATGGAAAGCAGGCAGAAAGCAAACAGTCCGGCACACAGCCAGCCGTCCCTCTTTCGCACCAGCACGGCACAGTAGATCAGCAGGCCGAAATAAGGCAGAACGGACACCACTTTGGCCGCTGTCACTGCGCTAACGGACGGCGCTGCCAGATGAACGGCTTCCACGAATGCCTTTACGATGAGATAATACAGCGGAGGATGCACATCCCTGGCGGCAAGCTCCAGAAGCCTCCCCACCGGCTGCGCGGTAAACTCCATGGTAAAAAGCTCGTCATACCAGATGTCCTGCGCCCCGCACAGCGACAGGCCGAACAGGGCCATGACCACCGCGGCAGCAAACAGCAGCAGCCCCGCTATGCAATCCCTCTTTTTCATATCCGCTTCCTTTCCCGGCATTTTCCGCTTTCGCAGGCCCCGCTGCCATGCGGGGCGCTTTTCAGCAGTATTCTAAATGATTTCCCTTCTGATGTAAAGTCCCTTTCCGGAAAGAAAACCGCCACAGAAATCCTTCTGCGGCGATCTTCCTTTCTGATGTCGGTCTGTTTTATCCCCGGCCTGACGGCCGTCCGCACATCAGAACACGTGTCTATGACGATGCCGGCCGGCTGCTGCACCGGCTGCGCCGATGCAGCCATCAGCGGTCCATGGCAACGGTAATCCTGTATCAGCGATGCATGGAGAAGGAATCCAGATCATAGTTGCTCAGATTCTCATGCACACCTCTTGCATCAGCCTCTCCGATCAGCTTGTCACGGTCCTTCTTTGCCGCCTGAGCGGACTTGTGGTGGCTGGGGCCGCCCACACAGCCGCCCTCACAGATCATGCCCTCGATGAAGTCCTCAGGCAGTCTGCCGATCTTCAGCAGAGTAAGCGCCTTCTTGCATTCCGCAATGCCGCTGCACTTTGCCACCTTGATGTCGGTATTCTCGCCGGTCTCCTTGAGGCATTCCAGAACAGCCGCCGCAACGCCGCCGCCGTTTCCGAACCGCTTGCCGTAAATGCTGGCTTCCTGGCTGGAGTTCTCTTCCGGCTCAAGCTCCACGCCCTTCGCGCGCATGATCGCGCGGATCTCGCCGAAGGTCAGAACATAATCCGCGTTGCCCTCGACTCCATGCTCATGAGCTTCCGATTTCTTGGCGATGCAGGGCCCGATGAATACGGTAACCGTCTCGGGATCCTTCGCCTTCAGCAGTCTGGAAACGCCGCACATGGGGGATACGGTAGTGGACATGTTCTCCACCACTTCCGGGAAAAACTTTCTGATATAGTTTACGAAGGCCGGGCAGCAGGAGGTGGTCATCTTCTTGCCTTCCTTAAAGCCTTCCGCCCATTCTTCCGCCTCAAAGGCAGCGGTCAGATCTCCGCCGAGTCCTACCTCAACAAAATCCGTAAAGCCGACCTTCTTCATGGCCGTTCTCCAGCTCGCCATGGTGATGTCGGGGCCGAACTGGCCTTCTCCGGCGGGAGCCAGCATGGCAACAACCTTCTTTCCGGAACGGATCGCATTGATCACGTCCACCAGATCCGCCTTGGAGGCCACTGCGCCGAAGGGGCAGGCATGGATACACTGTCCGCAGCGGATGCACTTTTCATCATCGATCTGGCACACGCCGTTTTCATCCATTTCCATGGCTCCCACAGGGCAGCTCTTCATACAGGGTCTCTGGATCTTCACGATGGCAGAGTAAGCGCAGGCATCCGCGCACTTTCCGCAGGATTTGCACTTGGCGGGATCAATATAGGAACGGCCGTTGCCGACGGTGATCGCGCCGAAGTTGCATGCCTGCTTACAGGACTTCGCCAGGCAGCCCTGGCACAGGTCGGTTACCACATAGCCGGAGGAAATCGGGCATTCCTCGCAGGCCGAGTTGATCACCTGAACCACATTCGGGCTTTCCTTCGTGCCCGGGCATTTTCCTTCTGCCAGTCTTACTCTCTGTCTGATAATCTCGCGCTCTTTGTAAATACAGCAGCGGAAACGGGCAGTGGGTCCCGGGATCATGTCAAAGGGAATATTATCCTTCTTCTCATCCAGCTCGCCGGCAAAAGCCAGCTTCGCCACTTCCGTAAGCACCTCGTGCTTGATATTCAAAATGGTAGCATCATCAGATACTCTAGACATATCTTGTGTTTATCCTCTTTCCTGTTTGATAGACCGATGTTTACAGGGTACGCGTTCTGAAACGGGTGCGGCCAGACTCCTTCGCTCCGAAGGCTTTTTTTCTCCGAATATGAAAGAAAGCCGGCATTGCGTCGTTTCCGGCAGCCGGCTTTCTTTCCTGTGCGAACAGGACCGTTCACACGATCACGGCGCCAGCCGCAAAACCGGAGCGCCCTTTCATGACGCTTCCGGCTTTACCCGGCGTAGTTCAATTAGTTATCTCCGTACAGAACCTGCAGCTTCTGCAGATAATCATATCTTTCCTTCGCGTTCTCTTCCGCCTGGCCCTGCAGTCTCGCAGCCTTCTCCTTATCCTTCAGAGCAAGGGATGCATATCTTACCTCGCCGCCGATGAATTCCTTGAAGTCCTTCGTAGGAGCCTTGCTGTCCACAACGAACTTCTTCTCAGCAGCAGGATTGAAGCGGAACATATGCCAGTATCCGGATTCCACAGCCAGCTTCTCTTCGGTCTGCGCCTTGCTCATGCCCTTCTTGATACCATGGTTGATGCAGGGAGCGTAAGCGATGATCAGGGAAGGTCCCGGATAAGCTTCAGCCTCAGCGATGGCCTTTACGGTCTGGTTGTAGTCAGCGCCCATTGCGATCTGAGCCACATATACGTAGCCATAGCTCATGGCCATGCCAGCCAGATCCTTCTGCTTGGTCTCCTTACCGCCGGCAGCGAACTGAGCGACCGCGCCGGTAGGGGTAGCCTTGGAAGCCTGTCCGCCGGTATTGGAATAAACCTCGGTATTGAATACCATTACGTTGATATCCTGTCCGCTGGCCAGAACATGATCCAGTCCGCCGTATCCGATATCATAGGCCCATCCGTCTCCGCCGAAGATCCACTGGGACTTCTTGGACAGGAAATCCTTATTCTTCACAATGTCTCTGCATACATCGCAGTCCTGACCTTCCAGAACGGCAACCAGCTTGTCGGTAGCTGCTCCGTTGGTCACGCCGCTGTTATAGGTATCCAGGTATTCCTGGCAGGCAGCCTTAACCGCATCATCGGTGGTGTTTGCAAGAACGCTTTCCACCTTCTCCTTCAGTCCGCCTCTCAGAGCGTTCTGAGCGAGCAGCATACCCATACCGAACTCAGCGTTGTCCTCGAACAGGGAGTTGTCCCATGCAGGACCTCTGCCGGCCTTGTTTACGGTATAAGGGGTGCTCGGTGAGGAGTTGCCCCAGATGGAGGAGCATCCGGTCGCGTTTGCGATGTACATCCGGTCACCGAACAGCTGAGTGATCAGCTTCGCATAAGGAGTCTCGCCGCAGCCTGCGCACGCTCCGGAGAACTCAAGCAGAGGCTGTTTGAACTGAGATCCCTTAACGGTGGTCTCCTTGAATTTCTCAAGCACTTCAGGCTTCTCAGGAAGGGAACGTCCATAGGTGAACAGCGCTTCCTTATCAAGCTGCGTCTCAAGAGGCTTCATGGTAAGAGCCTTTTCTCCCTTCATGCCAGGGCATACGTTTGCGCAGGAGCCGCATCCGGTACAGTCAAGAACGGAAACGGAAACCGCGAACTTCATGCCGGGCATTCCGGTCATATTCAGAGCAGTGGTTCCTTCCGGAGCCTTTGCAGCCTCTTCCTCGGTCATCACGACAGGGCGGATAACCGCATGAGGACATACATAGGAGCAGAAGTTACACTGGATGCACTTCGTGGAATCCCAGGAAGGTACGTTTACGGCGATGCCTCTCTTCTCGTAAGCGGAGCTTCCGGAAGGAGTGGAGCCGTCCACATAATCCTTGAATGCGGATACAGGCAGGGTATTTCCTTCCTGTGCGCTTACCTTGGTCTGGATGTTGTTGACGAAGTCCACAACGTCCTTTCTTCCCTCGGTAACAACCGCATAATCCAGGCCCTCGTCCTCGCAGTTCTTCCAGCTTTCCGGAACGTCAACCTTAACGATTCCCTTTGCGCCTGCGTCGATGGCAGCCCAGTTCTTCTCAACCACATCCTGGCCCTTGCGTCCGTAGGTAGCCTGTGCGGCAGCCTTCAT
>DWWH01000018.1 GCA_019119815.1 Candidatus Eisenbergiella intestinipullorum | reverse complement strand
TGCTCAGCCTGCACTCCCTTCCGGTGCATACTGGATGGATTGCCATAGTCCAGACACATCACCTGCGTCATGAGTTCTGCGACACTGTCAAAGCATCTTGTTGTGGCTGAATTATCCAGATAGCATTCCATAGTTTCTCCCAGCTTTCTATTTCAAAATGTAAGGATAAAAGGCCGGTCTCCCTTCGGAGGTCCGCCTGCTTTATTATATGGCGTTTTCTCCTCCGCCGTTCTCCGCCGTTTTCCCCTTTTCCGGGTTTTCCTGATCCGCCCCCTCCCGGCACGCCTCCTCCGGCTCCGCGTCCTCCAGCCGGTACATCAGCCATGCCAGAACGGTAAAGCCCGCCGTTTCCGTGCGCAGGATCCGCTTTCCCAGAGTGATGGGCGTAAAGCCCGCTTTTCTGGCCTCTTCCACCTCGGAATCCTCAAAACCGCCCTCCGGACCGATGAACACGGCGATGCTCTGGCCCGCCTTTACCCCGTCCACCAGCCTTCTGGTCTGCTCCATTCCCTCCGCCAGCTCATAGGGAAACAGCTTCACATCCATATCGGAAGCGAAGGCAGCCGCTTCCTTCATGCTCATGACGGGAAAGACCTCCGGGATATAGCGGCGTCTGCTCTGCTTCGCCGCCGCTTCCGCGATCTGACGCCAGCGGGCCAGTTTGTTTTTCTCCTTTTTCGCGTCCAGCTTCATCACACAGCGTTTCGCCGCAACCGGGATGACCGCGCATGCGCCCAGCTCCACCGCCTTCTGAATCACCAGTTCCATCTTGTCCGACTTGGGCAGACACTGAAATAGATAGATCCGGGCAGGCAGCTCCAGCCCTTCCTCCTTGATAAAGCGAAGCGTACAGAGGATTTCCTCATCCCCCAGGCTTTCGATTCCGCAGCGGTATTCCTTCCCGTCCACGCCGTTGCTCACGGAAATCTCCTCGCCCGGCTTCATGCGCAGCACATTTTTGATATGATTCACATCGCTTCCCGTGATCCGGATCGTTTTCCCCTGTATCTGCTCCGGTTGTACAAAAAACTGATACATGCCGCCTCGTTTCTGCCGCCGGAGGCGGCTTTGCAATCATGGCACAAACTCCCGGTTCGTGCCGGACGTCTGAATCCTGCTTCTGAAAACGCGCAATGCCGGCTTTCTCAGACTTCCGGCTTTCTCGCGGTGATGCCGACCCATTCGCCCTGATAGTTCACATCCACAAGTTCCAGCCCGGCAGCCTGTACGGCTTCCTTTACCACGTTCTCCTTGTCGTCTATGATGCCGGAAAGAATGTAGATGGCGCCCGGCTTCATCTGGGCAGTCACCACGGGGGTCAAAGCCACCAGCACGTCCGCAAGGATATTGGCGGCAACGATGTCATAGCAGCCGTAGCCCACCCGGTCCTGTATTTCTTTTTCCGTAATCAGGTTGCCGATCATCATCTCAAACCTGGACGGGTCGATCCCGTTCGCCTGCAGGTTGTCCTGCACCGCATCCACGGCACAGGGATCCAGATCCGTCCCGACCACCTTTTTCGCGCCGAACATAAGGGCCAGGATCCCCAGAATTCCGCTTCCGGTTCCCACATCCAGCATGACCGTATCCGGCGTCACATATTTTTTCAGCTGACGGATGCACAGCTGGGTGGTCTCATGCATGCCGGTTCCAAAGGCGGTGCCGGGGTCGATGTGCAGGATCATCTTATCCCGGTCCTTCTCCTCCACTTCCTCCCAGGAAGGGATGACCAGCAGATCGTCGATATAAAACTGGTGAAAATACTGCTTCCAGTTATTGATCCAGTCCACATCCTCCGTCTCATCCACGCTGATGCTGCCTTCTCCGATCTCGCAGAAAGCGCGCAGCCCTTCCAGCTCCGCCTTCACAGAATCCAGAACGGCCTCCTGCGTGGTTTCCTCTCCGTTCACCAGAAGCTTTCCGTCCCCGTTCTCTTCCACGAAAAAGCTGAGCCAGGCAATGCCGTCATCCTCCGGTCCCTCCGGCAGGATATCCACGAACATCTGCTCCTTCTCCGCGGCGGTCAGCGGCACCTTATCCTCAATCTGAGCGCCCTCCAGACCGATGTCATACAGGGTGCTGATGATGATATCCTCCGCGTCCGTGACCGTTTTGATTCTGAATTTTTTCCATTTCATGGCTGCTGTCAGCTCCTTTTTTGCGTATCCAGATGACCTGCGTCTGTTTCGTTCTTATTATCCGGTTTTTCATTTTAGCATAAGGAAACGGATATCACAAGGCTTACTTCCGGCATCCGATCTGAATGATCTCTACCGAATGGGGTCTTAGACAGACTTCCATACCCCTGTGGAATGTCCCAAGCCGTTCCTGTTGGACCGTTACCTGCATACGTCCGATGTCATTGTAGGAAGAAGCACTTTCTCCACAGATATAGTATCCCGTCATCTCTCCCTCAGCCTCAAAATCAAGCTGCACCGCGGTATATTCCGTTTCCAGCTTATTCACCAGGGCCACCGCCAGTCCGGGACGATCGCTGAACTCCGTTACGCATACATCCACAACGTCAACCTTCTCCTCTACCCCGTCGCTGCTTGTCACACATATGGTTTCCATATCCTGATATTTTGCGTTTCTGACAATATCTCCCATATAATTGGTATATAGATAAAATACCTGGTAGGTACTTCTTAAAACGATGCCTTCCTCCCAGGTGAAAATACATCCCCTGGTATTCACGGCGGGAGCGAAAGCGGCCATACCCACGATATCACAGTTTCTGTTCACGGCATTCAGAAAACAGGCAGTAAATATGGCATCCGCCATTGTGTAAAGAGAATTATCGTCATTGGCATCTCTCGGATATAAATACTCTTCCCTGGTAACTCCCTGCTCGATCGTATGTACCTTTGGATGATACCACTCCTTCATATTCCATTCATCAAAGGCGATCTTTATCTTCTTTTCCAGCCCCATCGCCATGAGCAATCCCTTCACCTTCCGGATGGAGTCTTCCGTATGTCCGGTAAATCCCAGAGCCGCCTCATAAGCCGCCGGGGTATTGGTCTCATGAATCCTGTCCCAGTACTGATGAATGGAAATCCAGCTCAGAAACGGAGCGCTGTGCTTCAGCAGATTTATATTCCAGTCCAGATCTGTCAGAGCAGCCGCGGTAAGTTCGATCGTCGGATCGACATGCTTCATCATTTTTGCGGCTTCCGTGACAAGCCTTCCCCATTCTTCCTTGGATTTTGCCCCAATCTCCCAGCTTCCATAGTTCTCATTCCCGATGCTCCAGTATTTCACCTGATGGGGCCGGGGATAACCGTTTTCAATCCGCCGTTTCGCATAGTACCCTTCTGTCTCCAGATTACAGTATTCCACCCAGTCGCTCATTTCTTCCGCCGTTCCCGTTCCGGCATTGGTACAGATATAGGGCTCGCAGCCGATCTTACGACACAGCTTTATATATTCATCCGTTCCGAATGTATTGGGCTCCTCTACCCGCCATGCCTTATCAAAAAACGGCTTCCGTTCCTTTCCTACCGCATCCTTCCAATGATAGGAAGAAACAAAACAGCCTCCCGGCCATCGTATGATCGGAACGTGAATATCTCTTAAGGCTTTCAGCACATCTTTCCGAAATCCGTCTTCATCCGACAGTCTATTCTCCGGATCATAAATTCCTCCGTAAATCTGCCGATGGAAATGTTCCATAAACTGGCCGTAGATCATCGGGCTTCTTTTTCCAATCCTGTCATACTCAGAAGTATATATTTTCATATGCTTTCCCTCCTTTTAACCAAATAATATATATATTTCTGAGCAATGTCAATAAGATTTACGTTAATCTTATAATTTCTATTTCATTTTATCCGTTTCACTTTATCTTTTTCACTGTACTTTCCGTTTCGTACAGCCTGACAGGAAGAATTTCAGTCATAAATTCACATTCCGGATTTTCAATACGTCTGAGAAGTAATTCAACCGTTCTTTCTGCCAGATCTCCGGCATTCTCACATCCGATGCTGGACAGGGGCTGCAGACAGGGCATTCCGGAGCGTATATGGTCAAATCCGATAATGGAAATATCTTCCGGGACACGATAGCCATGGTCCTGCAGAGCATTCATAACAGAATAGGCAATCTGATCATTAAAAGAAAAAATCCCGGTACAGCGGATCGGCTGCAACAGATGAAACAGCTCTGCGGAATCCGGTATGGGGTAGATCTGATCTCCCCTGATTATTCTGATTTCGGACGGGCTGATCCCATATTGGGACAGCCCGTCCAGAAAGCCCTGCTGCCTCAGCGGCTGAGCGCCATTTCCTTCCGGCCCGCAGATATACAGAAATTTCCTGTGGCCGGCCAAATACAGGCACTTTGCCGCAAGCGTTCCTCCCTCATAATCATCCATCCGCACAACGTCCGTTTCAATTCCCGGAACAGCCCTGTCTACGAGAACCAGAGGTATGTGATTTTTCTTTATCCTTTCCGGAACATTCCTGTCACTGGAATCCGGAAAATATATGATCCCGTTCACCAGATTGGAAATTGACAGATTCGCCATTTTTAAACTTTCTTCTATTTTTCCATGGGAACAGAGAATCATGATATCGTAACCATTTTTCTTCAACAGATAATCTATTTTGTCAATCAGGGTGGAATAATGCGGGTTGGGAAGATCATCCACAATAATGGAAATCAGATGGCTGCTGCCTGAGCGCATGGCAGACGCCATATTATTCCGGACATATCCCATTTCCATCGCCGTTTTCTTAATTTTCTGAATAGTGGCTTCCGAAATCTTCCGGTCGTCCCGAAGGGCACGGGATACTGTATTCGCCGTCACATTACACTGTAAGGCAATATCCTTGATGGTTACTCTGTTCTGGTTCTTTTTCATCGTTCATCCCCATTCCTTTTCTGTCTTTTCACACAGAACCGCCTGTGATATTTCAGTCTTGCATATTCGCTGACACGGCTCATATACACCGCGTCCCCCGCTCCTCCAATGACACCCGCTACAGGAATGCCCTGAAGAAACTTCATATACAGAAGCTCATCGGACAGGATACCTGCGGTACGGCGAATCAGTTCCTCCATCCCTTCCTCCTGCGAAAAGCTGCCGTGCTCCATGAAAAAATTGAGTTCATCATTGACACGCTCAAGCCTTTCCCCGTGGATCATGGCGCCCTGGATCAGAAGCAGAATGAAGCGTTTCTCCTCTTCCGTATCATAGGAGAAGCCATAATGAATGGCCGTCTCATAGATGCTCCGGAGCATCATTCCTGTCAGAAGGGGAATATCGGGAATGCCGATTCCCAGAAGTCCCATCCCCACGCCGGCCGCAGCGGAGGCCAGCGTGTTTCCTGCCCCGCTTCCCGCCGCCTGTCTGGAAAAGCTCTTCAGGGACTTCCGGTCGCCTCTCACATCCGCCGCATACTGCCGGATGCTGCTTTCTTTTTCCAGTTCTTCTTTATGGTAGGTCTTTTCGATGATGCCGGTCCCTTTTTCAAAAATCAGGGAAAAGGCTTTCGCAAAAGCCGTCTCCAGCGTTCCCTGAAGCCTGTCGGGAATCTTGTCCTGTAAAAAACGGTTCAGAAAAAACTCCTTCCGTTCCCTGTTTTTTTCCAGAAATCTCCCTTCCTGCTTCTTCAGTTTCTCCAGTTCAGCCTGAACCGGATCTTTTTGGGAAAACAGCTTCATTTTGCCTCCTTGCCGAAGCGTTTTACGCTGAGGCGCGCCGAATCTCCAATCCGGCACGCTCACAGGATTTGTGACGCTTCTGTACAAATCCTGGTTAAATAATACGCCATCGAGCGCATTTTTCAACCTTCCTCCTTTTCCAGAACGCTCTTTCCGCGGGAAACATGCGTAAACGAAAAGCCGGAACCGCACAGTTCACCTGTCCCGGTCCCGGCCGCCTGTATGGCCTTACTTCCAGAAGCCTCTTCTCTTCTTTCCTTCTTTTTCCTTTTCTTTTCCTTCGGGAGCTTCGCCCATCATGCGCTTCGCCGCGTTCAGGCTGTCTCCGCTGGCCTCGTCGAACTTTCTCAGAAGCTCCTTCGCCTCTCCGGAAAGCCGGTCGGGGACCTGAACCACCAGGGTCACGTAATGGTCGCCGCGCACATCCTTGTTGCGCAGGTTAGGAACTCCCTTGCCCTTCAGACGTACCTTGGTATCCGTCTGGGTTCCGGGCTTCACATCATAGACCACCTTGCCGTCCACAGTATCGATCAGCACCTCGCCGCCCAGCGCGGCCACCGGGAAGGATACGGGAACGGTGGAAAAAATGTTGTAGTCCTGGCGCTGGAAGATGGGATGGCGTCCCACAATGACCTCCACCAGCACATCTCCTCTGGGGCCGCCGTTGACGCCCGGCTCACCCTGGCCGGCAAGCCTCTTGCACTGGCCGTTGTCGATTCCTGCCGGAATATCCACCTCAAACCGCTTGCGCATGGGCAC
Source organism: Candidatus Eisenbergiella intestinipullorum (assembly GCA_019119815.1). GTDB lineage: Bacteria > Bacillota > Clostridia > Lachnospirales > Lachnospiraceae > Eisenbergiella > Eisenbergiella intestinipullorum. Next base: position 30,106 of record DWWH01000018.1, on the reverse strand, counting down.
ATATCCGCTTCCATGGCAGTCTGTACACTTCTCCTTAATCACCTTGCCGGTTCCGTTACAGTCCGGACAGGTCTGCACATTCCGCACGGTACCGAAGAAAGACTGCTGGGTGAATACCACCTGGCCCTTGCCTCCGCATTTGGGGCAGGTAACCGGCTGGGTGCCGGGTTTTGCGCCGGTGCCGTGACAGGTCTTGCATTCTTCCTTTACATTCAGTTCTATGGTCTTGGTGGTGCCGAACACCGCCTCTTCAAAGGTAATATGGACGCTGGTACGCAGGTTCGCGCCCTTCATGGGAGCATTTCCGGCGCGTCCTCCCCTGCGGGAACCGCCTCCGAAGAAATCTCCGAATATATCGCCAAAAATATCGCCGAAATCAGCGCTGCTGAAATCAAAACCGCCGAAGCCGCCTCCTGCGCTTCCGTCAAACGCGGCATGGCCGAACTGATCGTACTGACGCCTTTTCTCCGGATCACTCAGAACAGCGTATGCCTCGGAAGCCTCCTTGAATTTTTTCTCGGCTTCCTTGTCGCCGGGATTGGTGTCCGGATGGTACTTTTTGGCGAGGACTCTGTATGCTTTTTTCAATGTGGCCTCATCGGCATTCCTGTCAACGCCAAGGACCTCATAATAATCTCTTTTCTGTTCCGCCATCTGTTTCAATCCTCCAAAGCTTCTGAAATCGGACAGGAGCACACAACATCAAGGGACACGGCCGTGCCCCCTGGTGTTGTATCATTCCGTCTTTTTTTCTTAAGGATACCGCGTTTTACGGACCACCCGCTATTTTACACCTCTCTGAAGTCTCCGTCAATCACATCATCTTCCGGAGCGGAACCGCCTGCATTTGCGCCGCTTCCCGCATTCATGTCCGGGCCTGCGCCTGCCTGGCCGCCTGCCGCCTGCTGTGCCTGCTCATAAACCTTGGAGAACAGGCTCTGCGCGCTCTGCATCAGCTTCTCCTGTGCAGCCTTGATCTCAGATACCTGAGAATCCGTAAGCTCCTGATCCTTGGTCTGCTCCAACAGGCTCTTCAGGGCGTTCAGGTCTCCCTGCACCGTCGCCTTATCGGACTCCGCGATCTTGTCGCCGACCTCTTCCAGCGCCTTTTCGGTCTGGAATACGAAGGAATCCGCCTCATTTCTGGTATCAATCGCTTCTTTTCTCTTCTTATCCTGAGCTTCGTACTCGGCAGCTTCCTTTACCGCCTTGTTGATCTCATCCTCAGACATGTTGGAGCCTGCGGTGATTGTAATATGCTGTTCCTTGCCGGTTCCCAGATCCTTTGCGGATACGTTTACGATGCCGTTCGCATCAATATCGAAGGTAACCTCGATCTGCGGAACGCCGCGGCGTGCCGGCGGGATTCCATCCAGTCTGAACTGGCCGAGGGACTTGTTGTCCTTCGCGAACTGTCTTTCGCCCTGCAGCACGTTAATGTCAACGGCCGTCTGGTTATCCGCAGCCGTGGAGAAGATCTGGCTCTTCTTGGTCGGGATCGTGGTATTTCTCTCAATCAGTCTGGTTGCGATGCCGCCCATGGTCTCAATGGACAGGGACAGAGGCGTAACATCCAGAAGCAGGATATCGCCTGCGCCCGCATCGCCTGCCAGCTTGCCGCCCTGAATGGAAGCGCCGATTGCAACGCACTCATCCGGGTTCAGGCTCTTGCTGGGCTCATGACCGGTCATCATTTTTACCTTATCCTGTACAGCCGGGATACGGGTGGATCCGCCTACCAGCAGAACCTTTCCAAGCTCGGAAGCGGTGATTCCCGCATCTCTCAGAGCATTCTGTACCGGAATTGCCGTTCTCTCAACCAGATCATGGGTCAGCTCATCGAACTTCGCTCTGGTCAGGTCCATATCAAAATGCTTCGGGCCTTCTGCCGTAGCCGTAATGAAGGGCAGGTTGATGTTGGTAGTAGTGGCGCTGGACAGCTCCTTCTTCGCCTTCTCAGCCGCTTCCTTCAGTCTCTGCATGGCCATCTTGTCGCCGGACAGGTCAATGCCTTCCTGCTTCTTAAATTCGCTCACCATCCAGTCGATGACCTTGTTATCGAAGTCATCGCCGCCCAGATGGGTATCGCCGTTGGTTGCCAGAACCTCGATAACGCCGTCGCCGATCTCGATGATGGACACATCGAAGGTACCGCCGCCCAGGTCGTATACCATGATCTTCTGTTCTTTTTCATTGTCAAGGCCGTAAGCCAGAGCAGCGGCCGTAGGCTCGTTGATGATACGCTTTACATCCAGGCCCGCGATCTTGCCCGCGTCCTTGGTGGCCTGACGCTGTGCGTCGTTGAAGTAGGCGGGTACGGTGATGACCGCTTCCGTCACCTTTTCGCCGATGTAATTCTCCGCGTCAGCCTTCAGCTTCTGCAGGATCATTGCGGAAATCTCCTGAGGAGAATACTTCTTTCCGTCAATGTCTACCTTATAATCGCTTCCCATATGTCTCTTAATGGAAGAAACGGTTCTCTCCGCGTTCGTTACGGCCTGACGCTTTGCAGGCTCACCGATCAGTCTCTCGCCGGTCTTTGTAAACGCCACTACGCTGGGCGTGGTGCGCGCGCCTTCCGCGTTTGCGATAACGGTAGGCTTGCCGCCTTCCATAACTGCCACGCAGCTGTTTGTTGTACCAAGGTCAATACCGATAATTTTGCTCATAATAAACTCCTCCATTCCGCCGTCCGGGCGGCTATTCCATGGGCTTTCGCCCAGCCTTAATTTGCAACCTTAACCATGCTGTGTCTTACCACGGTGTCATGGTATGTGTAACCCTTCTGGAATTCTTCCGCAACCACGTTTTCACCGAGGTTCTCGTCTTCAATATGCATCACTGCATTATGAAAATTGGGATCGAATTCCTGACCTACAGCCTCTATGGGCTTGACGCCCATATTATCCAGCTCGGTCAAAAGCTGTTTATATACCTTGTTCATCCCTTCCACGAAGGCGCTGCCCTTTTCCTCCTCCGGGACGGCTGCCAGACCTCTTTCGAAGTTGTCAACCACCGGAAGGATTTTTTCAATCACGCTCTTCGCTCCGGTCTCGAACATTGCTGCCTTTTCCTTATCGGTGCGCTTCCGGAAATTCTCGAATTCCGCCATCTGGCGTTTCACCCGGTCCTCCAGCTCATCGATCTTTGTTTTCATGGCTTCTTCCTTTTTATCTTTTTTCTTCTTCCGGAAAAAGCCCTCCTTCGCGCTGCCCGCAGCATCCGGTGCATCAGCTTCCTCCGCTCCGGATTCCTGCTCCGCTTCGTCCTCCTGCTGCGCTTCCTCCGTCTCTTCTTCAGGAGTTTCGCAGCCGTCTTCCTCTTCGAAATTTCCATCCTCTACCGGAATCTCCACAGCGCCGTCCTCTTCTCCCGCTTTCGCTTCGGAAGCGGTATCCAGATCTTCTTCCTGATTCCTGTTATCCTGCTTTTCCATATTCAGCTTCACTCCATTTCCAGCGTGCGGTCAGCCGCCGCTCTCTAAGTCTTTTTATGATACAGAGCATCCAGCTGGCTCATCAGATTCTTCAGGATGCCGACCACCTTATCGTAGTCCATCCTTTTCGGGCCGATGATTCCAACCGTTCCCTTCATGCCTTCTCCCAGCTCATAGGTGGCCGTAACCACACTGCAGTCCCGCATGGTCTGCACCGGCGACTCCTCTCCGATATAAACCTGGATCCCCGTGCTGCTCTCATCCGCCAGTGTTTCCTGAACGATCTGACTTAATGCCTTCTTTTCTTCAAAGGCCGTGATCAGTTCGCTGGCCTTCTCCTTATCCGCCAGCTCCGGATACTTCAGGATGTTGTTCGTGCCGCTGGTATAGATCTCCAGATCCTCGTCAGCCTGTATGGCCTCCGCCACCGCATCCACGATCTCTCCTACCATCACGCTATGGATGCCCGCCTGCTGCTTCAGCTTGGCGATCATCCCAAGATTGATCTCGTTCAGAGTCTTTCCGTTCAGGTGCGTGTTCAGCAGGATGTTCAGCTTCAGCATGGTCTCCTCGTCCGGCGCCTGTTCTACGTGGAGCATCGTGTTCTTGATCACATTGCCCTCCACCACGATCACTGCCAGGACCTGATGCTCATCCACCCTGGACAGCTGGATGAACTTCAGCTTATTCCCATGATAAAGCGGCGATGAGATCATTGCCGCATAATTCGTGTTGGCCGCCAGAAATCTCGCCACCTGCTTGAGAAGATGATCCATCTTATCTTCCTTCTCCACAAGCAGCTCCCTGAGGTCCGCTACCTCTCTGTCCTTCTCATCCAGCATGCTGTCCACATACAGACGGTAGCCTTTATCCGAAGGGATCCTTCCGGCAGACGTATGGGGCTGGATGATGTAACCGAGCTCCTCCAGATCCGCCATCTCGTTCCTGATCGTAGCAGAACTCAGATTCAGATCCGTGTACTTGGAAATCGTCCTGCTTCCCACCGGTTCCCCCGTTTCCAGGTAGTTCCGGATGATCGCATGCAGGATCTTCATTTTCCGCTCATCCAATTTTCCTTCCATCAAACTGTCACCCCATTTCGGGTTGTTAGCACTCAACCAATCAGAGTGCTAACACCTTCTGAACATACATTAGCACTTCTCCTACCCGTTGTCAACGATTTTTTATTTTTTCTACAAGCCACGCAGTCATACCGAAAAGTAGCGGCCGGGAAGCCGCTTGCGGATTCTCCGGCCGCTACTTTTCGGCATGAATATGTGGCGACAGCCACATAGCGAAAGGCCGCAGGCCTTGAGCCTGCGTGGCTTCCCCCCGCGCGGACATGTGGCGACAGCCACATAGCGAAAGGCCCCAGGCCTTGAGCCTGCGTGGCTTCCCCCCCCCCCCCGCGGACATGCGGCGACAGCCACATAGCGAAAGGCCCCAGGCCTTGAGGCTCCGCCGATATTTCGTTACAGCTCAGCCTTCGGCAGAGCTGTAATAGCATCCGGCCATTCCAAGCGCTTCGCGCCAGGCCGGATGCTTCCAGCCGGTCTGCTTTCGTACGGTCTGCGCAGTGAATGCGCAGACCTGGCTGAGTAGTAACGATATTTCCGTCCTTTTCTAAAAAAAGATTTGCATAATATCATCCACCGTTATATGCTGTAGTTGTAGCTGGTTTGTTACTGCCCGGCCGGATCTGCGCATTCCCTGTGCAGGCCGTATGGACATGGTACGGACGAAAGCATCCGCCTGCCGCGGAGTGATCGGTATGACCGGATGTCATTTCCATTCTGCCGGGGGACAAACGGTAACACCGTTTACTTCTATCAGCGGCAGCTCCGGACGGGCTGCGTTTCTTGCCGGAAATTCTGCCGCAATTTAAAAGGGGGATCAAACACCATGAAAAAACGCTGTTCCTTTTTCATCCTGCCTGCTCTGGCGGTCTTCTTTGTCCTGCTCCTTGCTCCGAGCATGAAGGCCGATGCAGCCGCAGGCGCATCACTGACTTCCGCTCTCATACAGGGGAATCAGGTCGTAGTGACCGGAACCTCATCGGTTTCTTCCGAAGACGGCATTCTTCATCTGTATGCGCAGGCGCCCTATGAATCCGGCACGCAGGGCGTAGAGGTAGCCCAGGCGCCCAACGGGACCGCCACCTTTTCGTTTCCTTTAAATAAGAACACCGCCAACAGCAATCTGTTCAAAAAATTCACCATTGTGGCGATTCAGAACGGTGTGCCCACGGCAGTGTCCAACTCCGTCTACATCACCAACCCGGAAGCCTGCGCTTCCCATACTGCGGCGAGACGGGACGGCGGCATCAAAGGAATCCTTCCTGCTGCCCAGCTTCTGAACGCAAACAATCTGACTGACCTTGGCGTCCAGCAGGCTACCTACAATCTTCTGCTGGGACGGATCACGAGCGGAGGCGGCATTGATTATCAGTACAATGGCAAGACCTGGCATTTCAATGCACAGGTGGTTTCCGAATATGACATTGTCGCCAAAAGGCTGAACGCGCAGGGCATTCAGGTCACCTTTATCGTCCTGAACGATCTCGGAGCGGATCCCACGCTGATCCACCCTCTGGCCCGCGATGGTGTTGCCGCCAACTATTATGCGTTAAATGCTGCCGACCAGGCAGGAGCTGAGAAGCTGGCTGCGGTCGCCTCCTTCCTCGGCCAGCGTTATTCCAATACCGGTCACGGTACTGTGGACAACTGGATCATCGGCAATGAGGTCAATGCCCGTCAGATGTGGAACTACATGCAGTCCTCAGATGTGAATCAGTATGCTGCGGAGTACGCCAAAGCCTTCCGCATTATGTACAATGGACTGAGATCGGAAAATGCGAATGCACGGGTTTATGTAGCGACTGACCAGCAGTGGTCCAGAGCCTCCAATGCGGCACAGTATTACGGTTCCCGTCCTTTCCTGGTCGCCTTCAACGATTATATCCGGGCAGAAGGAAATATCGACTGGAGGCTGTCCAGCCATCCCTACAATGTTCCTCTGTATGATCCGAACAACTGGACGCCCACAGGCTATGCTACCCACAGCCAGAGTTCTCCGTATGTGACCATGCAGAATATCGACGTCATCACGGATTTCCTTTCCCAGCCGGAGCTTCTTTCTCCTTCCGGCGCTGTGCGTACCGTAAAGCTTTCCGAGGTGGGTTATTCTTCCCTGAACGGAGAGCAGCAGCAGGCCATTGCCGTTACCTATGCTTATCTGCAGGCGATCAGCAACCGTTATGTGGACGGCCTGATCATTTCCAGAGAAATGGATGAAGCGGTGGAGATCGTTCAGGGTATGGCCGTCGGCCTTCTGAACGGAAGCGCTCAGTCGAAAATGGCTTATGACTTTTACAAGCATGCCGGAGATCCGAATTATGTCGCACAGGCATCCGCTATGGCCGGAGTGGATCTTACCAGCATCGTTACGATGCGCTGACAGCGTTTTCCCGAAAAGAGCTGTCGCCGGAGCCTTTCATAAAGCTATGAGCTTATGAGCATAAAGGGGGCATGGCCTGCAGGCCATGCCCCCTATTTTTCCGGTCATTTTTCTTTCTCAAATATCAGATATTGAAGCTTCCGGTAATATCTCCGTTGATCACATAGTAAACGCTGCTCTCTTCCGGCTTTACATACAGCTCAACGCTCCTGAAGTCAGCCTCGTCCTTTCCGAGATCATATTTCCAGACATCCTTCGCGATCTTTACCAGCTCATCCGTGGAGTAGGACTTTCCGGCGAACTGCACCGTTACATTTCCCTTCACCTCAGTGCTCTTCTTCGGGCCTCTCTTCGCAGGAGTTTTGACAGGCTTCTCTTCAGCTGCCTTTTCGTCCGCTGCAGGAACAGCAGGAACGGCTTCTGCCGCTGCCGCCTTTGCTGCTGTCTTTCTTGCAGCAGTCTTCTTTATGGTTTCCTTCTTAACAGTCTCTTTCTTTGCTGCGGTCTTCTTCGGTGCGGCCGCTTTCTTTGCAGCAGGCGCCTTCACCTCCGCCGCCTTCTCAGCTGCTTTTGTTCCGGTTTTCGCCGCGTCTTCCTTTGCGGTCACCTTTTCTTCCGATTTCTTGATTTCTGTCATAACGTCTCTCCTCCTTAGGAAACTGAAACTGATTTCCTTCGATCCAGGTATATGATCATCTTCCAAGCGCAACTGAGCAGTAAAATACCTGAATTATGAAGCCAGTTTACTGCAAAACCGCCAACTTGTCAACTTATCTGCCCACTTTTGCCTCTGCCAGCGTTACGGCTCGGACCTGGACCGTTCATCGCCGCAGGCGATCCGGAATGACGGGCCGGGTTACTGTTCGCCGGCTTGCCGGCAAACAGTAACCTGCGGCAGTCAGATCCGTTTCCTGAAAGGAAGTTCGATGGTAAAGCAGCTTCCCTTTCCGGGCTCGCTCTCCAGCCTGATGCTTCCGCCGTAATATTCCACAATGTGCTTGACAATGGAAAGTCCGAGTCCGGTGCCTCCGATCTTTTTGCTCCTTCCCTTGTCCACGCGGTAAAAGCGTTCGAAAATGCGCTCCTGATCTTCCCGTCCGATCCCGCATCCGTCATCCTTCACACGGATGTACAGCTTTCCGTTTTCCGACCAGGCTTCCACCCATACATTGCCTCCGGGATGATTGTACTTGATCCCGTTGCTGACCAGGTTCATGATCAGTTCCCGCATCTGCTTTGCGCTGGCCTCTATGGCGACAGGGCTGCACTCCTTATGGAGCATGACCTGATAATCTGCGGCGATGGGCTCCATCGACTCGAAAATCTCCGACAAAAGGGGACCGATGCGCACGGTGGAGAAGGTCACCTCCGCTTCCTTTGCCTCCAGTCTGGAAATCATGAGGATGTCATTGATCAGATTCGTCATGTTGTCCGTTTCCTTCAGGATACGGGCATAAAAATCCTTTTTTGTCGCCTCATCCTGAATAAATCCCTGGTCCAGAAGCTCCGCATAGCCGCGCACCGAGGTGATGGGGGTCTTCAGCTCATGGGATGCATTGCTGAAAAACTCCTGCCGGATCTTCTTTTCCTTTTCCAGCTGGTCCATGTGGGCCCGGATCTCCGCCGCCATTTTCATGGTGGTCTCCGAGATCACATTCAGTTCTTTATATTTATATTTTTTAAAGGTAAAATCGGGCTCTTCTCCGCGCACCTTTTCCATTTCCGCAGAAATCTCATTCAGCGGCGTGGTAATGGTATCGGAAAACCGGATCGCGATCACCACGCTCACGGCAAAGGATATTCCCGTTCCCAAAAGCAGGACCGGAAAGATGCTGAGAATATAATCGATCAGGTTGGTATAGGGAACGGCCATCCGCACCACATAGTTTCCGTTCCCGGAGCGTGCCGCCACGTACAGCATATTTTTCCCGACGGATTCCGAGCTGCGCGTATCACTGCCCGTCCCGGAGCGGAACGCCTCCTGTACCTCTTCGCGTTCCAGATGATTTTCCATCACATCCGGCTGATCGATCTCGCTGTCCGCGGCTACCGTACCGTCGGATGCGATCACCGTGATCCGGGAATTTTCATCCATGGCTGCGGCGTGCAGCTGTTCCACCTGAGCCTGAAGATCTCCTTCATAATCCAGCGCATAATCCACCGCATGGATGGTATTCAGCATGGCGGACATATCATGCTGAAGCATGTTTCTTCCGATAAAATAGTAAGAAAAAGCTCCGCTGACCGCCAGAGCCAGCAGCAGGATCACAACAAATCTGAGAAGGACTGCCCGTTTCATACCGTCTGATTCTCCGTTTCCTGCGGGATCACAAAACGGTAACCTACACTGCGGACCGTCTTGATGTATTTGCTCCCCTCTTCTCCCAGCTTCTGCCGCAGCGTCCGGATATGGATGTCCAGGGTGCGCGTCTCGATGTCGGCAGAGTAGTCCCAGAGCTTGTTTAACAGCTCATCCCGTTCCACCACGCGGGAACGGTTATCTACCAGGTACATCAGAAGTTCATATTCCTTATAGGTAAGCACCACAGGAGAGCCGTTCATGCTGACCTCCCTGGCATCCGTATTCACGGTCAGGCCGCCCAGGCTCACGATTCCCTCCGTCTTCATGCTCTGTCTTTCCGTAGCGCGTCTCAAAAGGGAACGGATCCTGGCCGCCAGCTCCAGTACGCCGAAGGGCTTGGTCATATAGTCATCCGCTCCGCCGTCCAGTCCGACCACCTTGTCATATTCCTTGTCCTTGGCCGTCAGGACGATGATGGGGATGTTCTTCAGGCTGTCCGTCCGCTCCCGGATCAGCCGGATGGCGGACAGGCCGTCCATGCCGGGAAGCATCAGATCAAAAACCGCCAGATCCGGCTTTTCCTTCTCCAGCGCCTCCAGCGCCTCCTCAGCCGTTTCAAAGGACGCGACCTGATAGCCGTACCCTTCCATGGCAATCTTCACCAGATTGCGGATATTTTCATCATCTTCGATCACAAATATTTTCTGCATGCTGTTCTCTCCATTTCCGTGCCGGCAGAATCCTTCCGCCGAAGTCCCGGGCAGCCGCCCCGTCCGGAGGCGCCCATTCTCCCTTTTTATTGTAACAGTCCTGCTGCGGGAATGCACCCGGCCCGATGTAAAATTTTTGTAAAAAGGTCTTCTCCGGCATCCTCTGAAACTGTCCGGGCCCGCCTCTCCGAAAAGGCTTCGGAGGACGGGCCCTTCTGTCCCTGCTTCCGTCATGACAAAGGTCACGGCAAAAGTCTGCTATGCGATCACATAAAAATAGAGGAGCACCAGGATGCCCAGCACGATGCGGTACCAGCCGAACACCTTGAAATCATGCTTTCTGATATAACTCATCAGGAAAGATATGACCAGCATGGAAACGACAAAGGCGGAGACCATACCGGTCACCAGCAACAGAGCCTCGGCACCGGTAAAGGCGAGGCCGAACTTCACCAGCTTCAGAAGGCTTGCGCCGAACATGACCGGGATCGCGAGAAAAAAGGTAAATTCCGCCGACACGGTACGGCTGACGCCGATCAGCAGCGCGCCCACGATCGTCGCCCCGGAACGGGAGGTCCCGGGGAAAATGGCCGCAATGAGCTGAAAAAGACCGATCAGCAGCGCATCCCTGTAAGTCAGAGCTGCGATGCTCTTCACCCTCGGTTTCCTGCCCCTGTTCCAGTTTTCGATCACGATAAAGGCCGCGCCGAACAGGATCAGCATGAGAGCCACCACCGTCGCGTTATACAGATACGGGCTGATCAGATCATCCAGCAGAAGGCCGTAGATCATGGCCGGAATGCAGGCGACGATGACCTTGAACCACATCTGGAAAATATCCTTCCGGATCACGCCCTTTTTTCGTCCCTTCGCAGAAAAATCAAAGGGAAAAATCTTGCTCCAGAACAGAATGACCACCGCCAGGATGGCGCCGAGCTGGATCACCACGAGAAACACATCCCAGAACTCCGGGGTAACATCAAGGGAAACAAATTCGTCCAGCAGGATCATATGCCCCGTACTGCTGATGGGAAGCCATTCGGTGATTCCCTCCACAATGCCGAACAGGATCGCTTTTAAAAATTCAATCATCACTTCTCCTCCAGATAGGCCATCAGCCGCTCATAGCTTTCCGATGCTTCCTGATAGCCCTCTTCATAAAGCAGGCGGAGCTTTTCCTTATCCTTCTCCACCCGTCCGACGCCGCTTTTTTTCTGCGGGCGGATCACGAATGCCTGACCGTTTTTCTCCTGGGCCTCCAGATAATCCAGCATCCGGTTATATGCCACATGCCGGCCGGCCATCAGTTCATATACCTTCGGATATTTCGCGTATCTGAGCCGGATCAGCCCCAGATTCCCGGCCGGCTCTCTGCGGTACCCGACCTCCTTGGTCAGGACCACCACGTTCTTCCGGTTTCCGTCCAGAATGGAATGCATGATCGGCACGCTGTCAGACAGACCTCCGTCCAGATACGGTTTTCCGTCGATCCGAACGGTTCTGGAAACCAGGGGGAGGGAAGCGGACGCCCGGACCGCGAGAATGTCCCGGTGCATCTCCCGCAGGCGCAGATATTCCGGTCTGCCGGTCTCAATATTGGTCACCACCGCAAAAGCTCTTCCCGGATAGGCATTGAAGGCGTCATAGTCATAAGGATTGAGCCGGTTGGGAATATCGTCATAGCACATCTTCACGCCGAACAGATCTCCCGTCCGGAGGAGGCTGGATATGCTGCAGTAATTCTTATCCTCCAGATAATCTACGCTGATGTCATAGGCCCGTCCCCGCTGCTTCGACAGAAAGCTGCACAGATGGCACGCACCGGCGGATACGCCGTAGCAGCTTGAAAATTCCAGTCCTTTATCCAGAAAAAAATCCAGTACGCCGGCGGTATAGATTCCCTTCATGCCGCCGCCTTCCAATACAAGTCCTGCCTGATACATGATGTTCTCCTTTCTCCGGCCGCAGGGCGGGTGAGTCATCCGGCCTTGCTTCTGCTCTACTTCCGTCCGCCGTATTCCGTCCGCACGAAGCGCTCCAGCGCATCGAGGGAGCGGATCACCTTCTCCGTATCGATGCAGTAGGCCATCCGGAAATAGCCGGGACAGCCGAAGGTATCTCCCGGTACCAGGATCAGGTCGTATGCCAGCGCCTTCCGGCAGAACACATTCGCATCCTCCTCCAGAGCCTTCGGGAATACATAGAAGGTTCCGCCCGGCCGCACGCAGGTGAAGCCCAGCCGCACCAGACAGTCGTACAGAAGCTTCATATTGGTCTCGTATACGGACAGATCCGCCGTCCGGTCGATGACCTGTGCCACGGCCAGCTGGATCAGGGAGGGAGGACAGTTATGCCCCGTTCCTCTGGAGATCTGACCGCACATGTTCACGATCGTTTCCGCCTCCCGGCAGGCGGGATTCACCGCCACATAGCCGATGCGCTCTCCCGGAAGGGAAAGGGATTTGGAAAAGGAATAGCAGGAGATCGTATTATCGTAATAACGGGAAACATAAGGCGTGCAATTTCCGTCGAACACGATCTCCCGATAAGGCTCATCGGAGATCAGGAAAATATCGTGGCCGTATTCCTTCTGCTTTTCTTCCAGGAGGCCGGCAAGCCTGCGGATCGTTTCCTCAGAATACACCACACCGGAGGGATTGTTTGGCGAATTGATCAGGACAGCCATCACCTTTTCATTCAGCATTTCCTCAAATGCGTCAAAATTGATCTGAAAGCTCCGCGTATCTGCGGGGACCATCTTCAGAACCGCTCCGGTGCCCTCCACATAAGGATAGTATTCCGGGAAAAAGGGAGCGAAGCCAAGGATCTCGTCTCCCGGTTCCGTAACAGCGCGGAAGGCATGAGCCAGCGCTCCGGCCGCTCCGGATGCCATAAATATATGCTCCGGGCCGTAATTCATTCCAAATCTCCGGTTCAGGGAAGCCGCGACTGCCTCCCGTACGGACTGGATCCCCAGGCTCGGACTGTAGCCGTGGATCTGCATGGGGTCCTTTTCCTGCAGCAGCCTGATGCAGCAGTCCGTAAATTCCTGCGGCACAGGCACAGACGGATTGCCGAGGCTGTAATCAAATACGTTCTCATAGCCGATCTGGACTCCTCTTTTCGCTGCGAACTCGGACAGCGTCCGGATCACTGATTTTCCGCCCAGCATCGCTTTATATTTTTCCGATACCATATCCCTTCTTCTCCTTTCACCGCTGCGGACAGCGGGACGGGCCGTCGGAAACGCCGGCGGTCATTCTTCTGCGTCTCTTTTAAAAGCCGGTAAGATCTGTGGGCATCCGGTAGACCAGAAGCGCCATGATCGGGACCAGGATCTCACAGACCTGTACAAAAAAGCTGGCAATATCCTCCGTGATCCCGCCGAAATGCCGGAACGCCACCCGGCAATAATACAGAAATGCGAGGACCACTCCGGCCAGGCAGCCTGCCCCCACCGCCGGATCCATGCGCAGCATAAAGAATACGCACAGAACCGTATACAGCGAAAGCACCGCCGTTACGACCGCCTTTCCTTTTCCGTCCTCCGGCACATACAGGGAGCATTTGCTCTCCCTGGTGTGCGGGAACCACAGAATGGACAGACCGTAAAGAGAACGGGAAAGGATGAAGCCGAACACCACCACCGGCCATCCGTCGATGGGCATCTCGCTCCACAGTCCGACCACGATCAGAAAATAGCTGACACAGGTGATGATGGCAAAATAGCCGCTGTGAGAATCCTGTAGGATGTCCAGCTTTCCCTTTCTGGTCTGGTGAGAGCAAAGGGCATCCACCGTTCTGAAGAAGCCGTCCATGTGAGCGCCGCCGGAAAGGAGCAGCGGGATCATCACGCAGATCACGGAGCGCAGGAGCTCATAATTCAGCAGGTAGGGATGAACGATCCTCCATTCCGCGATCAGAAATGCCATGACCGCGCCCACCCACGGCACAAAGCAGAGGAGATACCTCATGTTTTCCTTCGTTTTTTCGACCTGACGTGCCGGCAGGATGGAATACATCGAAAATGCCAGACGCAGGCTGTTCCATATCCGCTTCATCTGTTCACCCCGTTCCTATTCAATCACCACATCGTCCGCATACTTATCCCAGATCAGACAGATCCAGGTCTTTCCCTGGTTCAGCTCGATCGGATCGCCTTCGGCGTTCACATAATAGGCGGGATCGTTATCGGAATAGCGGGACCAGGTGCCTTCCGTCATTTTTCCGCCGGTGAATACCTGAACCTTCATTCCCTTATCCCCGTGCAGTTCAAAGGCGAGATAGTCGTTCTCATCCCGTACCTCTCCGTAGCAGTACTGGAAGATCACATTGTCGTAGGCGAGCTGCTCTCCTGTCCTTTCATCGATCTGAGGGCCGCCGTACTGATACCGGTAATACTTTCCGTCCTCTTCGTTGTACTCAAATCTGGCCTCCACCAGGCTGTAGCCGTTTTCCAGATTGTTCTCCTTTCCTCCGGGATAGAGCACCGAAGCCTCCGTGGCACCGGCATTTTCAGCCTCTTCTCCATCCGCGGCAAAGGCAAACTTGGCTCTGTGGGTATCGTGATAGGTCTGGCTGTAGCCGAACCGGTCAATGTCCTTCTTCAGCCCCTCCACGTCGATGCAGACGTTGTTGGGCGCCTTTCTGTCACTGGTGCGCAGGAAGGTATTTGTCGCCGGATGATCGATCCCTGCTACGGCCCCGCTGATATTGTCCACACGGTCACTGTTAAGAAGCTCTCCCACATAAGGCGTTGCCTGGCCGAAATGAGCGTAAATGGCATCATATTCCAGCGCGCAGTACACAAAATAGTCACGGCTGGAACGGATATAACCGATCCTGTCCAGAGCGCCGTAATCCTCGAACAGCCCCATCAGGCGGCTGATCCTTCCCTCTACGGGCGCCTCATAGACAATGGATGCTTCTCCGATCCCATACTGCGGGCAGCCCTCCTCCCGGTTGTTGAGCATCACGGCCAAAGGCCTTTTTTCCACCTCTTCCGGATCTGACGGCTCCCCGGTCAGAAAGCTGTGTGCTCCGTCGTTTTCCACCATCGCGGCCCTCTCTTCATTGGCCTCCATGGCCGCGTCAACTGTCCCGGCTGCCTCAGAGGTCTGTTCCGCCGGGACGTCCGGCTGTGTCTGCTCTGCCGCTGTCTGTGCTCCGGCGGAGGCGACCTGCTGGGTCTGTGCGCTCTGCTTTGCGCCGCATCCCGCAAGAGCCGATACCGTCAGGGCCAGAACGCCGCAGACGGCTGCCGTCCTGCGAAAGAAATACGCCAGCCCTTTCCCGTTCTTCTGTATCTTTGCCATGAAACTCTTCTCCTTCATTCTTCGCTGCCGGAAACGTCCTGCCGGCAGCATCCGGTTCCTGTAAACTTCGATCCTTTTGCCAAAGCTTTCAATATTGTACTGCGCCCGCCCGGATTCGTCCAGCTTTTTCCGATTTTTTTAAGGAATCAGGCGGAAGCGGCGGGCCATTGCCGCCAGGAAAGCTCCCTTCGGCAGAGCCAGCAGATCCCGTTCCTCCACCGCTCCCATTTTGATCACCAGCACAAAATACAGCGCTGCCGCTGCCGGAAGGGCAGCTGCCAGGCAGACCACGTTCACCGGCAGCAGAAGGTACAGACCATGGTAGATGCCGAAGGCCGCGCCTCCCATGATCACCGATGCCCAGAAGGGGATGCAGAAGGTCTTCACCGCCTCCTGCCGGTAGCCGAGCTGCCTTTTTACGGAAAATCCGTTCAGGATGCACATCAGGAAGGAATAGAGCACCGTGGCGATCACCAGACTGTGCAGGCCGAGATCCGTAAACAGCAGCAGAAGGACCAGGACCACCGTCTGCACGACCAGAGCGATGGCCGCGTTGATCACGGGCAGGTTCACCTTTCCGATGCCCTGCAGAACGCCGTTTGATATGGTGGAAACGGCATAAAACACCACGCTGATGCTCAGTCCCGCCAGCAGCCAGGATACCATGTCCACCGATCCCTTCTGCGGATACAGAAGCAGCACCACCGGCTTCGCCAGCGCCGCGAGCCCCACCGCCGCCGGAATGGAAATGAGCATCGTGGTCCGCACCGCCATGGCGATCTTCCGGTTGGTCTCCCGGATGTCCTTCCGGGCAAAGCTTCCGGATATTCCCGGGATCATCGCCGTGGACATGGCGGATGCCAGGGCAATGGGAATATTGGAAATCTGTTTTGCCTTACCGGAAAACAGTCCGTACTGGGTATAAGCGTCCGCCTCAGACACTCCTCTGACATATTCCATGATCCGCGTATAGATCGTCAGGTTCAGAGAGCTGTTGCAGTTGTAGATGAAAGTGCTCAGGATGATGGGCGTCACCATGGTGATGATGATGCGGAATACCTCCGGCGTCTCCAGAAGCTCCCCGCTGCGGTCGCGCCGCACCTGTTTGGCCAGAATACGCCGGTTCAGCGCCAGAATGAACAGCATGAACAAAAGGGCCACAAGAACCCCCGCCCCTGTTCCGATGGCACTTCCGGAAGCGCCGTAGATGGCGATCGTGGTATCATCCTGTCCCGCCACCATGCGCATCAGAAGGAAAGCGGCCAGAATGCTGATCACCGCATTCAGGATCTGTTCCAGAATCTGGGAAAAAGAGGTGGGTATCATGGTGCCGTGAGCCTGAAAATAGCCGCGCAGAACGCCGAGGATCCCGGAGAAGAAAATGGTGGGCGCAAAGATCCTCAAAACCGGCACCGAATTGCCTCCCACCAGCACGCCGGCAAATACCAGCGTCAGGATGCTGGCCGCTCCTCCCACCACCACCACATACAGAAGGGCGCAGTGAAAGATCTTTCTCGCATTCCGGTATTTTCCGAGAGCGAGCTGCTGCGCGATCACCTTGGAGATCGCGGACGGGATGCTGTAGGAGGAAACCAGAAGGATGATGGTATAGATCTCATAGGCCGAAGAATAGTAGCCGTTGCCTTCGTCGCCGATCACATGGGCCAGAGGGCTTCTGTACAGAATTCCGATGATCTTGCAGATGATGCCGGCAGCGGCCAGGATGCCCGCCTGCATGACGAAGCTGCTTTGTTTTCCTTTATTGTTTGCCATATCGTTCCTCATTTCGGGGTGCCGCACAAGTCTCTGCCGTGCCGCTCCCTTCCTCTTTCTATTCCGACAGCCGGAAGGAAAGCAGGATGTCCAGCCGCCGTTCCACCACCTCGTAAACGAAAATATCCGGCTGCTGTTCATCAATCATGGACTGTTCAAAGCAGCCATTCCAGTGGGGCATATAAGTATAGGAAAAGTTTGACGCCAGCACAGGCGCCATGCTCCCCGCAAAGCTGTCGCGCACCATAAAGAGCCGCCGCGCATCCGGCGCGTCGGACCGGTAGATCAGCTCTGTGGCGTCATCGGCCTGCACCACCGTCATATTGTTGGTGGGATAGCCGGACACCACATAGTTCACATCCGCAGGATAACGGTTTTCATAATAACTCTTCAGATTCATCATTCCCGCTAGGTCATAGCCGGAAAAGGTGCTGTTTTCAAGGGTAAGCTCCTCCACCTCAGGCACCTGGATGCCCAGCTCTGCAAGCAGAGCCTTTGCCCCGATATAGGCGCCCAGATTGTTCCAATGGGTATCATAGTGCCAGTACAGGTCATAAGCGTCCTTATACTCCAGAAGCTCATCCCGCGGATAGACCACCCTGATCCCCGCTTCCCTCAGGCAGTCCACCACCTGCCGTGCCCGGGTCAGCTCCCCGCGCTTCGTGATATGGTCCGGAAGATATTCCGAATAAATATCTTCTTTATTGGAAGGGATCAGGATGACAAATTCGATCCCTCTTTTTTCCAGATAGGCCTTTGAGGCAAGACAGTTATCCCGGATCAGGTCCAGCTCTTCCTGCGTATAAAGGTTCGTCCCCTTATAATCTTCGATGCTCTCCTCATCCGTGTAGAACAGCCAGTTGTCCTTCCCCAGGACCACACTGTCCGAAGCGGAATCCTCAAAAAGCTCCACGCTCAGGATGCTGTTCAGCTCGATGAGCTGGCTGCGGAAGGGCACATGGTCATTATAAAAGCTGTCAAACAGGTCCGGGAAGGCCTTCAGGCTGTCTGCCAATCCTTTCACCCCGTCAAAAGACAGAGAAGGCATTGCAGCGAGCTGCCGGTTCTCCGTATTTTCCGTATTCAGATAAGGACGGGCAAAAAGATAAACCGCTCCCGGCCCGAGCAGCATGAGCGCAAAGCAGATCAGCCATGCTGCCGCTTTTCCTTTTGTCATAGCAGTCTCCTTTCCGGCGTCTCCTTCTTTTTTCCGCCGTCAGAAATTCATATACAGGAAGGCGCTGTAGGTACTGCTCACCATGACGATGATGCTGCAGGCCAGCAGAACCATGCAGAAAACCAGCTCCGCCGCGCTGTCCCGGAAGCGCCGGAATGCCTTCTGCACGATCCCGCATCCCAGAACGGCACAGACAAAGGCCAGCATGGCACGGTGATCCACGATCTCCTGCACCGCGTAACCGGATGCCGTATACATCCAGGGAAGAAACATCCGTTTGATATACTGCAGCGCCAGCAGCATATCGCCCGCACGGAAGAACACCCACCCGACGCATACCACCAGGCAGGCGTAAATGTGCTTTACCGCCTTCGTTTTTTCCAGAAGCTTTCCCAGCCCGAGGCGTTCCGCCACCTGGAACAGAGCATGGTAAAGGCCCCAGCAGATGAAATCCCAGCTCGCTCCGTGCCAGAGCCCGGAAGCCATGAATACGATGAAGATATTGAGATAGGTACGGATTTTCCCCTTCCTGCTGCCGCCCAGCGGGAAGTAGAGATATTCCCGGAACCAGGACATAAGAGTCATGTGCCATCTGCGCCAGAACTCCGTGATGGAGGACGCCAGATAGGGATAGTCGAAGTTTTCTGACAGGCTGAAGCCGAACATCTTCCCCAGCCCCACCGCCATATCGGAATAGCCTGAAAAATCATAATACAGCTGCAGAGAATAGAACAGCGCCGCGATCCAGGCAAATCCGGCGCTCACGTTTCCGATCTCAAAGCCGTAGATCGTGTCCACACATGCGCCCAGCGTATCCGCGATGAGCACCTTCTTCGCCAGTCCGTAAATGAAACGGCGGATCCCTTCTGCCGTCTTTTTCAGCGTCTGCCTGCGTCCGGCAAGCTGAGGCGCAAAATCCCGGTACTTTTCAATCGGCCCCTGGGTGATCTTTGGGAAAAAAGAAAAGTAAAGCGCCATGTTCAGGATATTCTTTTCAGCGGGGATCTTTTCCTTATACAGATCGATCAGATAGGTGAGCGCCTGAAAGGTAAAAAAGGAAACGCCGAGGGGAAGCGCGATCTGCCGCATCTCAAGCAGCTGCATGCCGCAGACTCTGTTCAGCGTGTTTGCGAAAAAATTAAAATATTTATAGTAGCCAAGGATTCCCAGATTCACCACAATGCCTGCGGCCAGTACAGCCGCGCGGCCGACCCGAAGGGAAAGCGCTCCCTTTCGGCAGGACAGCAGCCATCCCAGCAGATAATTGGCAAGAATGGAAACCAGAAGAAGCCACAGATAATCCGGCTGCCCCCAGGCATAGAAAAAAAGGCTGGCGATCAGAAGCAGGATGTTCTGCAGGAGATTGCTGCGGAAAAGATCCGTCCGCCCTTTCCTTCTGCTCCCCTTCTTTTCTGTCCGTCCTTTTTCTTCCGAAGCTGCCAGGCCGGGAAGGCCGGCCAGTCTGTCCAATATGAAAACAACGGGCAGAAAAGCCCAGATAAAGATCATCGAGCTGAAAACCATCTTTTCCTCCATTCCGAAGCGTTTCTGCGCTGAGGAACGCGCGCCGGATTTGCGATCCGGCGCTGCGGTCATAATCTCATTTCTTCTTCTGTCTTTCTTATTATAAACGGTAACTCGGTTTTTTCAAACCCTTTTTATTTTCAAGTTCCCTATTGACCCATTTGTATGAATCATGTATAGTTTAGGTGTATTTTGTGTAAATTTGCACACAAATGAGGAGAGGAGTTTTCTATGGACGTTTCTTTTTCGGCCTTCCTTCAGGGGATGGCTTCCAGTCCTGTCCTGCTGATCACAGTGGTTCTCACCCTGGGCGTCATTTTTGTCAACGGATGGACGGATGCCCCGAATGCGATTGCCACCTGCGTCACCACGCGCTGCTTGAATGTCCGTTCCGCGATTCTGATGAGCGCATTCTTCAATTTTCTGGGTGTATTCGTCATGACCCAGATCAACAGTTCCGTTGCTTCCACAATCAGCAATATGGTAGACTTCGGCGGCAATTCCGGAGACGCTCTGATCGCCCTGTGCGCAGCGCTGTTTTCCATCGTCGTCTACAGCGTGGGAGCCTCTTATTTCGGCATTCCCACAAGTGAAAGCCATAGCCTGATCGCCGGCCTTTCCGGCGCAGCCATTGCCATCCAGAGCGGCATCGGAGGCATCAACATGTCCGAATGGGCGAAGGTGCTCTACGGCCTGGTGCTCAGTCTCGCTCTCGGCCTGATCTCCGGCTGGCTCATCTGCAAGGTTGTAACGCTGATCTGCCAGGGACTCGACCGGCGCAAGACCAACCGCTTTTTCAAGGGAGCGCAGATCTTCGGAGCCGCCGCCATGAGCTTCATGCACGGCGCACAGGACGGACAGAAATTCATCGGCGTTCTGTTTCTCGGCGTTGCCTTCAGCAGCGGCCAAAACAGTGTGGAGGGCGCTACCATTCCCGTATGGCTGATGCTGCTGTGCAGTATCGTAATGGCGCTCGGCACCAGCGTGGGCGGTGAAAAGATCATCAAATCCGTGGGTATGGATATGGTGAAGCTGGAAAAGTATCAGGGCTTTTCCGCCGATCTTTCTGCGGCGCTCTGCCTGCTGTATTCCAGCCTTTCCGGCATACCGGTCTCCACAACGCATACCAAGACCAGCGCCATCATGGGCGTGGGAGCGGCCAAGCGGCTCTCTTCCGTCAACTTCGGCGTAGTGAAGGACATGATGCTCACCTGGATCTTCACTTTCCCGGGCTGCGGACTTATCAGCTTCATCATGGCCAGGCTTTTCATTGCGATTTTCTGATATGAACGGAGCGGGAATGCAGAGCATTTCCTGAAATAACATGCCGCCCCCGGGCGGCAGAGGCAAAGGCGGGAAGCGCCCCGCGCTTCTCTGAATGAAATGCCGCCTCTCGGGCGGCGGAAATAGAGGAAGATATGGCGAAAAAACAGGACAGTATTTATTTCAACAGCTTTATCAAATGTACGGATTTCTCCTGCCAGGCAGCGCATATGCTGGAGGAAACGATGGCGGATTTCGACATGGAAAAGATGTCCGCCCGGATGGAAGCGATCCATACCATCGAGCATTCCGCCGATATGGAAAAGCATGCGCTTCTCAACATGCTGATCCGGGCGTTCATCACTCCCATCGACCGGGAGGACATCATGCTGCTGAGTCAGAACATTGATGATCTGACAGATAATATCGAAGACGTTCTGATCCGCATTTATTACAACAACATCCGGGAGATCCGGCCCGACGCGCTGGAGCTGATGCGGATCGTATGCCGCTGCTGCGAGGCCGTAAAGGTGATGATGGAAGAATTCGCAGATTTCCGTCATTCCAAGAAGCTGCATGAGCAGATCATCAAGATCAACTCCATGGAAGAGGAAGCGGACAAGGTTTACATTGACAGCATGCGCCGGCTTCATACCACCTGCAGCGATCCGATGACTGTCATGACCTGGAGGGAGATCTATTCCTATCTGGAAAAATGCGCGGACGCCTGCGAGCATGTGGCGGATATTGTGGAAAGCGTTGTGATGAAAAACTCTTGACTTCTGACAAAAAGTGAACGGCCGGCCGGTCTGTTCACTTTTTTTATGTGTGGGCACTGACAGACTGCAGGCTGTCCGGACCGTACAGGGCTGCGACGCGCTTCTGCCGCCGGAAGACTGAGCTCGGGTCATCTGCCTGCCGTCACACTCCGCACAGATCCCGGACCACTTCTCCGGCCAGGATCAGTCCTGCGGCTCCCGGAACGAACACCACGCTGCCCGGGACCGAACGGCGGCCGCAGGCCGGCATTTCAGCCGCAGGCCCCTGTTCGGCCGCGGGCTTTCTCGCCTCTTCTCTGGAATAGACCACCTTGAGCCGGTCCACACCGCGGGCCTTCAGCTCCCGGCGCATCACCCGGGCAAGGGGACAGACGCTGGTTTCATAGATGTCGGCCACCTCCAGTCGGGAAGCGTCCAGCTTATTGCCCGCTCCCATGCTGCTGATGACCGGAACGCCGAAACGGCGGGCCCGCAGGATCAGCTCCAGCTTGGCCGTTACCGTGTCCACCGCATCCACCACATAATCCAGTCCTGTGAAGTCAAATTTCTCCGCGTTCTCCGGCAGAAAAAAGCATTCTCTCGTCTCCACCTGCGCGTCCGGATTGACGGACAGGATCCGTTCCTTCATGACCTGTGTTTTATAACGCCCCACCGTGCCCAGGGTAGCGATGATCTGGCGGTTCAGGTTGGACAGCGCTACCCGGTCGCTGTCCACCAGGAGAAAATGTCCCACGCCGCTCCTGGCCAGCGCCTCCACCGCATATCCCCCCACGCCGCCGATCCCGAAGACCGCCACTTTCGCCCGCTCCAGCCGTTCTATGCCCGCCTCTCCCAGAAGCAGGGCTGTTCTTGCAAACTGTTCCTTCATCTTCTCTCTCCTCATACCGGTCTCTTCCGGAATTTTGCCGGAGTCGTCCCCGTCACCTGCCTGAACTGCCGGTAAAAATGCACCGTTCCGGCATAGCCGCACAGCTCCGCCACCTGCTCCAGCGTCAGGTCCGTCGCCGTCAGAATGTATTTGGTATAGTCCACCCGCATCCGGATCAGGTCCTGCTGAAAAGGCACGCCGAAGCAGTCCGTATACAGATGCTGAAAATAAGACGGGCTGACTCCGATCCTTCCTGCGCATTCCCGGATGTCATGCCTCTGGGTGATGGAATTCTTCAGCTCCATCCGCAGCGCCTGCAGCTTCTCCCGGTAGGGGTTCGGCGCCTTTTCGGCCGTTTCCTCTTCGCAGGAAGAAAGCAGATGATTGAAGAGCACGGTAAACAGCGCGTCCACGTTTTCCTGCGCATACCTTTCCGGAGCGAAAGAGGTTTCCCACAGGATCTGCCGGATCAGAGCGGTGCAGCTTCCCGGATCCGGCACGGGAAAGGGCCGGTTGAAAATCCGCTTCAGCTCCCGCAGACGGGAATCCTCCTCCGCTTCGAAATGAAGCCAGTCATCCAGATATTCTCCCTGGGAATTTCCATAGGAATAAGGCGTTCCCGGCGCAAAGACAACGGCATGCCCCGGCAGGACCATATAGCCTGTTCCATCGATCTCAAATTCTCCGCAGGAACGGATCAGAAGGAGAACATAGTTGGAAAGTCCCTCCGGCCGGGACATGCGAAAGGCTCTCGGGTGTGCCGCCCCGCAGCCTCCCTGAATCGCTCGATACATGTATTCCTCCCGGCGGCAGCTTCTTACGGCGGCCGCGATAACAGAATCCGTTAGTTTTCTCATATTATAGGCTATTATATTTTTTCAGTCAATATTATACAATAACTGCATAAAATAGGCAGTGTATCCCTTCCGTTCCGCACGGGAATGCGCTGCCGCTCAGGACATAAAACGTTAGAAAAGCATGCCGCCCGGAGGAGGGAAACAGAGAAGCCTGAGCGCCTCCGGCGGGCGGCGGGAAAGTGAGGAAGGCGGAATGATCAAAGCAGAGATCAGGGAAAAGGAATGGCTGGAAGGGGTGTATGAAAGGATCTGCACCAAGATGCTTTCAACCGCCGGACGAAACCGGCATACGCTTCCCTATACGGCAAAGGACGGGGTCTTTAACGATCTGAGCCGGAAGGATCCGTGCTGGTGGACCAACGGATTCTGGGGCGGGATCCTGTGGCAGCTTTATCATGCCACAAAGAACGAAATGTATCGGGAAATGGCTGAAGAGGTGGAGGATAAGCTGGATCAGTGCCTGATGGACCACCGGGGGATGGACCACGACAGCGGCTTCCGGTGGCTTCCCACGTCCGTGGTCAATTACCGGCTGACAGGAAATGAGAAGTCCTACAACCGGGCGCGGCTGGCAGCAGACAATATGGCCGGACGCTATAATCCGGCAGGACGGTTCATCCGTGCCTGGAACGACTGGGGCGAAGAGAAAAAAACGGGCTGGGCCATCATCGACTGCATGATGAATCTGCCGCTTCTGTACTGGGCTCATGAGCAGACGGGGGATCCCAGGTATCTGCGCATCGCCACCGATCACGCAGATACGGCGATGAAATATTTTATCCGTCCGGACGGCTCCGCAAAGCATATCGTGGAATTTAATCCGGAAACGGGAGAATACATCCGTTCCTATGGCGGACAGGGCTATGCGCACGGCTCCTCCTGGACCAGAGGGCAGGCGTGGGCGCTTTACGGCTTCACCTTAAGCTATATTCATACAAAGAATCCGGAATATCTGGCCTGCGCCAAGCGGGTCGCCAATTATTTTCTGGCGAATATCCCGGATACGGGACTGATCCCGGTGGACTTCCGGCAGCCGGAGGACTGTGCACTGGAGGATTCCACAGCGGCGGCGATCGCCTCCTGCGGCCTTCTGGAGATCTCCGGATGCCTGGAGGGACGGGAGCGAAGCCTCTACCGCGACGCGGCCGTCACCCTTCTGTACACACTGGATACGAAGCGCTGTGACTGGGACGAAGGCCGGGATTCCATCGTGCAGAAATGCACTGCCGCCTTCCACGATGCGGAACATGAATTCCCCATCATCTATGGCGATTACTATTTCATCGAAGCCATCTGGAAGCTGACGGGTCACGAGATCTTTATCTGGTAAAAGGGGGATGCGGATCTCAGACCGCATACGGGACGCATGCAGGCGGTCCCGCCCTCTGTCCTGTACGCGGACGGCCTGTGTATCATCGCCGTCTGCAGGGTCAGCCGCTTTCTGCGGCAGAAAGGAAGGTTTTTATGGCATTCAAGCCTCAGACACTCGATTTTGAAAGGAGCCCCTATACCGGGCTGGTCCGGGAAAGCTGGATCGAAGCGGGGAAGTACCTGCTGGACGGAATCTTTCAGAATATCGCCCATTTTGAGGATCCGGTAGTGCTTCCCAGAAAGGAGACGGAGATCACCTATCCTCATAAGAACGCTTCCCCCGATGCTCTGGAAACGGAGAAAAAGGCGGAAATGTTCGAAGGCCTTGCCAGGAGCTTTTTTATCGCTGCTCCCCTGATCCATGACGATCCGGAGCTGACTGTCTGCGGGTATTCCATGCGGGAGTATTACAAAAGCCAGGTGCTGCGCACCTGTACACCGAAAGATCCGGTATCGGCGGGAACCTACGGACAGCTTCAGGCCATGACCGGAAACCAGCCCTTCCGCTCCTATCAGCAGACGGTGGAAACCTGCGCGCTGGTCATCTGTCTGTGGATCTGCCGGGACGAGATCTGGGCCACGTATACGAAGGAGGAAAAGGACCTGATCGCCGCCTTCCTCACCGGCTTCGCCCATGCCAGCACCGTACCGCAGAACTGGCGTCTGTTCAACATGCTGGACATGGCTTTTCTGCACATGGAAGGCTATCCGATCGAAGAGGATGTGATGCTGGATCACGCCCAGGCCGTTCTGAATTTCTATGTGGGAGACGGCTGGTATCGGGATGGACATGCCTTTGACTACTATTCCTGCTGGGCCTTCAACGTATATGCCCCCATCTGGAATCAGTGGTACGGCTATGAAAACGCGCCGGACATCGCAGCCCGTTTTGAGGAGCACTCCAATCAGCTGATGAAAACCTACGCGGACTTTTTCGACAGGGACGGCTTCACCAACATGTGGGGCAGGAGCAACATCTACCGCAATGCCTCCACCAGCGCCTTCGACGGCAATCTGTTCCTGAAGCATCCGACTGCTGATCCCGGACTTGCCAGACGCATCTCCTCCGGCGCGCTGATGCAGTTTCTGTCCAGAGACGACGTGCTGTATAAGGGCGCGTTCACGCTGGGCTTCTATGGTCAGTTTTCTCCCCTGGTGCAGGGCTATTCCTGCGCGGAATCTCCCTTCTGGATGGGGAAGGCCTTCCTGTGCCTGCATCTTCCTGCGGATCATCCGTTCTGGACCGCAAAGGAAAATAACGGCACCTGGGAAAAGCTGGGTCCCGGCCAGGTGAAGGACACCGTTCTGAACGGTCCCGCCCTTTGCTTTACCAATCATGAAGCCAACGGAGAAACCGTGCTGCGCACCGGAAAGGTGGTTAAGGATCCCGGCGATCTCCACGGAATGTGGAATTACGGAAAGCTTTCCTTCAACACCAAATATCCCTGGGAATCCTCCCCGGTCCCGCAGAAGGGCGAGCCCGTACGGGTGGGCGAGGTCGAAGCACAGCAGTATATCCTGAAGGATGTAACCACCGACACGCTCCAGACCCCCAACGTGATCTTCTGGTCCGGAGAGCGGGACGGCGTACTGTACCGCAGAGAGTATTTTCATTTTGATATGAATACGGAGGAGCACTGGATGCAGGCCGTCAACCTGGCGGACTTTCCGGTTTCCTGCGGCGTGATGCGGGCGGACCGCCACAAGCTGCACCGCAGGCCCGTGACCTTCACCCTCGGTTCCTACGGCTTCCCGGACAACGGCACACAGATCATCCGCCCCGCCGGAGAACAGCTGACGGCCGCTTCCTATCTGTCCGGAGCTGAAACGAAGACCGCAAAGGCCATTATCCTGAAGGGAAAAGACTCTCAAGGAAAGGACCGTCAGATGGCGATGACCGTTTACGACGGCTGGGAGGAGCTGAACCTGCTTACCAGTAAGGGAACCAATCCGGATTCCGACCGTTCCATCGTTCTCTATGCTTCTTCCACCTTTAAAAAGCAGTACGGAGGATGGGAACCCTATGTGATGATCTCTCAGGTGATCACGAAGGAAAGCGCAGAGGACTTCACCGACGAGGAACTCTTCCCCATCCGCTCCATTTCCTACGAAGACGGAAAGGGGACCGGCGCTTACGGAACCGTCACCATTGAGCTGAAGGACGGGACCGTCCGGAAGATCAACTATGATGAAATCGAAGGAAATATGATGCTGTAACAGGCCGGCGGCGTTTCCTGGGGCACAACCCCATGATCGGCAAGCAGCTTTTCGATCACCGTTCCCCGGATCAGATGCAAAAACGGTTTTTTCAGAGCGTTCAGAGGCCCCGGAAGTCCGGCGTCCAGCGGAGAGCTTCCGTCCATCAGCTTCACGGAAGCATCCAGCAGATCGCGTATATCGTATACGCTGCCCCAGACCTCCGGTACGCCTCTGTCCACGCCGAGCAGGCCATAAACTGCTTCCATTGCCGTGCGCACCGAATATTCCGTGGTAAAAACGGTATCTCTCGGCGTCTGGGCGAACTGTCCCAGGAAGGCAAAGTTGACACAGCCGTCCGGGATCACATCCGGGCGGTCCCCCTTTGTCCGCGGCATGAAAAAGGCAGTGATATAGGGCATCATCGTGGGCACGCAGACCGCACTGTTTCGGGCAAGCTCTTCGATCTGCTCCACCGGAACGCCGATGTGATACAGCCATTCCTGCGTGATCTCTTCTCCCGTACAGTCCTTCATGGGCTTTTTTACGAAATCCCCGGGCACATCCGTAAACAGGCCGTAAAGCCAGATGCAGACCTGCTCCGGATCCTGTTTCTTAAACTGTCCCTGCCTGTTGATCGTCCAGCTTAAGAGCCACGCCGAATCCCGGCAGCTCACGATGCCGCCGGTAACTACCTTTCCGGTCCTGGGATCCCGTTTGCAGATATTGGTGATATAGGGCAGGATCCTGTCGTCCAGCGTGGTCACGGTAGCGGATTCCCAGTTGGTCTTTGCAATGTCGGAACAGAATTTTTCCGGACGTCCGAAGGCCGGATCCTGCTTTGCGATATTTTTCCAGAGGTTCCAGCAGCCGCTGGTCTTCACCTCGGCGTCGCCGTTCGGCGCATGATGCTGGTCTCCGTAAATGGTGCCCTCCGTGCAGCTTCCGTTGGTCACGAACACCAGATCCTTTTCTGTCAGGAGGATCCCCCTTTCCGTGCCGTTCGTCCTGCACTCGATCGCCGTAGCCAGCTTTTTCCCGCCTCTGTGCTCAAAAAGCACGTTCGTCACCTCCGTGCCGAACTGAAAATCCACTCCCGCTTCCTCCAAATAGCGCTGCATGGGAAGGATCAGGGATTCGTACTGGTTGTAGCGGGTAAATTTCAGCGCGCTGAAATCCGGCAGGCCGCCGATGTGATGCAGAAATCTCTGAAAGTACAGCTTCATCTCCAGAGCGCTGTGCCAGTTTTCAAAGGCGAACATGGTCCGCCAGTACAGCCAGAACGTGGAGGAAAATACCTCGTCGTCAAACACATCCTCGATCGTCTTGTCATACAGGTCTTCATCCTTTGTCAGAAACAGCTTCATGATCTCCATACAGCCTTTCCGGCTCAGGTTGAATTTTCCGTCCGTATGCGCATCCTGACCTCGCTTCTGCGTGGCCCGGCAAAGGGAATAGTTGGGATCGTGCTTGTTCAGCCGGTAAAATTCGTCCAGCACAGACGCGCCGGGAATTTCCAGAGAGGGGATGCTGCGGAACAGATCCCACAGACATTCAAAATGATCCTCCATCTCCCTTCCGCCCCGCATCACATACCCTCTCGTGGGGTCGTTGATGCCGTCGCAGGCGCCGCCTGCGATGTCCATCGCTTCCAGGATATGAATGTTTTCTCCCGGCATCCGGCCGTCTCTCACCAGGAAGCAGGCCGCCGCGAGGGAAGCCAGGCCGCTCCCCACGATATAGGCGCTTTTCTCCTCCACTCCCTCCGGCTTTTCCGGCCGGACGAAGGCTTCGTAGTTGCCGCTGCTGTAATAGATGCCTTTGCTGTTTCTGGCGTTCTTTCCCAGCTCCGTGTTGCGGAAGGTGCTCTTTTCACCGGAAACAGGCTGCGCTTTCTTCTGCGCGCTTTCCTTTGACCGCCTGACTGCCAGCGCCGCCGCGCCTGCTCCTGCCAGAAGTACAGATGCCGTTCCCAGCTTCGTTCCCTTTTTTGTCATATGAAACCATCCTTTCTATCCGTTGTGTGCGGCTCTTTTTGTTTCTGTCCGTATCATAGGACGGTTCCATCTCCTTTTCCATTTACAGAACGGAGGGTCTGATAAAAAACTTATCATCGGGACGCATCTGATAAAAAATTCCGGATGGAATTGGCAATGTTTCCCCGCATCACCGTGCTGATCCGTTCCGTGATTTCATGATAATCCTCCCTCATGCCCGTCCGTACCCAGTCCAGCATGACGCCTACGAAGCTGTACTTGTAAAAATCTGCGATGAACGTCTTTTCCTCCTCCGTAAGGCGTTCTGCGTCAGCATTCTCCTCCACCACGCCCCGGATCAGCGCACGGGTGAGCTGAAACAGATAATTTTCAATCTGTTCCCTGCTGACCGACCGGTAAACATTCAGGATAAAGGGCCTGTTTGCCAGTACCGCTTCAAAGATCTGTTCCAGTCCCTCCTGCCAGGTATCATAGGTCTTTTTCCCCTGCAGCGCCCGTGCCGCATCCTCCAGGCAGACCCACTCCACCAGATCATAAATATCCTTAAAGTGATAATAAAAGGCCATCCGGCTGATGCCGCAGTCCGCAGTCAGGTCGCTGATGGTAATCCTGTCCAGGGGCTTCTGCAGAAGCAGCTTCTTCAGGGATGCTTCCAGGTCATATTTCGTTCTGTTCGGCATGGCTCCTCCTTCCCGGCTCGCATTCTTTCGTCTTCTGAAATGAATATACCGGTGCGCTGAAAGCGCCTGTCCGGTGTTTTGGAAATCACCTGTCCGGAAAGGGGAAATCATCGTTCCAGACAGATAATGAATGCAGCGGAGCCGCCATCCTGAAGAAGTGAGCCTCCAGGATGGGACGCCAGTTAGCTGCTAATGATTATTCGCTCAGCGCCGGATCCAATCCGTATACTTCTCTCATAGAGCGATAGTTGGAGGGGTCCGTCGGAACGATGTTGATCTTGTAGGCATCGTGCATGATGCGGTCAAGGATGGCTTCAGCAAGAGGGCTTTCATCGCCGCCGAGCTGGTCGTACCATCCGCTGGGATCGTACTGGGAGCAGAAGATTGTGGAGGATTTCTTCC
>DWWH01000017.1 GCA_019119815.1 Candidatus Eisenbergiella intestinipullorum | reverse complement strand
ATGAGTGAGGAGCACAGCATCGGCTGGGTCTGCCTGAGCACGAAAAACGGCCGGACCTACCGCGCCTGCATGTCGCCCGGCCAGGAACCGGTGGTGCATTTTACCCTGGAGGAGGGCGACGCGCCGAAGGCCGCCTACGCCTGGTGCAACCTGCACGGCTTCTGGAAAACAACGATCTGAGGATAACGCCTGCACCGGAACCGGACGCACAGAATTCCTCCAGGCCGGTTCCGGCACAGGATCTCTCCAGCCCGGTTCCGCCCGGCCAGGAGCCGGACACGCAGGCGCGCCGCTCCGGCACAGGCGTTTCCGACCGTTTACACCGCTTCCCGGATGGCTCTGCAGGTGCGTTCGATCATCTCGTCGGTATGGGCCGCTGAGACGAACAGGGCCTCGAACTGGGAGGGCGCCACATAAATGCCCCGTTCCAGCATGGCGGCAAAATAGGCCGCAAAGGCCTTCGTGTCGGAACGAAGCGCCGAACGGTAGTCGGTGACCGGCTCCTTCGTGAAGAAGCAGGAAAGGAGGGAGCCCACCCGGTTGACGGTAAATCCCGTCTCCCGGAAGGCTTCTTCCAGCTTTCCGGCCCTCCGGTCAATCTCTTCATAGATCTCCGGATGGGCGATGAGCTGGCGCAGGGTCTCCAGACCGGCGGTCACCGCCACCGGATTGCCGGACAGGGTGCCTGCCTGATAGACCGGGCCCAGCGGGGCGATCCGGCTCATGACATCCTTCCGGCCGCCGTAGGCCGCAAGGGGCATGCCGCCTCCGATGATCTTTCCGAAGGTGGACAGGTCCGGCCGCACCCCGTAATATTCCTGCGCGCCGCCAGGGGAAAGACGGAAGCCGGTGATCACTTCGTCAAAAATCAGAAGCGCGCCGTTCTTTTCCGTGATTTCCCGCAGAAAGGGAAGAAAGCCTTCCGCCGGAGGAACCACGCCCATGTTGGCCGCCACCGGCTCCACGATGACGCAGGCGATCTGATCCCGGTACGCGTCGAACAGGCGGGACACGCTGTCCGGATCATTATAGCCCGCCAGCAGGGTATTTTCCGCATAGCCGGCGGGCACGCCGGCGCTGTCCGGGATGGCTTCCGTCATCAGGCCGCTTCCCGCCTTCACCAGCAGGCCGTCGGAATGGCCGTGGTAGCAGCCCTCAAATTTGATGATTTTATCCCGTCCGGTAAAGCCCCTGGCCGCCCGGATGGCGCTCATACAGGCCTCCGTCCCTGAGCTGACCAGACGCATCATCTCCATGGAGGGAACGCACTCGTTCACCAGCTCCGCCAGCTCCACCTCCTTTTCCGTGGGAGCGCCGAAGGTCAGCCCTTTCTCACAGGCCCTGCGCACCGCCTCGATGATCGCCGGATGGGCGTGTCCCAGAATGCCCGGCCCCCAGGAGCATACATAGTCCAGATACCGGTTGTGATCCACATCGATCAGAAAAGCGCCCGCCGCCTTATCCACAAAAAAGGGCGTTTTCCCCACCGAACGGAAGGAGCGCACCGGGCTGTTCACTCCGCCGGGCATCCGTTTACAGGCTCTTTCATATAACTGATCCGATTTTGTATTCATCTCTACCTCCATGCCGAAGCGTTCTACGCTGAGACCGCTGCGATCCCAGCCGTTTTGTGCTTCGGCGCAAAACTGCCGATTGAAAAACAAGCTGTCAGGCTTATTTTTCATTCTTCTCCAAGCCAGGCCGCCATGTC
Organism: Candidatus Eisenbergiella intestinipullorum; assembly: GCA_019119815.1. Taxonomy (GTDB): domain Bacteria; phylum Bacillota; class Clostridia; order Lachnospirales; family Lachnospiraceae; genus Eisenbergiella; species Eisenbergiella intestinipullorum. Next base: position 13,932 of record DWWH01000017.1, on the reverse strand, counting down.
CAGCGCGTGGTAGGTGATGATCACCTTCGCGCCCGCCCGCTTCATAGCCGTCAGGTTTTCCGTCACAATTTTTCTCTCATCGATCCAGCCGTTGGCGGCGGCCGCCTTCACCATGGCGTATTCTCCGCTCACGTTGTAGACTGCCAGGGGCAGGTCGAAGGTGAGGGAGGCTTCCTTCAGCACGTCCAGATAGGCAAGCGCCGGCTTGACCATGACGATGTCGGCTCCCTCCGCGATGTCCGCTTCGATCTCCCGGATGGCCTCCCGTCCGTTTGCGGGATCCATCTGATAGCTTTTCCTGTCGCCAAAGCCCGGGGCGGAATGGGCGGCCTCCCGGAAGGGGCCATAGTAGGCGGAAGCGAATTTCGCGCTGTAGGCCATGATGGGGGTATCTGAAAAGCCGTTTTCATCCAGAGCCACGCGGATGGCCTCCACCCTTCCGTCCATCATGTCGGAGGGCGCGATCATGTCCGCTCCGGCCTGCGCCAGGCTCACCGCCATCTTTGCAAGAAGCGGCAGGGTCTCATCGTTCAGGATGCAGTCTCCCTCCACCAGTCCGCAGTGGCCGTGGGAAGTGTATTCGCACAGACAGACGTCCACGATGCAGTACAGTTCGGGATAGTCCTTTTTTATCTTTCTCACCGCCCGCTGGGTGATTCCGTCCGGCGCGTAGGCCTGGCTTCCCACCTCGTCTTTATGGGCGGGAATGCCGAACAGGAGGACGCCGGAAATGCCGCTCGTTCGCACCTTTTCCAGAATATCGTCCAGCCGGTCCAGGGAATACTGAAAGACCCCGGGCATGGAAGCCACGGGATTTTTCAGATTTTCCCCTTCCGCCACAAAAATGGGATAGATGAAATCCTTCGGATGCAGTCTGGTCTCCTGCATCATCCCTCTGATTCTCTCATCTTTTCTCAGTCTGCGAAATCTCTGCATGTAATCTCCTTTCCGGAATGTCCGCCGTAAAGCGGACGCTCATTTCTGTCAGCCGTCCATGCCCGTCGGCCGGGCACGGTGTTTTTCCCAGTCCTCTGCCACCGCACGGGCCAGCCTGTCAATCTGGAACCGCTCCGCCGTAAAGGCCTCCGGCAGTTCCGTAAAAAACGGTTTCAGCCTCTCCTTTTCTTTCTCCCAGGCGGCGCGGCACTGGGGGCCGATACATCCGATGCGGGGAAGAAAGCCGTGCGGAAAAGCGCCCGGAAGGGCGGCGTTATCCGCCGGGCCCTGTACGAGCCCGTCCACAAAGCTGCGCACCCCGGAAGCGCTTCCGAACAGCAGATAGTCCATCGGCGTCCGGCACAGCCGCCGGAAGGCTTCCTCTCTCTGTCCGCTCCTTTCCCTCAGCTCATACAGAGGGAAATCCCCATACTCCCTTTCCGCCGCGTCAAGCGCCTGTGTCAGCGCAGGGCTGCCCAGCTCCGAGCGCAGAAGCAGGGCCCGTCCGCCCTCCTCCATCCGCCCCGCCAGTGCCTCTCCCAGATGGGCGGCATCGTGGATTTCCGGCATGAGGTCAAAAAGAAGGCCGCTTTCCGCCAGCGTCTCCCCGGTTCCCGGACCGATCACAGCGATTCGTTTTCCGGCAAGCGTGCACAGGTCCCGGCGCTCCCGTTTCATTTTTTCCAGAAAAATCCGGACGCCGTTGGGGCTGGTGAAAACCAGCCAGGAAAAGCCGGAAAGCTCCGGCAGGGGCCGCTCCGTGGGCACAGTTTCCAGGAAATTCAGGTCCACCGTTTCCGCCCCCTGTTCCCGAAGCGCAGCCGACAGACGGGCCGCAAAGCCTTCCGTTCCGGTCACGCCCACGCGCGCGCCGGAAAGCGGCCGCAGGTCCTGCTGCATCAGTGCATCCCAGGAAATTGACACAGCCTGCGGCAGGCTGCCCCGCCGCAAAATTCCCTGCGTCCAGTCATCCGTCCGGGAAAACTCCATCGGCGCAAGCTCCATGGCGGCAGTCTCTCCGATCACGATGACAGCCGGCGCCCGCAGACCGGCCCGCTCCGCTTCCTCCGCCAGCCGTTCAAGCGGAGCGCGCACCCATTTCTGCCGGTCCGTCGCGCCCTCCATCACCACAGCTGCCGGAACGGAAGGCGGCATGCCCGCGGCGGTCAGCCTGCCGGTAAGCTCCCTCAGATGGTGCATGCCCATGAGGATGACCAGGGTGCCGGACAGACGGACAAGCGCCCCGTAATCCGCCTCCGTCATCCGTTCCGTCCCTTCCGTCAGGCTGGATGCTGTCAGCACCGTCACCGAACGGCTCAGCCCCCGGTGGGTGACCGGAATTCCCGCCGCGGCAGGAGCCGCAAAGGCGGAGGATATGCCCGGCACCTCTTCACAGGCGATTCCCGCCTCCTGCAGGGCCAGCATCTCCTCTCCCCCTCTGCCGAACACATAGGGGTCTCCGCCCTTTAAGCGGACCACCATTTTCCCTTCCCGGGCCTTTTGGATCAGCAGCCCGTTGATTTCCTCCTGAGAAGCGGCCTGCCTGCCATACCGCTTTCCCACATCGATCCGCTCACAGTCCGGCCGTGTCCGCTCCGCCAGCTCCTTCGCCGCAAGGCTGTCATAGAGCAGAACGTCGCAGCGCTCCACCAGAGAAAGGCCCTTCACCGTGATCAGCTCCGGCCCGCCGCAGCCCGCTCCCACCAGCCAGACCTTTCCCGCTTCCCGTTCTTCCTGACCGGAAGCCTCCCTGACCGTTTTGCAAAGTGCGTCCGCCAGTTCCAGCCGCCGCGCCTTTGGAGCCGTTCCGGAGCGCTCCCGTCCATCGTACATCACGGACAGCTCCAGCCAGAGTTCCCGCGTTTCCTGTCCATCCGGTTTCCGGCCCCGGCAGTACGCCGCTGCGGGGGCGCTGCAGTCCGCGCCGAAATTCAGAAGCGCCCGCCGTTCCGTTTCAAAGGAAAGCCGGGTCAAAGGATCGTCCACCGCCTCAGCCAGCCGCCGGAGGGCTTCCTCACAGCGCCCCTCCACGGCGATGATCCCCTGACAGGCGGCGGGAAGGAAGGCGCTTTCCGGAATCGGCAGAAACGAAAAGTTTTCCCCTTCCCGCTCCAGAATCCCCAGCCTGTCCAGCCCCGCTTTCGCCAGAATGATCCCGTCGTATCCACCGTCGCGGAGTTTTTGCAGCCTGCTGTCCACATTTCCCCGGATCAGGGTAAAGTCCGCCTGTGGACAGAGCCGTTTTCCATACAACTGCCGCCGCAGGCTTCCTGTTCCGATCACGGCCCCTTCCGGAAACGCCGCGAAGGCCCGCAGGGCGGCTTCACTGTCTCTTCCTGCTTCGCTGTCTCTGCCCGCCTCCACGCGGCGCGCGGGCAGCACCAGCACGTCCCTGGCATCCGCCCGGGGCAGAACGGCCAGAATATCCAGCCCCTCCGCCAGCCGGACGGGCAGATCCTTGGCGCTGTGAACGGCCAGATCGATCCGGCCCTCCAGCAGGGCAGATTCAAATTCAGAAACGAACACGCCCTTCTGCCCCACCTGGGAAAGAGGCCTGTCCTGCACCTGATCTCCCTTCGTCCGCAGGATCACCGTTTCCGTCTGAAGGCCGGGCCAGGCGGCGCGAAGGGCCTCTTCCACCAGAGCCGTCTGCGCCAGCGCCAGACGGCTTCCCCTTGTGCCGATCCTCAGTTTTTTTCCGTCCGTCTCACCGGCTCCGTTCCTTCCGGTCGTCTCCTTCATCCTCTTTTCTCTCCTTCTGTGTCCGCTTCCTTCCCCGTTTCTGCGCTTCCTGTCCCTTCCTGCCTGCCGTTCTGCCTCTGTTCTTCTTCCGGCAGAAGTCCGTCCAGAACCCGCTTCAGTTCTTCCGGTTCCAGCCGGAAATCCCTCTCCTCACAGTACGCAAACAGACGCTTCAGCACGGCCGCCCGCGCCTCTGACCGCGGCACGCTTTTTTTCACCTGTTCCCGCACCGCTCCCAGCTGCTCTGCCGCATCCCCAAGCTGCTCCGGAACCATCCGCTCCGCCTTCCTGCGAAGCCAGGCTGCGGCCGCCGGGCTGCAGCCGCCCGTGGAAATTCCCATGACCACCGGGCCGCGCTTTACCAGCGCCGGGAAATAAAAGCTGCAGTTTTTCCGGTCATCCACCGCGTTGATCAGTATCCCCTTTTCCCGGCACAGCTTTGCTGCCCAGGCGTTCGTCTCCGAGCTGTCCGTCGCGGCGACCACAAAAAAAGCCCCTTCCAGGTCCTCTTCCTGCGCTCTGCGGGAAATCAGACGCAGGCCGCCCTGCCCTTCCGGAAGGGACGCCGCTATCCGTTCAATCCCGCCGCAGATAACCGGAGCGATACAGACAAGCTGAGGACCAAAGGGAAGCAGGGCCGCGATTTTGCCCTCTGCCACCCGGCCGCCGCCGAGGATGACCCCCCGCTTTCCTTCTATGTCCATGAAAAAAGGAAAATACGCCATTTTCTACCTCCACTCGAAAGCGCGGCCGTCCATGCCTGCCGGAAGTCCGCCGCTTCTTAAGCCTACTCCTTCAGCGCCTCCAGGACCGCTTTCAGGGAAGCCGCGTCCAGCCTGTCCTTCAGATAAAACAGAAACCGTTCCACGGAATACCCCGCGAACCGCTCCCGGATCCGGTCCAGCTGCCCGGCCGTTTCCCGAAAAAGAAGGGCTTTATACAGCTCCTCCAGTTCCTCCTCCAGAAGCGCTCCGGCATCCAGCACGGCCTGCTGCTTTTTCCGGTTGTTTTCCTCCGCCAGCCGTTCAAAATCATCCATGCCCACTACCCGGCAGCCCAGAAGGGAAGCGATCTGCCGGTCGATGTCCGCCGGCACCGCCAGGTCGATAAACAGGCGCGGCTTCTCCTCTCTGGAACGCCGCAGATATTCCTGTGCCTCTCCGGCCGTAAAAGTATAATGGGGGCTTTCCGTAGCCGATACGATCACATCCGCCCGCTCCAGGAAACGATAACGGTCCCGGTAATCCACAATGGAAAGCCGGCTGCTCTCCCGCTCTCCCAGTCCGTGACTGCGCCGCGTGGCATATACATGGACGCTCTCCCGCCCCAGCAGGTTCTTCAGCACGCTTCCTCCCACCTTCCCGCTGCCTCCGACGAGAAGCACCTGAAAATTTTCTTCCGCATGCGGCCCGGCATTCCGTCCTCCGAAAGGCGTTTCTCTTCCGGTGCCCGGCGCGTCCGTTCCTTCCGCCATGCCGGCAGCCTGTCCGCAAAGCTTTTCAAACCGGAAAATTTCCGCGCAGGCCAGGGTCGCCACGGAAACCGAAGTTTTGGACAGCAGCGTCTGCGTTTTGATCTTCTTCGCGCAGGCAAGCGCGCCCTGAAAGACAGCGTTCAGTTCCTGGCCGCAGCGTCCCCTTTCCGCAGAAAACAGATAGGCCGACCGCACCTGTCCCAGAATCTCGTCCTCTCCCACCACCATGGAATCCATCCCGCAGGCGACCCGGTACAGATGTGCACAGGCCTTTTCCCCGACAAAGCGCCTCGCGATCCGCTTCACCTGTGCGACCTCCATCCCGCTCTTTTGGGCCAGAAGCGCTTCCAGCCGTTCCAGGCTTCCTTCTCCCGCCGCATAGACCTCCGTCCGGTTGCAGGTGGAAAGCAGCACCGCTTCACCTGCCGCTTCCAGAAAAGCCTCCCGTTCTTTTATGCCTGTCTCCCCCGCCGGAAACGCGAAGTGCCTGCGGATCTCCTCCGGAGCGGACCGAAAGCTGATGCTGATACATTCCATGATAATCTCCGTTCTTTTTGTTTTTCCTCAATAATCCGTTTTTTCTGAAACGGATTCGCCCTGATGCTTTCGAATCATGTGCATCCGTATTTTCTGATTCTAGCATACCGCACAGGGCATTTCCACTAAAACCGCATTTCTCCGATTCCCGCAGACCGCATTTTCCCGTTTTCAGAATGCTCATTTCTCCGATTCCGGAAAGGTATACCGGGGAAGCCCCCTGCTGTGCTTTCCATATTCAATCGCCTCCGCCGGACAGCGGCAGATACAGGCCATGCAGTGGGTGCATTCCTTTCCCCAGACCGGTCTGCCGCCTTCCAGACGGACATTCTTCGTCGGACAGACCTGCTCACACCTGCCGCAGGAAATGCAGGCATCCGTCGCATAAAATTTCTTTGCATGGACGAACACCGGATAAAACAGATCATTCACGATCCCGCTGACCAGCCTGTCCATAACCGTGATATCCGGCTCCGCAAATTTTCCCCCGTTTTGGATCACGGCAGCCGCCTGCGCGATCTCTCCCTCCGCCTTTTCAATGATTTTGCGCGCCGCTTCCTTTGTGGGCGTGGCAAACATGGCGATATAGTTTTCCGGCATGACGACCGCCAGACAGCCCCGGCAGTTCATTCCCTTCTGCGCGCAGAGAGCCCGAAGATATTTCCCTGCATTTCCGATGTTTTCCCCGCAGGTCATCACGAAATAGATGTCCCGGCTCCCGGTAAGCTCCGTCCGTTTCAGCCATTCCTCCACAATCCGCGGGATCCGCCACGCATAGGTGGGCGTGACCACCACCCAGGGGCGGTCGGATGTGATCCGGCTGTAATCCCTGTTTTTCAGCCGTTCAAACAGGTTCAGGACTTCATCTTCCGTCTCCTGTCCGATCCTTTTCGCTGCATGTTCGCTGTTGCCTGTTCCTGAAAAATATAGAATCATGGTGGTTCCTCCTTCATTTCTCCAAATACCATTCCTTTTTCTGCATGAATTTTCATGCATCCTGGCCTCCTGTCAAAATCCGCTTCGACGGGAAACGCATATTCTCTTATGGGCAGAATCCTGTGAAAAAAATGAATAAAAAGGTCTTGCCAAATTGATTTTTTCAACTCAGTCAGACCTTTTCATTTTCGTTCCATTTTCAATGCCCCGGCATTTACTCAGATTTACGGCGCTCTGGATTTGAGGGTGTTCTTTTTACTCGAATTCAATGGTCGCCGGAGGCTTCGGGGACATGTCATAGCACACCCGGTTCACGTTCGGCACCTCCGAAAGGATCCGTTCCGTAATTCTCTGCAGCACGTCCCAGTCGATCCGCTCGATGGTCGCGCTCATGGCGTCGATCGTGTTGATCGCGCGGATGATGACCATGTAATCGAAGCATCTGGCATTGTTTTTCACGCCCACCGACTTGAAATCCGGCACCACGGTGAAATACTGCCACACCTTCCTGTCCAGACCTGCCTTTTCAAACTCTTCCCGCAGGATCGCGTCCGATTCGCGCACCGCTTCCAGACGGTCTCTGGTAATCGCGCCCAGGCAGCGCACGCCCAGCCCCGGTCCGGGGAAGGGCTGACGGTATACCATGCTGTGGGGCAGGCCCAACTCCACGCCGCAGGCACGCACCTCATCCTTAAACAGCTGCTTTAACGGCTCCACCAGCTTAAACTTAAGATTCTCCGGCAGACCGCCCACGTTATGATGGGATTTTACCATTTTGGCAGTTTTGGTTCCGCTCTCGATGATGTCCGGATAAATGGTTCCCTGCCCCAGGAACTCGATTCCTTCCAGCTTTCCGGCTTCCTCTTCAAACACCCGGATGAATTCGCTTCCGATGATTTTGCGCTTCTGCTCCGGATCCGCCACGTTTTCCAGCTTCCCAAGGAAACGTTCGGAAGCGTCCACATAGATCAGATTCGCGTGAAGCTGGTCGCGGAACACCTGGATCACGCTTTCCGATTCATTTTTGCGCATCAGGCCGTGGTTCACATGCACGCAGACCAGCTGCTGTCCGATGGCCCTGATCAGAAGGGCCGCCACCACGGAGGAATCCACGCCGCCCGACAACGCGAGAAGCACTTTGGAATCCCCTACCTGACGGCGGATCAGCTCCACCTGATCCTCGATGAAGTTCTTCATGTTCCAGTTCGCTTCCGCCCTGCAGGTTTCAAATACGAAGGCCTTCAGCGCTTCCTCATCCGGCTGCTCCGAAAGCTTCGTTTCGCACCGGGAGCCCGGAACATCCACGGAAATCATGGGATACCCCAGCTCATACAGCTCCGGCCGGACCTCCACGGCTCTGCCGTCCACAATCCTGTTTTCCCCTCCGTTGAGAATGATCCCCTTCACATTGTCCAGCGCCTTCAGCTCCTCCACGGTAATGTCGTGGGGATGGATCTCGCTGTAAACGCCCAGCTCCCTGATCCTGCGCGCCAGCACGGTGTTTTCCGTACTTCCCAGATCCAGAATGACGATCATGTCCTGTTTCATCTGTTCCCTCTCTTTCTGCCGCCAGGGGCGGCGTCCTCTGATTCTCCTTTTACATCTGCTTTCTCACCACTCTGTATTCGTCCCCATTGCGGTAATAGGGACATCTGTAATGGCTGTCCGAAATCAGCCGGACATACTCATCCTCATCCATATCCATGTCACAGAGATATTCTTCATAGTCATCGTCGTAGACATAGTACAGGCAGGTGGCGCAGGCGTTTTCGTTTCCCATTATTACAACCTCCGTTTGAAGCATTTCCCTGCTGTATGATCCCATTTTATAATTAAAGCGGAAAAATGGGAAGATGCCTTTCTTATTTTCCATTTTTCCATATTTTCTTTTCCGTTTTCCGGACAGCTTATTTCCGGTCGTTTTCGGCCGAAAGCATAGCCCGGTATCTCCGATCTCACACCAGATTATTGCAGACATTTACAAATCCGCTCCTCCCAATCCCGGATCTCATGAAAAATATCCGCCGCATCCTCCGCGCATGCTCTGTCCTCCATGTGGACGAAATATGCCGCAAACAGGATTTCAATACTCTCCATCACAAAGACAAGCGCTTCCTTCTCCTCCCGTTTCAGTTCGGAAACGCTCTCATAGCCTGAAATGACATCGCAGACGATATGAAGCCATTCATCCTCCTTCAGTTTTGCTCCGCTCTCTCTGGTAAGCAGGCCTGCCAGAAAATATCCCAGATCAAAAATCCGGATATTTCTCTGGCTCAGATCGAAGTCAATATATCCCGAAAACTCCCCGTTCAGAAACAGAAAATTTCCGAAATGAACGTCCCTGTGAATCAGCTGCCTCGGCAGACTGTCATACCTGCTTCCAAGCTGATTCGTCACGGACAGATATTCCTGTTCGCTGACCGGTTTCCACGCATTTTCCTGTAATGTCTGCTTTATCCAGCCTTCCATTTCATCCAGCAGGCTGTTATCCCAAAATACTATTTTCTGCTCGCATTTTCTGAGTATCCCGTGCAGACGGGCGATTGTCTCGCCCATCTTATATGCGGTTCCCGGTTTCCGGATATCCGTCCTGTTGCTGCCGGGCAGCTTTTCGGTCATAAGCAAGTGTTTTCCATCCGCCTCCACATAATTGTTCCCGTTCAGCGTCTTTATGATCCCGGCAACCGGAGCTCCGCATTCGGACAATACGGTTAAAAGCTTCGAATTTCTTTCCAGTTCCTTACTGCTTTCGTATGCTTTCAGCATATACTGGTGATTGATTTTCCAAACCGCAGGATATTTCTGCTCTATATCCGCGGGTTCCACTCCCCAGGCGGAAAGGATTTTCTTCCATTCCGTGTTCATTTTCTCGGCCTTTCTTTTTTCCCTCAGAAGGATCCGTCTGATACTCGGTGCAGACAGATGGTATCATTCGACCAGCTGGCCGTTTGACCAGCCTTCCAGATGTTTCAGGAAAATATGATAATCTCTTTTTAACAGTTCCGTTTTGTAAGCTGTTCTGAATCGCTCCGGGCAGTTTTCCGTTTTTCTGGGGATGTATATATAGCCGCCCTGGAAATATTCCTGCACGCTGGCCAGAAGCTCATCAGGCAGGACATCTCTGGCATTTTGATATTTCATCCGAAGTACCTCTGTGCATTTTCTTTGTTGATACTTTTAGATTTTAGCACAGGACTGAAAAGAAAAAGTGATCATGTTTCAGACAGAAAGTGAGGGATTTCCATGATATACGAACTGACAACCAACACTGCTGTCGTCTGCAGGAACGGCCTCCCGGTATCCGACGTCTCCTACTCCAGGTACCGGGAGGGCATTGAGGTTGAGATATGAGGGTATTGAGGGGCGGAACGCAGTTCAAACGGACGCAGCTTCCCTGCCCACCCGCTTCCCGCTACAGTCCCAGCCTATCATACATTTCCTGAGGCGCATCATTTTCCAGCATGCATTCCTTTATGTACGCCTTCATCCGTTCTTCGATCTCCGGATCATGAATTACGGTATTTTGGGTCGGATCCTGTTTCAGATCGTACAGCATGGAACCAAACCGGGTGGTATCCCCCATCCAGTCCGCTTTCTTCACTTTCATGACCCGGCAGCCTTTTGTAAATGAAAACGGCCCGGCCAGTTCCATGTCCCGCAGCTCGGCAGGCTGAAACATCGCGCGCATATGGGCAGGCATCAGGGTATATTCATATACAGGCGCTTCCGGCTTCGCCGCAGCATGCATGTATACATATCTTCCATCCGTCACATTTACCTGGCTGCCGTGATATCCGAATACCGCATAGTTTCTGACAGGTGTATCGTCATCCATTACCTGTCCCAGCAGTTTTCCCTTCATATCCTTTGGAATGGGTACTCCAAAATATTCCAGAAGGGTCGGCGCCAGGTCAATCGTCTGAACAATGGCTTCTCTCTGTATCCCCTTTCTGTCTTTTCTCCGGGGATCATAGATATAAAGCGGTATGTGCGCAATTTCCCTGTAAACCGGCATTGTTGTCTTGCCCCACCAGCCGTGCTCGCCCAGCAGGAACCCATGATCCGTATTTACGATCAGCATGGTATCCTCCCAAAGCTGATACTCATCCATTTTGTCCAGCACCTTTCCCAGATACCGGTCGCATTTGGACAGCAGAGCGGCATACTCGCAACGGACATGTTCAACCGTATTCTGATCCTCTGATACGGGCATATAAGGCGGCCAGTCCGCCTCCGCCTGAGCATCCCCCAGGAAATGGTGCGGATACAGGGCCTTATCTTCCGGCAGAGAATAGAACGGCTCATGCGGATCAAAAGTCTCAATCTGAAGAAACCAGTGATCCTCTCCATGGTTTCTGTCCAGAAAATCAATTCCATTTTTGAAGGTAACGGCCTGAGAGGTTTTTTCCTCTGTATTCATTTCATGACGGTTGATCTGATCCTGGCCATACATGGCTCTGTTTGCCTTGTCAAGAAGCATGTTCTCTTTCGACCTGAAAACCGTTTTTTTATCATACCGGTAAGACAAATCCGCCTTCCACGGATCTCCCTCCTGCCCTCTTGAAATCTCCCAGGAGCTGTAGCGGGTATGATAGGTGCTTCCTCCATCCTCCCAATAATGTTGATGATCGCTGACCAGATGGGTGTAAATTCCCGCTTTCTTCAAAAGCTCCGGCATGGAATCATCAAACGGCTCCATCGGCCCCCAGCTTCTGTGAAAAAAATTCAGCCTGCCGGTATGCAGCTCCCTTCTGGCAGGCATGCAGGGCATACTGCCGACATAGCACTGATTAAACTGCACGGACATGGATGCCAGACGCCTGAAATTTGGCGTCAGCGTCCAGTTGCAGCCATATGTTTCAAGCATTTCACGATTTAAGGAATCGTACATAACCATGATTGCTTTCATAGGATCACCTGCCCCTGTGCTTTTCTTTCCTTTTCTGCTGTTTCAGTTCAAACTGACGCTGCTTCTCTGCCTCCCGCCTTTCACGGTTTGCAGCCTTACGTTCCGCTTTCAACTGCTCCTGCTGTAATTTCAAAGCCTGCTGCGATTTTGTGCCAATTCCGGTATTCTGTACCTGTTTCCGCACTTCCCGCTGTTTCCGCTTCGGGTTACAACCAGCTTCTTTTACATCAGCTGCCACAACCGGACTGAACTGCAATCGACAGTAATTTTTCAGGATAAAAACATATATCTCATAGTCTTTCGGTTCCGCCCCAAACGTAACCTTACATACGGATAACTGACCTTCTGATATGCGTTCAAACACACCTGTCCAGAATGGTTCCTCAAAAAATACTGTCAATCTGCCTGATACTTTGTCCATGACAATTCCTCCTTAAATGATTGTAATGAACAAAGAACGGACGACCCTAAGGAGGGAGGGTTACTTACACCGGACGGTGCGGCCGGGCTACCTACCGGCTCTGTAAGGGATGATCTCTTACGTTGCGTTTTTATCTTTGCTTTCTGAATTATATCATATTATCTGCCTCTGTGGGATATAGCATTTTTATGGAATGGAGTTGATAACAACAACCTTTCTTAGCATGGATAAAGCCGCATTTATCTGCAGATATTGCAACAGAATTCAAGTGGTTCGGCAATGAGATTCCAAATCACTTGCAATAAGATTTCAAATTTTTATTTCACAATCTTATTTATTTGTGTTTTAAAAATTGTTGATATGAGGGCTCTTCTATAGTATAATATTTTTCAAACACAATATCAACAAATTGTAGTCTGAAAGTTGGTGAATAAATGGACAAAATGGAAACTGTAAAAAACATTATAAAAAACAACGGCGGCATAGCAAAAACCGCTGATTTTGTCGCTGAAGGGCTTACCAACTATGATGTAGCCAATCTATGCAAAGAGGGTTATGTCGATCGTGTCAGACATGGCTATTACCAGCTCGCCGGGCAGGATGATATAAAAGAAGAACAGGTGCTTGCCTCTCTCCTTCCCGAAAGCATTGTATGTGTGGAATCGGCGCTGTTTTATTACGGTTACAACGACTTTGCACCCAGACAATGGTCGATTGCTGTTCCCCGCACTTTTTCACGGACAAAACTGAAAATTAACTCTCTTGCGACAAAAGTATATTTTGTACAGCCTGCTTTGTTTGAACTTGGAAGAACAATCGGGGATTTCAATGGTATACAGCTTGCCGTTTATGATCGGGAGCGTACCATTTGCGACTGTTTCAAATACCGCACTAAGATGGACAACGAAATGTTTAACAAGGCGCTCAATACCTATGCTGCCGATACAAAGAAAAACCTGAGCAATCTTTCCAGTTACGCAAAGGAAATGCGTGTTTATAAAAAACTGATGAATGTAATGGAGGTGCTGCTCAATGGCTGATATTGCTGCTTCCGTGCTTGCACGGCTGAAAAACAAGACTGCTGAAAGCGGCAGGAGTTATCAGCTCTGCCTGCAGCTCTTTTGTCAGGAAGAATGCCTCCGTCTCCTGGAGAAATCCAAATATGCTGAAAACCTCGTGTTAAAAGGCGGATTGTTTCTCTATTCTCTGACCGACTTTGACAGCCGGGTAACGATGGATGTGGACTTTTCGCTTCGGCAAATACCGAATACGCCGGAACAATTAAAATCCATTTTGGAAGATATTATCGCTGTTCCTACCGGTAATGATTTTGTAACCTTTGAGGTCAAGGATGTTGCTCCTATTGCCGTTGCTAAAAAGTATGCGGGAATCGGTGCCTCTATCGTTGCCCGTATCAAAAATACAAGAACGCCGTTCAGCATTGATTTTGGCGTAGGAGATGTCATTGTTCCAAAACAAGAAAAGCGCCGGATACCAACGCAGCTTCCAGATTTTGAATCACCGATGATAAATACCTACTCTGTTGAAACCACCGTTGCGGAGAAACTCGACGCTATCCTGAGCCTGATGGAATTTTCCAGCCGAATGAAAGATTACTACGATCTTTATTACATCGCCAACAAGTTTGATTTTGACGGCAAAGTACTTGCTGAGGCACTGGGGAAAACTTTTGTAAATCGTGAACACACCTTTACGATTGAACAGTTCGAACAGGTTATGAGCTTTGCAGACGATTCTGCTATGCAGAAAAAGTGGAAAGCATTCTGTCGTAAAATTGATTCTAAAACTGATGATTTCAGCACAGTGCTTAAAACGATTAAGGTGTTTTTGACAAAACCGTTTAAAGCGGCTGCTAAATTCGCTTCAACGGAACGCCCGGTTCGGATGAACGGTGTGGGCAGTTCGGTTGAAGCGGTGTGAAATTTAGGTACTTTTTCAGCGGGCCCGTCAGGGGGT
>DWWH01000016.1 GCA_019119815.1 Candidatus Eisenbergiella intestinipullorum | reverse complement strand
AAGCCTTCAGGAAATCTTAAAACTCAGCGATGAGCAATTGACAGCTTTTACTGCTGATTTTGAAGCAAGACTGCCGAAATATCTGCGTAACGCACTCCATCCTGAGGCTATAGGGGCATAAATCACTATTTTGTCAGCTGAAATATTGAATTTTCAAGGAGCGAAGCCCATTTCAGGTATGGGAAGTTAGTTATGAAAAGAAAAAAGCGGCGGTGCGGGTCTATACCAGGCAGGCCGTGCCGGGAGTCTATCCGGACGGGCTTGCCCGAAGCGTGCATGTTTCCGTCAGATGGCAGGACGGGCCGGAGGAGCCGCTGAACGCAGACTATGGAATTCTGTTCGCGGAAGGTCTTATTCGGGAGAACAATACGATCTGTCCCAAATGTGTGGCAGATGCGCGCATCGCTGCACGGGAGGACGGGACATACGCCATCACGGCCCGCCGGGTGGAGGAGGACGGAAGCGAGGAGGAGGAAAGCCGGGGAAAGCTGCTTTTATGGCTGACAAAGGATTTCATCACCTTTACCTCCTGCGGACTGGTGGAAGAAAAAGAAGCGGAGCGGGAACGGGAGCTGCCCCGGGCGGACACGGTCTGGGTAAAGGAGGAGATCTGCGCCCGTGCGCTTTTGTACTGGGGGAAGCTGGAGCATACGGCCATACGCCTGCCGGAGCAGGCGACGGTCTCCTCCCGGCAGGAACTGGAGCGCATCGGGGCTCTTGCCGTCTATTCGGACGGCTCCGCCGCTGAAAAAAAGGTGGAATGGGACTGCTCCTGCGTGGATTTTGAAACGGAAGGGGAATACGAGATAAAGGGCCGGGTGAAAAGCCCCCGCTATCCTTTTCCCCTGGACCAGGGCTGGGGTGATCCGGTGGTTTTCTTTTGGGAAGGGAAGTACTATTCTATCGCCACCAATGACAACCGGGACGATGTGGGCTTTTACGTGAGGAAAGCGGACCGGCCGGAGGAGCTGTTCGAGGAAGACAGGAAACGGTATGTGATCCTGGATTATGACGAAGAAAGAGAGTTCATCCAGACCTTCTGGGCGCCGGAATTCCATGAGATCGGGGGGCGCATGTATCTGCTGTTCGCTGTCGGCCCGAAGAAATGGGGGCCGCAGTGCTGGATGATGCGCTTAAAGGAGGGCGGCCGGATCACGGACGCGGGAAGCTGGGAGGAGCCGGTACGGGTCAGGAAGAAGGACGGAAGCTTCCTGTGTGAACAGGGGATCACTCTGGATATGACCTATCTGAAGGCAGAGGAACGCTCCTATGTGGTCTGGTCCTACCGGGACGGGATCAATTCCCCTCTGGATACCGGCTCCATGCTGTTATATCGCGCAGATCGATGAAGGGGAGCCCTGGAAGCTGATCAGCGATCCGGTGCTTTTAAGCCGCCCTCTGTACGGCTGGGAGAACACGGAAGGGACCATCAACAACGAAGGCCCCCATGCCTTTGTCCGGGACGGGAAAGTATATCTGACCTATTCCGGCGGCTCCGCCAGCTCCTACAGCTATGTGCTTGGACTGCTGAGCGCGGATGCTTCCGCAGACCTTCTGGATCCGGCGAACTGGGAGAAGAGCCTTACGCCGGTGCTGTCCTTCTACAGCGTGGAAGGGGAGTACGGGCCGGGGCATAATTCCTTTTTCACGGACCCGGAGGGAAACCTGATGATCGCCTACCACGGGGAGACGGCTCTGGACGGCCATATCCGCTGCCCGGGGATCCGGCGGGTGCACTTCGACATCCAGGGAAGGCCCCGGTTCGACCTTTCGGCGGACAGGGACCTGAAGCCGGAGCTGAGCGAGGTGACCTTGCGGGTGAAGGTAAGAAAGTAGTGCCGCTTCGCGGCAGGAAAGGAGAGCGGCACGAACTGCGTTCGTGCCAAAGAACGGCTTGCGCCGTTCTTCTGTGAATTTAGTGCCGCTTTGCGGCGGAAAAGGAGGATGAAATGTTACAATTTTTTGAAAGAGATGGAGACAGCCTGGTATTTCGGGGAAACGGGGAGGTGCTTTCCCTGACGCCCTGGGGAGAAAACGGCCTGCGGGCCAGGTCGGTCTTTGCCGGGGAGCTGAAGGAGGGAAGCGTGGCTCTTCTGGAAGCGCCTCATGGGGAGGTGAGCATTTCCCTGGAGGAGAGGAGCGCTTCCATCACGAACGGGAAGCTGACGGCGAAGCTTGTGATCGACGGCTGGGGAAATACCCTGCAGATCGGCTATTACAACCAGAAAGGGAAGCTGCTGCTGCTGCGGGAGATCTCCAATGGCGGAGCGCTGATCCGGAAGGCGAGATACTTCCGTCCGCTTCCGGGAGGCTCCTATGAGCTGAAGGTGAGCTTTGAATCCGACCCGGAGGAAAAGATCTACGGGATGGGGCAGTACCAGCAGGAGGTTTTCAATCTGAAGGGCTGCAACCTGGAGCTGGCGCACCGCAATTCCCAGGCCAGCATTCCTTTTTATCTTTCCGATAAGGGCTACGGCTTCCTGTGGCATAATGCGGCCATCGGCGAGGTGCATTTCGGGACCAACACCACGGAATGGGTGGCCAGGTCCACGGACCAGATGGATTACTGGATCTGCGCGGGGGACAGCCCGGCCGAGATCGAAGAGCAGTACGCGCAGGTCACCGGAACGAGCCCGATGATGCCGGAGTACGGCCTGGGCTTCTGGCAGTGCAAGCTGCGCTACTACAGCCAGGAGGAGGTCCTGGAGGTGGCGAGGGAATATAAGAAGCGGGAAATCCCCATCGACGTGATCGTCATCGATTATTACCACTGGCCCCGCTGCGGAGACTGGCGGTTTGACGAGGAATATTTCCCGGATCCGGCTGCCATGGTGAAGGAGCTGCATGAGATGGGGATCGAGACCATGGTTTCCGTCTGGCCGCAGGTGGACGTGCGGAGTGAAAATTATGAGGAGATGAAGCAGAAGGGCCTGCTGGTGAAGACCAACTACGGCATCGACGTGCAGATGCTCTTCCACGGCAACAACATTTTTATGGACGCCACCAACCCGCGCACCAGGCAGTATCTGTGGGACAAGCTGAAAAAGAACTATGCGGACATGGGGATCCGTACCTTCTGGCTGGATGAGGCTGAGCCGGAATTCGGCACCTATGATCATGATATGTATTCCTTTGCGGCGGGGCCTGCCGTGAAGGTTGGGAACATTTATCCCAGAGAGTATGCGCGCGCGGTCTACGAGGGGCAGAAACAGAACGGCCAGGAGGATGTTGTGAATCTGATCCGCTGCGCCTGGGTGGGAAGCCAGCGCTACGGCGCGCTGGTATGGTCCGGCGACATCATGTCCACCTATGAGGACTTCCGCAAGCAGATCTGCGCCGGCCTTCACATGGGCATCTGCGGCATCCCCTGGTGGACCACGGACATCGGAGGCTTCCACAACGGAAACATCGAGGATCCGGATTTCCGGGAGCTTCTGGTGCGCTGGTTCCAGTTCGGCACCTTCTGCCCGGTGATGCGCATCCACGGAAGCCGCAACCCGCACGAACAGATCGTCAACAAGGCCGGAGAAGTGCGGGAATGGACCGGAGCGCCCAACGAGGTGTGGAGCTTCGGGGAAGAGGTCTATCCCATCCTGGTGAAATTCATCGGGATCCGTGAAAAGATGAGAGACTATACCAGAAGCCTGATGCAGGAGGCTCACGAAAAGGGCACGCCGGTCATCCGGCCCATGTTCTATGAATTCCCGGACGACAGAGAGTGCTGGGACATCCAGGACGCCTACATGTACGGTCCGGACATCCTGGCAGCGCCCATCTGCCATGAAAAGGAGACGGGCCGCAGGGTATACCTTCCAAGCGGAGCCCGCTGGATCCACGCGGGAACCGGAAAGGAATACGAGGGTAGCCGCTGGGTGGAGGCGGATGCGCCGCTGGAGACCCTGCCGGTATTCCTGAGAGACGGAAAGCAGGGGTATCTGATCGGAATGATCTGAGTGTGAAAAGGAGAACGGCTGCCTGATCAAGGTGATTCCATTCGTGGATTATGTGAAAAAACTGAGGGAAAAGCTGGATTTCATTGCCTTCCTATGATGTGGGAAAAAAGTGAGCAGGATAATGTATGGACAGAAGCAGCGCCGGGCCGCTTATAGCGGCCCGGTTCGGCTTTGGGTTATGTCTCCGGCGGCTTCAGAACAGCGGCCACGGTCTGGGCCTGGATGCGCGCCAGATAGTCGTTGGGAGGATTTAAAAGATTTCCGGTCAGGTCGGTGTATCTTTTTTTTTCATCAGAATCTTCTGAACGCCCTGGATGTCCGCCGGCACCATGCCGGGCTGATGCCGGCAGGCCCGTTCCATTGCGTTCTCACAGGCCCAATCCGTATCCATCAGATGATATGGCAGGCCTTTTTCAGGGTATCGGCAAGCTGCCACAGGAAATCCTTGATCTCGTCCGCATTGGGATTTTCCTGGCTGCGGTAGGCGGCGATCCGGGCGGTGGGAGGAACGTCCATGGGGACGAGCTGTCCGCATTCCAGAAGGTTGGCGATGTATTCGCATACCTCCAGCATTTCTTCGGTATCGCGGCTGTGATCGCCGCCGGGGGCGAAGGAAAATCCGTTGCGGGTCTTATGGAGCACTTCGTTCGCCATTTTCAGAGCCCGGTCCGCATGGCCCTCTTGATTGACATCGGTGGGAAGCAGATCTTCTCCCCGGTTCCGGTAGAAGCCGAAGAGGGCGGACACGATGGAAGGGTCCCGGACCGTTCCATCGGGATAGCAGATGCCGTGCACGCGGTTCCAGACGTCCGCGCCGATCATCAGCTCGAACAGATAGAAGCCGAAATGATATTCCTCCGATGCCCGGATCACCGCATCATAGGGATTGGCCCGGCACAGACAGCCGGTTTCGTTGTTGATGACGGGCTTTCCGTATTTTTCTCCCAGCGCCCTGGCATAGTCGTAGGTCCGGCGGATGCGGGAGGCAGTTTCGCTGTAATCGTGAAAAACGATGATGTCCACCAGCTCTGCGGTTCGGCTGGGCTCTGTCTCATAAATGAAGGTGTTGCCGATGCCGATGGCATTGACCGGGTCTTTTTTCCTGACGTACCGGCAGAAATGCCGGATGAATTCCCAGACCAGTTCCTGCCGGGCACGGACAGCCTTCAGATCGGGCGTTTTTTCCCAGGCGCGGGCATATTCAGGCTCCTCATCATACCAGGTCGCATTGCCGATGCGAAAGCCAGGTTCGTTGGAAATATCCCAGAACAGAAGGCCCGGTTCGTTTCCGATGGTCTCATACAGATCGTCAAAATATTTTTCTCCCAGCACCCAGCAGCTTTTGTCCTCCAGGGTTCTGGGGAGGGAAAGCGGCGCACCGTCGGTCCGCTTCTCGTTCAGATCCTCCGGCAGAAACCGCATGCCGTGATAAATGATGGGATTCGTGGAAATCCCGTGCTTCCAGGCGGTCCGGACAAAATCCTTCACATTGGAAAGAAACTGCTTCGGGTTTTTGACGTAGGAGGAATAGGTAAGGAAAATGCGGGCGCTGTTCAGCCGCAGCCGTTCGGCATAACCCAGATCTCTTTCCACGATGTCGTGATCGTATTCCTCCCAGAAGTTCACGTCGGTCCACACATTGCTTTGGGTGTAATTGAAGCCTCTGACGAAGCTGTAGTCCTTTAACGGTTTCATAAGATCCTCCTTTTTTGTTCTTCCTTCCCGTCAGAATCGGGGAACGGTGATCCATTCGCCGCCGCGCAGGGCGGATTCGTGAGCGCAGATCCCGGCGGCGGTGATATTGGCAGCGAGCACCTCGTCCACCCGGGGCCGCCTGTCATCCAGGATGCTTCTTACGAATTCATTGACCAGATGGGCGTGGGAGCCGTGATGGCCTGCTCCGGCCCCTTCGCTCAGAGAAAGCTGGGGATTGGTGGCGTCGTAGCCGTCTCCGACGGTGTAGGGCCACAGCTCTTCGGGGAGGTCGGAGTAAAAGTTGGAAAGCCTGGCGATATGGTACGGCGTCTGCCGTCCCCGCATTCCCGGCAGACTGTCGGAAAGCTCGGTGATATACGGGGCGTCCCCGTCTGAAAAGCCCCATTCAAAGGATTTTTTGCTCCCATAAACGAAGAGGCCTTCCTGATAGACCCGGGCTGTTTCAAAAAGGGAACGGGTCGCTTCCGCCGCAAGGCCGTTGTCGAAACGGAAATGGGCGCTTTCCACGGGGAAAGGATTTCCATAGGTACGCATGCGTTCCTCCGCCATGGTGCCGGAGCCCAGACAGGAGACGCTGCCAATCCGGCTGCCGGAGAGCGCGACCATGGGAGCGATGGCATGGGTGCCGTACCAGAAGGGAGGAAGACCGTTCCAGTAGGCAGGCCAGTTTTCCATGTCCTGATAGTGGGAACCGCGCATGAACTGGATCCGTCCCAGTCCCCCGCTTGCCAGAAGCTGCTGCAGATAGAAAAAGTGATAGGTATAAAGCGTGGTTTCCATCATCATATATTTTTTGCCGGATTTTCTCACGGCCGCAGTGATCCGGCGGATGTCCGCCAGGGATGTGGCCATGGGAACCGTGCAGGCGCAGTGCTTTCCGGCTTCCAGCACGCGGACGGTCTGTTCTGCGTGATCCGGGATGCAGGTAACCAGATGGACAGCGTCAACCTCGCTGTCCGCCAGCACCTCATCCAGACCGGAATAGATTTTGGAGATCCGGAAGGTCTCCGCCGCTTTGCTGGTCCGTTCATCGTCCAGGTCGGTGATCCCCACGCAGGCCACATCCGGATGATCTCTCCAGATCGGGACAAAAGCTCCTCCGAATCCCAGGCCGACGACGGCAACCTTCAGTTTTTTGTTTTGCATAAAGAAACCCCCTTCTGTTACAATGAGCTTGGCAGCCGGCACCGGTGCGGCAGGTTTGTTTGCTGCATTTATCATACGTCACGGAGCCGGAGCGCACCATTGATGAAACGGAAGAGAGCATGTAAAAAACGGCAAAAAGGAAGAGATATGGAAAACGAAACGAGGATCTGTTTTGAGGACCATGCGTTCCGAAGGGTGAGCGCCGCATATTTTAACCACTATGTCCACGGCTTTGTTCACCCCGACCGGGTGATGGAGGAGCATGATCTGATCTATATGTGCGAAGGAGAGTGGGAGATCTGGCTGCAGGAGTGTTCGGTCATGCTGAGGAGGGATCAGGTGCTGATCCTTCCCGCACAGGTCCATCACTATGGGAAGCGGGCGTGTCCGGATCATACGAAGACTATGTTTCTGCACGTTTCCGCAGGAAGGGACCGGTTCCTGACGCAGGAGAAGGGCAACGGAGGGGAGATCTCCCTGCGGCCTCTGACGGACTGCCGGGACGCCGGAAACGTCAGGGCGCTTTTTGAAAAAATCACAGCGGAATTCGCATCCCGGCACGATTACCGGGAAAGCCGCATATCCGCTCTGTTTCAGCTTTTGCTGACGGAGCTGTATGCCGCGCAGAACCAAAGTCCGGGAGAAGCCTCGGACGAACTGGTCAAAACAGTGATGCGGATCATCCGGGAAGAGCCCGGCCATTTTCACACCGTGCAGGAGCTGGCCGGCCTTCTGTATGTCAGCCCCAGGACGGTCAGCGGCCGCTTTAAGAAGCGGACGGGCATCACGCTCCACCAGTACGAGCTGGACATGAAGCTGCATTCCGCCGCAGCCTTTATCCGGGAATATCCGGATGTGAAGCTTCATGAGGTGGCGAAGAACTTCGGCTTTTATGACGAATTTCATTTCAGCAGGGCGTTTTCCGGGAGATTTTCCGTATCGCCCGCCGCTTACCGGAAGCGGAAAAGGGGAGGGGAGGAAGAAAGAGAATAGATATAGAAAAGAAAGGAAAAAGCGAATCCTGCCGCCTGTCCGGATCTTCCTTCCGCTGTCTGCCGGGATGCTCCGGCCGTTATCTGTCCAGCTGGTAGCCGAGCCGGAGGACCAGGGGCTGGGCATAATTGCCGAATTTGTCCCCGAACAGGTTGATGCCGCCCACGTGGACGGCGTCCTCGGAAACGCCGATCTTTATGCTGATATAGGGCCGGGCGGAAAAGTCGATCTGGGAAATGGAGAGTCCGTTCATGCGGACGCCGTCGAGATAGGCGCCGCTTTCGTCCACACGCCAGGTTTTCAGAAAGCCGTACTGGGTGGACAGGACGCTGTTCCAGGAAGGGGTCAGAGCGCCGCGCACGCCGCCGCAGTCACAGGGACTTTCAAAGGTCCCGAGCTGTTTCCCGTTCACGAAGACGCTGATGTCGCTTTTCCAGGGATCCCGGTACATGGGAGCTTCGGAGCAGGTTTCAAAGGAGAGCTCCAGCCATTTGAAAGTGATGCTGTTCATGTATACGAAGGAAAAGCGGTATTCCAGAAAACCGGAGTGAAACCAGACTCTCTGCGCCGAAAAGCGGTCCGGGTGAAAAAAGGAAAGCGGAGAATCCTTCTCTCCGATGATGCTGTATTCGCTGCACAGACCGCAGGTCGGCGTGATGGCCTGCGCGTCCGTATAGCATCCGACAGGCATGGTCATGGTAAGGCTTTTGCTCGTTTCTTCCTCCTCAGAGGAAGGATCGCCGTTCAAGTGAAAGATGACCTGAGACAGGGCGGGAGAGCAGAGCTTGAGCATGCCCCGCTCCTGCGGTTTGTTTTCCGTGATGATCAGCCTGGCTTCGGCCAGAATGCTGACGGAGGTGGAAACGGTTGACATGGGGATCTGCAGCGCCTCGGAAAGCTCACCTATGCTTTTGCTGCCGGACTGCAGAAGCTTAAGGATTTCCAGCCTGGTTTCCGAGGAAAGCGCCCTTGCGACCATCCGCAGCGCATGCATATCCTCCAGATTGAATTCTGCCGTGTTGTTTCCCCTGTCTGCCATTCCCAGTCCTCCAGTCTGCCTTCGTTCTGCCTATATTTCGGGAGCCCAGATCAGATCCATGCCGAATCCGGGTCTGTCCGGGATCTGCATCACGCCGTTTTCAAGCTGATACCCGTTGAACGCCACGCCTTCTATGGTTCCGGGCACGGCTTCCACGCAAGGGATATGATGCGGATAGGCTGCGGCGAGATGCGCGCAGTAATGTGTCTTCGTTACGGTTCCCCAGGCATGAGGGGAAGCCAGCCAGCCGTTTTCCCGGATTTCCTTCATTAAAGTCCGCCATTTGGTAAAGCCATAGCCGCAGACATCCGGCTGCCATACGTCAAGCAGCTTTTTCTGCGCCAGATCGCGCAGAAGAGGGATGTCGGTCATGGATTCTCCGTCCGCAAGCAGGGTCATGGGACGTTCCTTTTGCAGCCAGGTCTTCAGCGCCCGGTTTTTTTCCTCTTCCTCCCGGAAGGGTTCTTCAAACCAGAACAGCTCGGTATCGCCGATTCCTTCCAGGAAGGCGAAACAGTCTTCCAGAGTATAACCATCGTTGGCATCGACCATGATCGCGGTCCCGGGAAGGGCTTCATGGATGCCACGGATGATTTCGATGTCCCGGGCAAGTCCTGCATCATGCTCCATCCACTGATGGCTTCTGCCGATCTTCACCTTGAGGATCGTATGCCCCAGACGCACATCATCGATGCTTTCCTGAATGACCCGGTCCGGTCCGAATGGGGCGTCCTCCGGAATGATGTCGTTCATATAGATGGCTCCGTCATAGACAGGGGCGGAAAGCGCACAGGCGGGATCGATCATCCGGCAGACCGGAATGTTGAGGATTTTTCCGGCAAGATCGTGAAGCGGGATGTCGAAGGCCTGCAGTCTTTCATCCAGGATTCCCGTTTCGGAGCGGAAAAGTTCCGTAAGAGGACGGCCGGTCAGAAGCCGGGCCGCTTCCTTTGCTTCCCGGATGTCTGTGCTCAGCTGTCCCCAGCCGGCGGCTCCGTCTGAGGTGGTCAGCTTTGCCATGTCGATGTCTCCGCCGAAGCCGTGATAGCCGCGGATCGCATTTTTGCCGTGCAGCCTGGGATACCTTGCCCGGCAGCGGTAAAACTGTACCTTTTCGATCTTGTGTTCCTGCAGCGCCTGATTCCACGTTTCATAACAGGATGCTTTCATGTTCTGTTTCCTCCAAAATCTTTATTTTTTGAGCATGTGTTTGCTGCTTCAGCCTTTGATGGAGCCGATCATAACGCCTTTGGTAAAGTAGCGCTGGACGAAGGGATAGATGATCAGCATCGGAATACATCCGGCGACGATCACGGCATATTTGATCGTAACGCCGAGCTTGGAATTTTCCGCATAGGACCCGTCGCCCGAGTTCACCTGGTTTGCCAGCAGGATGTCCCGCAGGACCAGCTGCAGATTCGCCTTTTCTGACGACCGCAGATAGACCAGCGCGTTAAAGTAGGTATTCCAGGAACCGACGGCATAGTAGAGTGCAATGACCGCCAGAATAGGTGCGGAAAGCGGGATGACGATGCGGAGAAAATATTTCGTGTAGCTGCATCCATCCAGGAAGGCCGCCTCTCTCAGATCCTCCGGAATGGTGGAATTGAAATAGGTCCGCATGATGATCATATTCGTGGTGGAAACAGCGGTGGGAAGGATCAGCCCCCAGAGCGTATCTACCATCCTCATTTTGCTGACGAGCAGATAGGTGGGGATCAGGCCTCCGTTGACATACATGGTGGCGGCGATAAAAATAGTGAGCATATTTCTTCCGGGAAGCTCCTTCCTGGAAAGCGGAAACGCCAGCAGCATGGTGAGCGCCATATTGATGATGATGCCCACGAACAGATAGATCAGGCTGTTTTTGAATCCGGTCAGGATCTGAGAATCCTCAAAAAGCATTTCATAGCCTTCCAGACTGAATTCCACCGGCCACAGGAAAACCTTTCCCAGGGATATGGCATCGGAAGAACTGAAGGAAGCGCTGAGTACATAGATGAGAGGATAAGCCTCTATGATCAGGATCAGAATGCCGAGGACTTCAAAAAAGATATGGACGGCTCTGTCCTGTGGGGCCTCTTTTTTTCTGTTAATTTTCTGTTTCATGGTCCGCCTCCTACCATAAGCTCGTATCGTTTACCCGTTTGGCGATAAAGTTGGCGATCACAAGAAGAATGATGTTGCATACGGAGTTGAAAAGGCTGATGGCGGTAGAATAGTCGAAATTGCCTTCCAGAATGCCGACCCGGTATACATAGGTTGAGATCACGTCGCTGGAAGCCTGATTCAGACTGTTCTGCATCAGAAGGACCTTTTCATAACCGATGTTCATGATCTGGCCGCAGCGCAGCAGGAGCATGATCGTTATGGTACTGCTGATGCCGGGAAGCGAGATATGCCAGATCTTCTGCAGCCGCCCCGCCCCGTCAATGGCGGCCGCTTCATAGAGCGTGGGATCGATCCCGGCGAGCGCTGCAATGTAAAGAATGGCGTCCCACCCCATATTCTGCCAGATTCCGGATATGATGTACAGCGGTTTGAAGGCGCTGACGGAGGCAAAATAGTTGGTTGTGGACAGGCCGAAAAAATGACGGATGATATTGTATACGCCGGTATTCGGATTGAGAATCAGCTGCATGACGCTGACTACGATAACGGCGGAAAGAAAATGCGGAATATAGGCTACATTCTGCAGTACCTTCCGGAACCGGGTGCTTCTCAGCTCGCCCAGAAGCAGGGCGAAAAAGATCGGGAAGGGAAAGCCGAACAGAAGCATCAGGATGTTGATCACCAGCGTGTTGCCGACGATCCGGCCAAAGTAGAAGCCGCTGAAAAAACGTTTGAAATGCTCCAGGCCAACCCATTCACTGCCCCAGATTCCTCTTGCGGAGCGGTAATCCTTAAAGGCGATGATGATGCCGTACATGGGGGTGTACAAAAAGAGAATATACCATATAACAGGAAGCAGAAGCATGAGATACAGCTCCTTGCAGGCAGCCATGCGCTTCAGGGTACTTCCTTTGCGTTTTGCCGGATTTTTGGATGATGACACGTTTCCATACCTCCTCGTTTCCGATTTCCTTAAAAGCTTCCGGCTGCTGCCCGAAGGACTTCACACTGCAGTTCTGCGGACAGCGGCCGCTTCAGCGTTCTCCCTGAAGCGGCCGGAAGTGTCACTGAAGAGAATCATAATAGGACTGATAATAGGAGACGAGCTCTTCGACGCCGAGGGTTTCCAGCGTGGAGCAGTAATTATCCCATTCGTCAAAGCTCATTTCACCGGTGATGAATTTTGCCTGGCATTCTGCTACATAGACATCCAGATCTGTCCGGATCTCATCTACCTTTGCCTGCGTTTCCGAATCGAAGAGAGGAGCTCCGTAAACCGGATCCTGCTGATAGTAGGGCTCCCAGACGGGAACGTTTTCCTGTACCTTTTCGGAATAGATATAGTTGGAATTCTTTTCATGCCGCCAGTAACCGAAGCCGCCTCCGGGAAGCGGGCAGGCATCTCCGACAGCGACGGCTACGCCGCGTTCGTCGTTGAGCATTTCATCAGAATAATCCCAGGAACCGTCTTCATACTGCTGGCAGGTGATCCCGATCAGATCCTCATTGAAGCAGCCTACCGTCATGGAACCTTCTTCCGTGAAGAAGTAGTCCAGGAAGCGGAAGGACACCCAGGGGGACTCATCCGCCGATGTGATGAAGGTATTGCTTCCCATGCTGTTGGATTCCAGCTGGATGACGGGAGTTTTGCCGTTAGGGCTCTGCACGGGAGCCAGCGCCACATACTGATCGCTTACCGTGGTGAAAAGGTCGTCGGAGGACAGGCCAAATACGCCGCAGGTTCCGGAAGAAATCTTTCCGATCGACATGTCGCCGGTCTGGGTGTAGACTTCATTATCCATCAGGCCCTCCGTATACATGGTGTTCATGTACTGGAGAACCTCCTTCCATTCGTCCGTATTTTTCAGGAAGCTTACGGTTCCGTCTGTCAGCTGGATATTTTCATAACCCATGTTGTAGTAAAGACCGAACAGACCGGAAATGATGTCGGGACGAGCGGTATGTCCGGCTCCGGAATCCTCTATCGCATAGGGAATCTCATTATTCGGATCTCCATCCCCATCCGCGTCTTCATCCCGGAAGGCGCGCAGCACATCCAGAAGCTCATCGGTCGTGGTGGGCGTTTCAAGCCCCAGATTGTCGAGCCACTGCTGATTGATCCAGAGATTCCTGTGGCTGGTCAGATTCGGACGCAGAGTGTTGACTCCGGGAAGGGTGTACAGCTTCCCGTCAGATGCCCTTGCGGAAACGGCAACGTCCGGATATTCCTCCAGCAGAGGTTTCAGCCCTGTGGAATATTCTTCCATCAGATCATCGATCGCGATCAGTTGTCCGTCCTCGATGGCTGTGGAAAGGTTGGGAATGGTTCCCTTCATGATGATGTCCGGCAGGTCGTTGGTAGCGAGCATCAGGTTGACTCTTTCATTCCATCCGTCCGCGCCCACCACGATCCATTCGATTTCGATGTTCATTTTCTCGGCAATATACTTCAGCGTTTCCATTTCTTCCACATCGCCGATATTGCCGGGCTTTTTGATCATAATGGTCTTTTTGACCGTTTCGTTGACCAGAGGATAGCCTTCCGCGTTGAAATTCGTATCCGCCTGTGCCTGCGCGATGATCTCCGGAACTTCCGGATCAGAAGCTGTGTCGGAACTGCCGGATTCATCTGCTCCTGCATCCGCTTCGGAGGCAGAGGTGCTTCCGGAGGATGCGTCTTCCGTTCCGCCGCTTCCGGAACCACAGCCGGCCAGCATGGAACAGGACAGAACCGCAGCAAGAAATACACTGAACCATTTTTTACGTTTTACCATGTAACTTACCTCCCATGTTTCTTGTGTCCTTTTTTTGGAATCTGCCCGGCCGGGGGTTTTACTTCTGGGGATCCTCCCTCCACTGTTTCCGCATTTTTGGTTTCGATGAACCTGATTTGCTTCAATTTTTTTGAAATAGTCACCGAAAATGTTGAAACTGAATATTTTGCATATTATGCCTAAATATCAGGAGGGGAAATCTGATATTTAAGATATTTTTGCCAAAAAATAAGTGTTTATTGAATATATACACATTAAAACATACAAGGAATATGACGTCAAGCGTTCTCCAATCATTCAAAAAAGCCGGAAGTCAGAAGGGGAATATTTCAATTTTTATGAACCGGATCGGCAGGATCTGTTCCGATGCAGACGCCATCGGACAGCGGAGGGAAGGGAAATACACGCTACTACTCAGCCAGGTCTGCGCAGGGAATGCGCAGACCGTGAAGCATCCGGCCTGGCGCGAAGCGCTTGGAATGGACGGATGCCGCTGCAGCTCTGCCGAAGGCTGAGCTGTAACAAATACACGAGTATTATTGTATTATTTCATTGACACAGTTGTGGAATAGTGCTATTCTGGCTGTGATACGGAAAGAACGTCGGAGAGCGGGAAAAGAAAAGACAGGATGCCGGTGCGGAGAGGCGGAAGGATTCCGCTTCCGTACTCTCCATCCGCGGTCTTTCCAAGACCTACCGGGGCGGGAAGCGGGCGGTTTCCGGCCTGAATCTGGAGATCAGTGCGGGGGATATTTACGGCTTCATCGGCCGCAACGGAGCGGGGAAGACCACCACTCTGAAGGCGGTTTCCGGAATCCTGGAGTTTGAAGAAGGAGAGATCCTCATTGACGGCCGTTCCATTCGGGAGGAGCCGCTGTGGTGCAAGGAGCGGATGGCTTATTTGCCGGATAACCCGGATCTGTATGAATATCTGACGGGCATCCAGTATCTGAACTTTATCGGGGACGTATACCGGGTTCCCGGAACGCTGAGAACAGAGCGGATCGAGGAGCTGGCGGAGCGTTTCGGTATCACCCGAAGCCTGGGGGATCTGATCTCCACCTATTCCCATGGCATGAAGCAGAAGCTGGCGCTGATTTCGGCATTCCTGCACCGACCCAGACTTCTGCTGCTGGATGAGCCTTTTGTGGGCCTGGATCCGGAGGCGGCCGTAGCGCTGCGGGAAAGCATGCACGCACTCTGCAGAGAGGGGAGCGCGATCTTCTTTTCCACCCATGTGCTGGAGGTGGCGCAGAGGCTGTGCAACAAGGTGGCCATTATCCGGGAGGGACGGCTGGTGGCACAGGGGGAAACGGAGGCGCTGACAGGAGGAAAAAGCCTGGAGGAGGTCTTTATGGAGGTGGCGCGTGATGAAAGAATCTGAAGGGATGAACAGAAGACAGGTCCTTTTGCTGATCCGGCTGAGGCTTCTGAACTGTCTGGGGCTGAACGAGGTGATCCATGGAAAGGACGGAAGGAAAAGTGTTCGTTTGACGGGGATGCTTCTCGTCTATCTGTTCGTGACAGGGCTGATGATCTGCTACGTGGCGGGAGCGGCCGTCCTTCTGTGCATGGCGGGGGCGGGAGAGAGCGTTCCGGCGTTTGCGGCGGTGCTGTCCGGTCTGGCGGTCTTTGTGTTTTCCTTTCTGAAGGCTGCTCCGATGCTGTTTGACGGGGCGGATGGCAGGCGGCTTCTGGTCCTTCCTCTGGCTCCTTCTGCGGTGATTTTCAGCCGCTTTTTCCTGCTGTATCTGGGAGAGCTGGGGATCTCGGCGGCGATCCTGCTTCCTGCGTCTGCGGTCTATCTGCTTCTGGAAAAGCCGGGAGCGGGCTTTTTCTTTCTGACGCTTGCCGCGCTTCCCTTTCAGGCTCTCCTGCCCCTGACGGCGGCCGCCGTGCTGGGGACTGTTCTTCTGGCGGCGGGAGCGGGAATGAAGCATAGGCGGCTGGTGACGTTACTTCTTACCATGATCCTTTCGCTCCTGGCGGCGGCAGCCTCCCTCGCCTTTGCTTTCGGCGTGGGGGACGGGGATGCGAAGGATCTGGGAGAAATGCTGGCGTCGGCGGTGGCGGCGGGAAGCCGCTTCTATCCTCCGGCAGCCTGGTACAGCGCCGCCGTTGCAGAAGGGGATGCCGGCGCGTTTGGCCTGCTTTTTCTTTTGTCGGCGGGGCCGTTTGCGGTCTTTCTTGCTGTCGCCGGGCGGTATTTTCTCAGGATCACGGATGCCCTGGAGCAGCACGGACTTCACCGGCATTTTCAGATGCGGCGACAGCGCCGCTTTCCGGTCCTGCAGGCGGAATACCTCCGGGAGCTGCGCCGGTATTTTGCCTCCAATATCTATGTGACTAACACGCTCCTTCTGTATCTGCTGATGGCCGCTTCCGCGGCAGCGGCAGCCGTGATGGGAAATGCCCGGATTGCGGAAGCCCTGCGGCTTTCCGAAGAGGAGACAGAAAAGCTTCTGCAGACGGCATTTCCCTTTCTGATGGCGTTTTTTTCAGCGATGGGAACCACCACGTCAGTGTCTCTTTCCATAGAAGGGAAGCAGCTGTGGCTGCTGCAGTCCCTTCCGATCCGCCCGCAGACGGTCCTTTTGGGAAAGATCCTGGTCAATCTGACGGTGGCAGTCCCGGCGGTCCTGCTCTCCGTCCTGGCGGCGGCTCTGGGCGGCTGGACGGACGGCCTGTGGACGGCGGCCTGTCCGCTGGCCTTTCTGTGGCTGTTTTCCGTCCTTGGAATCTGGAGCAACCTGAAGCTTCCCACTTTTGACTGGGATTCGGAAGCGGAGGCGGTAAAACAGAGCATGTCGTTTCTTCTGTCCATGCTCCTGTGCACCCTGTCCATCCTGCCGGCAGCAGCGGCGGTCCTTATCCTGAAATACGGCATGACGGCGGTCCCGGGTGAAACGGCGCAGGCCGCCGGGATTCCGGAACCGGTGGGGAAGACGGCGCTTGTGCTTCTGATCCTGGCGGGAGGAACGGCGCTGTACCGGCACTGCGGCCGCATTGCACTTCGGCGGAATTTCTGCTAAGATATTCCGGAAGAAAAGCTTCGGCTTTTTCAGAATATTCTTATGGAAAAAAGGAGAGCGATCGTATGCTGGATACACAGAAGGTCACACAGGAGCTGTTCGACTATATAGACGCAAGCCCCACCGCTTTTCATGCGGCGGAACAGGCTGCGAAGCGGCTGGAGGCAGCCGGTTACAGAAAGGTGGAAAAGGAGACGGAGACGAGGATCGAGGCGGGAGGGAGATATTATATGACCCGCAACGATTCCTCTCTGATCGCCTTTCGCATTCCGGGAGGAGAGCTCCGGAGATTCCGGATCGCAGCGGCCCACAGCGATTCCCCCTCTTTTAAGATCAAGGAAACGCCGGAGATGGACGTGGAGGGCCGTTATGTGAAGCTGAACACGGAGGGCTACGGCGGCATGATCCAGTCCACCTGGTTGGACCGGCCTCTTTCCGTGGCGGGAAGGGTGATCACAGAAACCGCAGAAGGGCCCCGGTCCCGTCTGGTAAATCTGGACCGGGATCTGTGTGTGATCCCCAATGTCGCCATTCATTTTAACCGGGAGATCAATAAGGGATATGCCTACAATCCCCAGGTGGATCTGCTTCCCCTGTTTGCCGGAAAGGCAGGGAAGGGAGAAGGGGAGGAAAAGCCGGAAACCCTGACCGGTCTGTGCGCCCGCAGCCTGGGAATCGACGAGGAAAGCATACTGGCCTCCGACCTGTTTCTGTATAACCGGGAAAAGGGACGGCGCATGGGCGCAAGGGGAGAGTTCATCGGCTCTCCCAGGCTGGATGATCTGCAGTGTGCCTTCGGCGTGCTGACGGGCTTCCTGCAGGCGGACCGGGAAGCGGAGGAAGAGGGAAAGGAAGAGACGGGCTGCTGTGCGGTCTATGCCCTGTTTGACAACGAAGAGATCGGAAGCGGGACCAGGCAGGGAGCGGATTCCACCTTCCTGTCGGATGTGCTGGAGTGTATCTGCGGCGGCCTTGGGATCGGCGGCGCGAAAAAGCGGGATATTCTGTCGGAGAGCTTTCTCCTTTCGGCGGATAACGCCCACGGCGTCCACCCCAACCATCCGGAAAAATCCGATCCCACCAGCCGCCCTTATCTGAACGGCGGGATCGTCCTGAAATTCCAGGGAAGTCAGAAATACACCACCGATGCCTGGTCGGCTGCCCTGGTGCGCAGCCTCTGCAGGCAGGCGGGAGTTCCCTGCCAGAATTTTGCCAACCGTGCGGACATCGCAGGCGGGAGCACGCTCGGAAACATTTCCTCCGCGCACGTGTCCATTCCGGCGGCAGACATCGGCCTGGCTCAGCTTTCCATGCATTCGGCCTTTGAGACGGCCGGAGCGCTGGATACCGGGTATCTGATCGAGCTGTGCGGAAAATATTTTGCATGAGACCGGCAAAAGGCGTAGCAGGAGAAAGCGGACGGACATCAAAAATCCCGCCCGGAAGGAAAGGGGCCTTCCGGGCGGGAAATCCAAAACAGGTATGACTCAATAGGACCTGGCTGCGATGATGTGGCGGCAGGTTCAGCTGTATGCCGGCGCGGCGGTCCGGTCTTCCGGATTGGCTGCGGCGGCCTTTTCTTCTTCAGCCAGCTCCTCCGCGTTTCGCATGAAGCTGTACTGGGACATATACAGATGATAGTAAGCGCCTTTTTTCTGCAGCAGCTCGTCGTGGCTTCCGCTTTCCTGGATCCGTCCCTTATCCACATAAAGGATGCGGGTGCAGTTCTGGATGGTGGACAGGCGGTGTGCGATGATGAAGGAGGTACGTCCCTTCAGCAGCTCGTTTAAGCCCTTCTGAAGGATGATCTCCGTCTCCGTATCGATACTGGAGGTGGCCTCGTCCAGGATCAGGATCTTCGGGTCGGCGAGAAGCGCCCGGGCGAAGGAGATGAGCTGACGCTGTCCGGCGGACAGGCGGCTTCCCCGTTCGTTCACCTCGGTGTAATAGCCGTTTTCCATCTGCATGATGAAGTCGTGGGCGCAGACGGTCTTGGCCGCCCGGATGACCTCCTCGTCCGTGGCAACACGGTTGCCGTAACGGATGTTGTCCATGATCGTGCCGGAAAAGATGAAGCTGTCCTGCATCATCACGCCCATCTGGGTGCGCAGGGAGTGCAGCGTCACCTTTGAGATGTCCACGCCGTCGATGGTGATCTTTCCGCTGCCGATGTTGTAGAAACGGCTCAAAAGGTTGACGATGGTGGTCTTTCCGGCGCCTGTGGGTCCCACGATGGCGAAGGATTCGCCGGGCATTGCGGTGAAGCTCACATCGTCCAGGGTCTTGATGCCTTCCTCGTAGGAGAAGGACACATGGTCGAAGCAGACCTTCCCGGTGATGGGAGGCATTTCTGTGGCATCGGGGGCATCCTTTACCGCCACCGGCGTGTCGATGGTTTCAAAGATGCGCTCCAGATAGGAGATCGCGGTGAGCAGCGAATTGTAGAAATTCGCCAGGGTGGTGATGGGGGACCAGAACCGGCTGATATATCCGGTAAAGGCGACCAGCACGCCCACGGAGGCCGCGCCGCCGTTCATGGCCATGTCCACGATGGCCACGTACAGAAAAGCGGTGGTCACAGCGGAGATCACGTCCACGGTGGGGCCCATCATGAAGTTGAAGCGCACCGCCTTCATCCAGGACTGGCGGTAGCCGTCGCTTAAGTGGTTGAAAATGCCGCTGTTTTCCTGCTCGCGGACGAAGGACTGGGTCACACGGATGCCGTTGATGCTCTCCGCGATATAGGCGTTCAGGTTGGACTGCTTATTGCTCTGGATCTGCCAGGCCTTATGCTGCCTCTTTTTGATGACTGCGGCAAAGAGAGCCAGGACGGGCAGCCCGCACATGCACATCAGCGTCAGCTTCACGTTGATGGAAAGCATGAAAAAGATGATGAAGATCAGGCTGCACAGATCCGTAATGGTATTTAACAGACCGTTGGAAAGAAGGTCGCTCAGGTTGTTGACATAGTTGACCACGCGCACCTGGATCTTTCCGTGCGGCCGGTCGTCGTAATAGGAGAAGGGCAGCTCCTGCAGATGCCAGAAGATGTCGTTTCTCAGCTCATGGATGACCGTCTGCCCCACCCGGTTGGTGATCTTGATCTTGATGCGCAGGGCGAAGACGGAATACAGGATGACCAGGAGGGTCAGCAGGCTGATCCGCACCAGTCCCTGCACATCCTTGTTGGGAATGGTCTCATTCATGACCGTCATGAAAAAACGGGGGATCAGCATGGTGGCCGCGCTGGAGGAAAGCATGAGGATTGCCGCGATGATCATGTCCTTTTTGTAGGGGAGCACATAGCGGCCGAGACGCTTCAGCTGCCCCAGATCAAAATGCTCTTCATAAATCTCGTCCACATCATATTTGTTGCGTGCCATTTATCTTCCCTCCCTTCCTGCTATAGCCGCGGTCCGTTCATAGGCTTCGGCCGCCTTCTTGGCGTTCGTATGGTACTGGTGCTCGAACACGCGGGCATAGTAGCCGTCCTTTTTCAGAAGCTCCTCATGGGTGCCGCGCTCCGCGATGCGGCCATGGTCCAGGACCAGGATCTGGTCCGCATCCTTCAGAGAGGAGATCCGGTAGGCGACGATGAAAATGGTGTGCGCCCCTTCCAGGTTTTTCAGCTGCTTCTGTATGTAGGTTTCCGTTTCCATATCCACCGCCGAGGTGGTGTCATCCAGGATCAGGATGGCAGGATCCTTTAACAGGGCTCTCGCCAGGGAGATCCTCTGCTTCTGACCGCCGGAAAGGCCCACGCCGCGCTCGCCCACGATGGTGTCGTAGCCCTCGGGCATGGCCTGTATGAAATGGTTGGCGTCTGCCGCGATGGCCGCCTTTTTCACCTTTTCAAACGGACAGTCGGGCCGGCCGTAGGCGATGTTGCCCTCGATGGTATCGGAGAAAAGGAATACGTCCTGCATGGCCATGCCGATGTTGTCGCGCAGGTCATAGAGATCCATATCCTTGACATTGACCCCGTCCACCAGCACCTCGCCCTCCGTCGCATCATAGAACCGGCAGAGCAGGTTCATGATGGTGGATTTGCCGGAGCCGGTGGGCCCCAGGATGCCGATGGTCTGTCCGGGCTTTACGGAAAAGCTCACGTTGCGGATGATGTCCACATCCCTGGCGTCCTCCGCCTGGTAGGAGACATTCCGGAACTCCACGCTTCCTTTCAGATGCTTCTTTTCCACCGCATGATCCGGGCGGAAAATGTGCGGATCCTCCGAGAAGGTAGCATAAATCTTTTCCACGGAAGTGATGAAGCGCTGCACGTCGTTGATGAACCAGCCGGCCATGCGCAGCGGGTTATTGAGCATCCACAGGTAGCCGTTGACCGTGACCATGCTTCCCAGGGAGATTTCTCCCCGGATCGCCATCAGGCCGCCGAGCAGGATCAGAACGACGGTGAGGATGTTGGAGAAAAATTCGAAGATCGGCACATATTTGGACCAGATGGCGGCCGCGCCCAGCTCCGCTTCCCGGTAGGCGTCGTTTTCCTTATCGAATTTTTCCTTTTCAAAGTCTTCCTTGGCAAAGGCCTTGACCACCCGGTTGCCGCTGATATTCTCCTGGACGAAGGCGTTCAGGCTGGAGAAGCGGTTGCGGATGTTGTGGAAGGCAGGCTTGACATGCCGGAACTGTGAAATGGTGAAAAATACCGTAAAGGGAAGGATGCACAGCATGCACAGCGCCAGCTTCGTGTTGATGGTGAAGACCATGACCAGGGCGAAGCAGAAATAGAGCACGTTTTCATAAATGGAATAGATGATGTTCGCCACGAAATGCCGGATGGCATCCATATCTCCGGTCTGACGGCTCATCAGGTCGCCCGTGCGGTTGCGATTGTAAAAGGCGAAATCCTCCAGCATCAGCTTGCGGTAGACCGCATCCCTCATCCGGTAGAGGACACCCTGCGAGCAGATCTCGAAATTGTAGGGGACGAAGAAGCGCAGCACACTTCTTGCCGCGGTGACGAGAAGCAGGATCCCTACCAGCATGGGAAGCTTGTCATACTGTCCGCCGCTGATCACGTCGTCCACCACATGGCCGCTGACCACAGGGTTGATGATGGCGAGGGCGGCCAGAAAGGTGACCAGGACCAGGCCCAGAAAAATGCGTGGGCGGTACGGCTTGATGAATGTGTAGAACCATTTCATAGGTGTCATGAGAATTTTTCCTCCCTGAGCTGTTTTACCGGAAACGCCCTTCCGGTATCTTTTCCTGTCCCTTTATCATAGGAAATCAGGGAGAAAATAAAATGTATTTTCTTGCTTTATTTTTGTATTATTTTGGCGTTGAAAAAAGGAAGCGCGGAGAAAAAGGCCGCGCCGTCCCGGCCTGCTTCGGGCTGCGGACCCGGTCTCAGACCAGGCCGTACAGCTTCAGAATGCCGAGCAGGATGGAAGCGGCGACCAGAAGAAAGGACACGGTATGGGACGCCTTTTTTGTCTGCGGGTCAGTCTTTTTTTCCAGATTCCGGTGCCAGAAGATGCCGACGGCGGAAAGCAGGCCGAAGGCGAAGCTGACCAGACGGGAGGCGATGAAGTTGGAGGGCAGGCTGATGATGCTGCAGAAGGAGATCAGAAGGCCCCAGGCTGCGAGGAGATAGAACAGCGCTTCCCGCCTGGAACCATCCTTCCATAAAAAAAGGAGCAGAATGCCGGCCAGGCTGATGAGGCTCATGATAAGGAACAGGAGCATGAAGATTCCAATGGCCATAGAAATACCTCTCTTTCTTTTTTTCTTAACGGTGTTGTCCGATCTGTAAGAAAGGATAAAACAATTTTCTAAAGAGAGCGTGGAGAGAAAGCTAAAGAAATATAAAGATTTGGCCTGTCCCTCTGCCGGGCCCGGACCTGCCGGACGGGTAAGAGCGGATCCGCCTGCCGGCCCGGCGGGATTGACGGGGGCCTGTTCTTATTATATAGTAGGAAACGGACAGATTCCGGCGGCAAAGTCCGTCCGGCGAAGGAGGAAACAGGAATGCGGATTGACAGAAAGCGGGCTTCCGGGGCTTTCCGGGAATATACGGCGCACTATGATGCGCAGGATGACAAGGTACGGCTGAAGATCGAACATACCTGGCGGGTGGCGCAGCTGTGCGAGACCATCGCCCGGTCTTTGGATCTGCCGGAGGAGGAATGCGATCTGGCATGGCTTTCCGGGCTCCTTCATGATGTGGGACGGTTTGAACAGCTGAGGCGCTACGGCACCTTTATCGACGCGCAGTCCATCGACCATGCCAGGTACGGGGCGCAGATCCTGTTCGGAAACGGGCTGACGGACGCTGTGTCGGACCGGACGGGCCTGGAGGAAACGGAGGACGCGGAAAGAGAGAGGCCGGGAAGCATCAGGGACTATGCGGAAAGCCCGCAGGAGGACCGGCTTCTGTGTACGGCGGTGGCCTGGCACAGCGCTTACCGGATTCCGGACGGCCTGGATGAGCGGACGGCCCGTTTCTGCAACATCTTAAGAGACGCGGACAAGATCGACATCCTGAAGGTGAACGTGGATTTTCCGCTGGAGGAGATCTATAATGTTTCCACGCAGGAGCTGCGAAGCTGTGCGGTCTCTCCGGAGGTGATGGCCGCTTTTTATGAGGAGCACGCGGTGCTGCGCAGCCTGAAAAAGACGGCTGCGGACCATCTGATCGGGCACATTTCACTGGTATATGAACTGGTATTTCCCGTCAGCCTGCAGCTGATCAGGCAGCAGGGGTATCTGGAAAAAATGCTGTCCTTTCCTTCCGATAATCCGGAAACGCAGAAGCAGTTCGCTGCGGCCAGAGCGCACATGGAAGCGTATCTGGCAGAAAAAGGAATCTGAAAATAAAGGTATGCCGCCCTGGGACGGCAGCAATAAGAGGCAGATATGGCGATTGAAAAAGTGAGAGAATATTTGAAAAGATGGAACGCACAGGAACGGATCCGGGAGTTTGACGTGTCCAGCGCCACGGTGGAGCTGGCGGCACAGGCGCTTCACTGCGAGGGAAAAAGGATCGCGAAGACGCTGTCCTTTTATCAGGGGGATGACTGTGTGCTGATC
Organism: Candidatus Eisenbergiella intestinipullorum; assembly: GCA_019119815.1. Lineage (GTDB taxonomy): Bacteria > Bacillota > Clostridia > Lachnospirales > Lachnospiraceae > Eisenbergiella > Eisenbergiella intestinipullorum. The sequence goes on along the minus strand of DWWH01000016.1, from coordinate 28,184 downwards.
GTTGCGGCGGGAGATGCCAAGGTGGATAATGCCAAATATAAGGCGCGCTTCGGCGTGAAGGCGAAAATGATCCCGGCCGCCGAGGTGGAAGAAAAGATCGGTCATGCGGTGGGCGGCGTCTGCCCCTTTGCGGTGAACGACGGCGTGAAGATTTACCTGGATGAGTCGCTGAAGCGTTTTCCCACCGTATTTCCGGCCTGCGGGAGCAGCAACAGCGCCATCGAGCTGACCATGCAGGAGCTGGAGGAGTATTCCGGCTCTGGAGAATGGGTGGATGTGTGCAAGGGCTGGGAAGAGGATCCGGCCTGAGGCTGCCCGTCATTCCGGGCCGCCTGCGGCGGCAGCAGGCGGCATGGAAGCGGCGGGACTTTCGCCGCAGTTCAGGCCGGTGCCGGTCACTGGCTGACCGGCGCGTAAGAAAAGCGTTGCGGCCCGGACGGACATTCTTAATAATTCTTTAATTCCCCATCCGGCCCGTTGCGTCCCTTCGGCAGACGGTTTTATAATGAAATCGAACCTGAAAAGAAGAGGTCAGTGTGCCTGAGGTACGAAAGAAGGGGCGGGAATGGCGAAGAGAAGAAGACACAGGCGGCACAGAAGGAGAGGCGCGGACCGTGTGAGCCTTTTGGTCCTGGCAGCCGCCGCGGCCGCAGTCATCGTGCTGGCGGTGACGGTTATCCTGACTTTGGGAAAATACGGCAAGGATGCGCCGGCGGCGGGGACAGTGCAGGATGTGCAGCCGGAAACGGAGCAGCCGGATGCGGATGTGCGGCCGGGCAGCGAGCGGCCGGAAGAGACCGGCTCGGCACAGGCGGAAACGGACGGGAAAAACGGAACCGATCAGGCGGAGGAGACCGGTGAGGAGCAGGAGCCGGGAGGACAGGAGGAAAGCGCGGTGAGATCCGCTGTGGCGGCCGAGGTGGGCAGCCCGGATGATGAGCAGGATCCGCAGGGCGGAGCCAACGCTGCGGGAACGGGCAGCGGGGCTTCCGTGGACCTGAACGAAGCGGCAAAGGCGGAGGGAGAGACCGGCGAGGTGACACTGGGCATCGATGTGTCCAAGTATCAGGGCACCATCGATTGGGAACAGGTGGCGCAGTCCGGCGTGGAATTCGCCATGATCCGGGTGGGCTATCGGACCAAGGCGACGGGGATTCTTTATGAGGATCCGGGCGCACGCTACAACCTGCAGGAGGCGGCAAAGAACGGGATTCTTGTAGGCGCTTACTTTTTCTCTTCCGCGGTGACAGAAGAAGAGGCGCGCGAGGAAGCCGCGTGGGTGGCGGATTTCATCGCCAGATACCCGATCACCTATCCGGTTGCCTATAACTGCGAGGATTTTCAGTCTCCGGACAGCAGACAGTACGGGCTGGGCACGGCAGAGCGGACGGACATTGCCTGCGCCTTTCTGGACACCATTTCATCGGCGGGCTATACGCCCATGTTCTACGCTTCCCGGAATGAGATGGAAGGAAACGCCCAGTGGGATATGGACACGCTGGGATCGAAGTACCGGGTATGGGTGTCCCAGTATCCGCAGGAGCCTTATCCGGAGACTGCCGCTTCCACCTACAGCGGTTCCCATGCCATGTGGCAGTATACCAGTCAGGGAACGGTGGCAGGCATCCGGGGCAGCGTGGATGTCAATCTTGCCTATTTCGGCTACAGTCAGGCGGCGGAGGCGAAGGATCAGACTCCGGCAGAAGAGGTGGCGGCAAATCCGGAGCTTGGCATCCGCTTTACGGAAATCAACGATACGGTAACGGCGAAGGAGCTGACCAACCTGCGCACCCTTCCCAGTACGCTGGACAGCGAGGTGGTCTATCAGCTTCCGGCCGGAGAGACAGTGCAGCGGACGGGAATCGGAAGCAACGGCTGGGATCGGGTGATCTATAACGGACAGAAGCTGTATGCGGTGCACAGCTTTCTGACCACGGAGCGGAACGAAGCTGCGCCGGAAGAAGCGCAAGAAGCATCATCAGAAGAAGCATCAGAAGGAGCATCAGAAGAAGCGGAAGCATCCGGAAGCGCACAGGCGGAAGAAGGGACCGGCGAGCCGGACGGGATGACCTTCCGGGATGTGAGCGAGGCGGTGACGGCCAGGGATCAGGTGAACCTGCGGGATAAACCGAGCACGGTCACGGGAAGCGTGGTGGGCTCCCTCAGCTATGGCGAGGCTGTGGTGCGGACCGGAATCAGCGATTCCGGGTGGTCCCGCCTGGAGGTGAACGGTCAGACGGTATACGCTTCTTCCCGGCTGCTCGCAACCAGCATGGATTATAAGGAACAGGAAAAGATCACAAACGAGAATCCGGAGGCAGGCATGCATTTTACCGCAGCGTCCGGCACCATGAAGGCGAAGGGCGGGCAGACCAATCTGCGCACGCTTCCCACCACCAGCGAACCCTCCCAGGTGGTGGCCCAGCTCACCGGAGACGCAACGGCGGAGCGGATCGCGGAGGATAAGGACAGGGGCTGGACCAAGCTTCTTTATAACGGGCAGACCGTATATGCGGTGAGCAGCTATCTGACCCAGGCCGGATAGGAGAGCGAAGAAAAAGAGAGGCAGGGACGGGGACCGGCAGCCGGAAAGCGGAAAATCCGGTCCCTTTTCATGCACAGCAGGAGACAGCAGGAGCGGACAGGATTTATGGATAAATATGAAGTGTTAAAACAGTATTTCGGCTATGACAGCTTCCGGGAAGGACAGGAGACACTGATCGACGGTATTCTTTCCAGAAGGGATACCTTCGGGGTGATGCCCACCGGAGCGGGAAAATCCATCTGCTATCAGGTGCCGGCCCTGGTGATGGGGAAGATCACGCTGGTGGTCTCTCCGCTGATCTCCCTGATGAAGGATCAGGTGTCCGCTCTGAACCAGGCGGGCGTGCACGCGGCATACCTGAACAGCTCCCTCACCTGGACCCAGTATAAAAAGGCCCTCAGCCTTGCGGCGCAGGGCCGCTATACTCTTATCTATGTGGCGCCGGAGCGGCTGCTTACCGAGGACTTCCTCCGGTTTGCCCTGCAGGCGCCCATCGTGATGGTGGCGGTGGATGAGGCGCACTGTGTTTCCCAGTGGGGGCAGGATTTCCGGCCGGGCTATCTGAAGATCGCGGAATTCATCGACCGGCTGCCGAACCGGCCCGTGGTCAGCGCGTTTACGGCCACCGCGACAAAGGAGGTGCGCGAGGACATCGTGGACCTGCTGCAGCTTCGTGATCCGGTGCTCTCCACGACAGGCTTTGACCGCCCCAACCTTTACTTTGCCGTTCAGTCCCCAAAGGACAAGTATGCGGCTGCCAGAAAATATCTGGAGCTCCACGAAGGGGAGAGCGGCATCATCTACTGCCTGACCAGAAAGACGGTGGAGGAGGTCTGCGCCAGGCTGAGAAACGACGGCTTTCCCGCAACCCGTTATCATGCGGGCTTAAGCGACGAAGAACGAAGGCAGAACCAGGACGATTTCATCTATGACCGCTGCCCCATCATGGTGGCCACCAATGCCTTCGGCATGGGGATCGATAAGTCCAATGTGCGCTTTGTGGTTCACTATAACATGCCGAAAAACATGGAAAGCTATTATCAGGAGGCGGGAAGAGCGGGAAGGGACGGACAGCCCGCGCAGTGCATCCTTCTGTATTCCGGCCAGGACGTGGTGACGAACCAGTTTTTCATCGACCATAATACGGAAAATGAGGAGCTGGACGAGCTGACCCGGCAGGTGGTGCAGGAGCGGGACCGCCAGCGCCTGCGGAAGATGACCTTTTACTGCTTTACCAATGAATGCCTGCGGGACTACATCCTGCGCTATTTCGGGGAATACGGTTCCAATTACTGCGGAAACTGCTCCAACTGCCTGAACCAGTTTGAGGAGACGGACGTGACCGAGATCGCCCGGAAGCTGACAGGCTGCGTGAGCCAGTGTCATCAGCGCTACGGCACCAACGTGATCATCGATACCGTGCGCGGCGCCAATACGGCGAAGATCCGGCAGTACCGGATGGACCGGAACGAATTTTATGCAAGCCTGTCAAAGGTCCCTGTTCACAGGCTGCGCCAGGTGATGAACTATCTGATGCTGCAGGAATACCTCACCGTTACGCCGGACGACTATGCCATTGTGAAGCTTACGGAAAAATCAGCGCGGATCCTGGAGGAGGGCGAACGGATCGTCATGAAAATGGCCAGGGAACAGGAATCTTCGGAGAAAAGAAGCGCGGCCGGTACAACGGCCGGAAAGAAGAAGGCGGCCCGTACGCCGGGAGGTTTTGCGCTGGATGAGGAAGAGGAGCAGCTGTTCGAGGTACTGCGCCGTCTGCGCAGCCGGATCGCCAATGCGGAAGGGATCCCGCCCTACATCGTCTTTTCGGATAAGACCCTGGCCCACATGTGCATCGTGCGTCCCGCGGACCGGGAGCAGATGCTGACCGTCTCCGGCGTGGGAACCTTTAAATTTGAAAAATACGGCGAACCGTTCCTGGAGACGATCCGGGACTTTTCCCGCAATTACAGAAAAGCGGAAGGACCGGAGAGCCTGGGCGGAGTGGACTTTTCCAGCCTGGACTATGACGTGGTACAGGACTACGAAGAATGACGCAGGCCGCAGAGGAAGGGGAAAAGAAATCAAAGTGCATCTTGACATCGGCGCATGAGGAAACTATAATCAAGGATGTTGAGAATTTTATATTCTGTTCCTCCTTAGCTCAGTCGGTAGAGCATTCGGCTGTTAACCGAAGTGTCGCTGGTTCGAGCCCGGCAGGGGGAGCTTGTAAAGCCTGTAAACGTTAAGTTTATGGGCTTTTTTCAATCTGAAAACGTTTGTCCTGAAGGAGGCTGGAGGAACGGCAGAGAGAGATTGCAGAAAGGCTGAATGAAACCGGCCGGGTCCAGGTAAGCGAGCCGCAGGAGCGTTATGGCATTTCCGCATATTGTATTTGCCCGCTCCATCTGTTAAAATTTGCCTGTGTGACAGCGGCAAGGACTGAAAGCGAAAAGGGAGGGTCGAAATGATGGAAAATATTGCCGAAAAAAGTTTGGAAAGAAGTTCCGGAGAAATCCGGAAGATGAGTTTTGCGGAACCACATGAGAGGAGCTCTGCCGGAGTTCATTTTGCTTCGCAGGTTCCCAAATGGGACATTCAGGAGGTGGCCGTATGCGGGCCGCGGGAAGGAAACCCGTTTACGGAGCACCGGATCAGAGGATGCTTTTACGGGAAGAATGAAACGGTGGAGGCGGAGGGCTTCTATGACGGAGAGGGGCGTTACCTGGTCCGTTTCATGCCTTCCTTTGAGGGAGAATACCGGTTTGAGATCCGGGCGGATTTTCTGAAGGAGGCGGAGCGGGGAAGCTTCCGGGTGCTGCCTGCCGAAGCGGGAAATCACGGGCCGGTCCGGGTGGCGGACACCTGGCATTTTGCCTTTGAGGATGGAACGCCGTACTATCCGGTGGGAACAACCTGCTATGTGTGGGAGCTTCAGGATGACTCCAGGATTGAGGAAACGCTTGCCAGCCTGAAGGAGTCCGGGTTTAATAAGATCCGTTTCTGCATTTTCCCCAAGCACTACGATTACAATCTGAAGGAGCCCCGTTCCTATCCCTATGAAGGGACGCCCATGGACAGCAGCGTTCTCACAAAGGAGAATTTCTGGCAGTATGCGGGAAAAACAGAAGGGAATCACTGGGATTTCACCCGGTTTAATCCGGCGCATTTTCGTCACATCGAAAGGTGCGTTGCCGCTCTCGGGAGGCTGGGGATCGAGGCGGATCTCATCGTGATGCATCCCTATGACCGCTGGGGCTTTTCCGGAATGACGAAGGAACAGGACGATCTGTACTGGAACTATGTGGCCGCCCGCTTTTCCGCTTTTCACAATGTCTGGTGGTCGCTGGCCAATGAATATGACCTCCTGAAGAAAAAGACGACGGAGGACTGGGAGCGCTATGCGCAGATCCTGTGTGAAAAAGATCCTTACCTTCATCTGCGGTCCATTCATAACTGTGCTTCCTTTTATGATTACAGCAGACCCTGGGTGACCCACTGCAGCATCCAGCGGCAGGAGCTGTACCGGTCGGCGGAGCTTACGGATGAATGGAGGGAGCGTTACCGCAAGCCGGTGGTGCTGGATGAGATTGCCTATGAGGGAAATATCCAGTACGGCTGGGGGAACATTACCGGAGAAGAGATGGTGCGCCGTTTCTGGGAGGCGGCCTGCCGGGGCGGCTATCCGCAGCATGGAGAAACCTTCCTGAATCCGGACGAGGTGCTCTGGTGGTCCCATGGCGGAACGCTTCACGGAGAGAGCTGGAAGCGAGTCCGTTTCCTGCGCTCCATTCTGGAAGAAACGCCCGGCTGCGGACTGGCTCCCCGGCGCCGGGAATGGGACGAGGTCTGCTGTGTGCCGCAGAGAGAGACGGGAGAAAGGATATGCAGTTACTATCTGTTCTATTACAGCTTTATGCGCCCGTCCTTCCGGGATTTCTATTTCGATGAGGACACGCCTTTCGAGGCGGAGGTGATCGACACCTGGAATATGACCGTAGAGAAAAAAGGCGTATTTTCCGGGCATTTCCGGGTGGAGCTTCCCGGAAGACAGTATATGGCAGTGCGGCTCAGGAAGGCTGAGCTGTAAGTTACTACTCAGCCAGGTCTGCGCATTCCCTGCGCAGACCGTACGAAAACAGACCGGCTGGAAGCATCCGGCCTGGCGCGAAGCGCTTGGAATGGCCGGATGCCGTACAGCTCGTCCGAAGGCTGAGCTGTAACAGCTGTAACGAGAAGGACCAAAAAAGGTATTGACGGAAAGAAGAGAATTCGGGTAAAATGATATTCGTCTGCGGCGGAAGGGAATGGTCCAAGACTGTTCCTCACATTTTCCAGAAGGAAGATCCGTGCGGCAGAGACGGCTGTCGGGCAGGTGCAGATCCTGGAGCCGGCACACCACATATATTTTTGTTGTTTCAGGAAAGTCCGCTCAAGGACGGATTTTTAAGGATCAAAGTTTTTCAGGAAGCGGCTGAAGGCTGTTTCTTCGGATATGGACGCCAGGAAGGCATCGGAATCCCCGCAGGGGAGAGAGCTTTCCGGCGTTTTTTTATATGATTGGGGAATTTTATTTTATATCGTATAAAAGAATACGACTGACCGAACTGCGGCGGGACCAGAGGAAGAAAAAAGGCGGTACACAGGAATGGTCCGCCAGGGAGGCAGGATGAAAACAAGAGGTATCACAGGAGAAGGTGCAGCGGGAAAAAGGATAATGGAAAAAAGAGGAGCAGACAGGCGGGGAAGAAAGAAGCGTATGCCGGGGAAAAGGACGGCAGCGCTCTGCTGTGCTTTTCTGCTTCTGACCTCTGCCGTCCTTGGCGGATGCAAAATGGCGGCAGGGAAGGCGGATCAGGCAGGAGGAGAGACGGGAGCAGGCCGGACAGAAGAAGAGGCGTCTGTCATTGTGACCATGCCGGTGACCTCAGAGCCGGAGGCAGGATTTGATCCGGTCTATGGCTGGGGGGCGGGGGAGCACGTGCATGAGCCGCTGATCCAGAGCACGCTCACCACGACTACGACGGGGCTTGAGATCGGAATGGATCTGGCGGTGGATTATTCGGTGTCGGAGGACGGTCTTGTGTGGACAGTGACCATCCGGGACGATGTATATTTTACGGACGGAGAGAGGCTGACTGCTTCGGACGTGGCCTTTACATATAATCTCTGCGCTCAAAACAGCAGCGTGAATGATTTTACCATGCTGGAGGAAGCGGTGGCGGTGGATGATGTGACAGTGGAATTTCACATGAACCGGCCCTTTTCCATCTGGCCTTATACCATGGCGATCGTCGGGATCGTGCCGGAGCATGCCTATGATGAGAATTATGGAAGCAATCCCATCGGCTCCGGCCGCTACATCCTGAAGCAGTGGGACCGGGGGCAGCAGGTGATCCTGGAGGCCAATCCGGATTATTATGGTCCGGAGGTGAAGATGAAGCGGGTGACGGTCCTCTTCATGGAGGAGGACGCAGCTCTGGCGGCCGCCATGGCGGGGCAGGTGGACGTGGCGCATACGGCGGCCTCCTATGCGGATCAGGCGATCGCAGGCTACGGACTCATGCGGGTGGAAAGCGTGGACAATAGGGGGATCAATCTGCCGGCGGTGCCGGCCCGGGAGGAAAACGGCGTGACGGTGGGAAACGATGTGACCTGCGACATCGCTGTGCGGCGGGCCATCAATATCGGGATCGACCGGGAGGAAATGATCGAAAATGTGCTGAACGGCTATGGGACGCCGGCCGTAAGCGTATGTGACAAGCTGCCCTGGTACAATGACGCCTCCGAGGTAACCTATGATCCGGAGGAGGCGGTCCGCATCCTGGAGGAGGCGGGCTGGAAGGAAGGAGGGGACGGCATCCGGGAAAAGGACGGCGTGCGCGCGGCTTTTACCGTTATGTATCAGCCGGATGATTCGGTGCGCCAGGCTCTGGCAGCGGATTTTGCCGGTCAGTGCGCACGGCTTGGGATCGAAGTGACGCTTCAGGGAGCGGGATGGGACGTGGCCTATACCAACGCGCTTTCTCAGCCGCTGGTATGGGGCTGGGGCGCGCATACCCCCATGGAGCTATACAATATTTATCATACGGCGGAGGGAAGCGGCAGCGCCCGGTATTCGCCCTATGCCAATGAAACGGTGGATGCCTATATGGATGAGGCGTTAAAGGCGAACAGCCTGGAGGAAGCCTATGAGCTGTGGCAGAAGGCGCAGTGGGACGGCAGCACGGGTGTAACCCAGGAAGGAGATATTCCCTGGGTGTGGCTGTGCAATGTGGACCATCTCTATTTTGTGAGGGACGGCCTGCAGATCGCACAGCAGAAGATCCATCCCCACGGGCACGGCTGGTCGCTGGTCAACAACGTGGACCAGTGGCAGTGGAACGAATGAAGACGCGGTAAAGCCGGTCCGGCAGAAGCCGTCCGTCCGGGCAAAACGGCGGTTCGGGCAAAACGGCGGTCCGGGAGGATCCGGCACGGAGGATAAAGTGAAACAGATTCTGAGAGATGTTCTGAAAAATCTCACCAAAATGCTTCTCCTGCTCCTGGCGGTGAGCGCGGTCACCTTTGCCCTGGTGAGCCTGTCGCCCATCGACCCGCTGCAGGCCAATATCGGACAGGCAGCGCTGGGGACCATGAGCGAAGCGCAGCGGGAAAAGCTGGAGGAATACTGGGGGGTAAACACACCTCCTCTGAAACGGTATCTGTGCTGGCTGTCGGACGCCCTGCGGGGAGATATGGGAACCTCGCTTCTCTACCGCAGGCCGGTGTGGGAGGTGATCGGAGAAAAGCTGGAAAGCTCTCTTCTCCTTCTGCTCATTTCCTGGCTGCTTTCCGGACTTCTGGGCCTGTCTCTGGGCGCGGCCGCGGGAGCGAATGCGGGAAGATGGCCGGATAAGCTGATCCGGGGGTACTGTCTGGTGATCGCGGGAACGCCGGTATTCTGGCTGGCTTTGCTGCTCCTTCTGGTCTTTGCTGTACAGCTTGGCCTGTTCCCGGTGGCCCTGAGCGTTCCCATCGGTATGGAAGAAGAGCAGGTCACGCTGGCGGACCGGCTGTACCATGCAGCGCTTCCCGCTCTCACGCTGAGCATCACCGGCGTGTCCAACATCGCGCTCCATACCAGGCAGAAAATGGTGGAGGTGATGGAGAGCGACTATATGCTGTTCGCGCAGGTCAGAGGAGAAGGAAAATGGCAGCGGATCCGAAGACACGGCCTGAGAAACCTGCTGCTTCCCGCTCTGACTCTGCAGTTCGCTTCGGTCAGCGAGATCATCGGCGGTTCGGTCCTCGTGGAGCAGGTTTTTTCCTATCCCGGCCTGGGACAGGCGGCGGTGACTGCCGGTCTGGGAAGCGATGTGCCTCTGCTGATGGGGATCACCGTGGTGACGGCCGCCATCGTTTTTGCCGGAAATTTTCTGGCGGATCTTTTGTACGGCGTGGTGGACCCGCGCATGCGCAGAGGAAGGAGGCGGATGCAGGAATGAAAATGAACCGGAGAAAAAGAACCTTTCTGTTCTTCTGCGCTGCGGCGCTCCTGCTCGCCGGGATCGGAGCGGCCGGGTATTTCTGCCATGACGCGGCGGCCGTGACCGATTTTTCCCGGAAAAACCGGATGCCCTGCCCGGCTTATCCCTTCGGCACGGACTGGATGGGAAGGGATATGCTGAAAAGGACGCTGGCAGGACTTTCTCTGAGCCTGAGGATCGGCCTGCTGACGGCGGGGATCAGTGCCGTTCTTTCGCTGGTGCTGGGAACGGCTGCGGCGGCAGGCGGAAGGAAGATGGACGCCTGCATCAGCTTTGTGATCGACCTGATCATGGGAATCCCGCATATCCTGCTGCTTTTGCTGATCTCCTATGCCTGCGGCAGGGGGATGCGTGGGGTGGTGATCGGCGTGGCGCTGACCCACTGGCCTTCCCTGGCCCGTCTGATCCGGGGAGAGGTGCTGCAGCTGAAGGAGAGCGAATACATCCAGACCGCAGCCCGGCTCGGGACCGGCCGGTTTCAGATCGCGGTACGCCATATGCTGCCTCACCTGTTTCCCCAGTTTGTGGTGGGACTGGTGCTCCAGTTCCCCCACGCCGTCCTGCATGAAGCCAGCATTACCTTCCTGGGCTTCGGTCTGCCCGCCGAGGAACCGGCCGTCGGGGTGATCCTTTCGGAAAGCATGCGTTACCTGATCACGGGAAACTGGTGGCTCGCTCTGTTCCCCGGACTGATGCTGGTGCTTACCGTACTGCTTTTTTATGCGGCGGGAGGCGCTCTGCAGAAGCTGCTTGACCCTGCCAGCGCACAGGAATAAACTGGAAGACAGAAGCGGCAGGACGGAAGGAATGTGCCGCAGGCCCGCCGGCCGAGGCGAAAGCTCACAGGTGTATTGTGAAACGGACGGAAGAACAGGCATTCCGCCGGGGAGGAAAACTTGGAAAAAGCAGTTTATAGGAAAAATGAGAGGGAGGCACAGGCAGAGGAGCTTCTTTCGATCGAGAACCTGTCCATCCGCTTCCGACAGTACGAAACCGGCGGCAGGAGCAGTGCCTTCCGCCAGAGCATGCTTTCTGTGATAAGCGATCTGAATGTGACGGTACACAGAGGGGAGATCGTGGCGGTAGTAGGGGCCAGCGGTTCGGGAAAAAGTCTCCTGGCTCATGCGGTGCTGGGCCTGCTGCCTGCGAATGCCTTCCTGGAGGGAAGCATCCGCTGCAAAGGAAGGGGAGTGTCCGGCATCGCCCTGGTTCCGCAGAGCGTGACCTGGCTGGACCCGCTGATGAAGATCGGAAAACAGGTACTGGCGGGAAGAAGGTCCGGGGAGGCAAAGCGGCGGATGCGGGCGCTTTTTTCCAGATACGGGCTGTCGGAGAAAGTGGAGGAGCTCTATCCTCATGAATGCTCCGGCGGCATGATCCGCCGCATCCTCCTGATCGCAGCTCTGATGGACGCTCCGGAGCTTTTGATCGCGGATGAGCCCACGCCGGGTATGGACGCCTGCCTGACAGAGCAGACGATGAAGGAGCTGCGGGATTTTGCGGACGAAGGAGGAGGCGTGCTGCTCATCACGCATGACATCGAGCTGGCGCTGCGGGGAGCGGACCGGATCGCCGTTTTCTATGCCGGGACCACGGTGGAGGTGGCAGGGGCGGCTGATTTTGCAAAAGAGGAGAGCCTGCGCCATCCGTACACGAGGGCACTGTGGCGGGCCATGCCGGAAAACGGCTTTGCCGCATTGGAAGGAAGTCAGCCTTATGGAAGGGATCAGACACAGGGCTGCGTGTTTCAGGACCTCTGCCCCTATGCAGAAGAGGCGTGCCGGAAAGAGATCCCTCTCCGCCGGGTCAGGGGAGGGCTGGTACGCTGCGTCCGCAGCTTCCCGGATGAGGAAGGCTGACTGCGCGTCTGCCGAAGCTGCCGGAAACGGATCGGTGTGCGCGTCTGCCGAGGCTGTCGGAAACGGATCGGTGTGCGCGTCTGCCGAGGCTGTTGGAAACGGATCGGTACGCATGTCCGCCGAAGCTGCCGGAACAGGAGGGGCAGATCCCTGCCCGGAAAGGAGAAACGAAGGAGCATGCTGGAAGCGAAGCATCTGACTTTTTCTTATGAAAAAAAACCATCCGCCCGGAAGATCCTGGAGGATGTGAGCCTGTGTGCGGCTCCGGGAGAGCGGGTGGGAATCCTGGCGCCCAGCGGCTTTGGAAAGACAACCCTGCTGAAGCTGCTGGGCGGTTATCTGATCCCGGATTCCGGCTGCGTGCTGGCGGACGGAGAGCCCCTGCCCCGAAAGGGGCACTGTCCGGTGCAGCTGATCTGGCAGCATCCGGAAAAGGCGGTGAATCCCCGGCTTCGGATGGGAAAGATCCTGGCTGAAGGCGGAGAGGAGAATGCGGAGCTGGAGCGCTGTCTTGGCATCCGGCCGGAATGGAAGAGCCGCTTTCCGCAGGAGCTTTCCGGAGGGGAGCTGCAGCGTTTCTGCATTGCCAGAGCGCTGGGGCCCGGAACGAAATACCTGCTCTGCGACGAGATCAGCACCATGCTGGATCTGATCACGCAGGGACAGATCTGGCGTTTTCTGCTGGAGGAGACGCAGAAGCGGGGGATCGGCATGGTGATCACCAGTCACAGCCAGGCGCTTTTGGATCATGTCTGTACCAGTCAGATCAGGCTCGACAGGACGGAAAAAGAAGGAAAGTGAAAATCGCTTCGGCATGGAGGTAAAGGATGGACGCAAAGGAAGTGCTTTTAAAGTATAAAAACGGAGAGCTGTCACTGGAGGAGGCGGAGCTGTTTTTCCGCCGGGAGCCCTTTGAGGAGCTGGAATATGCCAAGCTGGACACCCATAGGAAGCTGCGCTCCGGTTTTGCGGAGGTGGTGTTCTGCAGCGGCAAGGCGGACGCGCATTTGCTTTCCATTTTCAAAAGGCTCTACGAAGAGGAGGGGGAGGTGTTCGGCACCCGTGCGACAAGACAGCAGTATGAGCTGGTAAAAAACGAGCTGCCCCAGGTCACCTACGACCCCATTTCCCGCATCCTGAAGATAGAAAAGGCGGGAAAAAAACACATCGGCAGGATCGCCGTCTGCACGGCGGGAACAGCAGATATTCCGGTGGCGGAGGAAGCGGCGCAGACGGCAGAATACTTCGGGAGCCATGTGGAACGCATCTATGATGTGGGCGTGAGCGGCCTGCACCGTCTGATGTCCCGGCTGGAGCAGATCCAGAGCGCAAACTGCGTGGTGGCCGTAGCGGGAATGGAAGGCGCGCTGGCCAGCGTGCTGGGCGGTCTGGTGGCCAACCCGGTGCTGGCGGTCCCTACTTCAGTGGGCTATGGGGCCAGCATGAACGGCCTGTCGGCGCTGCTGACCATGATCAATTCCTGTGCCAACGGCATTGCGGTACTGAATATTGATAACGGCTATGGAGCAGGCTACATGGCGACCCAGATTAACAGGCTTGCGGAAGGCTATGGAAAGGAATAGAAGGACCGGGATCCGGGCCGCTTTGGAATAGAGGAAGTATCAGACAGCGCAGAAACGCTTCAGAACGGAGGTAGAAGATGGGAAAATGTTTATATCTGGAATGTATGACCGGTATCAGCGGGGACATGACGGCAGCGGCGCTGCTGGACCTGGGAGCCGGAGGAGAGGCTCTTAAACGGGCCCTTCGTTCCCTGCCGGTAGACGGTTTTTCCGTGGCCGTAAGCCGGGTGAAAAAGGCAGGCCTGGACGTATGCGATTTTGACGTGCGCCTGGATGCCGCTCATGAGAATCATGACCACGATATGGAGTATCTGTTTGGCGGCGGCTATCCCCAGGATCACGGGCAGACAGAAGGCCATGAGCATCATCATGACCACGGGCAGGCAGAAGGCCATGAGCATCATCATGACCACGGGCAGGCGGAAGACCACGGCCATCCTCAGGATCACGGGGCCTGCAGCCACGATCCCCATCATGACCACGCACACGGGCATGAGCATTCCCATGAACACCGGGGAATGAAGGAGATCCTGGCGATTATCGCGCAGGCGGATATGACGGAGCGGGCGAAGGATACGGCAGTACGGATTTTTGAGATCCTGGCGGAGGCAGAGGCCGCAGCGCATGGTGTGAGCCGTGACGAGGTGCATTTTCATGAGGTGGGTGCGGTGGATTCCATCGTGGACATTGTGACGGCAGCAGTCTGTCTGGACGAGCTGGACGTGACAGAGGTGATCGTGCCTGAGCTGTGCGAAGGACACGGGATGGTCAGATGCCAGCACGGCCTCATCCCCATTCCGGTTCCGGCGGTGGCCAATATCGCCAAGATGCATGGGCTGGCGCTGAGCCCCACCAATATCCAGGGAGAGCTGGTCACGCCCACCGGCGCGGCGATCGTCGCCGCCATCCGCACTTCGGACCGGCTGCCGGAACGCTTCCTCATTCGGAAGATCGGACTGGGAGCGGGAAAACGGCAGTATGAGCGTCCCAGCATCCTGCGCGCCATGCTGATCGAAGACGCCCGCGCAGAGAGCGACGAGATCTGCAAGCTGGAAAGCAATATTGACGACTGCACAGGGGAAACGCTGGGCTATGTGATGGAGCGCCTGTTCGGAGCGGGAGCAAAAGATGTGCATTACACACCGGTATTTATGAAAAAAAACAGGCCGGCCTGGCAGCTTAACGTGATCTGCGATCCGAAGGACAGACAGAAGCTGGAGGAGATCATCTTTGCAGAGACCACCACCATAGGCATCCGCCGGGTGAACATGCAGCGCAGCGTGCTGACGCGGGAGAGCATCCGCGTGGCTACTCCATTCGGAGAGGCGCAGGTGAAGGTCTGCCGTCTGAACGGAAGCAGAAAATGCTATCCGGAATACGAAAGCGTAAAGGAGCTTGCGGAAAAAAGCGGAAGAAGCTTTCAGGAGATCTATGACCTGACGAGACGGGAAGCGGAAAGGACGGAAGGAGAACAGAGGCCGTGAAGGAGCTTGGGGAAAAACGGGAGGCGCTGGAACGCTATATGGAAAAGCTGCCGGGAAATGCCGTGATGGTGGCTTTTTCCGGAGGGGTGGACAGCAGCCTGCTGCTGGCTGCGGCCTGCCGGGCGGCCGCTTCCTGCAAAGGGCCGGATAAAAAAAGAGTTTATGCCGCCACCGTTCATACCAGCTTGCATCCGGTCCGGGATGCGGGGGTGGCAGAACGGGTGGCGAAGGAGCTGGGAGCCGATCACCTGGTGATCGGGATCGACGAGCTGAAGGATGCGGACATCGCGGATAATCCGTCGGACCGCTGCTACCGGTGCAAGAAATTCCTTTTTACCAGACTGCTGGAAAAGGCGGAGGAACTGGGCGTGACAGCCGTTCTGGAAGGAAGCAACGCGGACGATACGTTTGCCTACCGCCCCGGCATCCGGGCGGTGAAGGAGCTCGGCGTCAGAAGCCCGCTGATGGAACTGGGCCTGACGAAACAGGAGGTGCGCGCCCTGGCCGCGCAGTACGGGATTTCCGTGGCGGACCGTCCGTCCGCTCCCTGCCTCGCCACCCGCTTTCCCTATGGGACCAGACTTTCCCCGGAACGGATGCGGCAGGTGGATGAAGGAGAGCAGTTTTTGCGGTCGCTCGGCTTCTATAATGTGAGACTCCGGGCACACGGCAGCATTGCGCGCCTGGAGGTGGACAAAAAGGACATGGCAAGGCTTCTGGAGCAGGCGGAAGCCGTGACGGAAAAAATAAAGGCTCTGGGATTTTTTTATGTGACGCTGGACCTGGAGGGATTCCGATCCGGAAGC
The DNA here is from genome assembly GCA_019119815.1 of Candidatus Eisenbergiella intestinipullorum. Lineage (GTDB taxonomy): Bacteria > Bacillota > Clostridia > Lachnospirales > Lachnospiraceae > Eisenbergiella > Eisenbergiella intestinipullorum. Next base: position 12,381 of record DWWH01000016.1, on the reverse strand, counting down.
ATGGATGTTCCGCTTTTTTCTCCGGGAACATTAGACAAAGACAGCCCCGCCCGCTGACGAACAGCGACAGGACATTTCAGAAGAGAAAACCGAATACAGAACCGCAAAAGGCGGCGTTTCTCCCTTCCCAACCGGAAGAGCAGGAACGCCGCTTTTTTATTCAATAGAAAATTCGATTTCCTATTGAATAAAAAAGACGTTGATGCGCACTCGCGCGTCTGCTCCAAACTTATAGGAATATTTTTAGAATGGGAAAGAAGTTAATGTAAATTGTTGTTTCACGATGTATGAAGCTTACTGTGATTAGAGATATTATTATTGAAACTATTATGGTTATATTATTTATTGTTTTTCATTGGCTTTTAGGTGGAATTACTGGATTAATGCTATATATGATTTGCTATGCTTTTTATGTCGTATATAAGAGAGGTACAATGAAAGAAATATATATATTATTTAATAAAAAGCATAAGAAAAATATGATTTTATGCGATTTGGATTTAGGCATAGAAGATATATTAGATAATATAAAATTTTTGTATCAGCGATTATAAACACATATTGATATTTTCCACCCCATTCGTTATACTTAAGATGTTTAAAAATTTCATTAGGAGTGTGATTCTATGCCTCGTCCGAAAGGTTCCAAGAACAAAAAGAAAGTGGTTACTGCAAATATGGATTATTCGGCGCAGATTGCGGAAAAGCTGTCGGCCAAAGCCGATGTTTCCAAACAGATCGAGTCCAAAAAGGAAGAACTCGCTGCGCTGAAAGCCGAGCTGAAAACGCTCAATGCCCATGAAAAATCTCTGGATAAAGAAATTGCCAGGCTGGAAGCGGCCCGGGCCGCACAGGAGGCTGCCGAAGCCGAAGCAGCGAAAAAAGCCGAACTGGAGGATGTGCTGAAAAAGCTCATGGCAGACGGCATGAGCGCCCAGGAGATCCTCCAGAAGCTTCAGTAACCGGAGCGGCGCCTTTGAGAAGGTCAGGCGATCTCATCGCTGGCAAAGAATAAGAGAGCGTGCGCCCGGATGAACGCATCAGGCGCATTGCTTGTGCCGGGCAGGATTGCCGGCAGACGGCGGATAAAATATTTGCTGTCTGCCGGCAATCCTGATTTTTATGGCTTCTGCTGCAGAATACAGGAGCATATTTCTGAAAAAAATACAGGGTGGTTATGGAATGAAACATAAATTTCTGAAAAACAGATTTCTGACGGCGGGGCTGTTCCTGCTGCTGGTTTGGTCCAGTGCCGCCTGTTTGGGAGAAGGAAAAGAAGCGGGGCAGGAGGTGCGGATCGAACTGGAGCAGGATAACAGCCGTGCATCCGGAAAAGGAGTGGAGATCAGGGAAAATATTGTTACCGTTACGGAGAAGGGAAGCTATCGGATCAGCGGAAGCCTTTCAGACGGGCAGATCCGGGTGGACACTCCCGGGAAGGAGGTTGTGCTGCTTCTGGACGGAGCGTCTGTCACCGGTTCCGGCAGAGCGGCCGTTTACGTGGAGGAGGCAGAACAGGTAACGATCCTGCTGGAGAAGGGAACCGAAAATGCGCTGCAAAGCCGGAAAGCGCCGGAAAAGAAAGCAGAAGAAAAAGAGGCGGGAACAGCCGTTTTTTCCGGAGCGGATCTTGTCATCGGCGGAACAGGCCTTCTGGATGTGAAGGGGGAAGACGGCCATGGGGTTCAAAGCCGGAAGGATCTGTGCCTGGAAGAGGGGCGCATAAGGGCAGAAGCCGGAAAGGACGGATTTAAGGCGGACGGGGTTCTGCGCATAGACGGCGGGAGTATAGAGGCGGTATGTGAAGAAAAGGCGTTCCAGGCGGATGAAGGGCTGGAAATGACGGGAGGCTTTGTCCGGGCAGAAGCAGGAGACGATGCCCTGCATTCCAACCGGAATGCAGGGATAACGGGCGGAACGCTTCAGATTTCTTCCGTTAAAAAAGGGATCCATGCGGATGAGGAGCTGACCGTAGAGGGCGGAACGATCCGGATCACGGATTCTCTGGAAGGCCTGGAGGCGAACCGGATCCTGATCCGGGAGGGAAAGATTTCTATTGCCGCTTCGGACGACGGGATCAATGCGAACGGAGAGCCGGAGGAGAAGGACGGACGGCAGCTTCTCCCCTGCCTGAGCGTTCAGGGCGGAGAGATCAGCATTGATGCGGACGGGGACGGACTGGATTCCAATGGGGATCTGATCGTCGGGGGAGGAACCATAGTCATCTTCGGGCCGGAGGACGACCAAAACGGCGCGCTGGATTATGGCCGGGAAAACGGAGGGCGCTGTCTTTTGAACGGAGGCACCGTGCTGGCGGCGGGAAGCTCCGGCATGGCTGTGGGCTTTTCAGAGGAATCCGGCCAGCCCTCCTTTCTCTGCTTCCTGGATTCCGTCTGTGAGGCCGGAGAGGAAATCCGGATCCTTGACGGGAAAGGAGAGCAGCTCTTTGCCTGCACGGCCGGGAAACGGGTGAGTTCAGTGGTATTCGGAAGCCCGGAGCTGGAGATCGGAGGCAGGTATCTGCTGGAAGCCGGAGAAGAATCGGTCCGGATCACAATGGAATCAGACGCAGTGACGGTGCGGGGATCCCAGCTGCGCGGCAGCGTACCGTGACGGCGCATCCTCTTGCCGCAGGCGGCGGGGTATGCTAAACTTTGAAGAAAGAAAACGAAAAACCGGAAAGCTGTCTTTAGCGGCGGAAAGAGGAGGCTGAAATGGAGAAAGCGGCTCTGCGGATCGCCTGTCTGGAGGATGAACAGGAGCAGACCTATTATCTGAAAACCGTGCTGGAAGCCTGGCAGAAGGAGAGGGGAACGGGATGCTCGCTCGCCTGTTTTTCAAGCGCGGAGGCTTTTTGGTTTGAGCACGGCCGGAACGGCCCGTTTCCTTATGATTTGCTGATCCTGGATATTTATATGGGGCCGGAAGCGGGGAAGGACGGACGGGAGGAAAGCGGAGCCGGAGGAAGGATGAACGGCATGGAACTGGCGCGGGCGGTCCGGAGGACGGACCGGGATATTGCCGTCGTTTTTCTGTCCAATCTGAAGGAGTATGTGTTTCAGGGCTATGAAGTGAACGCCGTCCGCTATCTGGTAAAGCCTGTGACGAAGGAAGGCTTGTTTCCGGTCCTCGATCTGCTGTTATGCGGCCGGGAGGAAAAGCCCGCCTGCACCGTGCTCTCCATTGGAGGGGAGTATCGGAAGATACCGCTGAAGCAGATCCTTTATCTGGAAGCGGTGGGACATTACGTGAGGCTTTATCAGGCGTCCGGAGAGCTGCTGGAATGGAAGCAGCCCTTTTCCGCCGTGCTTGGAGAGCTTGCCGGAGACTGCTTTGTGAAGATCCATAGGAGCTTTTGCGTAAACCTGATGCATGTCAACAGCATCACCAGAAAATGCTGCCTGCTGGATGACGGAACCGAGCTGCCCTTGAGCAGGAGCGCCTGGCAGGAGGCAAACGAAGCTTTCCTGCGGTATTATGGAAGGCGGGAGTTTTAACGGAGACAGGCAGTCTTCGGAGGGCTGCTTGCAGGGAAAGGGGGAGCCATGTTCATGATCTGGACGGCGGCCGCGGCCGCAGGAGCGCTGACAGCTGCATATCTTCTTTACCGGCTCTTCCGCCGCTTGCTGGAGCGGAGAACGCTGTCCTGGCAGAACCGTCTGATGGGACAGAACGTGGAGGAGATCCGTTCGATCTATGCGCGGATGCGGGGCTGGCGGCATGATTACCACAGCCACCTGCAGACGCTGAAGGCATATCTGGCGGAGGGAAAGCTCACCGAAGCGCAGGAGTATCTGAACCGGCTGGAAACGGATCTGGACGAGATCAGACCGATGGTGGAGTCGGGAAACGTGAGCCTTGACGCGATCCTGAACGCCAAGCTGACCCTGGCGCTCAGTCAGCGGATCCGGGTGAAGCAGAGTGTCCGGGTGCCGGAACGGCTGACGGTCAGCGACATCGATCTGTGCGTGGTGATCGGAAATCTGCTGGACAACGCCATGGAGGCATGCAAAAGGATGGAAGCTTCTTTTGCGGCACAGGGCGAAGGCCGTACGGACCGTTTCCTCCGCCTGTATATCGGTGTTCTGAAGGGACAGCTATACATCAGCGTGATGAATTCCACCGCGGAGACGGAGCGGAAGCCGGAGGAGGCGTATACCGGGGAGGGCAGCTCCTCCAAAAAGCAGGGAAACCACGGACAGGGTCTGAAGCGGATCGAGCGTGTGGTCCGAAAATACGGGGGCTATCTCAACCGTAAGAACGAGCCGGGCGTCTTTGTCACGGAGGTTCTGCTTCCTCTGTAGGCGGAGGGGAAGGGGAGGAGTTCGGAAGAGGCGGATGGCCCCGGCCGGTTTGTGCACGAATTTTTTCCATTCGTGCACTTTTTCTTTTTCTGCCTCGAAAGTCTGTTACAATGAAGCTGTAGAAGAAGAGGCCGGCGTGCGGGATCCGCTCTGCATCGGGGCGCACATTTTTCCGGCACATCTTCCGGAAGGAAAAAGGAGGCGGCTATGGACGGGAAAAGAAGAAAACACGGAATTCTCAGCAATTACAGATACTTTCTTGCGAAGTGGTGGCAGGCGGACAGGACGCTGTTTGCGCTGACAGGGGCGGACATCGGTCTGAACGTGCTGACAGCCGTGGGACTGACGCTGCTTTCCTCCTGGGTGGTTTATCTGCTGGAACGGAGCCTTTCGCTGGAAAGCGTGCTGTTTACCGTCTGCGCGGCGGTGACGGCATATGTGGTCACAGGCAGCGCACAGCGCTTTTTTTCCGAGCTTTGGTCCGGCTTTCGCATCGAGAAGGCCATCACACAGCGCTTTTCCATGGATCTGGTGAAAAAGTCGCTGGAGCTGAGCTATGAACGGCTGGAGGAGAACGGAATCCAGGAGGAACGGAAGATGGCGCAGCTCGCGGTCATGGACGGTCTGGGAGAATTCTGGTATTCCACCTCGCAGATCCTGGTCAACGCGATGAAGCTTCTGATCTTCGGCGGCGTTGTGGCTTCTCTGAACCCGGCGCTGATCCTGATCCTCACCATCGTCTGCCTGATCCAGCTGACCGGCTACAGGATTGCGGCGGATTATGAACAGAAGACCAAGGAAAAGCTGAAGGGGCTGAATGTGACCAAGGAATACATCCAGAATAAGGCCTTTGACGTGGCGGCGGCCAAGGACATCCGGCTGTATCAGATGCAGGACTGGCTGAAGGCGGTATTTCGCAGGACGAACCGGCAGTATACCAGGATCCGTTCCAAAATCGGCCTGGGATATTTCCTTTACAACATCGTGGAGCAGCTTCTGCAGCTCATCCGGGAGGCGGTGATCTACGGTTATCTCATCTTTCAGATCAGCCAGGGGATGAGCGCCTCCCTCGCAGTGCTGTATCTGGGGGCTGCTACGGAATTTTCGGACCGTTTTTATGACCTGTCCACCTGCCTGCCGGAGATCATCCGCATCCAGAACTGGCTGACGGACTACCGGCAGTATATGGAGGAGAAGAACCGGAGGCCGGAAAACGAGGGCGGGGCGGTGGCTTGTGCGAATGCTCTTTCGATCGAATTCCGGGACGTTTCCTTTTCCTATCCGGGAAGCGGACAGCCGGTGCTCTCTCACCTGAGTTTTACCCTGCGGGCCGGAGAGAAGCTGGCCCTGGTCGGTTTAAACGGGGCGGGAAAGACCACCATCGTCAAGCTGATCTGCGGCTTCTACTCCGGATATACGGGAAGCATCCGGATCAACGGCGCGGAGCTTTCCGGCCTGAACCTGGAGGCTTACCGGGAAAGGATCGCGGCCGTTTTTCAGAAAACGCAGCTTCTGTCCGCGACCATCAGCGAGAATATCCTTTGCCGGGAGGACGACGGGACGGAGGAAAAGGAGTGTGAGGAGCTCCTCAGGAGGGTGGAGCTTTGGGAGCGGGTGAAGGCGTTTCCCCAGGGCGTGCATACGACCCTGGAAAAGGATGTGAAGGAGGGCGGCGTGCTGCTGTCGGGAGGAGAGGAGCAGAAGCTCCTGCTGGCGCGGATGCTCCATAAAGATGCCGGGCTGCTGCTTCTGGACGAGCCGACAGCAGCCCTGGACGCTCTGGCGGAGAACCGGGTGTATGAGCAGTACCGGAAGCTGACCGGGGAAAAGAGCGTGCTGTTTATTTCTCACCGGCTGGCCTCCACCCGGTTCTGCGACCGGATCCTGTTTCTGGAGAACGGCTGCGTACAGGAGGAGGGCACCCACGAACAGCTGCTGGCTTCCGGAGGCGGCTACAGCAGGCTTTTTGAGGTGCAGAGAAAATATTATGCCAGACAGGAGATGCAGGAGGGAGGATGCGAAGATGCGTTTGCGTGATTTTGTGAAAAAGGCAGTCCGTTTTCTGAACATGGCGCAGGTGGAGCACAGAAAGGTGTTTCTCATCCTTCTGTTCGGCCCGGTGGCTTCCTGCGCGGTGCCCTTTGTCCATCTGGTCTGTTACGCGGGGATCCTGGACGGCATGCTGACCGGAAGGCTGGAATACGCTGTGCGGCAGCTTCTGTGGATGCTGGGACTGACCTTCGTCTGCGGTCTGACCACGAAGGGCTGCTGGCATGCGCTGGAGGTGGTATCGGAGAGCTGCCGGGATACGGTGTGGCAGCGGACGGCGGACAAGGCGTTTCGGATGGAATATGAGGAATATGAAAAGAAGGAAACGCTGGATAAGATCCGGCGCGTCAGACAGTCCCACCGGGCGGATGTGCGGAGACATTTTTACCAGATCTATTATCTGATCGAAATGGGCCTGTATACGCTGACGGCTCTGGTCTTTCTGATCCTTCTGTTCGCGAGCATGGATTATGAAAACAGGAACTTTTTCACCTCCTGGCAGGGGATTCCTTTTCTGCTTGCGGTCTCCCTCCTGATGCTGATCGCCGGGAACCGGGTGGGAGCGAAAGCGGGAAAGCTGAGGACCGCGTTTATGGAGAAGGCGGAAGGGGCGGAGGCGCTGCGCGTTTATTATACCGGCTTTGCCCACGCGCTGGAATCCGCCATGGATATTCGGATCTTCCATATGCAGGATCTGCTCTGGAAAAAGTGCACCGATACGGGAAAGATCGAGGACGAGCTGTGGAAGGACGGAAAGAAGATCGGTGTGCTGCAGGGGATTTTCCAGCTCATCAGCGGCATCGGCACCCTCTGCGCCTACGTGCTGATCGTGGGAAAGGCCTGGTACGGCGTCATCAGCGTGGGGGATGTGCTTTTGTACATCGGAGCCATCAATACCTTTTTTTCTTCGCTCTCCAACTGCATGTATGCCTGGAATTCTCTGAGCGGAAGCCTGGACTACGTCCTGACCTTTGACGATTTCATCGGAAGCGGCTACATGAACTATGACGGAACTCTCCCCATCGAAAAGCGGGACGACGGAGAATATGAGCTGGAATTCGAGCATGTGAGCTTTTCCTATCCGGATACGGATCAGGAGGTTCTGCACGACATCAGCCTGAAGCTTCATGTGGGGGAAAAGCTGGCGCTGGTGGGGAGAAACGGCGCGGGAAAGACCACCCTGATCAAGCTGTTATGCCGTCTGTATGAGCCGACGAAGGGAAGGATCCTCCTGAACGGCGTGGACATCAGTCTGTACGATTACGGGGAATACACCTCCATTTTTTCCGTGGTGTTCCAGGACTTCGGCCTGCTTGCCTTTTCCGTGAGAGACAACGTGGCGGCGGGCGAGGACGGAGAGGAGAGGCGGATCTGGGAGGCCCTGGAAAAGGTGGAGCTTGCAGAGCGCATCCGCAGGCTTCCTGAAGGGCTGGACAGCAGGCTGTTCCATGAAAATGGAGACGGCGTTTCCCTTTCCGGAGGCGAGGCGCAGAAGCTGGCCATCGCCCGCGCCCTGTACAAAAACGCTCCCTTCGTGATCCTGGATGAGCCGGCCTCCGCTCTGGATCCGCTGGCGGAGGCGCAGGTCTATGAAAACTTTGACCGGCTGGTGAATGGAAAGACGGCGGTCTATATTTCCCATCGCATGAGCAGCTGCCAGTTCTGCGACCGGATCCTGGTGCTGGATCAGGGACGGATCGCCCAGCAGGGAAGTCATGAGGAGCTGATGGCCCGGGACGGCATATATGCCAGGCTGTATCAGGCTCAGGCCAGGCATTACGGATTTTGACGGAAAAGGGCAGAGCTGACGCAGCAACTTTTCTAAACAAAAGAGCAAGCAGGAGGAATGGCCGTTTCCCGCCTCTGTGTTATACTGGATAAAATCAAAGGACAGCTCAAGGCAGCGGATCAACGGAGGAGAAATTTTTATGTATTATGATCTATCCGGCCTCTGGCAGGCCGACATCGGAGACGGGAAGGCATATCCCATGCAGCTTCCGGGAACACTGGATGAGAACCGGATCGGACATAAGGATCTGGGGCAGAACCAGTGGCACCCGGACGCGGCGCTGGGAAACGCGGAGGAGGGCTTCGATGAAAACGCGCCCATCGCCACCCGGTTTACCAGAAAATATACCTTTGAGGGAGAAGCGCGGCTGACCCGGCGCGTTTCTTTTATGCCGGAGGAAGGAAAGCGCGTCTTTCTGGAAGCGGAACGGGCCAGGTGCCTGCGGCTTCTGGTGGATGGAAAGGAGGTGCCCCATTTTACGGAAGGCTCCCTTTCCACGCCTCATGTGTTCGAGGTGACCGGGCTTCTGAACGGGGACAATGAACTCACGCTTCTGTCCGACAACAGCTATCCCGGTCTTCCCCATGACGCCATCGTGTATTCTTCCGCGGCCACGGACGAAACCCAGACCAACTGGAACGGCGTGCTGGGCTATCTGCGGCTTCGCGTGGAGGAGCCGGTATTTTTGTCCGCCCTGCGGATCTATCCGGACCGGGGCGGAAATACCCTGACCGTGCAGGCGGAGATTTCCTCCGACCGCTTCTGGAGCGGCATCCTGCGGGTGGAAAGCGAGGCGCTGCGGGCGGACGGCTGTCTGTCGGGCGGATACGGCAGAAGGACCTGCGTGCAGCCCGGCCTGACCCGGATCGTGCTAAAGAAGCTTCCGCTTTCGGAAAAGGTGCGCCGGTGGGACGAAGGGGAAGGAAACCTGTATGAGCTCACCGCCTGCCTGCTTCCGGAGAAAGTCCCCGGGACCGGCAGCACGGAGGCAGAAAGCGGATCCGCTTTTGAAGAGGTTTTCCCGTTTCCCGATCCGGAAGCGGGAGAAGGAAGCGGACCGGTCTGCAGCCGCACCGAAGCCTTCGGCGTCCGGATCTTCGGAGACAACGGAGCAGGAAGGCTTGCCTTAAACGGCCGGGTGATCTTTCTGCGCAGCGAAGCCAACTGCTGTGAATTCCCGGAAACAGGACATCCGCCCATGACGGTGGAAGAGTGGATGGACGTGCTCGCCCGTTACCGCTCTTACGGGATCAACTGCATGCGCTTTCATTCCCACTGCCCGCCGGAGGCGGCGTTTGCTGCGGCGGATAAGATGGGCATACTGATGCAGCCGGAGCTGTCCCACTGGGATCCGGTGCATGCCTTTGAGGCGCCGGAGAGCTTCGCCTATTATCTGACGGAGTTAAAGCAGGTGATCCTGACGCTGGCAAATCATCCTTCTTTCGTGATGCTGACCTTTGGAAACGAGCTGGCTGCAGGCCCGGTGGGGCATGCCAGGATGAACAGCATGCTCGCTCTGGCCCATGCGCTGGATTCCACCCGCTTGTACGCCAACGGGTCCAACGCCCACTACGGAGACGCGGGGATCGACCCGGAGAGCGACTTCTTCGCTTCCCAGAAATATTTTTCGGAACAGGTCTTTTCCGAAGGCGGCTTTTGCCAGGATCTGCGCGGTACCCATGCGGGCGGCGGAGCGGACGGCGCGCTGCAGGGCTATATCAACAACCGCTATCCGGACGCGGCGCAGAATTATGACGCGGCCCTGCAGGAGATCCGTAAGGTTTATTCTGGACCGGTCTTCAGCTTTGAGGTGGGACAGTTCGAGGTGCTTCCGGACTTCCATGAGCTGGAGGCCTTTCAGGGGATCTCCGATCCGGCCAACCTGCGCCTGGTGCAGGAACGGGTGAAGAAAGCCGGAATCTCTGAGGAGGACTGGGAAAAGCAGGTGGAGGCGACGGGGGAGATTTCCCGTCTGGCCTACCGCGAAGAGATCGAGGCGGCCATGCGCACAGAAGGCCTGTCCGGCATCTCCCTGCTGGGCCTGCAGGACTTTCCCGGACAGGGAACCGCGCTGGTGGGCATGCTGAATTCCCATCTGGAGCCGAAGCCCTATCCTTTCGCGGATCCGGAGAAGTTCCGGGCCTTTTTCCGGGACCAGCTGCCGCTGGCGCTCCTGCCCCGTTACACCTGGGAAAACACGGAGGAGCTGACCGTGCCCATTAAGATTGCCAATTATGGGAAAACGGCGCTTTCCGGAAGGGTATGCTGCACCCTCCGCAGGGATGATTCCATGGGTACGGCATCCGGCGAAGAAAAAACGGGAGAGCCGGTCGCGCAGGCGGAAACAGAGGAAGGAAGCTTCCCGCCCGGAACGCTGACGGAGGCAGGAAGCGTAACGCTTTCTCTGAAATCGGTAAAAAAGGCCTCCCGCCTGATTCTGGAGGTAAGCGTGGACGGCGTGTCAAACCACTATCCCGTCTGGGTATATCCTCCGGTTTCTCCGGAAAATCTGGTCTGCCCGGAAAACGTGTATGAGACGCCGCGCTTGGATGAAAAGGCCAGGAGCGTTCTCGCGGCAGGCGGCTGCGTCTACCTGACCCCGCCCTCTACGAAGGAAGCGCTGCCGAAATCCATCCGGGCCCAGTTCACCACCGATTTCTGGTCGGTGGGAACCTTCTCCCAGCAGGCAGGCGGCATGGGACAGCTCATCGACAGCGCCCACCCTCTGTTTCAGGATTTTCCCACGGACGGGCACACCGACTGGCAGTGGTGGCCCATGGCCTCTCAGCGGGCGGTGATCCTGCCGGAAAGGATACAGGCTATCATCACGGAAATGGACAGCTACGCATACCTGCGGCCCATGGCTCAGCTGTTTGAATGCCGCTGCGGCGGAGGGCGCCTGCTGTTCTCCTCCCTTGGCCTGCAGGACCTGCAGCAGTATCCGGAAGCGAGGGCGCTGCTTTCCTCCATCTACCGCTATCTGGGAAGCGAAGCATTCGCTCCGGTTCAGGAGCTGGATGTGGAAACGGTGGCTTCGCTGGTGGCGGAATAAGAGAAGAAAAACCGAATGACTGGAAAGGAGAAAAGGATGCCCCAAAGCCGGTTTATGGCCGACGGGGGATCCTTTTTTCGATCTTTTTAGGAAAATAAAAATTCCCTGTAATCCCCGCCGGAAAAAACGTTCCGGCAGTTTTTCCCAATTTTCCCTTGCGTCTTTTCCCGCCCTGCGGTATATTTATCTTATTCATTCCTGACTGCAGCTGCATTTCTCTGCTGCAAAGACAGGATCTGAACCGGACGGCAGTCTGTGGCCGTCCCATCTTTTTGAGATGCCGGGACAACAGGGCATCCGTACATGGCGTTCGCCAGGGCATATTCGCCCGTCAGGATTCACAGTCTGGAACAGGAAAAGAAGGAGGAAAGCATATGGGAGAGAAAAACGACGCTTTCTGTACCTTTATGGAGAGAGCAGATATTTTTGCCGACTTCATAAACGGCACGGTGTTTGGCGGGAGAAGGGAGGTGGCGCCGGAGGAACTGGAAGCAGTTCCGGGTATTTATCATGCGGAAAAGCATACCGACAGACGCAGAGGAACAGGAGGCAGGTACCGTGATGTGGCAAAGAAGCGCTGCAGGGAAGGAACTTGCTGCGTGCTTACGGTGGAGAACCAAAACGAACTGCACTATGCGATGCCGGCCAGATGTATGGAGTATGATGCCCTGGAATATGCGGGACAGTTACGGAAAAGACGGACCCGTCACAGAAGAGAGAAGGATCTGAAGGGAAGCGCGCAGTTTCTCTCCGGCCTGACGCCGGAGGAAAAGCTGGATCCGGTTGTGACGCTGGTGTTTTACCATGGAAAGAAAAGCTGGGAAGCCAGCTGCGATCTTCATGGGATGTTAAATTTTGAAGGAGCAAATGAAATGTTCCGGAAGTATACGGCAAACTACAGGATGAATCTGTATACGCTGGAAGATCTGAGAGAGGAATATTTTACGACCGGGTTTCGGGATGTGATCGGCGTAATGATCAATCATAAAAAAATGGATGAATATAAAGAAAAGAACCGGACGGAAGGAGGAAAGGTCAATATGTGTAAGGAAATCCGAAGAGGCTGTAAAATATTCTGTGTCTATGGGAATGAAACCTTCCAGATAAGAATTCGATATGTAGTGGTTTTTGTCGGCTTTTGCAGCCGTATCTTTTGTCGAATTTATCTTTCTGGTTATAGTATTTCC
>DWWH01000015.1 GCA_019119815.1 Candidatus Eisenbergiella intestinipullorum | reverse complement strand
CTTGGTTATCTGACGCTGGGAGAGGAAACGCCCGGCCTTTCCGGCGGGGAGGCGCAGCGTCTGAAGCTTGCCAGCGAAATGGGAAAGGCCCAGTCGGATTCCGTGTTCGTCTTCGACGAGCCGACCATCGGACTGCACCCGCTGGATGTGCGCACCCTGCTCGGCGTATTTGAAACGCTCATCGAAAACGGAGCAACCGTGATCGTGATCGAGCACGATCTGGACGTGATCCGCAGCGCCGATTATATCATCGATATGGGCCCGGGCGGCGGAGAGGAGGGCGGCCGGATCGTCGCGGCGGGAACGCCGGATCAGATCCGCCGGACGCCGGAAAGCGTGACGGGAAAATACATTTGAACTTCCGGCACTGCCTCTGAGGCTGCCGGATGATTTTCAGAGGTCCGGCTTCAAAACAATAAAATTTATTGGAGGATATACAAAATGAAAACGATACGCCTGCTTTATCCCGACTATGTAAGCGGAGGATTGGAGACATACTATTTTGGCGCGCATCTTTTATCACATATCTTACCGCCGAATGAGCGTCAGCCTCTTGTAACCGTAAATATCGCTCCGCCGGATTAGATGGAAAAAACGGTTACGGACGGAATATATGCCAAAGAAGAAGTGTTGTCCGGGATCGAAGACGCTGCGAAAAAAATAGATGCGGAAATCCGGACAGGATCATTACCATCGGCGGGAATTGTATGGTGTCCCTCGCTCCGTTCGACTATCTTCATGGGAAGTATCCAAATGCTGGGATCATCTGGATTGATGCCCATCCGGATGTTTCTTCCGTGAAGGATGGGTACCCGAATGCCCATGCCATGGTTCTGAGGACACTGTTGGGCTATGGAGAGGAATCAATCGCCGCCAGGATGCGTAATAAAAAATTCAGGCCATCCGGCGTACTGTATGTCGGACTGCAGCCGCTGCATGACTATCAGGAAAATTTCCTGAAAGAGGTCGGCGTTGATTATCAGGTGCAGTCGGAATCCTTTGTGACGAATGACGAGATCCGGTCATTCACGAAGCGGTTCGATCATATCCTGATCCATCTTGATATTGATGTCCTCGATGAACGTTTTTTCCATTCCACCTATTTTGCAAACCCGGAGCTGGTTGGCGATGGTTCCGGCGGCGGAAAGATGACCATGGAAAAATTGACAGGGGTGCTCCAGTGCATTACAGCGCATACGGATGTGGCCGGTTTTACGATTGCCGAATATCTTCCCTTTGACGAGTACAGGCTGCACAGGATGTTCAGCGGCCTCTCCATATTTACGGAATAAAATACAATCAATTTTTCAGAGCAGGAAATCTTAACAGGGTCTCCTGCTTTTTCTTATCCTGAACCGATCATGGCGAAATGAATCAGGAAAAATGGTGTTTTCAGGCATTGAAATCAGGAACTGGGTGTGCTAGAATAATCAGGAATTGAACAGAGAAACGTCAGGTGTCAGAGCAGCCGGTATATGGCTGGCTCTGGTGAAAAGGGAAACAGGTGCGAATCCTGTGCGAACTCGTCACCGTGATCAGGGAGCGAGGGCCGATATGTCACTGGGAAACCGGGAAGGCGGCCGGAGCGATGATCTTTCAGCCGGGAGACCTGCCTGAACGTTGTACAGAAACGATTGTTTCAGACCACGAGTAACTGGTTGTACGTATTGCTATTGCTGTAAGAAGGCCCATCCGGGCCTGCTTCTCATGCGTGCCGGACGATACCCTTTACCTGCGGAAAAAGACAAGGTAAAGGGTATTTTTCTTTTTCGGCCTGCGGAAAGCGGAGGACGGGAGGGCGGTCTGCGTTCGTTTCTGTTTCTTTTTTCACAGTTCATTTAAGTTAAGCTTCGCGGCGGGAACGTCGCAGGAATGGAGGAAAAGATGAAAAGGAAACTGATTGCGGCCCTTACGGCTCTTGGCGTCATTCTCTGCCTTGGCGGCTGCGGAAACGATGGCCGGACGGCGTCCGTGGAGACGGCGCAGACGGAAAGCGTGTCCGCGGAGGAAAGTACATCTGTGGAAGAAAGTACATCCGCAGAAGAAACGCCCGCGGAGGAAACGTCCGCAGAAGAGAGCGGGGCGAAAAAGGATGACGCGGCGATTCTGATGGTGAGCTTCGGAACCAGCTACAACGACAGCCGCGATATTACCATCGGTGCGATCGAAACGGCCGTCGGGGAGGCGTTCCCGGAGTATGAGGTGCGCAGGGCCTTTACCAGCCAGATCATCATTGACAAGCTTGCGGAGCGCGACGGGTTGGAGATCGACAATGTGACCGAAGCGCTTGACCGGGCCGCGGCGGATGGAATCCGCGAGCTGGTCGTCCAGCCCACCCATCTGATGGATGGATATGAGTATACAGATCTGGTGGACGAGCTTTCCGGATATGTGGACAGCTTTGATCAGATCCTTCTGGGAAAACCTCTTCTGACGGATGACGCGGATTTTGACGCTGTGATCGCCGCCATCACGGAGCATACGGCGTCTTATTTGGATGGAGAGACCGCGGTCTGCTTCATGGGACATGGAACGGCGGCGGATTCCAACGAAGTATATGCGAAGCTTCAGGACAGGCTGGCGGAGGCCGGGTATGAGGATTATTACATCGGAACGGTGGAGGCTGCCCCCACGCTGGACGATGTAATCGGAGCGCTGCAGGAAAAGGGAACCTATACCAGAGTGATTCTGGAGCCTTTGATGGTGGTGGCCGGAGACCACGCCAACAACGATATGGCAGGCGATGAGGAAGATTCCTGGAAAACGATTCTGGAAAATGAGGGCTATGAGGTGGAATGCGTTCTGGAAGGGCTGGGACAGATCCCTGCCATCCAGGAGCTGTATGTGGAGCATGTGCGGGATGCCATTTCGGACGGAACGGCATTTACCGGGGAAACGAAGGAAGAGCAGGCTTCTGCGGACAGCCTTTCCGACGGCGTTTACACCATTGATGTGGAGTCCAGTTCTTCCATGTTCAATGTGGAGAAGGCTGTGCTGACGGTAGAGGACGGCAGCATGAGCGCGGTCATTACGCTGGGAGGAACCGGCTATTCCATGCTCTATATGGGAACCGGAGAGGAAGCGGCGCAGGCCGCAGATGAGGACTGCATCCCTTATGCGGAGGATGAAAACGGCGCCTATACTTATACCATTCCGGTGGAGGCGCTGGATATGCCCCTTGACTGCGCGGCATTCAGCATAAAGAAGGAAGAGTGGTATGACCGTCAGCTTACTTTCCTGTCTGCGTCGGCCGTAGAGCAGGATGGCGCGGAGACGGCGGATACCGGAGAAGCCGCGCAGACGGAAAGCGCCGCTTCCGCAGAACCGGCGGCCGCGGCAGAGCTTGCGGATGGGAGCTACACGATGGAGCTCACCTTTGAGGGCGGAAGCGGAAGGGCGGAAATCCTGTCTCCCGCGGCGGTCACGATCACGGACGGAAAGGCCGTCGCTTCCATACAGTGGAACAGTCCGAATTATGATTACATGCTGGTGGACGGGGAAAAATATCTGCCGGTAAATACAGAAGGGGATTCTGTCTTTGAGATTCCCGTGGCGGCGTTCGACGAGCCGCTGTCCGTGATCGGAGATACGGTTGCCATGAGCACGCCTCATGAGGTGGAATATACGATCACCTTCCATTCGGGTACCGCAAAGGCAGCGAAATAAACGGGCGAAAGCCCTCAGGGGATACCGCATCCCCTGCTGCTGGGCGGAAATTCTGTCCGGCGGCAGGGAGGCGTTTTATGGATGGAGGAAAGGATGACAGAGAAAACGGAGGAAAGAATCCGGAAACGGATCTCATGCCTGCTTCTGACCGGGCTGCTTCTTTTGGGACTGACGATTTCAGGCGGCTGTAGCCTGGCTTCCCGGACGGAAGAGGCGCAGACCGCGGCGAAAGAAAGTCAGATCGCGGCAGCAGGGGCCCGGACTGCTTCCGCGGAGAATCAGACCGCAGCGGCGGAAGAGATGGGCACGGCGGGGACAGAAACCGGAGCTGGAATGGAAAACGAAGAGTCCCTGCCCGGGGAGGATACCGGCCCTTCCCTTCCGGGGCTGGCCTGGGAAGGAAGGATGGAGCTTCAGTACGCGGAAAATTTTTCGGTGGATTATTACGAAGGAGGTTATACGCTGCTTACCACGATTCCGGACGGGGCGCGTTTTCTCATCGTGCCGGAAGGAAAGGAAGCGCCGCAGGAACTGGCCGAAGGAATGTCTGTCACCATCCTTTCGCGTCCCGTTGAGCGGCTGTATCTGGTTTCCTCCTCCGTGATGGATCTGTTCTGTGCCCTCGACGGCCTGAGCGCTGTCTCCTTTTCCGGTCAGGAGGCGGACGGCTGGTATATCGATGAGGCCAGAGAAGCCATGGAAGCGGGAGAACTGGTTTATGCGGGAAAATACAACAAGCCGGATTACGAGCTTCTGCTGTCTGGCTCATGCAGCCTTGCCATTGAGAACAGGATGATCTCCCATGCACCGGAGGTGACGGAAAAGCTGGCGGATTTCGGGATACCGTCCCTGATCGAATATTCCAGCTATGAATCCCATCCGCTCGGAAGGGTGGAATGGGTAAAATTCTTCGGCGCGCTTCTCGGAAAGGAGGAGAAGGCTGAGGAAATTTTCGCGGAGCAGACCCGGATTCTGGATCAGGTGACGGCAGAAGAGGGGACGGACAAAACGGTGGCCTTTTTCTACATTACCTCCAACGGGCTGGTGCAGGTGCGTCAGAGCAGCGACTATGTGCCGAAGATGATCGAGCTGGCCGGAGGAAAATATATCTTCGAAGATCTGGGAGATCCGGACAGCGGGCGTTCCACCATGAACATGCAGGTGGAGGAATTTTATGAAGGGGCGAAGGATGCGGATTACATCATTTATAACAGTGCCATCGACGGAGGCGTCCCGGATCTGGACGGACTGATCGACAAATGCCCTCTGCTGGAGGATTTCAGGGCGGTGCAGGAAGGAAACGCCTGGTGCACGGCCAGGGACCTGTACCAGCAGTCCCTTTCCATCGGCTATCTGATCGGGGATATCCATACCATGCTCCAGGGCGGGAGCGAAGAGGAAATGACATATCTGTACCATTTAGATTAGGATTCAATTAGGAGAGTTTCATGCGGGAAAAAAGAACATACCGATATGCGGCGGCGTTTCTGCTGCTTTTTGGACTGACGCTTTTGTTCCTGATCCTGAACGGCTGCATCGGGAGCGTGGGGATCCCGCTTTCGGAAATCGGCAGGATCCTGTTCGGACGGAGCGCCGATGAGACGGCGGCGCGCATCCTGTGGGACATCCGCCTGCCGAGAGCGGCGGCGGATCTGATCCTGGGAGGCGCGCTGGCGCTCGCGGGTTATCTGCTGCAGACCTTTTTTCATAATCCCATCGCTGGCCCCTTTGTGCTGGGCATTTCCTCCGGGGCGAAAATGGCGGTGGCCCTTGTGATGATCTTTTTCCTGGGAAGATCGGCGCGGGTTACGTCCGCGTCCCTGATCCTGGCGGCTTTCGCGGGCGCCATGCTTTCCATGGGCTTCGTGCTTCTCATGTCGCGGCGGGTGAAGGGAATGTCCATGCTGGTGGTCAGCGGGGTCATGATCGGCTATATCTGCTCGGCGGTCACCGATCTGGTGGTGACCTTCGCGGACGACGCGGATATCGTGAACCTGCATAACTGGTCGCAGGGCAGCTTTTCCGGAATGACCTGGGAAAACGTGCGGGTCATGGCTGTGGTGGTAGCCGCCGCGTCGCTGGCCGTATTTTTCCTGTCAAAGCCTCTGTCCGCCTATCAGCTCGGCGATGCCTACGCCCGAAATATGGGGGTGAACATCCGGCTGCTGCGCGCCCTTCTGGTTATCCTGTCCAGCTTCCTGTCGGCGTGCATCGTGGCCTACGCGGGGCCGATCTCCTTTGTGGGGATCGCTACGCCCCATCTGGTGAAGGGGCTTCTTGGATCCGCAAAGCCGATCCTGATGATCCCGGCCTGCTTTCTGGGAGGAAGCGTATTCTGTCTGTTCTGCGACCTGCTGGCAAGGACGCTGATGGCGCCGACGGAGCTTTCCATCAGCACGGTGACGGCCATTTTCGGCGCGCCCGTGGTGCTGTGGGTGATGGCGAAGCGCAGGAAGGGGACGGACTGATGGATTATTATTTTACAACGAAGCAGATGACGGTTGGCTATCAGAAGCGCCCCCTGATCCGGGACATTGAGATCGGCCTGAAAAAAGGAGAGATCCTGACGCTCATCGGCCCCAACGGAGCAGGAAAATCCACCGTTTTGAAAAGCATTGCCGGACAGCTCTCCCTCATAGCGGGGACGGTCCTTCTGGGAAAGGAGGATTTGCTCCGGATGCCGGGAAACCGCAGGGCCAGACGGATGGCCGTGGTCTTTACCGAGCGGCTCCGGACGGAACTGATGACCTGCGCCGATGTGGCCGCGACGGGAAGGTATCCGTATACGGGGCGCTTCGGTCTGCTTTCTTCCGCCGACCGGGAGGCGGTGAGGGAGGCGATGGAGCTGGTGCATGTGACGGAGCTTTCGGAACAGGATTTTTCCCGGATCAGCGACGGGCAGAGGCAGCGGGTGATGCTGGCACGGGCCATCTGCCAGGAGCCGGAGATCCTGATCCTGGATGAGCCCACCTCCTATCTGGACGTGCGTTATAAGCTGGAGTTTCTGTCCATTCTGCAGGAACTGAGAAGGAAGCGGGGGCTGACCGTTATCATGTCCCTGCATGAGCTGGAGCTGGCGGCCAGGGTTGCCGACCGGATCCTCTGCCTGAAGGGGGAATATACGGATCGCTTCGGCACGCCGGAGGAGGTCTTTGTGCCGGGGTATCTTTCGGACCTGTTCGGCATTTCGGCCGGAAGCTTCGACGAGGTCAACGGAAGCATGGAGCTGGAGCCCGCGCACAGCGCGCCGGAGGTGTTCGTCATCGCGGGAGGCGGAAGCGGCAGGAACGTATATCGCAGCCTGCAGCGGGAGGGAACCGCGTTCATCAGCGGGATCCTGTTTGAAAACGATCTGGACTATCCCGCCGCGAAGGCTCTGGCCGCAGAGGTGATCGGGGCGGAGAGCTTTGAGGCCGTCGCGCCGGAGCTTTTGGAGACGGCGAAGGAAAAGCTCCTTTCCTGCCGCCGGGTAATCTGCTGCAGGGAGCGCTTCGGAAGCATGGAGCAGGCCAACCGGGAGCTTCTGGACTGCGCTTACGCCGTGGGAAAGCCGGTGGAGCTGCGCTGTCGGAATGCCGGAGAGGCTGCGCGGCGGGATGCGCCGCAGGAAGGAAAAAGGCCCGCGCCGGAGGGCGTGACCGGGCCGCAGACATTTCAGAAAGGAACCGGAAAATGGCAAAGGTAATCATGATCCAGGGAACCATGTCGAACGCGGGGAAAAGCCTGCTGACCGCCGGGCTCTGCCGGATTCTGAAGCAGGACGGCTATCGGGCCGCCCCGTTCAAGTCCCAGAATATGGCGTTAAATTCCTTTATTACGGAGGAAGGGCTGGAAATGGGGCGGGCGCAGGTGATGCAGGCGGAGGCGGCGGGCATCCGGCCGCAGGTCTGCATGAACCCCATCCTGTTAAAGCCGACCAGCCACACCGGTTCTCAGGTAATCGTCAACGGAGAGGTGGTGGGGAATATGAGCGCGCGGGAGTATTTTTTACGGAAAAAGGAGCTGATTCCGGATATTCTCGCCGCATTCCATGAGCTGGAGGCGCAGGCGGATGTGATCGTGATCGAAGGCGCGGGAAGCCCCGCGGAGATTAATCTCCGGGAAAACGATATCGTAAATATGGGCCTGGCCGAGCTGGTGGACGCTCCCGTGCTTTTGACCGGAGACATCGACCGGGGCGGGGTATTCGCCCAGCTTCTGGGGACGCTGATGCTTCTTGAACCGGAGGAGCGCGCCAGAGTAAAGGGACTGATTATCAACAAGTTCCGCGGGGATAAGACCATCCTGGATCCCGGCATCCGCATGCTGGAGGAGCGGGGTGGCGTCCCGGTGGCCGGGGTGGTTCCCTACATGGAGCTTTCCCTGGACGACGAGGACAGCCTGACGGAGCGTTTTGACCGGAAAAAGAGGGGCGATATCGACATCGCCGTGATCCGTTATCCCCGGATCTCCAATTTTACGGATCTGAACGTGTTTGAGCAGCTTCCGCAGGTTTCCGTGCGTTATGTAGCTTCGGTCTCCGAACTGGGAAATCCGGATCTGGTGGTGCTCCCCGGCAGCAAGAACACGATGGGCGATCTGAAATGGATGCGGCAGAACGGCCTTGAGGCCGCGGTAAAAAAGTGTTCTGAGACGGTTCCGGTGTTTGGCATCTGCGGAGGCTATCAGATGCTGGGAGAACGGATCAGTGACCCGGACGGCGCGGAGGAGGGCGGCAGCATGCGGGGCATGGAGCTCCTTCCCGTGACGACGGTGTTGGAGGAGCGAAAGACGCGCAGACAGGCAAGGGGACGGCTGAACAGGGTAGAGGGAAGCCTGGCCGCCCTTTCCGGCCTGGAATATGAGGGCTATGAGATCCACATGGGGCGGACGGAATGGGAAAGACGGGACGGCGCGCCGGAACGGAAGCGAAAGGAGTATCCCTGCGTGTCGGAACAGGAGCAGAAGGAGGGCTCCGGTACGCCGGAGATGCCGGCGCTGGTTTCGGATGGAAGGAACGTATACGGCACCTATCTGCACGGGATCTTCGATCAGAGCGGGATCGCTTCCGCCGTGGCGCAGACCCTCGCAAAGAGAAAGGGGCTGCGGACGGAAGGCGGTCTGATAAAGGATTACCGGGACTTTAAGGAGGAACAGTACGACAGATTGGCGGAGGTGCTCCGCAGAAGCCTGAAGATGGAGGAAATTTATGGAATGCTCAGAGAAGCCCGTGTATGAATATAAAAAGGACAGGGAAGCAGAGAAGGCGCTGAGGGAGCTTAAGATAAAGCCGCCCAGGGAGGACATCCGGAAGAAGATCCTTTCCAACTGGGATCAGGCGGCAAAGCCCATAGACGGGATGGGGCGCTTTGAGGCGCTTACCGCGCAGATCGGCGCCATCCGGGGGACGGAGCAGATCGATATCGGGAAAAAAGCGGTGCTGATCCTGTGCGCGGACAACGGTATTGTGGAGGAGGGCGTCAGTCAATCCGGGCCGGAGGTCACGGAGGCAGTGGTGAGACAGATGGCTGTAAAACAGTCCTCCGTGGGCCGGATGGCGGCCTGCATCGGGGCGGAAACCATCCCGGTGGACATCGGCATGCGCTGCGAAGAAAAAATCCCCGGCGTGCTGGACAGAAAAATCCGGCGCGGCACCCGGAATTTTCACCATGAGCCGGCCCTGACCCGCACGGAGACGGTACGTGCCGTGTGGACAGGGATCCGGCTGGCGGAGGAATGTGGGAAGGCCGGCTTTCAGATCCTGGCGGCCGGGGAGATGGGAATCGGAAATACCACCACCAGCGCGGCGGTGGCTGCCGCGCTTCTGGGAAAGAGCGCACCGGAGATGGCAGGCCGGGGCGCAGGGCTTGACGACGCGCGGCTTCAGCGGAAGATCTGCCTGATTGAGGAAGCCCTGGAACGGTATGGACTGCGGACGGACGCATCCTCCGGCGGCTTCGACGATGCGCTGAAGGCCCTTTCCGCCGTGGGAGGGCTGGATCTTGCCGGGCTGGCGGGAGTATACATCGGAGGCGCGCTGTATGGCCTGCCGGTGGTGCTGGACGGTGTGATCAGCATGACGGCGGCGCTTGCGGCGGAACGGATCGCACCCGGCACGGCCGCTTACCTGCTTCCCTCGCACATGAGCCGGGAGCCGGCGGCGGCAGAGCTGTCCCGGGCCCTCGGCCTGTTCCCTGTCATCTGCGCGGATATGGCGCTGGGAGAGGGGACGGGAGCGGTGATGCTGCTCGCCCTTCTGGATATGGCGCTTAGGGTCTATCAGGACCGGGTTACGTTTTTGGATATGAGAATTCCACAGTATGAGAGGTTTACTAAACGATGATGACGCTGGTGATCGGAGGGAGCGGGAGCGGAAAATCCGCCTGGGCGGAGGATTTTCTGGTTTCCTGCCTGGCCGGGAAAAGGGCATATTATGTGGCGGCCATGCGGGTATCCGATGAGGAAAGCAGGGAAAGGGTGCAAAGGCACCGCCGGATGCGGGCGGGAAAGGGATTTCTGACCCTGGAGCAGCCGACGGACGCGCACCGGGCGGCGGAACGGATGGAAGGGCAGCCGGAGGACAAGACGGCCCTGCTTGAGTGCGTCTCCAACCTGACGGCGAACGAGATGTTTTCGGCATGGCCTCCGCTTCCCGAAGAGGAAACGGCGGGGAAGCTCCTCTCGGATCTGGAAGGACTGGAGCGGGCAGTTTCCCATCTGGTCGTGGTGACCAACAACGTATTTGAGGACGGAAGGATCTATGAAGAAACCACCATGGCCTATCTGCGGGCGATGGGCCGCATCAACGCAGGACTTGCGCGGCGGGCGGAGCGTGTGGTTGAGGTGGTTTGCGGAATTCCCCTTTTCCTGAAGGGACAGCCGCCCGCCGCCAGGGAAAATTGGAAAGAAAAAGGAGGCGTGACGGGATGCGGCAGTTAAAGGGGCTGATCATCGCTTTTTCTCTGTATTCGGCCATTCCGGTTCCGCAGTTTGAATGGAAGGAAGAGGATATGAAGTACACCCTCTGCTTCTTCCCCTGGGTGGGCGCGGTGGCGGGCGCACTGGTGTTTCTGTGGTGTACCCTGTGCGAAAGCCTTTCCCTGGGCGGCCTGTGCCGCGTTCTGGTGGGGACGGCCATCCCTCTCTTTGTCACGGGGGGCTTTCATGTGGACGGCTTTATGGATACGATGGATGCCTTTCATTCGTGCCGGAGCAGGGAAAGAAAGCTGGAGATTCTGAAGGATTCCCATATCGGCGCGTTTTCCGTCATCATGCTGGCCGCCTTCGGGTTGGTCTGGCTGGGCGCTTTTTCCGAGATCCGGGATCTGCGGCTTGTTGGGACCATCTGTGCGGGCTTTTTTCTGTCCCGCTGTCTGAGCGGGATCAGCGTGGTTTCCTTCCATCCGGCAAAAGAAAGCGGCCTGCTTCATTTTTTTGCCAAAAGCGCGAGAAAGGACCGGGTTCGGGCCATTCTGTGCGTTCAGGCCGTAAGCTGCGTCGCGCTGATGCTTGCCCTTTCCGGCGCGGCCGGGGCCGTGATGGCGGGAGCTGCGTTTGCTTCCTTCCTGTATTATGATTTCCGCACGAAAAAAGAACTCGGCGGCGTGACCGGCGATACCTCCGGGTATTTTGTCCTGTTGTGCGAGGGCAGCATGATGGCTGCCGCCGCCGTAGCGCAGACGCTTGTGAAGCTGGCCGGATAAGCGGCCACGTGAGCGTCTGCGGCCTGAAGAACGAAGTAGGAGGAGAGAGGATGAGACTGGTGACAGGCGGGTATGCCCAAGGAAAGCTGGATTATGTGCTGGAGGCGGTCGGAAGAGAGAACTGCCGCATCTTGGAGTGCGTATCGGAAGAGGACGGACAGCGGGACGGGGAGAAGCAAACGGCGGTTTTCAATCATTTTCATCTCTGGGTGAGAGAACGGCTCCGGCAGGGCGGAAATCCGGAGGAAGAACTGAACGCGTTTCTGGAACGGGAGCCGGACTGCATCATAATCAGCGATGAGATCGGATGCGGGATCGTGCCTCTGGAGCCGGAGGAGCGGGAATACCGGGAGAGAACCGGCAGGATCCTGACAGCGCTTGCGTCCCGCGCCGGGGAGGTGGATCGGGTTCTATGCGGAATCGGACAGAGAATCAAATAGATCTGGCGCTGATCCGGCACGGAATGACGGCGTCGAACTCTGAAAAGAGGTATCTGGGCCGGACGAATGAGCCGCTTTCCGAAGAGGGCAGGCGGTTGCTTCTTCTCCGGAAGGAGCAGGGCTGTTATCCGGCCGCTTCCTTTCTGTTTTCCGGCCCCATGACAAGGTGTCTGCAGACGGGAAGGCTTCTTTATCCGGAAAAGACGCCTCTTCTGATCCCCGAATGGACGGAGATGGATTTCGGAGAATTCGAAGGGAAAAATTACCGGGAATTAAGCGGGGACGCCCGCTATCAGGCATGGATCGACAGCGGCGGCCTCCTGCCGTTTCCCGGAGGCGAAAGCAGGGAAGCTTTCCTGCTTCGCTGCCGGAAGGGACTGGAGCGCCTGTTGCGGATGCTTGAGAAAAAAGGGCCAGGAGAGATGGCGGGGAACATGGCGGCCGCCATCGTCCACGGCGGCACGATCATGGCGCTTTTAAGCGGCCTGTGCGGCGGGGATTATTTCGACTATCAGGCGGCAAACGGGCACGGATATATCTGCCGCCTGTCCGTGGAGCCGGAAGGCGGGGGGACGGTAAAAGCGGCGGAAATCAGAGGAAGGATATGAGTGATTCCCCAGACAGCCGCAAAGGGAGACAGGCCCGGCCGGCGGGGAGGAGAGAACACGCTTTGGAGGTAAGGATGAAATATCATATCACAGCCTTTTTTCTGGGATTTATCATGGATCTGCTGATCGGGGATCCCCAGGGCTTCCCCCATCCGGTGCGGCTGATGGGCTGGCTGACCGGCAGGCTGGAGCGCCTGCTGTTTGTGGAGAGAGAGAAAACGAGACCGGAGAGACTGTCTAAGGCCGGCCTTTCCGTCAGAAAGAAAAAGGAGCTTCGCCGGGGCGCTGTCCTGGCCGCCCTTGTTCCCGCGGCCTCCTTTCTGGTATCCGCATCCCTCCTGGGCGCGGCATATCTGCTGCATCCCCTTCTGGGCCTGGCCGTGGAAGCGGGGATGACCTGGCAGATTTTGGCCGTAAAAAGCCTGCGGGTGGAAAGCATGAAGGTATATCGGTGTCTGAAAAAGGGGAGTCTGCCGGAGGCAAGGGCCGCGGTTTCCATGATCGTGGGAAGGGATACGGACCGGCTGGACGAAGAGGGCGTGGCGAAGGCCGCTGTGGAAACGGTGGCGGAAAACACCTCGGACGGTGTAATCGCTCCCATGCTGTATACCGCGGCCGGCGGGCCCGCGCTGGGCTTTCTGTACAAGGCGGTCAATACCATGGATTCCATGATCGGCTACAAAAACGACCGTTATCTGTATTTTGGAAGAGCGGCGGCGAAGCTGGACGACGCCGTGAATTTTATCCCGGCCAGGATCAGCGCGCTTCTGATGATCGCGGCAGCTTTTATCGGAGGAAAGGATTTCAGCGCGAAAGGGGCCTTTGCCATTTTCAAAAGGGACAGGAAGAACCACGCCAGCCCCAATTCCGCGCAGACGGAATCCGTCTGCGCCGGGGCGCTGGGAGTCCGGCTCGCCGGGGACGCCAGCTATTTCGGGAAAATCGTGCATAAGCCCTGGATCGGGGATGCCGGAAGGAGCGTGGAGGATGAGGATATCCGACGGGTCTGCCGCCTGTTGTATCTGACCGCCTTTCTGGGAGAGGCGCTCTGCCTGGGCGTTCTTCTTCTCCTTTTTCGAATTTTTCGAAGCGTTTTCTGAGGGCGCGGTTCATTTTAACAGTATGGAGGAAATCATGAAGGCGATTCATGGTGGAGATATTTACAGAAATCGGGTGAAGCTGGACTTTTCCGTGAACATCAATCCCCTGGGGATGCCGGAGGAAGCGGTTCGCGCCATGCGTCTGGCGGCCGGTCTGTGCTGCCGGTATCCGGATCCGGAGGCGGAAGAACTGAAAAAAGCGGTGAGCGTAGCGTACCGGCTTCCGGCGGAATGGCTTCTTTTCGGAAACGGCGCGTCGGAGCTGTTCCTGGCGGCGGCGCACGGGCTGCGTCCGGAGAAGGTCCTCATTCCCGTGCCGTCCTTTTACGGCTATGAGCATGCGGCGAAGGCCGCGGGCAGCCGGATCCGGTGGCTGGAGCTGAAGCGGGAGAACGGCTTTCGGGCGGGAGAGGAGCTGCTTTCGGCGCTGACGCCGGACATCGGGCTTCTTTTCCTGGCAAATCCCAACAATCCCACGGGCGCCCTGACGGAGAACAGGCTTCTGGCTGCGGTCCTGGAGCGCTGCCAGAGGCAGGGGATTGTCGTTGTGCTGGATGAATGCTTCATCGAATTCTGCGGCGGAGGCCATTCCCTGCTTCCCGCGCTGGAACGGTTCCCGAATCTGTGCGTGATCCGGGCCTTTACGAAGATTTATGCCATTCCGGGCGTGCGGCTCGGCTGGCTGGCCTGTGCCGATGACGAACTGCGCGGCCGTATCGCGGCCCAGCTTCCCGAATGGAACCTTTCCTGCTTCGCCCAGGCGGCCGGCTGTGCATGCGCGGGGCTGGAGGATTATGTGGAGCGCACACGGAGGATTGTGCGGACGGAACGGGCTTTTCTGAAAGAGAGGCTGGAAGGGCTGGGAATCCGGGTCTTTCCGGGAGAGGCGGATTTCCTGCTCCTGTATGCGCAGAGGCCGCTGTATGAGGAGCTGCTTGGCCGCGGCATCCTGATCCGGGACTGCACCAGCTTCCGCGGGCTGGGAAAGGGCTTTTACCGGATTGCGGTGAAAAGCAGAAGGGAAAACGAAATTCTGCTGCAGGCCCTCCGGGAAGGAAAAGAGGCGGCCCCGGACAGCCGGAAAGGAGAACGGGAATGGAAGGACTGACAAACGCGGTAAAACCGGAATGGGAGCATCTACTTCCGGAGGAGATTGAAAAAAGAAGCTTTGAGATCCTGTCAGGGGAGCTGGAGCGGATGGGAGTTACCCTCCGCGCCGATCAGGCGCCGTTCATCAAACGGGTGATCCATACCACGGCGGATTTTTCCTACGCGGATACCCTCGCCTTTTCCCCGGACGCTCCGGCGGTGTTAAAAGGGCTTCTGCGAAGCGGGGCGGATATCGTGACGGATACCAACATGGCCCTTTCGGGCATCAGCAGGCGGACGCTGGCCCGGTTCGGCGGGCAGGCGCACTGCTTCATGGCGGATGAGGACGTGGCCAGGCTGGCGAAGGAGAGAAAAACGACCCGGGCGGCCGTGAGCATGGAAAAGGCCCGCGGCATTTCAAAGCCCGTGATCTTCGCGGTCGGAAACGCGCCCACCGCGCTGCTTCAGCTCAATGAGATGATGCGGGAGGGCGGCTGGAGGCCCGCCTTCATCATCGGCGTCCCGGTCGGCTTCGTGAACGTGGAAGCCGCGAAGGAGCTGATCCTTGAGGGGACGGTCCCCTATATCGTAAATAAGGGAAGAAAGGGCGGAAGCGGCGTGGCGGCGGCCATCTGCAACGCTGCCCTGTATGAATGCGCGGGGGAAGCGGACGGAAGAAAGGATACGGACAGCGCGGTGAGGTGACACAGTGCCGGACAGGAGGTCAGGCGTATTTTGGCAGGGAGGAAAGAATGCGGTACGGCTTTACGACGGGAAGCTGCGCGGCAGCGGCCGCGAAGGGAGCGGCATGGATGCTCCTGACAGGACGCAGAAAGGAAGAGATCAGCATCGAAACGCCGAAGGGGATCCGGTTTCAGGCCCGTCTTCTGGACATCCGGCGGGAGGAAGGACGGGTGCGCTGCGCGGTGCGAAAGGACGGCGGAGACGATCCGGACGTGACTACGGGGACGCTCATATACGCGGAGGTTTCCATCTTAGGGGAGGCTTTGGCGGAGACAGGACAGCTCCTGATAGACGGCGGAGAGGGCGTCGGCCGGGTGACCAGGCCCGGCCTGGATCAGCCGGTGGGAAACGCGGCCATCAATCATGTTCCAAGAGAGATGATCGAGAGGGAGGTCCATGAGGTCTGCGCACTGACGGATTACCGGGGCGGCCTGAAGGTTTTGATTTCGGTCCCGGAGGGAGAAAAGCTGGCGGAACGCACCTTCAATCCCCGCCTCGGCATCGTGGGCGGGATATCCATTCTGGGAACCAGCGGTATCGTGGAGCCCATGAGCCGCCAGGCCCTTTTGGATACCATTCGGGTGGAGCTGAAGCAGAGAAGGACGCTGGGGGATACCCGGGTGGCGATTGCTCCGGGAAATTACGGGCAGGAATTCATGAAGCGCGCCTACGGCTATGATCTGGACAGGAGCGTCAAATGCAGCAATTTCATCGGGGATACGGTGGATATGGCGGCGGAGCTGGGCTTTCGGAAAATCCTTCTGACCGGGCATATCGGAAAGCTCATCAAGGTGGCGGGCGGGATCATGAACACCCATTCCAGGGAGGCGGACTGCCGGATGGAGCTGTTATGCGCCCTGGCTGTGCGGGCCGGGGCAAAAACAGCCTGCCTGAGACGTATCCTGGACTGCGCGACCGCGGAGGAGGCTGTCCCCATCCTGAAGGAATACGGCGTCCTGTCAGCGGTCATGGATGAGGCGGCGGAGCGGATCTGTTTTTATCTGGAAAAGAGGGCGCAGGGAAAGCTGAGGGCGGACTGTATTCTGTATTCCAGCGAACTAGGAGAACTGGCAAAGAGCGAGGAGGCGGAACAATGGTTTACTTTGTTGGAGCAGGAACGGGAGCGGCGGATCTGATCACGGTCAGAGGCATGCGGCTTCTGGAGAGGGCGGATGTGATCATTTACGCGGGATCTCTGGTGAATCCGGAGCTTCTGGCTTACGCGAAGCCCTCCTGTCAGGCGCATGACAGCGCGCGCCTGACCCTGGAGGAGATCATCGGGCTCATGAGAGACGCGGAAAGAGATGGAAAAATGACGGTAAGGCTGCACACCGGGGAGCCCAGCCTGTACGGGGCGGTGCGGGAGCAGATGGACGAGCTGGACCGGCTGGGGATCGCCTACGAAAGCTGTCCCGGCGTGAGCGCCTGCTTCGGCGCGGCGGCCTCGCTGAACCTGGAATATACCCTGCCGGGCGTTTCCCAGACCCTGATTCTGACCCGGATGGAAGGGCGCACGAAGGTGCCGGAACGGGAATCCATTGAGAGCCTCGCAGCGCACCGGGCCTCCATGGCGGTCTATCTGAGCGCCGGGATGCTGCCAAAGCTGCAGGAGCGGCTGCTTGCGGGCGGTTACCCGCCGGACACGCCGGCGGCCCTGGTCTATAAGGCCACCTGGCCGGAAGAAAGGGTCTGCCTGTGCACCCTGGACGCGCTTGCCTGTACGGGACGAAAAAACGGCATCCGAAAGACGGCTGTGGTGTTGGTGGGAGACGCTGTGGCCCACCGCCATTATGAGAGATCCAGGCTGTACGCCGCGGATTTTTCCACCGGTTTTCGGACGGCGGAGAAAGAGGGAGAACGGAAATGATCCTGTGCATCATCAGCTTTACGGAAAAAGGGATCCGTCTTTCGGAAAGGATCGGAAAAGAACTGGAGAAGGACGGCGTGGACTGCGCGCTTTTTACCAGATGGTCGGGCGCGGCCGGGGAGGCTGAGAGCCGGGACGGAGGGAAGGAAAAACGGCGCGCGCGGTATGTGAAGGAATCCCTGTCGGAGTGGACACAGGCACAGATGCAAAAGCGGCGCGCCCTTCTTTTCATCGGTGCCTGCGGGATCGCAGTGCGGGCGGTCACCCCGTATCTGCAGGATAAGCTGAAGGATAGCCCGGTTCTGGTGATGGACGAGACGGGCCGGTTCGTGATCCCTCTTCTGTCCGGGCATGTGGGCGGGGCCAACGATCTGGCGCTTCTTCTGGCAGAGCGGACGGGAGCCGAACCCGTGATCACGACGGCGACGGACAGAAACGGCGTATTCGCTGTGGATCTGTTCGCAGGGAAAAACAGGCTGTGGATCGAAAACAGGGAGGGGATCGCCAAGGTATCGTCCCGCGCACTTTCCGGAAGGGAGATCACCCTTTCCATACAGGGGAACCGTCTGAAAGCGGACGCACAGGTTCCGGACGGCGTGCGCCTGATCCCCTGGGAAAGACGCGGGCGGGTTGATGCGGCCGTGTGCGAAGCCGGGGAAAGGGCGGATGCTTTGCTCCTTCTGCGTCCCAGGCCCGTCGTACTTGGCATGGGCTGCAAAAAGGGGACGGAGGCGGAGAAAATAGACGGCCTGATCCGACAGGAGCTGAAACAGGCGGGAATACCGCTTCATCAGGTCTGCGCCCTCGCCACGATAGACGCCAAGCGGGAGGAACCCGGACTGGTGCAATGGTGCGGGGAGGAAAGGGTAGATTTGCTTACCTTTTCCGCCGGAGAGCTCGCGGCAGTGGAGGGAACGTTTCACGCCTCGGCCTTCGTCCGGGAACGTATGGGCGTGGACAACGTGTGCGAACGTGCGGCTCTGCTGGCCTGCGGGCCGGGCGGAAGGCTGATTCTGGAAAAAAGGGCGCGGGACGGGATGACCCTGGCCGCCGCCGAAAAGGAATGGAGGATCCGGTTTTGAAAAAGGAAATATGGATTGTGGGAATGGGACCGGGACGGGAAGAGATGATGACCGCGGAGGCGGTCAGCGCGCTGGAGGAGGCGGACGTGATCGTGGGATATTCCACCTATCTGCGCCTTCTTCCGGAGCGCCTGCGGGAAAAAGAGCAGCTTTCCACGCCCATGCGCGGGGAAAAGGAGCGCTGCATGCTCTGCTTCGCGGAGGCGGAAAAGGGAAAAAGGGTGGCGCTCATCTGCAGCGGGGACGCCGGCGTCTACGGGCTGGCCTCTTTGATGTTTGAAATGGGAAAGGAGCACGCGGACACGGCCCTCCGGGTGATCCCCGGCGTCACGGCGGCAAACAGCGGCGCGGCGGTGCTGGGCGCGCCGTTAAATCATGATTTCTGCACCATCAGTCTGAGCGATCTGCTCACCCCCTGGGAACGGATCGAAAGGCGGCTCGCCGCGGCGGCACAGGGGGATTTCGTCATCGTCCTTTACAACCCGGCCAGCCATAAAAGAAAGGATCATCTGAAACGGGCCTGCGAGATCCTGCTTTCCTGCATCGAGCCGGAGCGGCCCTGCGGTCTGGTGGAAAATATCGGAAGAGAAGGGACGCGGGCGGAGGTGTGTACGCTCCGGGAACTGAGGGACAGGCAGGTAAACATGTTCACCACCGTATTCATCGGAAGCTCCGGGACGGAGATCATCGATGGCCGGCTGGTGACGAAGCGGGGGTATCAGATTTGAACGAACGAACAGAGCAGGGGAAAAAAGAGGAAAAGAAAATTCTTGTTTTTGCGGGAACAACGGAAGGGAGGATTCTGTCCGGACGCCTTTCGGCCTGCGGCGTGCCCCATACGGTCTGCGTCGCCACAGAGTACGGGGAGGAGCTTCTGGAGGAAAATCCTCTCGTGCGAGTGCATCAGGGGAGGATGGACGCCGATGCGATCCGCACTTTCCTTCTGGAAGAAGGTTTCGGCGCGGTGGTGGACGCTACCCATCCCTATGCGCGCACCGTGACGGAGAACATCCGCCGGGCGGCAGAGGAGACGGGGGTCCTTCTCCTGCGCCTGAAGCGGGCAGAGGATACAGATGCCGGAAAAGGGAACCGAAAGATGCGCAGCTTCCCTTCCCATGAGGCGTGTGCTTCGGCGTTACAGGAACAGGAGGGAAACATCCTTCTGACGACGGGAAGCAGAGAGCTTGCGGCTTACTGCGCGGACGAAGGGGTAAGGAAGCGGCTGTACGTCCGGGTGCTTCCCGGCCTGGAGAGCATTTCCGCCTGTATCCAAAACGGCGTGGAGGAAAAGAGGATCCTGGCCCTTCAGGGGCCTTTTGGCGCAGAGATGAATGAGGCGCTGATCCGGCAGTACCGGATCTCCTGCCTGGTGACCAAGGACAGCGGCAGGGCGGGCGGCTTTGGAGAGAAGCTGGAAGCGGCGGAAAAGACGGGGATTCCCGTGTTCGTGATCGGCCGCCCGCCGGAGCCGGAGGGACTTTCCTTCCGGGAGGTATGGCGGAGGCTGGAGGACTTCCTTCAAAAGAAGCTGAGCGTTCCGGCAGGGCTGGAGATTCTTCTGGCCGGAGCGGGGATGGGAAGCAGAGAGGGCATGACCGGGGAAGCGGCGGAGGCGGCGGAGAGCGCGGACATCCTCTTCGGCCCATCCCGCCTGACGGCCCCCTATGCGCCTCCCTTTGGAAAGCACCCCTTTTACCGGGCGGATCAGATCATCCCCTGCCTGAAAAAGCTGCTGGAGGAGGGCCTGTTTTTGCAGGAAGCGAGGGCTGTGGTCCTTTTTTCCGGAGACAGCGGCTTCTACAGCGGCTGCGGCGCCCTGTACCGCGCCCTGGAGGATGAGATCGCATCCGGAAGGCTGGCGGCGCGCGTGCGCATTCTGCCCGGCATTTCCTCCGTTTCCGCCCTGGCGGCGTATGCGGGAGTCAGCTATGAGGACGCGGCGGTTCTCAGCATGCACGGAAGAGAACTGCCCAATCTGGCCCGGAGGGTCGCTTTGCGAAAAAAAACCTTTCTGCTCACCTCCGGCGTGAAGGATGTGAACCGGCTGGGACGGGCGTTAATGGCCGCCGGGCTTTCGGAATGCCGGGTGACGGCCGGGCGCAGCCTTGCCTCTCCGGAGCAGGCTCTGCTTTCTCTCACCCCGCAGGAATGCGCCGCGCTGAAGGAAGAGGGACTCTATACCTGCCTGATCCAGAATCCCGCCCCGCGGGAAGAAAACGCCTCCTGCGGCCTTTCGGACAGCGCCTTTCTCCGGGACCGGGTTCCCATGACGAAGGAGGAAATACGTCATGTGAGCGTCAGCAAGCTGCATCTGAGCCGGAACGCGGTGGTCTACGATATCGGAAGCGGGACCGGGTCCGTGGCTGTGGAGATGGCGTCTTTGTCCGACGATATCCGCGTCCTTGCCATAGAGCGGAAGGAGGAAGCGGCGGAGCTGATTGAAAAAAACGCGGAAAAATTCGGATTGGAAAACATCGCGGTCATCCGGGGAAGCGCTCCGGAGGTTCTTTCCGGCCTGCCGCGGGCGACCCACGCCTTTATCGGCGGAAGCGGCGGACGGCTTGAGGAGATCCTGAGCGCACTTTATGAGGAAAATCCGGACATGCGGGTGGTGATAAACGCCGTCAGCCTGGAGACGATCTGCCGGATGAAGGAAATCCTTTCCGGCTGGCCGGTGAAGAACCGGGAGCTGGTGCAGGTGCAGACAGCCAGAGCCGTCCGGGCGGGAGACAGCCTTCTCATGAAGGCGGAAAACCCGGTCTGGATCTGCGTCTTTGATTTCACACAGAGAGAAAGGACAGGTGAAAAGGAATGAGGACCGCCCGACTGATGATTGCCGCCCCGAAGAGCGGAAGCGGAAAAACCATGGTGACCTGCGCTCTGCTTCAGGCGCTGAAGGAGGAGGGAAGGCGCGTGGTTTCCTTTAAATGCGGGCCGGATTATATCGACCCCATGTTCCATGAAACTGTCCTGGGCGTTCCCTGTCGGAACCTGGACACTTTTTTTACGGGAGAAAAGGAAACGCAGGCGCTTTTTTTAAGAGAAAGAAAAGAGGGGGAGCTGGCCGTCCTGGAGGGCGTCATGGGGCTGTTCGACGGGCTGGGCGGCGTCCGGAAGGAGGGCTCCTCCTATCATCTGGCGCAGGTTACGAAAACCCCCATCCTGCTGACAGTGGACGCCAGGGGCATGGGACGCTCCCTGATCCCTCTGATCGCCGGGTTCCTGTCCTATGACCGGGAGCACCTGATCCGTGGGATCCTTCTGAACCGGATGGGACGTTCTTCCTATGAAACGCTGAAGCCCCTGCTGGAACGGGAGCTTTCCGTCCCGGTTCTGGGCTGTCTTCCGGAGAAAAAAGAGCTTCGCATGGAAAGCCGGCATCTGGGGCTGATCCTGCCGGGAGAGCTTTCGGATCTGAAGAAACAGATGAAGGAGGCAGCGGCGGCGCTCCGGGAGACGGTCTGTCTGGAGGAGATCCTGGCGCTGGCGCAGAGCGCAGGAGAGCTTTCGGAGCCTTCCGCTTGCGTCCATCCCGCCCTTTCGGACAGGCGCCCGGTCATCGCCGTGGCAAGGGATGAGGCATTCTGCTTTTATTACGAGGATAATCTGCGGCTTCTTCGGGAATACGGAGCGAAGCTGCGGTTTTTCTCCCCGCTCCATGACAGCGCTCTCCCGGCGGACGCCTGCGGCCTCCTTCTCGGAGGCGGCTATCCGGAGCTGTACGCCAGGGTTCTCAGTGAAAACCGTTCCATGCTGGCGTCCGTGAGGGAAGCCTTTGGGCGCAGGATGCCGGTTGTGGCGGAATGCGGCGGCTTTCTGTATCTGCATGAGACCCTGACGGATGAAGCGGGGAACGCGTGGCCCATGGCGGGCGTCATTCCCGCCTCCTGCAGCAAAAGGGACCGGCTGGTGCGCTTCGGCTACGTGGAGCTTTCCGAAAAAAGGAGCCGTTTCCTGCCGGAAGGGACCCGTATCCGCGGCCATGAGTTCCACTATTATGACAGCAGCGACAACGGGGCGGACTGCCTGGCGGCAAAGCCGGTGACGGGACGCTCCTGGCCCTGCGTGCATGAGGGAGATTCCTTCTGGCTGGGCTTTCCTCATCTGTATTACCCCTCCAATCCGGCCTTTGCCGGACGGTTCGTGAAGATGGCGGAACGCTTTTGCGGTTCACAGAAAAAAAGAAAAACGGCAGGTCCATTCCTTGACAAAACGGAAGGTCTGTGCGATACTAAAACAGATTCAGGCTGTGAACATACGTGAGTACGGAAGATGTAGTGAGTCAGAGACGGAGCGCCGCCGGCTGAAAGCATTCCGCATGAACCTTCTGGAACCTTCAGTATGGGAGCCTTCCGGCGAAAAGCGTGCCGACCATGCGGTAAGCCGGATGCCCGTGCAGCAGACGATTGCACAAAAAATGAGTGCAGGGCACAGGATGCTCTGAAATAGGGTGGTACCGCGATGTGAACATCGTCCCTTGTTGATAAGCAGGAGACGGTGTTTTTTTGTTTCTGAAAAAAGGAAATCAGGAAAAAGCACACCTGTCCTGATCCTGAAAGGAGGCCGGTACGAACCGGGGTTCGTGCCAAAGAATGGCTGACGCCATTCTTTTATGATGAAATGCCGCCTCATGGCGGCGAAAAAGGAGAAGCGAAATGAAGGATAAAATGAATGAAATTTTATCAGAGGCAAAAGCCAGGATTGCCGCTGCGGCCAATGAAGGCGAGCTGCAGAACGTAAAAAGCGCGTATGTGGGAAAACAGGGAGCCTTAAGCCTTCTGATGAAGGAGCTTCCGAAGCTGGATCCCGCCGAGCGTCCCGAAATGGGAAAGCTGATGAATCAGGCCAAGAATCAGATCACGGAGTTGATCGATGAAAAGAGAATGGAGCTGAAGCTGAAGGCTTCCGAGGTATCTCCGGATTTTGACTGCTCTGTTCCGGGTATTCTGCCCTCCGGAGGCGGACTCCATCCGATCACCCAGATGTGCTATGATCTGAACGATGCCTTCCGCTCCATGGGATTTGAAATCTTTCAGGGAAAAGAAATCAGCAGCGAGCTGTACTCCTTTGACAAGCTGAATTTTCCGCAGAATCATCCGGCGAGGGAAAGCATGGATACCTACTGGCTGGAGGGACATGACAGAGGAAGCACGAATGAAAAGCTCTGTCTCCGTCCCCATCTGACAGGAGAAAGCGTCCGCTACATGCAGACCCACAAGCCGCCGTACCGGTTCGTTTATCCGGGACGGGTATACCGTAACGAGACTACGGACTCCCATCATGAAAGAGCCTTTTTCCAGTATGAGGCACTGATCGTTGACAAGGACATTACCTTTACTTCAGGCAAGGTGATGATCAAGAGCATTCTGAGCAAGGTGTTCGGCACGGATGTGCCCGTCAGGATGCGCGCCGGCTTCTTCCCGTTCGTGGAGCCGGGCTTTGAGATCGATATGCAGTGCCAGGTCTGCGGCGGAAAGGGCTGCAGCGTCTGCAAGCATGTGGGCTGGATCGAGGTCATGCCGGGCGGCTCTCCGCATCCCAATGTGCTGCGCGCGGCGGGGCTGGATCCGGACGAATATACCGGCTTCTATGTGAATATCGGTCTGGACAGACTGGTTATGATGCGTTACGGCGTGGACGATGTGAGACTGTTCCACAGCGCCGATCTGAGATTCCTGAAGCAGTTCAGATAAATAGGAGGATGAAATGAAATTATCATTATCTTGGATCAGGGATTATGTGAAAATTCCTGAGGATATAGATCTGAAGAAGCTGGCGTACGACCTGACCATGTCCACCGTGGAGGTGGAGGATGTGGAGGATCTTGCCCGCCGCTTCGACAACATGGTTGTAGGTGTAATTGAAAAAATCGAGCCCCATCCCAATGCGGACAAGCTGAGAGTGTGCAGCGTGGATATCGGGGACGGAGAGCTTAAGACAATCGTCTGCGGCGGAATCAACCTGACGGAAGGGATGCGCGTGGCGGTTTCCTGTCCCGGCGCGGTGGTCCGCTGGCATGGTGAAGGAGAGCCTGTCGTGATCAAGAATTCCAAGCTTCGCGGCGTCGCCTCCTACGGCATGATCTGCGCTTCGGATGAAATCGGACTGGGTGACCTGTTCCCGGCCTCTCAGGAAGCGGAGATCCTGGATCTGTCCGCGTTCGAGGTGCCTGCCGGAACTTCTCTTGCGGATGCGCTGGACATGAATGACGTTCTGCTTGAAATCGACAACAAGTCCATGACGAACCGTCCCGATCTGTGGGGACATTACGGAATTGCGAGAGAGCTCGCGGCCCTGTACAATCTTCCTCTGGCGGAAATTAAGCCCTTCCACACCGACGTGCAGTCGGATTTTCATGTGGAGATCGCAGAGCCGGACAGATGCAGAAGATACATCGGTGTGGAGATGTCCGGACTGGAAGTCAAGCCGTCCCCGTACTGGATGCAGAGCAGGATCTGGAAGGTTGGAATGCGCCCCATCAACGCGCTGGTGGATATTACGAACTATGTTATGCTCGCGACGGGCAACCCCACCCATGCCTTTGACGCGGACAACATCACGGATCACATCGTGGTAAGACACGCGGAGGAAGGAGAGAAGCTGGTTCTTCTGAACGAGAAGGAACTCGATCTCTGTACGGATGATCTTGTAATCACCGATTCCGAGGGGCCTGTTGCCCTGGCTGGTGTGATGGGCGGCGCAAAGGATTCCATTCTGCCCGATACGAAGCGCGTGATCCTGGAGGTTGCGAACTTTGAGGCTGCCGGAATCAGAAGGACGGCGCTCCGGTATGATACCCGCACGGAGGCTTCCGCAAGATATGAGAAGGCCATTGATCCGGAGAGATGCGATCAGGCTCTTGCCCTTTCCATGCAGTATTTTCAGGAGCTGTATCCCGGGGTGCAGGTGACCGGATACTGCGACAATTACGTGAATAAGCTGGAGCGCGCCCAGATTGACGTGGATCTTGGCTGGCTGGCGAAGCGGCTCGGGAAAAATCTCTCAAACGACGTGATTCAGGCGAAGCTTGAGCTGCTTGGCTTCGACGTTCAGATCGAAGGCGGAAACATGCACGTTACCGCGCCCTCCTGGCGTTCCACCGGCGATATTTCCATCAAGGACGACGTGATGGAAGAGGTTGCCAGACTGTACGGCTACGATAACTTTGAAGCCACCTCCTTCACCACTACCTTTGAAGGCGCCATCAACCAGAAGAAGGAGGATCTGATCAGGAATATCAAGGAATATCTTGCGATCCGCTGCGGACTGCAGGAGGTTTATACCTATCCCTGGATGAACGATACGTTTGTGAACGCCGTTCTTCAGAGCACGGACGGAATCCTGAAGCTTTCCACGCCGCCCGCGCCGGATTTAAGCCACATTCGTTCCTCCCTGCTTCCCAACCTCTGCGAAGCGGTGGTGAAAAACGAGCGCTATTTTAACGACTTCTCCATTTTCGAGGAGGCGCAGGTGTTCTTTGACAGAAATTATACTACTCCTTACGATGAGACGGAGTCCCTTCCGGAGCAGCGCAGACACATCGGAGCGGCTTTTGCCAGCAGCGTTAAAAATATCGACCGGCTTTTCCGGGAGACGAAGGGCGTTCTGGAATATATGTCCCGTTACACCCACATGGAAGCACTTTCCTTCCGCAAGGAGGAAAAGCCTGTATGGGCGGATCAGGTGGTCTGGCTGAATGTATACCGGGGCGAAGAAAAAGTTGGAGATATGGGCCTGCTTGCCAAGAAGGCTTCCATGGAATGCGGTATCAAGAACCTTTCCGTGATGCTCTTTGAACTGGATGCGGAGAAGCTGCAGCCCCTGAAATCCAGAACCAACCATTTCACCCACCTTGCGGCCTATCCGGAGACCGATTATGATATCTCCATGCTGTTTGATTCCAATGCCGCATGGACGGATATCTATGACGCGGTAATGGGCCAAAAGAAGGCCAGCGCGCTTCTGAAGGAAGCTTCCTTTGTGGATGAATACAGAGGAAAGCAGATTCCGGCAGGAAAGAAGTCCGTGACCATCCGTCTGACCATCGGATCGGAGGAAAAGACTCTTACTTCTCAGGAAATCGAAAGCGCCGCAAATCAGGTGATGAAGAAGCTTGAGAAAAAAATGGGTGCGCAGCTGAGAACTCAGTAAATCTGCTGTGCCATGATGCTCAGTAAACGGCTCGTACTTTGCTGTAACAAGTATGGCATATCTGTGATTGACACCGGCGATGCCCTGTGATATTTTATAAATTATAGAAAAGAGACTGCCGCCGGGCAGTGCCCCGCTCTATTCCGCAGGCCTTAGAAGGGATGGAGACGGGGCTTTTCTTTTGTAAAAGCGGATGAAATGGAGGCATGAACAAATGATGGAACAGAAGAATGGAGCGGAAGGCATTTTTCGTCCCATGCGCAGGAAGAAACAGGCCCTTTCCAGACAGGAATGTGAAGCGGTTTTGAAGCGGGGAACCTCAGGTGTGCTCGCCCTGCTGGGCGATGGAGGCTATCCCTATGCGGTGCCGTTGAGCTACATTTACGAGGATGGAAGGATTTACTTCCACTGTGCCAGAACAGGGCACAAGCTGGACGCCATCCGAAAGGAAGAAAAAGCGTCTTTCTGCGTAATTGATCAGGACAGAATCGTGCCGGAGAAATTTACCACCTATTTCCGCAGTGTGATCGCATTCGGGAAGGTGCGGATTCTGAAAGAGGAAAACGAGATCAGAAACGCCATTGAAAAGCTGGCCGTGAAGTATTCCCCGGAGGAGAGCGGCGCGTCAAGAGAAGCGGAGATAGAACGCGATTTTTCCATCCTCTGTATGCTGGAATTTATCGTGGAGCATATGAGCGGGAAGGAAGCCGTGGAACTGGTGAAGGAAAGAGAGACGGTTCCTGAAAAAGAAAATGAGGAGATGATGTGAAACATAAGGACTACTTTCGGGATTTTTCCCGTTATACATCCCTGAACGTGCTGGGCATGATCGGTTTGTCCTGCTATATTCTTGCGGACACCTTTTTTATTTCCAAGGCGCTTGGCGCCGCTGGACTGACGGCACTGAACCTGGCGATTCCGGTCTACAACTTCATCAACGGCTGCGGGCTGATGATCGGAATGGGCGGCGGAACCCGTTATTCCATCCTGAAAGGACAGGGAAATGACGAGGCGGCGGATCAGGCGTTTACCGTCTCCGCCCTTCTGACGCTTCTGATCGCCGCGGTTTTCTTCGCGCTCGGTCTGTTTGCATCGGGTCCGCTGATCCGGCTTCTCGGCGCAGACAGCGAGGTATATGAAATGAGCCGGATCTATCTGCAGGTGATCCTGCTTTTTGCGCCCATGTTCATGATGAACAATCTGCTTCTGTGTTTTGTGAGAAATGACGGCGCGCCGCAGCGCTCCATGGCCGCCATGATCGGAGGAAGCCTTTCCAACGTGGTTCTGGACTATGTGTTCATGTTCCCGTTAGGCATGGGAATCTTCGGCGCGGTATTTGCCACGGGACTTGCACCCGTCATCAGCATGGGCATTCTGTCGCCCTTCTTTATGCAGAAAAAGAACCGGTTCCGGCTGCGGGTGAAGGCTTATTCCATGGCCGGCTGGCTGCGGCAGGCAGGCTATATCCTTTCCTCCGGCCTGCCGTCTCTGATCACGGAAGTTTCTTCCGGGATTGTCATCATCGTATTCAACGCGGTGATTCTCCGGCTGCAGGGAAATATCGGCGTGGCGGCTTATGGTGTGATCGCCAACCTGTCCCTCGTGGTGATCGCCATTTACACCGGCATCGCCCAGGGCGTACAGCCGTTGATGAGCAGCGCGCACGGGACGGGAGAGGGGAGCCGGGTGCGGATTTATCTGCGCTATGCGCTCCTGACCATGCTTCTGGTGTCCGCAGCGATCTATGTCTGCGTGTTTTTCGGAGCGGGAGGAATCGCTTCGGTATTCAACAGTGAAAAAAACGCGCTTCTGCAGAGCATTGCGGAAACGGGACTCCGAATCTATTTTACGGGCTGTGTGTTTGCCGGCTTCAATATCATTCTGTCCGTCTTTTTTACCTCCACGGAGAATGTGCTTCCGGCCCACATCATTTCCCTGCTGCGGGGATTTTTCATCATCATTCCTGCGGCCTTCCTGTTGTCTGCCGCATTTGGAATGACCGGGGTCTGGTGTGCCTTTCCCCTGACGGAGCTTCTGGTGAGCGCAATCGGGGCAGCGGTTTATCTGCAGCAGGAAAAGAGAGCGCTCAGATCAGCTCCCTGACCAGGATATGCCGGGGAAATCCGCCGTACTTTTCGCAGGTCTTTGCGATGCGGTAGCCCTGGGAAAGAACGCTCTGCAGGCTGCTCTTGTTATCCGGATGGACGGTGCAGCACAAATAGCGGAAGCCTTCCCTTTGAAGCTCTTCTTCCGCTGTTTTCATCAGCCGACGCTGCAGGTGAAAGCCGCGGAAGGACGGAAGGACGGCGGCAGAATCCATATGGGCCACCTTTCCCAGCTCCGACTCCGGAAGACCGATATCACGGCCAAGATTCTCCTCATAGTCATCCTGCATGCTTCCCGGCCCGGAAATTCCATCCGTCCCCGCCACAGGAATCTCATCCGTCCCCGGCTTCGCAATCGTTTTGCGGGGGACGAATGGGATGGCGGTCATGAAGACGCCCGCAGGCTGCCCGCTTTTCTTTTCCACAGCCATCCAGGCCGTTCCCCGGCCTTCGGCGAGCATTTTTCTTGTATATTCGCTGTTATCCGCGGCAAACCATTCCTTCTGTTCCATCTGTTCATATACGGTCTGAATCAGCCCGACGATGGTGTCAATGTCCTCTCTGCCGCATTTTCGTATTTCAAAATCCATGGCGGTTGTCCTTTCCTTTGAGTTGTCCATACAGATTCCAGCTCCGGAGCAGGGACGCACGGTGCAAAACGCATTAAGACCCCACTTTTTTACAGGGGCAGCGTGGGAAATGCGTTTACCTGCAGGAACAATAACTGATTTTATCACAGATCGATCTGCACTTCCATAGAATAATCAGGTCCCTTGTTACAGTTTAGCCTTCGGCAGAACTGTAACGGCATCCGGCCATTCCATTCGCTTCGCGAGGGGCCGGATGCTTCCTCGCTATACGTTTTCGTACGGTCTGCGCAGTAAATGCGCAGAGCTGGCTGAATAGTAACGGTCCCTTGACATTTTTTATACAGCGGCGTAGACTGTAAACAGAGATGTTAAGGGACCTGATTATTTGGCCGGGCCCGTCTGCAAAAGGCGTTCTGATAGGGAGGTAACGATGGAAATCACAAATCTGATGCTTTTGAATCGATTCCGAAAATGCGCGCATATCCAGTACCACAGAAAAAGGCGATTTCGCGGGCAGGGGAGGATTCTGATTTTGCTTCAGGAAAACGGGCGCATGAGCCAGAAGGAGCTGACCGGAATTCTGGAACGGCGGGCGGCTACCTTGAGCGAACAGCTGGAAAATATGGAAAAAAGCGGTCTGATCCGCAGAGAGGTCAGCACTTCTGACCGGCGGAATCTGGACATCATTCTGACGCCGGAGGGAGAACAGGCGGCGGTGGAAGCCAGGCAGGAAAGGGAGCGGATGGCGGATGAGCTGTTCGGAATCCTGACCGGGGAGGAAAAGGAACAGCTGTATCCTCTCCTGGAGAAGCTGGCGGATGCCTGGGCCGCTGATGAAGCGAAACAGGGGGAGGAAATCAAATGAAGCTGATGTTAAGATATGTCCGCAGGCATTTGGGGATGTTCCTGACGGCGATCTTTTTTCTGACCATTGAAACCCTTGCGGATCTGCTGCAGCCCACCTTTATGTCCTTTATCGTGGATGAGGGAGTGGCGAAGCGGGATGTGAGGCAGATCCTTTTTTACGGCGGAATCATGCTTGGAATCGCCGCGCTGGGAGCGTTTGGGGCGGTTATGCGCAATATCTATGCCAGCAGGACCTCGCAGCTGATCGGGAAGGAAATGCGCATGGAAATCTATGAGAAGGTACAGACCCTGTCCTTTGAAAATATTGACCGGCTGCAGCCTTCCTCCATCATCACGAGAATCACCAATGACGTGACGCAGATCCAGAATTTCCTGAACGGCTGTATGCGGATCATGATGAAAGCGCCCATCACCTGTGTGGGAGCCATCGTCCTGATCATCGTGCAGACCCCGCAGCAGCTCCCCATGATTGTGGTAATTCTGCTGATTTCCGCGTTCCTCATCGCGGGAAACATGAAGCTGGGGTATCCCAGATTCGGAATCCTGCAGCGGAAGCTGGATCGGCTCAATGCGGTGAGCCGGGAGTTTCTGTCCTCCATCCGTGTGGTAAAGGCCTTCCGGGCGGAGGAGCGGGAGGAGGAAAAATTTGCGGACGCAGCGGGAGATTTCGCGCAGGCGGGAGTATCCGCCATGCGCATCATGGCGGTGTTCGGCCCGTTCATCAACCTGACGGTGAACCTGGGGATCGTGGTCCTTCTGTGGATTTCCCAGACGGATAACGGGGGAGAGATCGGCAGGCTGATGGCCTCCGTCAATTACATGACCCAGGTGCTCTTTTCCCTGGGCATGGTGTCCAACATCCTGAATATGGCGGTGCGGGCGCTGGCTTCCTCCGCCCGCGTGGAGGAGGTCCTTAAGGAGAAGCCCGCGCAGGAGCTGCCGGAACGGGGAGCCGGTCCGGCTGATATCCGGGGGCAGGTGACCTTTGAACGGGTTTCCTTCACCTACGCTTCCACGTCGCGGCCCGCAGTGGAGGACGTGAGCTTTCAGGCAGAAGCGGGAGAGACCATCGGCATCATCGGTCCCACCGGATCCGGTAAATCCACCCTGATGGATCTGGTACCCCGGTTTTATGACGCCACATCCGGCCAGGTGAAAATCGACGGAACCGATGTGAGGGAAATCGATCCCGGGCGGCTGCGGCGGGCCATCGCCATGGTGCCGCAGAAGGCCCTTCTTTTTTCAGGAAGCATTCTGGAAAATCTGCGCTGGGGAGAGGAAAAGGCATCGGAGGAGGACGTAAAAAAAGCGGCCTGCATCGCCTGTGCGGATGAATTTGTCTCCGCTTTCCCGAACGGTTATGAGACGGATTTAAGTCAGGGCGGCGTGAACCTGTCCGGCGGCCAGAAGCAGCGGCTTTCCATTGCCAGGGCGCTGGTGAGAAAGCCCCGGATTCTGATTCTGGACGACTGCACCAGCGCGCTGGACGCGAACACGGAAGCGCGGGTTCTGCAGGGAATCCGGCAGGAAACGGCGGATATGACCGTGCTGCTGATCAGCCAGCGGATTTCCACCGTGATGCGCGCTGACCGGATTCTGTGTCTGGAGGACGGCAGGGTGAAGGGCTTTGGAAGCCATCAGGAGCTGCTGGAGCAGTGTGCGGTATACCGGGCCATTTATGAGTCACAGATCGGAGCAGCAGGCGCTCCGATGGGGAGGTAAGCATGAGTGAATACAAACTGAAGCGGGGAATGCCGGGCGTGAAGCCAAAAAACATGAAGGGAACCCTTCTTCGTCTCTGGAGGCTGACCAAAGGGCACAGGCAGGGACTTGGGCCGGTTTTTGTGTGCTCCGCTCTGGCGTCCGGTTCCGCCATCCTTTCCCCGCTCCTGATCGGGCAGGCGGTGAACCGCGTCAATGAGGGGAGCCCCTGTGCGGCGTTGATCGCGCTGCTTGCGGGCCTGTATCTGGGCGACTGGCTGGTCCGTTTCCTTCAGCAGTTTCTGATGGCGGCAGCGGGGCAGCGGATGATTTACCATATCCGTACCAGTCTGTTCGGAAAAATGAAAGAACTGCCCCTTTCCTTTTTTGACGCAAGACAGCACGGGGAGCTGATGAGCCGTCTGACCAATGACGTGGATAACATCAGCACTACCATTTCCGATTCCCTCACCCAGCTGATGATGTACGGCTTTACCATCATCGGGATTTTCTTTGCCATGCTCTTTTCCAACGTGCTGCTCACCGGAGTGGCGCTCATCG
Source organism: Candidatus Eisenbergiella intestinipullorum (assembly GCA_019119815.1). Lineage (GTDB taxonomy): Bacteria > Bacillota > Clostridia > Lachnospirales > Lachnospiraceae > Eisenbergiella > Eisenbergiella intestinipullorum. The sequence continues at coordinate 846 of DWWH01000015.1, read as the reverse complement.
CCGTGGCCATGATTTTCCTTCTGACCCGGACGGTGACAAAGCACACGAGAAAGCTGTTCCGGCAGCAGCAGGCCCTTCTCGGCAGTCTGAACGGCCAGGTGGAGGAGAGCATTTCCGGGCTGCGGATCGTCAAGGCGTTCTGCCAGGAAGACAACATGGTGGAGGACTTTGCGGAAAAGAACGAGGCATTCTGCCGTGTGGCAACCAGAGCGCAGATCTGGTCAGGCTACCTGATGCCGATCACCAACGTGATCAACAATTTAAACTACGTGCTCATCGCCATTGTGAGCGGACTGATGGCTGCTGCAGGACAGCTTTCCGTGGGAACCATTTCCAGCTTCCTTCTGTATTCCAGACAGTTCACCAGGCCCTTTGTGGACATCGCGAATATCTACAATAATTTCCAGACCGCGGTGGCAGGTGCGGAACGGATTTTTGAGATATTTGATGAGGAGCCGGAGCCTGCAGACCGCCCGGATGCACTGCCGCTCAGTCATCCAAAAGGCGAGATCCGTCTGGAGCATGTCACCTTCGGCTACCGTCCGGAGGAACCCGTGCTGAAGGATGTGAGCCTGTACATTCCGGCCGGTACCAGAGTGGCGGTGGCGGGGCCTACCGGAGCTGGAAAGACCACCCTTATCAACCTGCTGACCCGTTTCTACGACGTGCAGGAGGGAGCCATTCTGCTGGACGGCCATGACCTGCGGGATTACCGGATGGCGGATCTGCGGTCGGCCTTCGGCGTGGTGCTTCAGGATACCGCCCTGTTCGGGGAGAGCATCCGGAACAACATCAGCTACGGAAAGGAAAACGTGCCCTTTGAAAAGATCCGGGAAGCCGCCGTGC
>DWWH01000014.1 GCA_019119815.1 Candidatus Eisenbergiella intestinipullorum | reverse complement strand
TGATGGCTTATTTTTCAATCGGCAGTTTTGCGCCGAAGCACAAAACTGCTGTGATCGCAGAGGAGAAATCACATGCGTGATTTCTCCTCGCGGCCTCAGCGTAGAACGCTTCGGCATGGAGGAAAAAATGACGGTTACCAGTATTGTGCCGGAGGGCAGGAGCCGGTGTATCGTAAGCATCGACGGGGAGTATGCGTTTCCGCTGTATCAGGGTGAGCTTTCCGGATACGGGATCAGAGAAGGCGGGGAGCTTTCCGAAGAAAGCTTTCGGCAGATCACGGGGGAGCTTCTTCCCAGGCGGGCGAAGCTGCGCTGCATGAATCTTTTGAAGAGCCGGAGCTATACCAGAAGGCAGCTGGAGGACAAGCTTCGGGCGGGAAGCTATCCCGAAGCCGTGATCGAGGAAGCGCTTTCCTATGTGGAATCCTTTGGCTATGTGGATGATGCAGCCTATGCGAGAAGCTATGCGGAGGATCAGATCGGAAAGAAAAGCGTCCGCAGGATCATGCAGGAGCTTCAGCAAAAGGGGGTGGAGCGCAGTCTGGCCGAGGAGGCCCTTGCCTTCGTACAGGAAAGGGACGGCGCTCAGGACGAAGAAAAAATGATCCGCCGGCTGATGGAAAAAAAGCATTTTTCGGCAGAGGAGGCGGATGCTTCGGAAAAAAGAAGGATGCAGGCATTTCTGATGAGAAAGGGTTTTTCCGCGGAGAGCATCCGGAGAGCGATGCGGAGCGATCCCTTTTGACACCGCTTTCAGAGAAGTCTTCAGAGCATGGAAACAGGGAACACAGAACGGAGAAAACAGCATTTTTTTGTGCAGAAGCGACGAAGAAAAATGAAAAATATGCTTTTGTACTTGACATAGTACCTGTTATTTATTAAAATTGTAGTGTTGTAAACGATTATAAGAATGTTTGTGCGTACATACATTCTATAACAGATATTCGTACAATGAAAATTAAATAAGGAGGTGCTCCTGTCTATGCTTTATTGTGTGATAGCGGTAGCAGTCACGCTGGTGATTTCTGTCCCGGTGACCTTCGTGGTGACTTCTGCATACAGGAAAAAAGAAACGGAAACGAAGATCGGAAACGCCGAGGAGAAGGCCAGGGAGATCATTGACGATGCTTTGAAGTCGGCCGAGGCCAAGAAGCGGGAAGGTCTGCTGGAGGTAAAGGAAGAGTCCATTCGTGCCAAGAACGAACTGGATAAGGAGATCAGGGAACGCAGAGCCGAGGTGCAGCGTTTTGAAAGACGGGTCCAGCAGAAGGAAGAAAATGTGGACAAGAAGGCGGATGCCCTTGAGAAAAAGGAATCCGTGCTGTCTGCCCGGGAAGGAGAGCTGGCGAAGCAGAGGTCGGAGATTGCGAAGCTGAACGAGCAGAGAATACAGGAACTGGAACGAATCTCAGGTTTAACCTCCGAACAGGCAAAGGATTACCTGTTGAAAATTGTTGAAGACGAAGTAAAGCATGAGTCGGCCGTGATGATCAAGGATATGGAAGCTCGTGCCAAGGAAGAGGCGGACAAGAAGGCAAGGGAATATGTGGTGACGGCCATTCAGAGATGCGCGGCCGACCATGTGGCGGAAGCCACCATATCTGTTGTACAGCTTCCCAATGATGAAATGAAGGGAAGGATCATCGGACGAGAAGGCCGCAATATCAGAACGCTGGAGACGCTGACCGGTGTGGATCTGATCATTGATGATACGCCGGAAGCAGTGATCTTATCTTCCTTTGACCCGATCAGAAGAGAGGTCGCAAGGATCGCGCTGGAAAAGCTGATCGTGGACGGACGCATCCATCCCGCCAGAATCGAAGAGATGGTGGAGAAGGCGCAGAAGGAAGTCGAAGTCATGATCAAAGAGGAAGGAGAAGCCGCGCTGCTGGAAGTGGGCGTGCACGGCGTTCATCCGGAGCTTGTAAAGCTGCTTGGAAAACTGAAGTTCAGAACGAGCTATGGACAGAATGCTCTGAAGCATTCCATCGAGGTGGCTCAGCTGTCCGGGCTTCTGGCGAGCGAGCTGGGACTGGATGTGAGGATGGCAAAGCGTGCCGGTCTGCTGCATGACATCGGAAAAGCGGTAGATCATGAGATGGAAGGCTCTCATATTCAGCTCGGCGTTGAGCTTTGTAAGAAATATAAGGAATCTGCCGTGGTCATCAATGCGGTGGAATCCCATCACGGTGATGTGGAACCGACTTCCCTGATTTCCTGCATCGTGCAGGCTGCCGATACGATTTCGGCTGCAAGGCCCGGCGCAAGAAGGGAAACGCTGGAGACCTACACCAGCAGGCTGACCCAGCTGGAGGAGATTGCAAACAATTTCAAAGGTGTGGATAAATCCTATGCCATTCAGGCGGGCAGAGAGATTCGTGTCATGGTTATTCCTGAACAGGTATCAGACGCGGATATGGTTCTGATGGCGCGTGATATTTCAAAGGCGATCGAAGCCGATCTGGAATATCCTGGCCAGATCAAGGTCAATGTGATCAGAGAGAGCCGCGTTTCGGATTACGCAAAATAGTCAGTCAAAGAGAACAATGAGAGAGCCCTGCAGGCACAGCCTGCGGGGTTTTTTTATTCAATAGGAAATTTTATTTCCTATTGAATAAAAAAAGACGTTGATGCGCACTCGGCGCACAGGCAATCAAAGATTGCCCGTAGATGTTGCCTGATGGCAACCGCGCTCGGCGCGAGTGGATCGTGCGGCGGAAAGGAAGATGTCGCTTATGCGACCCGCCGCAGGAAGTTTGAAGATGGCATGCAGGGCGGTCATCAGCAAGGAAGGAAAAGACTTCGGAATGGAGGAAGCGATGTCGGAAGAGTTTAAGAGGCTGAAAAGAGAACTGGTCTATAAAGGGGCCATCGTGGATTTTTATAAGGACACCATCCGGGTTCCCAACGGAAATATCGTGAAATGGGATTTTATCAAACATCAGGGAGCGGCGGCCGTGGTACCTGTAAGGGAGGACGGAAAGCTTCTGATGGTCAGGCAGTACAGAAATGCTCTGGACAGATATACGCTGGAGATTCCGGCGGGAGGACTGAACGGAGCGGATGAGCCGACCCGGGAGGCGGCTGCAAGGGAACTGGAAGAGGAGACCGGATATAGGGCAGGAAAGCTGGAATGGCTGATCACCGTCCGGACCACAGTGGCTTTCTGCAATGAAAAGATCGATATTTATCTGGCAACGGACCTGACCCGCGGAAAGCAGCATCTGGACGAAGATGAATTCATCAACGTGGAGGCCTATACCGTGCAGGAACTGTGCGATAAGATCCTGTCGGGAGAGATCGAGGACTCCAAGACCATAGCAGCGGTAATGAGCTACAGGGCCAAATTCCCGCAGGTCTGAAAGAAAAGGCGGAGCAGGGCATATTTTTCTTCTGCACAGGCATATATTGAAAAAAAGCGCCGGCGGGCGCAGCGGGCGGAGGGATGCGGAATGCAGGATCATGAGAGAAGGCTGGCAGGAAGCTTCCGGCCTTCATCCGGATTTGGCCGTCGTGCCTTCGTCATTTTCCTGGCGGGATTTTTCGGGGGAATGGCGCTTATCTTTGCCGGTCAGGAGGGACTGGTGCGGGATGGCTCTTTTCTGGGACATGTGAGTCTGGAAGGGATCAGCGCTCTGGAAATAGACCGGCAGGGGCTTTTGCTGTACAGCCTGAAGCAGAGGCTGTTTCCGGCATGCCTTCTCGTGCTGGCGGCCGCTGCGGGAGCGGGGAGCGCTGCTGCCTGTCTGTTTCTGCTCTGGAGCGGCTTCGGCGCGGGTGTGCTGCTGTCTGTCCTGTCCCTTCGTTACGGGATTCGGGGAGTGGTCCTGTTTGCAGGAGGGATCCTTCCCCAGGCACTTCTTCTGGTTCCCGCGTTCTGGCTGCTGTGCGGCTGGTGTGCGACACATGCGGGAAGAAGAACGGGAAGAGCGGCGGGAAGGCTGTTTCCGGCACCGGCGGATGCCGGGGCGCTTCTGCCCGTGCTTATGTTTCTTCTGGGAGGGTGCGTTCTGGAGAGTTATGTGAACCCTCTGATCCTGCACAGGCTGCTTCTCCTGTTCGTTCCGGGCTTTTGGAGCGGTTAAAAAAAGATTAAATTTTTGATTTTTTCTTTTGTATCTTTCGGGTTCATGTTATACTGAATCTGGTTCTTTCATTTCACAGGTAACGTCATTTGGGCCATTCGGCCATGCACCAGCAGAAAGGCAGTGGACATTTGAAGGTATTTCAGACTATTCTCAGGGAAAAAGTGGTGGAAACAGGAAAAGCCGTGCTTCCGGTCATAGGGATCGTACTGGTCCTGTGCTTCAGTATCGCGCCGATCTCTCCGGGGATCATGATGGCGTTTCTGGTGGGAGCGGTATTTTTGATGGCGGGGATGACTCTGTTTTCGCTGGGAGTGGAGATGTCCATGAGTCTGATGGGGGAACGGGTGGGCACCTGCATGACGAAGACGAGAAAGCTGTGGATCATGGTCCTGATGGGCTTCATACTGGGCTTTATCATCACCGTTTCCGAGCCGGATCTGCAGGTCCTGGCACAGCAGGTCCCTTCGGTCCCGAATCTGATCCTGATCGTCGCCGTTGCCGTGGGCGTGGGCATCTTTCTGGTGGCGGCGCTTCTCCGTATGCTCTTTGGTGTTGCCCTTCCTCCTCTTCTGGTGATTTTCTATCTCCTGGTATTTGTCCTGGCATTCTTCGTGCCGGAAAGCTTCCTTGCGGTGGCTTTTGATTCCGGCGGAGTGACGACGGGACCGATGACAGTCCCTTTTATCATGGCGCTGGGCGTGGGTATCGCGTCCATCCGAAACGACCGGCATGCTTCGGATGACAGCTTCGGTCTGGTAGCGCTCTGCTCCATCGGGCCGATCCTGGCGGTGCTGATCCTGGGGCTGATCTACCATCCGGAGAGCTATGAATATGTGCCCCAGGCAATTCCCGAATTTTCTGATTCCGTGGAGCTGTGCCGGTATTTTCTGACGGGGCTTCCGGCATACATCCGGGAAATGGCGGTGTCCCTGCTGCCGATCATTCTGTTCTTCGGGCTGTTCCAGGTGATCTTTCACCTGGTCCCGGGAAAGAGCCTGATCCGGATCGGCGTGGGCCTGGTCTATACCTATGCGGGCCTGGTCCTGTTCCTGACCGGTGTGAACGTGGGGTTCAGCCCTGCCGGAAACTATCTGGGACAGGTTCTGGCTGCGCTGCCCTGCCGGTGGATCATCATTCCCATCGGCATGCTGATCGGTTATTTCATCGTGCGGGCGGAGCCTGCCGTGTTCGTTCTGACAAAGCAGGTGGAGGAGATCACGGACGGCGCGATCTCCGCAAAGGCGATGGGGCTGAGTCTTTCCATCGGCGTATCGGCATCTCTGGGTCTTGCCATGATCCGGGTGCTGACCGGGCTGTCCATCTTCTGGTTCATCATTCCCGGATATGCCATCGCTCTGGGGCTCTCCTTCTTCGTCCCGAAGATCTTTACCGCGATCGCTTTTGACTCCGGCGGCGTGGCTTCGGGACCGATGACGGCTACTTTTCTTCTTCCCTTTGCCATGGGAGCCTGTTCGGCAGTGGGCGGGAACATCATCACGGACGCCTTCGGCGTGGTCGCGATGGTTGCGATGACGCCTCTGATCACCATTCAGATCCTGGGGTTGGTATTCCGGCTGCAGGCGATCAGGGCCAGGAAGGAGGAGCGGGAGATGCCTGTATCTGCTTTTGACGGAATGGGCGATCTTGAGATCATTGAACTGTAAGTAAAAAGGATCAGAAAAAAGGATTGCGCGGGTGCGCGGATGGGAGCGGACGTGTGAGCAGTGTGTATTGTATGGTGACCATAACGGGAAGAAATCACGGGGAGAAGTTTTCCACCCTGTTTAAGGAAGAACATCTGCCGGTGATGCTACTGATGCTGGGAACCGGAACGGCCAGCAGCGAGATGCTGGATTATTTCGGAATGGAGAGCCGGGAGAAGATCGTCATTTTTACCGTGGTAACGGGAGACTCCTGGAAGCGGGTGAAGGAACGGATGGAGCAGAAGCTTTCCATCGACGTTCCGGGAACGGGAATTTCCTTTATCGTTCCGCTCAGCAGTGTGGGCGGAGGAAGATCCTTCCGTTATCTGCTTGCCGGACAGGAGTATGAGAAGGAGGAGGAATCGGAATTGAAGAATACGGAATATGAGCTCCTTGTGGTGATCTCCAATTACGGATACAATAATCTGGTGATGGAGGCGGCAAGGGAGGCCGGAGCCGGAGGCGGAACAGTGGTGCACGCCAGAGGTACGGGCATGGAACGGGCGGAAAAATTTCTGGGCGTGACGCTGGCTGAGGAGAAGGAGATCACCTTCATCGTGGCAAGAGCAGAAAAAAAGAACGGGATCATGAGCTCCATCATGGAAAAGGCCGGAATGGAGAGTAAGGCAAAATCCATCCTCTTTTCTCTTCCTGTGACGGAAACGGCAGGACTGAGGATCAGCGGGGAATGGAAGGGATAGGACGAAAAGAAGCAGGAGAAGAAAACGGCGAAGAAAGAAAAAAAGCAGGAAGAAAACGGAAAAAACGGGCAGGCTCTTCTGAGAGGAGCCTGCCTGTCCGACGGCTGCCGCAGACCGCACCTGCCGTATTCCGGACGGCACACCGGTCCGAAGGCGGCAGGCGTGTGACCGGAAAGGGCCGGACGGGTCTGAACGCCGGCAGGATCACTCGTATTCCGCAATATCATAGATCAGCCGTTCCGAATCCTCCCAGGACAGGCAGGGATCGGTGATGGACTTTCCGTATACGCCGCCGCCCACCTTCTGACAGCCTTCTTCGATATAGCTTTCGATCATAACGCCCTTGACCAGGGAATGGATGTCAGGATTCAGCTTCCTGCTGTGCATGACTTCCTTGACGATGCGGATCTGCTGCTTGTGCTGCTTGTCCGAATTGCTGTGGTTGGCATCGATGATACAGGCAGGATTCTTCAGTTCCCGTTCATTGTAGAGGGTCTGGAGCAGATTCAGGTCCTCGTAGTGGTAGTTGGGGATATTGCGTCCGTGCTTGTTGGTGGCACCGCGCAGGACCGTGTGGGCCAGATCGTTCCCCGTGGTACTGACCTCCCAGCCCCGATAGATGAAGGAATGAGGATGCTGGGCCGCATAAACGGAATTGAGCATGACGGAGAAGTCACCGCTGGTGGGATTCTTCATGCCGGCCGGGACATCGAAGCCGCTGGTGGCGAGACGGTGGAGCTGATCTTCCACGGAACGGGCGCCGATGGCCACATAGGAGAGGATGTCGGACACATATCTCCAGTTTTCCGGATAAAGCATCTCGTCCGCACAGGTGAGTCCGGATTCCTCCACCGCGTGGATGTGCATTTTGCGCATGGCGATGAGCCCGTGCAGAAGATCCGGCTTCTTTTCCGGATCCGGCTGGTGCACCAGCCCCTTGTAGCCGTCCCCGGTGGTGCGGGGCTTGTTGGTGTATACCCTGGGGATCAGGATCAGACGGTCCTTTACCCTTTCATTTACCCGGGCGAGCCGGGAGACATAGTCACAGACGGCATCCTCGTTGTCTGCGGAGCAGGGGCCGATGATGACGATAAATTTATGGCTTTTTCCGGTGAACACATCACGGATCTCCCGGTCGCGCTCCTCCTTGAGCCGGGCGATCCGTTCCGGAACGGCGTAGTCCCTGCGGATCTCTTCCGGCGTGGGAAGCTTTCTGATAAAATCGAAACTCATTTGCAATGATCCTCCATATGGAGCGCTTCCGGCACCTGCCGCAGACCGCAGCAGAGATTGCGGCGCTCCCTTTTTCGTTAAGTAAATAGAAATCTGAACCGCGTCCATTATAATATAGAAAAACGCAGGTTGCAAGCATTCGGTCATCGCTTTCGCCGCGGCAAAAAGTGCTTCAGAAGTAGCGCCTCAGCGGGATCAGGCTGAAGAGGGTGGTGAGAAGCTGCCCCAGCAGCATACCGGTCAGATAGCCTTTCAGGCCGGAAACGGGAATGGCATGAAAGACGAAGAGCAGGCGCAGAAGAAGGCTGGACATGCTCAGGCCGAAGGTATAACCGGTCTTCCCCAGCCCGTGAAGGATGCTGGTGAGGGTGGTGTTCAGATAGAGAAAGGGGCAGAGAAACCCCATCATTACAATGAGCTGTCCGGCAAGCCGGCTGCTAAAGAGGAGGGCTCCGATGAACTGTCCGGCAAACAGGAAGAGAAAGCTGCAGGAGATGCCCATCAGGAGGCAGAAGGAAATACATTTTTTGACGGTCCGCCCGATCAGACGGTGATCGTTGGCGCAGTCTGCTTCGGAAATGGCCGGCATGAGCAGAACGGAAACGGAATTGGTGAGCGTTCCCGGAAAAAAGATCAGCGGAAGAGCCATGCCGGTCAATACGCCGTATACGCTCAAAGATTCGCTGACGGAATAGCCGTATATCTGTAGCTTGGCGGGAATACAGGCCGCCTCGATAGCCTGAAGGAGGTTAATGCACAGCCGGTTCAGGCAGAGCGGCGCAGAGAAGGAGAACATCTGCCGGGCAAGGCCGGAAAGCTGCCGGCATCCGTATTCCTGCTGCCGGCCGGAGAACAGCCGGTGTCCGGAAAGCGGTTGGCGTCCGGAGGAATGCAGGTATCCGGAAAATACCCGGAAAAGACGGGAAGGAGCGGTATGAAAGTGGAGGCAGACTGCGCAGACAGATAACAGCATGGAAGCGATCTCACCGATCACCATGCCGATGGCGGCGACCGAGACGGAAAGTGCCGCTTCCTGCCGCAGGGCGGACAGGGAGATCAGATAGACGCTTCCGGCACGCACGAACTGCTCCACGAGCTGGGCGGCCGAGGGAACAGAGGCTTTCCGAATGCCGTAAAAATAGCCGTTGATGCAGGAATGCACGGCGGAAAAGGGAAAGGAAAGGGCGGCGATGCGAAGGAGCGGCGCGCAGCGGGGCTCAAACAGTAGCCGTTCGGCAATGAAGCCGGAGCAGGAAAACACTCCTGCCGTACAGAGGAGAGACGCGGGCAGGGAAAACAGCAGACCCACCAGGAGAACGCGCGCACGCGCACCTGCACTGGCTGAAGAGCTGCTTCCTGCCGCAAATTTGGAGACCGCATTCTGGATGCCTGCCGCGCTGAAAGAGAAAACCAGAGACAGCACCGGGCTGATGAGCTGGTAGATGCCGATATTTTCTTCTCCAAACAGACGGGAGAGAAAGATGCGGTAAAAAAAACCGACCAGACGGCTGATCAGCCCTGTGACGGTCAGGATGAGAGTGCCGGCGACAAAAGGATTGCAAAGCTTTCTGAACAGAGGAGAGGCCGTGGCAAAACGGCTCTTTTTATGAGAATTCTGCATGGATCTCACCCCAACAGTTCCTTTTCAAAAGGGACAAAGCAGGAACCGAAAAGTTCTTTTGATAAATATATGCGGCTGCGGCGGTTGACAGAACGCGGGGGCAATGGTATAGTAACCTCAGTAATACGAAGTAAACTGGTAGGAATTAATCGGCGCCGGACTGAAATACAGACAGTCTGCGCCGTCAGGAAGGATCCGAAGGAAAGAAAAGGAGAATACAGATGAAACCATTGATCTATCTGGATAATGCGGCGACCACCAGAACGGCGCCGGAGGTAGTGGAGGCCATGCTTCCCTATTTTTCAGAGCATTATGGAAACCCCAGCAGCATTTATTCTCTGGGGACGGAGAGCAAGAAGGCGGTCAGCGGGGTGCGGGAGATCATCGCTGACAGTCTGGGCGCGGCGGCAAATGAGATCTATTTTACCGCGGGCGGAACGGAGAGCGATAACTGGGCCATCAAGGCGACAGCGGAGGCCTATGCACAGAAGGGAAAGCATATCATCACTTCTTCCATCGAGCATCATGCGGTGCTGCATACCTGTGAGTATCTGGAAAAGAAGGGCTATGAGGTCACCTATGTGGGCGTGGATGAGAACGGTATCCTGAAGCTGGACGAGCTGGAGCGGGCGATCCGGCCGGATACCATCCTCATTTCCGTCATGTTTGCCAACAATGAGATCGGGACCATTCAGCCCATCCGGGAGGTCGGCCGGATTGCGAAGGAGCACGGCATCCTGTTCCATACGGATGCGGTGCAGGCTTACGGTCAGCTTCCCATCAACGTGGACGAGTGCGGGATCGACATGCTCAGCGCCAGCGCTCACAAGCTGAACGGCCCGAAGGGGACCGGTTTTCTCTATATCCGCAAAGGCCTGAAGACCCGTTCCTTCATCCACGGCGGAGCGCAGGAAAGAAGCCGCCGTGCGGGAACGGAAAACGTGCCGGGGATCGTAGGCCTCGGCGCCGCGGCAAAGCGGGCCTTTGAGCGGATGGAAGAAAAGACGAAAAAGGAGATCGAGCTTCGGGATTATCTGATCCGGCGGATCGAGGAAGAGATCCCTTACTGCCGCCTGAACGGCGATCGGACCCGCCGCCTTCCCAATAATGTAAATTTCAGCTTCCGGTTTGTAGAAGGGGAGTCCCTTCTCATCATGCTGGATATGCGCGGTATTTGCGCATCCAGCGGTTCTGCCTGCACCTCGGGGTCCCTGGATCCTTCTCATGTGCTCCTGGCCATCGGCCTGCCTCATGAGATCGCCCACGGTTCCCTGCGCATGAGCCTCAGCGAGGAAACCACGAAGGAGGAGCTGGATACCACGGTGGAAGCGATCGGGGAGATCGTGGCAAAGCTGAGGAATATGTCTCCTCTGTATGAGGATTTTAAGAAAAAGGAACAGAAAAACGGATAAACGGCAAAGAGGACGAGAACGGCAGAAAATGGTCGGGTTGTCCGTCCGGCTGCCGGCAGATCGGGAAAGGATAGAAAAATGTACAGCGAAAAGGTAATGGATCATTTTGAGCATCCCAGAAATGTGGGAGAAATCGAGAACGCCAGCGGCGTGGGAACGGTCGGAAACGCGAAATGCGGAGACATCATGCGGATCTTTCTGGATATTGACGACGACGGGATCATCCGTGACGTGAAGTTCAAAACCTTTGGCTGCGGAGCGGCCGTGGCCACCAGCAGCATGGCGACGGAGCTGGTGAAGGGAAAGACGGTCCAGGAGGCCATGCAGGTGACCAACAAAGCGGTGATGGAGGCGCTGGACGGCCTTCCGCCGGTCAAGGTACACTGCTCCCTGCTGGCGGAGGAAGCGATCCACGCGGCGCTCTGGGATTACGCGCAGAAAAAGGGCATCGTGATCGAGGGCTTGGAGAAGCCCAAGTCCGATATTCATGAGGATGAAGAGCAGGAAGAGGAAGAATACTGATATGGGTAATATGGGTCCGAAGGTGATCGTGGGAATGTCCGGAGGGGTGGACTCCTCCGTGGCGGCCCTGCTGTTAAAGGAGCAGGGATATGATGTGATCGGCGTCACCATGCAGATCTGGCAGGACGAACGGAGCGAGGCACAGGAATCCTGTGCCTGTTCCGCTTCCGGGGACAAAAAGAGCACGGATGACGGCCGGGAGGATACGGGCTGCTGCGGCCTGAGCGCGGTGGAGGACGCCAGAAGAGTGGCGGATCATCTGGGCATTCCCTATTACGTGATGAATTTTAAAAAGGAATTCCGGCAGTACGTGATGGACTATTTTGTGGAGGAATATCTGCGTGGAAGGACTCCGAATCCCTGCATCGCCTGTAACCGGTACGTGAAATGGGAGGCACTTCTGAACAAAAGTCTGGCTCTAGGGGCCGATTATATTGCCACCGGCCACTATGCCCGCATCGACCGGCTGGAAAACGGCCGTTACTGCATCCGCAATTCGGTAACGGCGAAAAAGGATCAGACCTATGCGCTCTACGCGCTGACTCAGGACCAGCTGGCCCATACGCTGATGCCCGTTGGGGATTATACCAAGGAAGAGATCCGGCAGCTGGCACAGGACGCCGGGCTTCCGGTGGCTCACAAAAAGGACAGTCAGGAGATCTGCTTCATCCCGGACCACGATTACGCGGCCTTCATTGAACGAGAGCAGAAGGGACGGGTGCCCGGCCCCGGCAATTTCGTTTCCGAATCGGGAGAGGTGCTGGGCCGCCATAAGGGCATCACCCATTACACGGTGGGCCAGCGCAAGGGACTGAACCTGTCCATGGGCCGCCCCGTGTTCGTGACTGCCATCCGTCCGGAAACCAACGAGGTGGTGATCGGAGAGGCGCAGGATGTGTTCACGGACCATCTGACCTGCAGCGGCCTGAATTTCATGGCCATCCCGGATCTGACGGAGCCGCGCTGCGCGTCCGCCAAGATCCGTTACGCTCATGCGGGAGCGCCCTGCCTCATGGAGCGCATCGGCCCGGACCGCCTGCGTGTCACCTTCGATGAGCCCGTCCGTGCCGTCACCCCCGGACAGGCCGTGGTATTCTACGACGGAGAGTACGTGCTCGGCGGGGGGACGATTGAATAACAGAACCGATCGGACAGGGGAAGTTCCTTCTCCTGTCCGATTACGCGATGCGCCCAGCTTGCGGCATATATGCCGCTCGCAGTACTTGCCCGTCAAATGGCCGATCATGCAGGCATGCCGGCCGCTTGCCGGGCTTATCACGCAAATAGCGGAAGGCCCCGTTTCAAACGAGGCCTTCTCTTTGTTTTATGAAGTTTATTTCAGCAGAACTGCAACGCATATTTTCTGACCGGCACAATTCCGTGTTTCCTTCAACTGATACATATGATACCCGAAAAATGTGACGAGAATATGTACGGATTCAAAAGAAATCATAAAAAACGGACGAAAATCCTTTAAGAAAAGTTAAGAATTTTTGGCAGACTTTTCACATAGGACAGGCAAAACGGGGAAGATCGGAAAGAAGCTTTGGACAGGAGTGCGGTTACAGCCCGCCGGCAGGAACGAAAAAATACAGGAAAACTGTCATTTACAGGGAAAGAAATTTTTTCTATAATAGTAAGAAAAGGGTGGCAGTGCCATTCTTTATGATTCAATGCCCCTAAAGTGGCAGGAATGGAGGAAAAGATGGAGCTTTTTATTTCTGACAAAAAGGGAGTGCCGATCCAGGAGGGAATGATCGGGCTCTTCTTTGAGGACATCAACTATGCGGCGGATGGCGGTCTGTATGCGGAAATGATCGAGAACCGGTCCTTTGAATTTCTGGACTGCTACGGCACGGTGGGAGACTACTATACGAAGCTGGACAGCGGCTACGGATGGAGCGCCACGAAGGAGCACGGCGAGGGCCGGATGGAGTATGTGATGGGAAGCCCCGTGGACCGGGCAAATCCCCATTATCTCAGATTCACGGCGGATTATGCCGGACAGGGCTTTGCCAATAAGGCTTATGACGGCGTGCGTCTGGAAAAGGGAAAGACCTACCGGGCGTCCTTCTATGCCAGATGCGTTTCCTTTCAGGGCGATCTGGAGGCGGCCGTGGTAAAGGACCGGAAAACTTACGCGAAGGCGGAAATTTCCTGCATCCATGAGCCGGAACATACCTGGCAGAAATGGAACCGCTATGAAGCGGTGCTGACCGCCGAGGCGGATGTGCGGGGAGCGCAGTTTGTACTTTCCCTGACGGAGCCCGGCGTGGTGGAGTTTGATTTTATTTCCCTCATGCCCCAGGACGCGGTAGCGGGCATTTTCCGGAAGGATCTGTTCGAACTGCTGAAAGGGCTGCATCCCGGTTTCCTCCGCTTCCCGGGCGGCTGTATCATCGAGGGAAATACGCTGGATAACCGCTACCGCTGGAAGGAGAGCGTGGGAAGGCCGGAGGGCAGAAGGAACAATTTCAACCGCTGGGCAGTACATGAGACGAAGCCGGAAAACGGCTTCCATACCTGTTATTCCCACTACAATCAGTCCCTTGGCCTGGGCTATTATGAATATTTTCTGCTGTGCGAACTGATCGGCGCGAAGCCGCTTCCCGTGCTGAACGTGGGGCTTGCCTGCCAGTATCAGTCCTATGAGCTGGTGGAGATGGACGATCCGGCTTTCCAGGAGTTCATCCAGGACGCGCTGGATCTGGTGGAATTCGCAAACGGCGGCGCCGATACGAAGTGGGGAGCACTTCGCGCGCAGATGGGCCATCCGGAGCCCTTCAACATGACCATGATGGGAATCGGAAACGAGCAGTGGCAGACGGATAAGGTGGATTTCTTCGCCCGCTATGAAGCCTTTGAGAAGGCGATCCATGAAAAATATCCGGATATGCAGCTGATCGGCTCCGCGGGCCCCGACATTACCTCGGAACGGTATGATGCCGCCTGGAAGTTTTATCATGAGAAAGCGCCGGAAAAGAAAAACTTCGTCTACGCGGTGGACGAGCATTATTACGTGAAGCCGGAGTGGCTCTATGAGCATGTGGACTTCTACGATGAATATCCGAGAGACGTGAAGGTCTTTTCCGGAGAATACGCAGCCCATCCGGTGAGCGGCATGAACCGTCCGGACGCCAACACTCTGGGAGGCGCGCTGGCGGAGGCGGCTTTCCTGACCGGCCTTGAGAGAAACGCGGACGTGGTGGTTCTGGCCTCCTACGCGCCCCTGTTCGCCCGCGTCGGCTATGCCCAGTGGTCCCCGGACATGATCTGGTTCGACGACTGCCGCGCTTATGGAACGCCCAGCTATCATGTACAGAAGCTGTACGCGGAAAACATGGGAACGGTGACGCTTTCCATGGACGGACAGGAAAAGAAGCTGCGCGAAGAGAACATTTACGCCAACGTTTCTCTGGATGAAAAGACCGGAGAAATCATCATCAAGGCGGTGAACCATAACGCGGAGCCGAAGGAGATCGCCCTCCGCTTGGCAGAAGGCTGTGCTCCGGCAGAAAGCATGAAGCGGATGACCCTTTCCGGAACGGAAGCGGATTACAACTGCATTACCGACCCGGAAAAGGTGACGGTTCAGACCGAAGAAGCCGCGTATACGGGTAAGCTGTCCCTTCCGGCATACGGCTTTGTGGTGGCGCGGATTCCGGTGAAGGGTTAAAACAATTCGCCCAGCAGATTTATCAGAAAGCAGGCCAGAAGCCCGCAGGAGGCGGGAAGGAAAAAGGCGGCGAGCGTCCAGCGCAGGCTGCCGGTTTCCTTCCGGACGGTCAGCAGGGTGGTGGCGCAGGGCCAGTGCATGAGAAAGAACAGGGCCGTGCAGAGCACGGTGGTCCGGCTCCAGACGGGCAGGCCTCCCTGCGCCGAATAGGCGGAGGCAATGATGGGGAGGACGATTTCGTTTGCCGGAAAGCCCAGAAGAAAACCGGTGAGGATGGTGCCGTCCATGCCGAATAATTGGGCAAAGGGGTCTGCGAGAGCGGTAAGGCGGACCAGCAGGACGCTTCCGCCCGGCGTCTTAAGGTGGGAGAGCAGCCAGAGAAGAAGGCCGGCCGGGGCCGCGGTGCAGACTGCCCTCCCCAGCACACAGAGCGTCCGGTCCCAGACGCTTTGCAGAAGAACCCGCGCAATCCTCGGCTTCCGGAAGGCGGGAAGCTCCAGAAGGAAGGGGGAGGTTTCTCCCTTTAACAGGGTGGCGGAAAGCAGCCGGGAGGTGAGAAAGGTCATCCAAACGCCCAGAAGGAGAAGGGCGAGCAGAAAGAAGGCGCTCAGAACGGAACCGGTAAGCCGGTCCGCTGCCTGAGCGGAGATCGAGACCGCAGGGGACCCGGAGCCGGAGGCTGCGGAAGCCGGACGGAAGGAAATCCCTTCCGCCTGCTCCCGTGAAAAAAGCAGGCCCGACAGGGTGAGCAGGGCGGGGAGGCGGCCGTTGCAGGGAACGAAGCTGTTGGTGAGAATGGCCAGCAGCCGTTCCCGTTTTTCATTTATGATGCGGCTTCCCGTGACGCCGACCGCGTTGCATCCCAGACCCATACACATGGTAATCGCCTGTTTCCCGCAGGCTCCGCAGCGCTGAAAACTCCGGTCCAGGTTGAAGGCGATCCGGGGAAGGATGCCTGCGTCCTCCAGCAGGGTGAACAGAGGAAAGAAAATGGCCATGGGCGGCAGCATGACGGAGATCACCCGGCCGGTGGTTCCGAATATGCCGTTTACAAGCAGGTCCGCTGCGGCGGACGGAAGGCCGACGGATAAAAGGGCGCGTAACAGAAAGGCTTCCATCCGCGAAAAGGCGGAAGCAAGCAGGGCGGAAGGGATATTGGCGCCCCGGATGGTGAGCCAGAACAGGAAAAACAGAAAGAGAAGCATGACCGGAAAAGCGGTCCATTTTCCGGTAAGAAGCCGGTCCAGAGGGCAGAGATGTCCGGCGGTTTCCATATGCTGCGAATAAACTCCCCGGCAGAGTCTCTGCGCCTCCAGACGGCAGGCGGCGTCCCGATGCTCCCTGAGCTGTTCCCGGCTGATGCCGCGGGAGGCAAGAAGGGATGCGCAGGCGGACAGCGCCTGTCTGACGCCGCTGTCGGAAAGAAGGGCGTCCTCCGGCTGATCCGGGGATTCGGGCTGCGGCATGGAGACAGAAGCCGTAAGAGCGGCTTCCAGCAGCTGAAGACAGAGAAAGCGTGTTCCGGGAAAAGCGGCATCTGCTTTTTCCGCCCGGGCTTTGTGGACGGCCGGAGAAAGCAGGGAGAGCGCGGTTTCCAGGCTGGAAGGATACGGAATCTGAAAGTCGGAAACCGGAGGCGTCTGAGCGGTGTCCAAGAGGGCGGAGGGAGCCGGAGGCATCTGAGCTGCGTCCAGGAGAGCGGAAAGGGTCTGGCGCAGCCCGTCAAGACCGTGTTTCCGGCTGGCCTTTGTCCCGATGACAGGGATGGGGAGCCGTTCGGACAGAAGCGTGAGGTCGGGAGGATTTCCTGTCCGCTGCGCTTCATCCATCAGATTCACACAGAGAAGGACCGGGAGGCCCATTTCCAGAAGCTGAAGCGCCAGGGGAAGTGTGCTTTCCAGACGGGTGGCGTCGCAGACGGCGATGACCGCGTCCGGCGCATGGGACAGGAGGAAGCTTCTCGCTTCGTTTTCTTCTGCGCTGCCGGACAGGAGGGAATAGCAGCCGGGCAGGTCCACAACGCGGCAGCGCCGGTTTCCGATGCGGCAGAAGCCCTGCGCGCACGCCACCGTTTTTCCCGCCCAGTTTCCCGTATGCTGTTTCAGCCCGGTCAGGGCGTTGAAAACCGTGCTTTTTCCCACGTTGGGGTTCCCGGCGAGGACGAGGAGGGGCTCCCTCCGCCGGTCCATGCCGGTTTTGGAAGCCGCACCGGACGGCTCCACGGAAATGGCCCCGGCTTCTTTTGCCCGGAGAGCGATGAGGGTTTCCCGGATCAGATAGGCGGAAGGGTCGCCTAACGGACTTCTGGCGACGCAGCGGACCGGGGTGTCTGGCAGAAAACCGGCGGTCATCAGGCGGCGCCGGAGCGCACCGTCAGAAGGGAGGCGGCAGATGATGCCCGATGAGCCGGGAGCGAGTTCGGAAAGCGGGATGTGTCTGGTCATGTGAACCTCCATTCCGGAGCGCAGCGACGGGGTTCTGCCATCACTGGTCCTCATGTCCGGAACCTTTTGAACGGTCTCTGTAACCAGCATATGCACAGATGGAGCGGAGGTTCCGGACAGACGCCTCTCAGGCGTCTGCCGCTGCTGTTCAGCCAGGTCTGCGCATTTCCTGCGCGGACCGTATGAAAACGCATCTCGGGGAAGCATCCGGCCTTCCGGAATGAAAAAATTCGGTCGTCCGGAACGGAAAAAAGTATTTGACAAATGTTCTTTCCGGTGGTAACATAGCCCCCATAAGGCGAAGAGGTCTGAACAGACTTCTTCGCCTCTTTTGTTGTCTGGGCCTTTCCAGACGGAAGTGTCCGGCAGCGCTGGAGGATATTCCGGTAAGGATATCCGACTTTCTCCGCAGAGGGTGGATCAGAGGCGCCTCATCCTTTGTGATCAATCTGAACGGGAGGTAGAAGTAAATGGATGTTACCATGATCATCGATACATTCTGGGTGCTGCTCGCCGCGATTCTGGTATTTTTCATGAATCTGGGCTTTGCAGCGGTTGAGGCGGGCTTTGCGAGGGCGAAGAACACCGTCAACATTCTTTCCAAAAATTTCATCGTTTTTGCCGTATCTTCCCTGGGCTTTCTGCTTCTGGGCTGGGGCCTGATGTTCGGCGGGGATAATCCCTTCGTGGGAACGAGCCATCTGTTCATTCTGGGCGGAGGCGATCTGTCGTTCTATGATAATACGCTGACCGCAAACGTTCCCTTCTGGGGAAAATTTTTCTTCCAGTTGGTGTTCTGCGGGACCGCAGCAACCATCGTTTCCGGCGCGGTAGCGGAACGGATCAAATATGTGGCCTTTATCATTTTCTCCTTTGCGCTTACCCTGATCATCTACCCCATTGTGGGCCACTGGGTATGGGGCGGCGGCTGGCTTTCCGACATGGGCTTCATGGATTTCGCGGGAGACGCCGTGGTGCATTCCCTGGGCGGGTGGGGCGCTCTGTCCGGCGCGCTGATTCTTGGCCCCCGTATCGGAAAATACGGAAAGGACGGTAAGGCGAAGGCCATTCCCGGACACAGCATGTCCCTCGCGGTGATCGGCCTGTTCGTTCTTTGGCTCGGCTGGTTCGGCTTCAATCCCGGTTCCACCATGAGCTTCCAGAATCCGGCGGATGTGGTTTCCATTCTGATGACCACGAATACGGCGGCCATCGCAGCGGTTCTGACCTCCACCATCACCTCCTGGCTTTATCTGGGGAAACCGGATCTGGGCATGACTATCAACGGCTGTCTGGCCGGCCTGGTGGGTATCACCGGAAGCTGCGCCTATGTGAGCGTGTTAAGCTCTTTGATCATCGGAGCGCTTGCCGGCGTGCTGGTGGTTTTCCTGGTGGTATTTTTTGATAAAATAAAGATTGATGACCCGGTTGGCGCAACCTCCGTGCATCTGGGCTGCGGAACCTTCGGAACCCTCTGCGTGGGCCTGTTCGCCCAGGAAGGCGTGACCAGCCTTTCCACCAGAAACGGCCTGTTCTTCGGCGGCGGCTTCGGCCTGCTGGGAACGCAGATCGTGGGCATTCTTGCTATTGGAATCTTCGGTTTTGTGACCACCTCTCTGGTCTGGTTCGCCCTGAAAAAGACCATTGGCATTCGGGTTTCTGTGCAGGAGGAGATTGCCGGTCTGGATATCGGAGAGCATGGAAATATGGCCTATCCGGATTTCGCACCCATTTCGGCGGCTCCGGTATCCGAACTTTCCGCCAGCGACGAGGAAGAACGGGTGGAGGCTGCCGTGGCATCCGCTCCGAAGGAGACCGCTGCGGATTCTGCGAAAAAAGCTTCTGTGATTCACGAAGAAAGGACAACGGGGCCCAAGATGACCAAGGTGACCATCATCACCAACCAGTCCCGGTTTTCCGAACTGGAGAGCACCCTCTCCCGGATCGGCGTGACGGGCCTGACCATCAGCAATGTGTTCGGCTACGGCATGCAGAAGGGGCATGAGACCTACTTCCGCGGCGCTCCTGTGGAAAGCCGGCTTCTTCCCAAGGTCAGGATCGACGTTGTGATCTGCAAAATCCCTGTAGAGACGGTGGTGAACGCCGTGCAGAAGGTACTCTACACCGGAAATGTGGGCGACGGAAAGATTTTCGTATATGACGTGGAGGATGTGATTAAGGTCCGCACCAACGAGCACGGCTACGACGCGCTGCAGGATGAGGAATAGACGGCCGGGAACGGGCGGAAGAAAATCCGGCCGGTGAACGGCATTCAGACAGATAAAAACAACATGGAATGAAAACAGATGCTCCGAGCGGCTGACCGGCCTGGCAGCCGCCCGGGGTATTTTTATGGGCAGGGTCCTGCTTTTATTCGGAAATTTTATTTGTATTACTAACTAAGACTTCCCATACCTGAAATGGGCTTCGCTCCTTGAAAATTCAATATTTCAGCTGACAAAATAGTGATTTATGCCCCTATAGCCTCAGGATGGAGTGCGTTACGCAGATATTTCGGCAGTC
>DWWH01000013.1 GCA_019119815.1 Candidatus Eisenbergiella intestinipullorum | reverse complement strand
AGATTGTGGCTCTGGAGGCCCAGGGTTCGAATCCCTGTATCCACCTTTTTGGGCTATCGCCAAGCGGTAAGGCACAGGACTTTGACTCCTGCATTCGCTGGTTCGAATCCAGCTAGCCCAGTTTTTTGCAGAGGATTTCTCAACAGCCTGCTGTGGAAGCTGGTTCTTTTTTTAGTCAGTCTGCGGAGCACTAGCTCAGTCGGTAGAGCACCTGACTTTTAATCAGGTTGTCGGGGGTTCGAATCCCCCGTGCTTCATTTTTCATTGGCCGGAAACTCAGTATTGATACGGGTTTCCGGCCTTTTTCTTGTTGCAGGCACTCCGGAGTAACACCTTGGGTAACACTCTTCTGAAATGCTGAAACACAGGTATGACACCGCACGGCTGCGGCTGCTGCAGGCCGGCGGACCATAGCCGACCAGGGCGGAGAAGGCGAAATTGGGAAAACGGGTAGATTTTACGGGGCGGGATGTGGTATATTATTGTCAGGATCTGAGCTGTTTGGTGGGAAGCATGAGATTGAATTCCGGGCCGGAAGGGCAGAACGAGCATTCGGCAGTCTGTCCGGCAGATTGGGAGGAAGGATGCGAAAAGGAATCAGAAGTATCAAATATTCTCTGGATAAAGACCTGAAGGATCTCGGGGGAATCTGGAGCCGCATCGACTTCAGGACCTTCATCAGCAATAATCTGGTCATCACGCCGAAACGGATCCGCCTGTTCAACAGCTGGTTTCAGGCGGGCTGCCTGCTGCAGCGTCCGGCCAGGGGGATTCGAAGAAGGAGAAAGGTGCTCAGGATCGCGGGAGGCGCAGGACTGCCGGTCGTCATTTATGAGCCGGAAGGACTGGAAGAGAACGCTCCCTGCCTGGTTTATTATCACGGGGGAGCGTTTGTGCTGCGTGACAGGCCTGCGACGCACAGGCTGGCCCAGGTTTATGCGGGAGCGGTGGGCTGCCGGGTGGTCCTGGTGCAGTATCGGGTGGGGCTTCCTTATCCGGAGCCGCTGAAGGACTGTTACCGCGGACTGTGCTGGGTGTGGGAAAATGCGGAACGCCTCGGCGTGGACCGGGAACGGATCGCGGTGCTGGGAGACAGCGCCGGCGGCGCGCTGGCAGCAGGGGTAACGCTTCTGGCCAGGGACCGGAAGGGGCCGAAGATCTGCTTTCAGATGCTCATCAGCCCGGTCACGGATCACCGGATGACTTCCTGGTCCATGCGCCAGTTTGTGGACACGCCGGGATGGAATGCCAGGCTGAACCGGCAGATGTGGGATCTGTATCTGCATGACGGGCAGAACGGAGTACCCAGGTATGCCGCGCCCATGCATGCGAAATCCCTGCGGGGACTGCCGCCCGCCTATGTGGAGACGCTGGAGATCGACTGTCTGCGCGACGAGGGAAATGCCTATGCGGACAGGCTTGCGAAGGACGGGGTCCCCGTGGAACTGAACGAGATCAGAGGGACCTTTAACGGATATGATGTTTATGACAAAAACAGGCTGGTGAAGCTTTCTCTGAAACGGCGGTGCCTGGTGCTCGTCAAGGAGCTGAAGGAGAAGCAGCCGGAGAGCAGATAAGGCTCCGGGGAAAAGAAAACGGCCGGGAAAGCGTGAGCAGCTTGTGCGGGAGGTAAGGATGAAGCAGTCGGAATATGAGCTGATCGCTCTGGATATGGACGGGACCCTTCTGGACTCCTCCCAGCGGATCACGCCTCGGGCCCGGGCGGCCGTGCGCAGGATCCTGGAGCAGGGCAGGCAGGTGACGTTTGCCACGGGAAGATGCAGAACGCAGCTCACCCAATATCTGGAGTATTTTCCAAAGATGCGTTATCTGATCTGTGAAAACGGCGCGTGCATCTGTGACCTGAAAGAGGGAAAGGATCTGTTCCGCAGGTCCATCGCCGTGCGGGAGGTGCGTCACATTCTGGGAGCGGTGGAAAAGGAGGACGTGCTCATCACCCTTTTCATCGGAAACCGCTCCTTTCTGGGAGAGGGGAGCCTGACGCGGCTGGAGGAATTCGGTCTGGAAAGCTACCGGCCTGTTTTTGCGGAAAGCGCGGTTGTGGTGGAGGACCTGTTTTCCTTTTACCGGAGCAGGCCGCTGGAGGTGGAAAAGGTCAGCCTGTTTTTCCGGAACGGGACAGGGGGCGGACCGGCACGTATGCGGGTGCAGGAGCGCGTCCGCCGACTTCCGCTCTCGATCGCAGTGTCCGCACCCGGAAATCTGGAGCTGACCGCCGAAAATGTAAACAAGGGGACCGGTCTGGAGCTTCTGTGCGGCTTTTTGAAGCTGCCGCTGTCCGCGGCTGTGGCGGTGGGAGACGGCGGAAACGACATGCAGCTTCTGCGCACGGCCGGGCTGGGAGTGGCGATGGAAAATGCGCCGCAGGCGCTTCGGGCTGCCGCGCAGGCTGTGGTGCCGGACTGTGACCACGAAGGAGCGGCCATCGCGATGGAACGGTATCTGCTCCGCTGATAGCTGGCGGAAGCGCAGGGCGCTCCGGCAGGGAGGCAGACCGGGAATAAATAAAAAAACAGGGAAAACGAAGGGACAGGGATCCGGAAGGGATCGCCGGTTCCTTTTTTTAAGCAAATGTTTAAGAAATTTTTCGTTTTTCAGTCCGGGTATTTTAAGGATCGGCTGTTAGGATCAGAAGCATAAGGAGGTCTGACAGCAGTGGACAAAGTGATGGAAAGAAGAAAAGCGCCGATCCTTCTGACGGCGGCAGGGCTTGCCGCCTGTGCGGTATTTTTCCTGTATGGGATAAAGAACGGACTGTTCGTTTCCGAGGAGGCGATGGCACAGTTCCTTTCGGAGCTGGGAATCTGGGGGCCGCTCGCCTTTGTGGCGATTCAGGTGGTCCAGGTGGTGATCCCGATCATGCCCGGTGGGATCTCCTGCTTGGCAGGCGTGCTGCTGTTCGGTCCGGTATGGGGCTTTGTATACAATTATGTGGGAATCTGTGCGGGAAGCATGCTGGCTTTTCAGATCGCGAGAAGACTCGGAATGCCCGCAGTGGAGCGTGCGGCCGGAAATCAGAAGATCGGACGTTATCTGAAATGGATGGAGAACGGCGCCTTTGACAGGCTTTTTGCCGCAGCCATCTTTTTCCCGGCAGCACCGGATGATCTGCTCTGCTTTCTGGCCGGGGTGACAAGGATGCGGTTCCGGAAGTTTGCGCTGATCATCCTTCTGGGAAAGCCCCTGTCCATCGCCTTGTATTCGCTGGGGCTGACGGTCGTCTTTGAACAGGTGATAAAGCTGCTGTGAGCGGACTGTCGTCCGGAGAGGCGGCGTATTTTCCAATCCGGATCTGTGACGCTGCGGCATGGAGGTTAAGGATGAAGGTACTTTTATATCAGGGGGGAAGGAAGCTGGTGGGACGAAGCGGAGTGGGACATGCTCTGGAGCATCAGAAAAGGGCTCTGGAGGCTGCCGGCATCGCGGTCACCCTGAATCCGGAGGAGGAATATGACATCGTCCATCTGAACACGGTGTTTCCGGATTCGCTTCTGATGGGCCTGCGGGCCAGGGCGGCCGGAAAGGCGGTGATCTTTTACGGACATTCCACGAGAGAGGACTTTCGGAATTCCTTTCCGGGTTCCAACGCTCTGGCAGGACTGTTCGGAGCCTGGATCAGAAAATGCTATTCCGGCGCAGACCTGGTAATCACGCCGACACCCTATTCAAAACGGCTGTTGGAGGAGCTGGGAGTGAGCGCCCCGATAACGGCGCTTTCCAACGGCGTTGATCTGACGGTATTCCGGAAGGATGCGGAAGGCGGAGAGCGGTTTCGGGCACGCTTCGGCTTCTCATCCGGGAAAAAGATCGTGCTCGGCGTGGGGCATTATATGGAGCGGAAGGGGATTCTGGATTTTGCGGATATGGCAGAATGCTTTCCCGATTACGAGTTCGTGTGGCTGGGCTATACGCCGGGCATGCTGGTGACGGCGAAGGTGAGGCGGGCTGTGAAAAAGAAGCTTCCCAATCTGTTTTTCCCAGGCTATGCGGACCGGCAGGAGCTGCTGGATGCCTACAGCGGAAGCGACCTTTTCTTTTTTCCCACAAAGGAGGAGACGGAGGGGATCGTGATGCTGGAAGCCATGGCAATGCACCTTCCGATCCTGGTGCGGGACATCCCGGTCTATGAGGGCTGGCTGGAGCATGGGAAGGACGTCTATAAAGGAAAGGACCAGGAGGATTTTGCGGCGCTTCTTTCCGGGATCCTGGAAGGAAGGCTCACGGATCTGACGCAGGAGGCGTACCGGACGGTGCAAAACAACAGCATCGGGCGGATCGGGACGGCTCTTGCAGAGAGATATAACGGAATGGAAGGCAGGGGGCTGGCGTATGAAAAAGCGGAAGATTTTAATTACAACGGACTGGTATGAGCCCACGATCAACGGGGTGGTGACCAGCGTGGTCACACTGAAGGAGCAGCTGAAAAAGCTGGGCTGCGAGGTCTGTATTGCGACGCCTTCCCCGGACGGTCGGGGAAGGAGAACGGGAGATGTGTTCTATCTGCCTTCCGTGAGCGCTTCCCGCATTTATCCGGGCGCGCGGGCCTCCCTTCTGTCAGGCGCGTATGTTTCGCAGCTGATCTCATGGGGGCCGGATCTGATCCATTCCCAGTGCGAGTTCAGCAGCTTCTTGACGGCAAAGCGGATCGCGGGAGCGCTGGGGATTCCCATCGTGCATACCTATCATACGGTCTATGAGGATTATACCCACTATTTCAGTGCGGGAAGACCCTGGGGAAAGCGGGCGGCGGCACTTTTTTCCCGGTTCGTGCTGGAACGGACGGACCGGGTGATCGTGCCCACGAAAAAGGTGGAGCGTCTGCTCCTGGAATATGGCGTGGACAGGCCCATCGAGGTGATCCCGACGGGGATCCGGACAGAGCGCTTTGCGCTGCCGGGCGGCGGACAGGAGGAGAGACGGCGGATTCGGGAAAGCCTTGGAATCAAAAAAGGGCGGACAGTGCTTCTTGCGCTGGGACGGCTGGCAAAGGAAAAGAATCTGGAGGAGCTCATCCTCTTTTTTGATGCCATGGACGAGCCGGAAACGGAGCTGGTGATCGCCGGGGACGGGCCGGAGCGGGAAGCGCTCACCGCGCTGGCCGGCCGGCAGAAAAGCCGGGAGAGGATCCATTTTGCAGGGAGGATTCCCTTTGAAGAAACGCCGGCTCTGTATCATGCGGCCGATCTGTTCGTCTGTGCCTCCCAAAGCGAAACACAGGGGATCACCTATCTGGAAGCGCTCAGCTGCGGGCTTCCGGTAGTCTGCAGAAAAGATGCATGTGTGGAGGGCATCGTCCGGGATGGACAGAACGGCTATACCTATGAAAGTCAGGAGGAGTTTGCGGCCTTCTGCCGTCTGCTCGCCGCGGACGGAGAACGCAGACGCCGGTTTGGCGCAAGTGCTCTTGAAACGGGAAGAAAATTCGATGCCGGCCACTTCGGGGAGCAGGTGCTTCAGGCATATGGGAGGACCCTTTGCGGTGCGTTTCCGGCGAAGCGCGCTTTGCGAATGGCGCGGAGTGAACTGTAACTTCCGGAGCGCCTGCAAAGATAGGCAGCCGGAATCTGCTTGCATTTATCGAACATATGTACTATAATAAAAAAGAACAGATGTTTGGATCATGCGGACGGCGAAAGGAAAAGACGGTCATGGGAAGCGGGAGCGAAAACGGGATCCGGGAAAACAGGAGCATAACAGGCAGCGGCGTATCCGGCGGGCAGAGCCTGATGGAGAAGCTGGGCATCCTGACGGATGCAGCGAAGTATGACGTGGCCTGTACGAGCAGCGGCAGCGACAGGAGAGGGGACGGCAGGGGGATCGGGAACGCCGTTGCAGCGGGGATCTGCCACAGCTTTTCGGGAGACGGGCGCTGCATCAGCCTTCTGAAGATCCTGTTTACCAACGAGTGCATCTATGACTGTAAATACTGTGTCAACCGGCGCAGCAACGATGTGCCGCGGGCGTCGTTTACGCCGGAAGAGGTCTGCAGACTGACCATGGAATTCTACAGACGCAATTATATCGAGGGTCTGTTTTTAAGCTCCGGGATCCTCGTCAGTCCGGACTACACCATGGAGCTTCTGTATGCTACGCTGTACCGGCTGCGCAGGGAGTATCATTTTCAGGGCTATATCCACGTGAAGGCGATCCCGGGGGCGGATGCGGAGCTGGTGAGAAGAACAGGCTTTCTGGCGGACCGGATGAGCGTGAACCTGGAGCTCCCCACAGCGGAAGGGCTAAGGAGACTTGCGCCCAACAAGCATCGGAAGAACATCCTGACACCCATGCGCCAGATCCAGACCGGCATCACCCGGAACCGGCAGGAGCTGGCCCTGTACCGGCATGCGCCTTCCTTCGTCCCGGCGGGACAGTCCACGCAGATGATCATCGGCGCCACGCCGGAGACGGACCGGCAGATCCTGTCGGTGGCGCAGTCCCTGTATGACAGGTTCGGCCTGAAGCGGGTGTTTTATTCGGCATTTGTGGCGGTGAATGAGGATAAGGAGCTCCCCGCGCTGCCGGGTGGGCCGCCGCTGCTGCGGGAGCACAGGCTGTATCAGGCCGACTGGCTGCTGCGGTTTTACGGCTTCCGGGCGGAGGAGCTCCTGGATGAGAAAAGGCCCAATTTCAATGTCCTGCTGGATCCGAAGGCGGACTGGGCCCTGCGGCATCTGGAATGCTTTCCGGTGGAGGTGTGCCGGGCAGATTACAGGCTCCTTCTGCGGGTCCCGGGCATCGGTGTAAAGAGCGCAAAACGCATCGTGGGGGCGAGAAGGAACAGCCCGCTGCGCTTTGAGGATCTGAAGAAGATGGGAGTGGTGCTGAAGCGGGCCATGTACTTTATTACCTGCGGCGGGAAGCTGCTGCATCCGTTCAGACCGGATGAGGACTTTATCGCCAGGAGCCTGACCGCAGGAGCGGGCGGGACGAAACGGGAACGGGAGCTGACGGAGGGCTTCCTGCTGGGGACGGAAGGGATGACATACCGGCAGCTGTCCCTGTTTGATGATGTGAATTTCGGAACGCCCGCAGCGGGAAAAGACATTCTCCGGCCGTCGGTCTGAGGCGTGCCGGAGGAAAGGACGGGAGATGGAACGGACTCAGGTATTTGTCTGCGAGGATACGCAGGAAGGGATATTTACGGGGATCTATGAAGCATATGAGAAAAAATGCGATCCGGAATGTACGGTGATCCGGGCGGGAGAAGGCGGGGATCTCTGCCTGTTTTCCGATTACAGGACGGTAAAGCCGGACGCTGGAAAGGCGGAAAAGGTGGCACGCACTCTGCGAAGGCGGTTCGGAGAGCCGTGTTTTGAGCAGCTCTGTCTGGCGCTGGCCTCGTTTCAGGAAGATAAGGCTCAGGCTGTATACCGGACCGTGGCGGAGGGGCTGTCCGGAAGGGTGAAGGGAAACCTGATTGCCCATCTGGGAAATCCTTATGTTTCCCGCACTTTTGAACTGGCCCGGGCTGCGGGAAATGAATCCCACCATCTGCTGGGCTTTCTCCGCTTTTCGGAAACGGAGGCGGGCCTGCTGTTTGCGCAGATCAGACCGAAAAACAACGTGCTGGCGCATATGATGCCTCATTTCGCGGATCGCTTTCCGGGAGAGAACTTCGTGATCCTGGATGAGGGCAGACGGCTGTACGGCGTTCATCCGGCACACCGCGGGTGGATCCTGGCATTTCTACAGGACGGGCCGGAGAAAAAGGATCTGAAATATGCACAAAGCGAACTGCAGATCCAGGAACTTTTTCGGTCCTTCTGCCATAAGATAATGATAAAGGAAAGGGAAAACCGCTCCCTGCAGCGGCAGATGCTGCCGTACAGATTCCGGGAATATATGGCGGAATTTGGCGAAAAGTAGAGAAAAAAAGGTTTTGCCGGAAATGGGACTTTACATTTTATGGCATTCATGTATAATAGGTTCGTCCTGAAAAAGGACAGGAGGAATACCGAAGGCTGTTCCTGCCGGATGCAGGAGTGTTTTGGAAAGGATGTGAACGTATTGATGACGAGTGGAAATGGATTCTTTCAGTACAGAATCATGTTAAGGCCGGATGAGGTAAAGGATTTCGTCCGCGCGGCTTCTAACTGTGATTTTGATATTGACATTTCCTATAACAGCTATGTGGTGGATGCAAAGTCCATTCTCGGCGTGCTCGGCCTGGATCTGACCCGTCTTCTGACGGTGAACTGCCATGGCTACAGCGAGGAATTTGACGGATATGTAAGGCAGTTTTCCCTTGCGGGGTGATGCGGTCTGTCTTACCGGAAAAAACGGAAAAGCGCCGCACACAGCTGCGGCGAAAAAAAGGAGGGCGTTCCAGAGTCTCTGGCTTTGGGCGTCCTTTTTTCTGTTGTGGCAGAAAAGGGGAAATGGTACTATGGTAGGAGACACAGCCGGAAGGAGGCAGCGGGATGGAGATCAGAATATCGGTGCGCGCACTGGTGGAATTTATTCTGCGAAGCGGCGATATTGACAACAGGAGACGGACTGCTCCGGACAATGCGATGGCGGAAGGCGGGCGCATTCACCGCATGATCCAGAGACGGATGGGAGCGGATTACCAGGCGGAGGTGACGCTGCGTTATGTATATGAAACGCCGTCGTATGCACTGGCAGTGGAAGGACGGGCGGACGGCGTGATCTGCGAAGCAGGCGGACAGAAGGACGTGACCATAGATGAGATCAAGGGAACCTACCGGGAGCTGGAACGGATGAAGGAGCCCGTGCCGGTGCATCTGGCGCAGGCAAAATGTTACGCCTATATGTATGCGGCAGGCCACGGCCGGGAACGGATGAAGGTCAGGATGACGTACTGCCATATGGAGACGGAAGAGCTTCGCTTTTTTGAACAGGAATATTCCGTAAAAGAGCTGGAGGGATGGTTCTTCGGACTGCTGGAGGAATACCGGAAGTGGGCGGATTTCGGGTATGAATGGCGGAAGGTGCGCACCGCCTCCATCCGGGCCCTGCCGTTTCCCTATGCCTACAGAGAAGGCCAGAAGGAGCTGGCCGGTTATGTATACCGCAGCATTGTGCGAGGAAAGAAGCTGTTCATCGAGGCCCCCACGGGGGTGGGAAAGACTTTGTCCACCGTGTTTCCGGCGGTGAAGGCCATGGGAGAGGGAAAGGCGGAGCGGATCTTCTATCTGACGGCTAAGACCATCACGAGGACGGTGGCGGACAATACCTATCAGCTTCTGCGCAGAAACGGCCTGAGGATGAAAACGGTCATCCTGACGGCCAGGGACAAGATCTGCTTTCTGGAGGAGGCGGAATGCAATCCTGCGGCATGTCCGTTTGCCAGAGGCCATTATGACAGGATCAATGAGGCCATGTACGATCTGCTGCTTCACGAGGATCATTATCACAGGGAGACCATCGAGGAATACGCCCGCAGGCATCAGGTCTGCCCCTTCGAGCTGAGCCTGGATATGAGTCTGTTTTCCGACGGGATCATCTGCGATTACAATTATGTGTTCGATCCCCACGTCTATCTGAAGCGTTTCTTCGGAGAGGGGACGCAAAGTCAGGGCGCAGGAGGACCGTATCTGTTCCTGATCGACGAGGCGCACAATCTGGTGGAACGGGGACGGGAGATGTACAGCGCCGTTCTGATCAAGGAGGAGTTCCTGGCGCTGAAGCGGGCGGTAAAGGAGTATGACCGGAAGCTTGAGCGCCAGCTGGAAAAGTGCAATGCGGCGATGCTTTCTCTGAAACGGGAATGTGAAGGATACAGGGTGGTCCCGGCAGGGGAGATCGACGACCTGGTAAACGGGGTGGAACGGCTTTCGGAAACCATGGGGACCTGGCTGGAGGAGCATGAGGAGAGCCCGGTGAGAGAGGAGATCCTGGAATTTTACTTCATCCTCACCCATTTTCTGGACATCTATGACAGGCTGGATGACAACTATGTGGTATACACGGAGCTGCTGGGAGACGAAGGAAACGGAGATTTCCTTTTGAAGCTGTTCTGCGTCAATCCCTCGGTGAATCTGAGAGAATGTATGGACCGGGCGGCAAGCACGATCCTGTTCTCTGCAACTTTTCTGCCCATTCAGTATTATAAAGGGCTCCTGGGAGGAGATGCAGAGGACTATGAGGTCTATGCGCAGTCTTCCTTCGATCCGAGGAAAAAGGGGCTGTTCATCGGCCGGGATGTGACCAGCCGCTACAGCCGCCGCGGCCGGGAGGAATACTATAATATCGCCCGTTATCTGCATGAGATCACGGCGCAGCGGCATGGAAATTATCTGATTTTCTTTCCCTCCCATTCCTTCCTGCAGAATGTGTATGAGATTTATGAGGAATGCTTTCTGGATGAGAGCCGGGAGGAATGTCTGATCCAGGAGGATCATATGACCGAGGAGGACCGGGAGTATTTCCTGAGGAGGTTTGAGGGAAACCGGGACTGTGAGCTGACGGAACAGATCCACATGGAGGTGGAGCTGGAGGAAGACAAAAGCCTTCTGGGCTTCTGCGTGATGGGAGGGATCTTCAGCGAAGGGATCGATCTGAAAAGGGACAGTCTGATCGGCGCCGTCATCGTGGGGACCGGCATTCCTCAGGTATGCTCCGAGCGGGAGATCCTGAAGCGGTATTTTGATGAAATGGGGAAAAACGGCTTCGATTACGCTTACCGTTATCCTGGCATGAATAAGGTGCTGCAGGCGGCGGGCAGGGTGATCCGCACGGCAGAGGATGTGGGGATCGTGGTGCTTCTGGACGACCGTTTTCTCACTGCCTCCTATCAGCGGCTGTTTCCCAGAGAATGGGTGGAATATGAGGCTGTCACTGTGGAGCGGATCGCCGGAAGAGTGGAACGCTTCTGGGATGAATGGCTGTGAAAAGATCGGCAGTTGTGGATAAGTATGTGAGAAAAGAGGCTTTTGGGAGAATAAAAACAGATTTTGACGAAGGAAGGCGTGGACAGACTGTGATCGGTTGGCAGGATTGTGGATAAGTGTGTGGAAATTGGGGATTATTTTTACCGCAAGGGCAGACAGACAGCGGAAGGACAGGGTTTTCCACATTTTCACAAAGGGGGAAAAACGAACGGGGAAGAACCGGACCGGTTAAGGAGATTTCGGCCGTTTTGTGGAAAACTTTTTGCGCTTATCCACAGAAATCCGGCTGTGGATAAGGCAGGGAGGGGGAAATGTGGATAAGGGAAAATGGTGACGCAGCGGCGATGGATATGGTATAATGATTGCGCGGAGCGCAATCCGGCCCGGTATCGGGCCGCCCCGCTGTGCGGGGATTATACCGGCAAGCCACGGCTTGGGAAGAAAATGCCGCCTGCGGCGTCGCTTTCTTCCCTGCGCACGTGGTATAACGATTGCGCGGAGCGCAATCCGGCCCGGCTGTGCCGGGCCGCTGCGCGGGGATGATACCGGCAGGCCGCAGACCGGGATCGGGCTGCCGGCAGGAAAGGCAAAACAGGAGGTTACGGAAAATGTGGGCATATGAAAGCGTATTTTATCAGATCTATCCGCTGGGCTTCTGCGGAGCACCGTTTGAGAATGACGGTGTGGAAAGCTCCCGGATCCGGAAGGTGAAGGAGTGGATCCCTCATATCAAAAAGACCGGAGCAGATGCGGTCTATTTTTCTCCGGTGTTTGAATCCGATACACATGGTTATAATACAAGAGATTTTCAGAAGATCGACTGCCGCCTCGGGAGCAATGAAGACTTTGCGGAGGTATGCGCAGAGCTCCATGAAGCGGGCATCCGGGTGGTGCTGGATGGTGTGTTCAACCATGTGGGAAGGGGATTCTGGGCCTTTCAGGACGTGCTGAAGAACAGAGAGCGTTCGCCCTATCTGAACTGGTTTCATATCAATCTGGGCGGAAATTCCAACTATAACGACGGTCTGTGGTATGAGGGCTGGGAAGGAAATTATGATCTGGTGAAGCTGAACCTGAGAAATGAGGAGGTCGTAAAGCACATCCTGGACAGCGTCCGTTTCTGGGTGGAGACTTTTGACATCGACGGACTGCGGCTGGATGTGGCCTATCTGCTGGATCATGATTTCGTGCGCAGGCTGCGCAGCTTCTGCGATGGGCTGAAGAAGGACTTTTTCCTGGTTGGAGAGATCCTGCACGGGGATTACAAAACGCTGGTCAACGATCAGATGCTGCATTCCTGCACGAACTATGAGTGCTATAAAGGGCTGTATTCCAGTTTTAACAGCATGAACATGTTTGAGATCAATCATTCCCTGATGCGCCAGTTCGGGCCGGAGAACTGGACCCTGTACAAGGGGCTGCATCTGATGTCCTTTGTGGACAACCATGATGTGAGCCGGATCGCGAGCGTTTTGACCAATGAAAAGCATCTGCCGCTCATTTATGCGCTGGCGTTCGGCATGCCCGGCATTCCCTGCATCTATTATGGAAGCGAATGGGGGGCAAAGGGGAACAAGAGCGACGGTGATCCCGCCCTGCGTCCCTGCTTTGAGGAGCCTGTGGAAAATGAGCTGACCTCCTTCATCGGTAAGCTTTCTGCGGCGAAGAAGGGCTCTGAAGCGCTCAATTACGGGGGCTTCCGTTCTGTAGTGCTCACGAACAGGCAGTGCATTTTTGAACGGAAGACGGAAAAGGAAAGGGTGCTGGTCGCCATCAACGCGGACAGCGAGCCCTATACCGCTCACTTTGACGCCGGCTGTGGAACGGCGGTGGATCTGATTACCGGTGAAGCGCATGATTTCGGCGGCGGAAGCCTTCTTCCTCCTTACAGCGCGTATTTCTGGCGCTGTGAGGCATAAAGAATGCGGGAGGAATTTTTCATCATACGAGAAGACGGCGGACAGCGCGGACGGCTTCCGGGTCGGTCTGCCAGAGCTCATATTCGCTGATGCCCGGAAGGCCCATGGACACATTGGGATTCCGGTAGCGCATGGCGCTCGGAAGGACTTTTTTGCCGGACATGTGAAAGGCGGTCAGAGGGGTGCGGGAAAGCAGGAGACGGACCGCGTCCGCATTGATCCCGGCCCCGGCCAGGATGGTCAGGGAACTGCCCGCCTGCTCGCAGAGCCGGCGGAGAAGGGGGATGCCGTGTATACAGGCATCCGCCTGGCCGGAGGTCAGGATGGTGTCGATCCCGAGCTGCCTGGCCTGGGACAGAGTCTCGAAGGGATCGCGGCACATGTCGAAAGCGCGGTGGAGCGTGACGGACAGGTCTCCGGCGGCGTCCCTGAGCCGCTTCATGGCCTCCAGATCCAGTGCGCCGTCCGCCGTAAGACAGCCGATCACGACTCCCTGGGCTCCGGCGTGCCGGAAGGCGCGGATATTGCCTTCAAGTACGGACAGCTCTTCTTCATTGTAGAGAAAATCGCCGAAACGGGGGCGGATGAGGACGCGGACAGGGAGATCGGTGTGGAGCCGGACCTGATCATAGAGAGAAAGCGTCGGGGTGATCCCGCCGATGACCAGTCCGGAGCACAGCTCCAGCCGGTCGGCGCCGCCCTGGGCGGCATGAAGTGCGGACGCTACGGAATCCACACAGCATTCCAGAAGAAAAGATGACATAAATGAGCCTCCCTTGTGATCCCTCAGCGGGGAAAGTATTTTAATTCGTAAAAAAACAGCGTACGGAAAAAGCGGGAAGCATCCTGCCCGGACGCATGGTCCCGTTTACGCAAGAGTGTATCATAAAGCAGCTAAAAAGGCCAGAAAAACGGGGTTTTACGGGAAATATGCGACGAATGTGAACGAATTGTGAACAAAACCTTATAAAATTCATAATTTATTAAAAAAATTCATAAAAACTCTTTACATTACGGAGGAAACGTGCTATTCTCATCCACGTAGTAAAGCTCCGGCCCTGATCGGTCCGGGGTGTTGCAGTAAGGAGGAGTCATATTATGAAGAAAAAAATCGTAGCAGTTTTAACAGCAGCAGTACTTACGTCCGCAATGATGGTTGCATGTGGTTCCACTGAGACCACCACGGAGTCCGCAGCACCGGTAGAGTCCACTGTGGAAGCGGAGTCCAGCGAAGCAGCAGAGAGCACCGTAGAAGCTACCACCGAGGCAGCTACCGAGGAGACCACGACGGAAGCAGCTACCGAGGAAGCTACCACTGAGGCGGCTACCGAGGAGACCACGACCGAAGCAGCTACTGAGGAGGCTACCACCGAGGCAGCTACCGAAGCGGCTACTGAGACCGTTACCGAGACCATTGCTGAATAATCCGAAAACATACAGATCAGAGAAGGCGGTTCCGAAAGGAACCGCTTTTTTTATCTCCGGGAGACGCTTGAAATTTCCAGCGGAAGGACGTATCATCCTGTTAAGAGAAATGCTGTGATCCGGCAGCAGAAAGGGAGAGGAGGACCTGTGCGGGGGGCGTCGCAGGTCCGCGGGTGCCGAACCCGGATTCGGCTTGTATTTTCGGCACGGAAACGCTCCGGAATGGAGGAGATCATGGATAACAGGACGGGGATCGTGGTGAATGCACAGAAAAAGCTGGGGAAGCAGGAGCATCTGTGGCGGTGGATCGGGTATGATGAATGCAACTATACCTATATTCCGGAGGGAATGGAGCTTCTGGGAAAGTTCGGGGCGCTGGGGGATGCTCCGTATTATTTCCGGACACATTTCATGTTCTGTACGGGAAACTGTCACGGATCCTATAAATTCGGTTCCACGAATATTTACAGGGAGAATGAAAGGGGAGAGGCGGTCTATGACTTCACCTGGTACGACAGGATCGTGGACGCCTATCTTCAGACGGGGAACCGGCCCTTCCTTGAGCTGGGATTCATGCCGAAGGACCTGGTTGATACCGGCTATCTGAGGCAGGTATCTGCCTGGGATTCCTATCATCAATACAGGGAGGAGGGATGGAGCTGTCCGCCGAAGGATTATGAGAAATGGCATGCCTTCATCAAAGCGGTGGTGGAGCATCTGAAGGAACGTTATGGAGAGAAGGAGATCGAAACCTGGTATTTTGAACTGTGGAATGAGCCGGATATTTTTTACTGGAAGGGGACTGCGGCGGAATACTGCAGGCTGTTTGATTACACGGAGCATGCGGTGCACGAGGCGGCGCCCGGAGTGAGGCTTGCAGGGCCTGCTGTGACCGGGATCTTTGAAGGCGGCCATGCGCAGAAGTTTTTCAGATACTTTCTGGATCACGGCAGGAACGGGGTGAACTTTTATTCCGGAGGACAGGGGACCCGCCTGGACTTCATCACTTTTCATGTGAAGGGCGGCGGCTTTTCCTTTGAAATCCAGGCAAAGAAAGAGGTTCCTTCCGTGGAGAGCCTGGTGCGTCAGGTGAAGCTGGGACTGGATGCGATCCGGGAATATGGCTATCAGGACAGAGAGGTGATCCTTTCCGAAGCGGACCCGGACGGCTGGGCTGCCGGAGGAGTTTACGACAATGCGAACATGGTATTCAGGAATACGGAATATTATGCCTCTTATGTGGCGTCCGCGTATGATAAGATCGACCGGCTGGGTGCGGAATACGGCATCCGGGTGCGGCCGCTGGCATGGGCCTTCCTGTTCCCCGGAGAGCGGTGCTTTGAAGGGACGAGGACTTTCAGCACGCAGGGGATCGACAAGGCGGTCTTCAACCTGTTCAGGATCTATGCCTCGCTGGGCGATACGAAGCTGTCCTTTGAAAGCGACGGAGCGCTGGGACTGGATTTCCTGAAGGCCCCGGCACCGGAAGGAAGCGTAAAGGGGCGTTATACCGGAGAAGGGGAAAAGACGGACGTATCCGGCTTTGCCGTGCAGGGAGAGGACGGCGGGATCCAGATCCTGATCTACAGCCACTGCGACGACCGGGACAGAACGGAGGAACGAAGGATCTGCCTGACCGTGGAAGGCCTGGAACAGGAAAAGGTGCTGGTCCGGCATTTCCGTATCGACGGGGAGCATTCCAATGCGTATGCGGAATGGCTTCGTCAGGGAAGCCCGCTGTATCCGCAGGGAGAGCAGTATGCGGCGATCAAGGCGAGGGACGGTCTGGAGGAGCTGTGCACGGCGCGGGAAGAGGAGACGGAGAACGGCAGGCTGGTGCTGGAATTTGACATGCCTGCCCACGGAGTGTCCTGCATCCGGCTCAGCTAGACGCCCGAATGCGGAAAAAACGTCACATCTTTCCTGGAAGGGCATATGGTATAGCAATCTCACTGCCGTTTGGCGCCCGGAGGAAGCAATGCCGACCTGGAGTCTGTGTATGATCGTGAAAAATGAGGAAGCCGTGCTGGAGCGCTGCCTGAACAGCGTGAAGGATCTGATGGATGAGATCATCATCGTGGACACAGGCTCCTGCGACAGAACGAAGGAGATCGCCGGAAAATTTACGGACCGGATCTATGAGTTTGCGTGGCGGGACGATTTTGCGGCAGCGAGGAATTTTTCCTTTTCCAGGGCCACAGGTGATTATCTGATGTGGCTGGACGCGGACGATGTGCTGCCGGAAAGCTCCCTGCGCCTGTTGCAGCGGGAAAAGGAGGATATGGCAAAGGACGGTGCGCAGAGGGCAGATGTCCTTCTGCTGCCCTATCAGACAGCCTTTGATGAAACGGGAAATCCGGTCTTTTCCTATGAAAGGGAACGGATCATAAGACGGGGGCCGGAATGCGTCTGGGTCGGGGCCGTTCATGAGGTGATCGTGCCCTTTGGAAGGATCCGGCATGTGGCGGCGCCTGTGCGGCATGAGAAAAAAGAGAACAGGGATCCGGACCGGAATCTGAGGATCTATGAAAAGCTTCTGGCAG
The DNA here is from genome assembly GCA_019119815.1 of Candidatus Eisenbergiella intestinipullorum. Taxonomy (GTDB): domain Bacteria; phylum Bacillota; class Clostridia; order Lachnospirales; family Lachnospiraceae; genus Eisenbergiella; species Eisenbergiella intestinipullorum. Next base: position 4,519 of record DWWH01000013.1, on the reverse strand, counting down.
AGAACCGGACGCTGGATGCAAGGCAGCTGTATTATTATGGTCGGGAGCTGTATTTTCATGAAAAGTATGAAAAGGCGGAGGAGATTTTCTGCCGCTTTCTGAAGAGGCCGGACGCCTGGGCAGTCAACCGGATCGAGGCGGCCCGGCTCCTTTCCTACTGCCGTTACCGGGAAGGACGGGAGGAGGAAGCGCTGGAGGCCCTTTTTTACGGCCTGTCCTTCGGCGTGCCGCGTCCGGAGCTGTGCTGCGACATCGGAAAGCATTTTCTGGACCGGAAAAAATATCAGGCCGCCATTTTCTGGTATGAGACGGCCCTGGAAATCGGAGAAAAGAGGAAGAGCGGAGGGCACAGGGACGAAACAGGGATGGAGGAAGGCTTTGTGGAGCAGGACTGCCGCGGCTTTCTTCCCTGCATCCAGCTCTGCGTCTGCTATGACCGGCTGGGAGAACGGAGACGGGCGGAAGAGTATAATGAGAGAGCGGGCAGATACCGGCCGCAGTCCCCGTATTACCTGGAAAACCGCCGCTACTTTGCTGCCGGGAAGAAGCCGGGAGAAGACGGAAGCCTTTGAGGCCTCAGACCTGCTCAAAGGTACCGAAGACCTGCTGTTTTCCCTCCCGGACCATGATCCGGCCCCTGGCGAGCACCGTATGAAGCTCCAGGGAATCCTCTGTGAGCAGACAGAGATCGGCGTCAAAGCCTGGACGGATGCGCCCTTTGGCGTTCAGCTTCAGAATGGAGGCAGGATTGGAGGTGACACCCTTGAGGGCGGTTTCCAGCGGAATGCCCTCCCGGAAGACGCATTCCCGGATCTCCTTCAGAAGACAGGAGGCTTTCCCTATGCCGATCCCCTGATATTCCCCCCTGGAATTGAACATGGGCAGGCTTCCCTGGCCGTCGGAGGAAATGGTGAAGCGGTCGTCCGGAATGCCCCGGTCCAAAAGGCGGCGGATCCCCGTGCACACACGAACCTCGTCACAGACCGTTTCCCAGTAATCGATGTCTTCATTCCCGGTGAAATCAATGGCCCCGCCCTCTTCGGCAAACGCCAGGCAGGCGTCGAACAGCCCCTCATTCCGGTTGACATGGGTGGGAAGAAACTGAGAGGCGGGAATCTCCGTTTCATGGATGACCCGGCTGATCAGATCGATCCTGCGCGGCCCGTCTCCCAGATGGACGTTTACGATCCCGGCTTTTCCGGAAAGCATTCCCGCCACTCTGGCATCCGCCGCGATGCGTGCAAATTCTTCAAAGGAAGGCTGGGAGGAACGGTGGTCGGAAATGGCGATCTCTCCCACGCCGATCACCTTATCCAGCATCATGATGTCCTTCATCAGGCTGCCTGTCAGAGTGCGGACCGGGACCTGATAGGAACCTGTATAGGCATAGGCCGTGATCCCTTCGTTTTCCAGAGCGTGGACCTTGGCCAGCAGGGCGGCCTGATCCCTTCCCACGCCGTCTGTGCCGATACAGCCCACCACGGTGGTGATGCCGTTTCGGATCAGATCTCCCAGGGAGGCTTCGGGGGTCCTGGTATGAAAACCGCCCTCTCCGCCTCCTCCCAGGATATGTTCATGACTGTCGATGAAGCCGGGGACGGCGGCCAGGCCGTCAGCATCCAGGATGGTAACGGGAACGCTTCCGCCCAGATCCGCCTTCAGCCCCTGACCGACGGCGGCAATGGTGCCGCCCAGGATCAGGATGTCCTGTCTGCCCGCATATTCCGGCTGATAAACCTTTGCATTTCTGATGATCGTAACCATATGCCGTTCCTTTCTTTTCAGTGCAAATGGATGGCTACGGCCACGCCGATGATGATCGTTCCCATGAGGAAGAAAAAGGCCTGCATCTTGATCTGGAATTTCGCCCATTTTCCCCATTCGATCCTGGCAACGCCCAGAACGCCGATCAGGCTGGCAGATACGGGAGTGAACGCATCCACGAAGCCCGCGCCGAGCTGATAGGCGAGAACCGCGATCTGCCGGGGCACGCCCACCAGATCGGAAAGGGGAGCCATGATCGGCATGGTCAGGGCGGCCTGTCCGGAATTGGAGGTGACCACCAGATTGAACAGGCTCTGGAAAATGTACATGAACCAGGCGCCGATAAAGGCGGGAACGCCCTCCAGGAGAGTGCCGATCCCGTAAAGGATGGTGTTCAGCGTGGACGGGACATTCGCTTCGGAGCCGCCGAGGACCAGAAGGATGCCCTTTGCCATGCCGACGACCACCGCCGTGCCGGCCAGGTCAGAGACACCGCTCTGAAAGGCGGAGGCCATTCCATTGATCGTCATGCCGTTTAAGTGAAAAAGGATGGCCGTAACACCGGCGGCAAAGCCCATGACGAAGAACTGAGAGGCGATCTCCGGAATGTAGAAGCCCTTCTGCGTCACGCCCCAGATGATCCAGATCAGGACAGCCAGCATTTCCAGAAGGATCAGCTTGTGACCGAGATTGAATTCCCGTTCCTGCTCGCTGACGGAGTCCAGACGGCTGCGGAAATAGGAATCCCCGGAGTAGACTACGGACTTCTGCGGGCTTTTGCGGATGCGCTCCGCATAGACCATCATGAAGCCGGCGGAGGCCAGCGTGACGACCACCCACATCACCAGACGGAAGGTGGCGCCGGAAAGCACCGGGATTCCGGCGATTCCCTGAGCGACGGCCACGGAGAAGGGGCTCATCCAGGATGCTGCGTTTCCGACCTGAGAGGCCACATAGGTCACCGTTACCGCTACGATGGAATCATATCCGAGAGCGATGACGAAGGGCACCATGATCATGGCAAAAGGGATGCATTCCTCCGCCATTCCGAAGGTGGCTCCGCCCAGGGAAAACAGGATGAAAAGCAGCGGCAGGGCCAGACGCTCCAGCCCGCGGGTCCTTTTGATGAACGCATAGATTCCCGCGTCAATGGCTCCCGTTTTCATAATGATGCCAAAGGCTCCGCCTACCACCAGGATCAGCGCGCAGATCCCCACGGCGGAACCGGAACGGTCGCCGCTCACCAGACCCTCAAAGACATAGTTGAGGAAACCGAAGCCTCCGAAATCCTCGGTCCCCCAGATCCCGGCAATCTTGTGAAGCTTTTTGCCTGTATCATAGAAGGCCTCTCCGTACAGAGAGTACATTTCATCATCGCTTAAACCGACAGCATCCAGGTCTTCCTGGGTCCAGGCGGAAGAATCCGTCTGCAGGAGTGCGTTCAGAGCTTCGCTGCCCACTCCGAGCTCCTCCATCAGAGACGGATCCGCGCTGATGTCCGCAAGCGCGTCTGCAACAAAGTCGGTATTCAGACGGTAGCTGTAGCGGAAGGTGTCCGCCATCAGGACCGTCCGCGTGGCGATCTGTCCATCAGCGTCCGTATATTCGATGGTATGGGTGCTGAATTTTCCTGCCGGGACCAGGAAGGTCAGGATCCAGCAGAAAAGAACCACGAAAAAGATGATCGCATAAGTATGGGGCGTCTTCAGCCTGGTCAGGTCTTTCCTGGCCGGAGCGGACGTCCCTTTTGCTTTTTTCAGAAACATCACACATATCTCCTTTTGTATTCATTCAGTATACGGTCCTTCGGGAAAAAAGCCGCTGGCTGCGCTTTTTCCCGAAAATGCATTAATATTGTAACCTGATGCATAAAATTACACAATATTTATTTTTCATTTCTTTTTCGAGAGGAATCTGCTGCTGCTCAGGCCAGTGCAGGGATAGATGACCAAGAGCAGGTTCCCCGGCAGCCCTCTGCATTTTCAAAAAGGAATGACAGGATAGCTGGCAGGCGCATATGGTATAGAAAAAAACGGAATATTGCTTCTGCATCCGAAGCCGGATTCAGGGGATTCGGGCGCAGAAGATCCGGGGCAAGGGAGTGTCCGGAAGCTGTGCGGAAGTGCTGTGGCTCTGTAAAACAGGCTTGTGTTCCCGGTGGCATATTCCGGTGTGGAGGTAAAAATGGATTTTACAGACGGCAGGAAGCTTTCGGATGAAAGAGAAGAGAAAACAGATACGGAAAAGAAACAGGATGGTTCACCCTGCGGCGGGTGCATTCCTGCCAGGCGCTGCCGCAGGCGGCCCAGGCCCGTGCCGCCCTGTGCCTGTATGGGGCCGACCGGGCCGACGGGAGCCCCCGGCCCGACCGGGACGGTTTATTTAGGAAAGGCGACTATCTGTAAAAATGCGGTTTTTTGTCAAACCGCCTCGTTATGGGTATTGACCTCGATAAATTCTTGAATACGGCGGAGCTCGTCAGCAAAGCGGAATACAATGCTGATATAGCCGCCCTCGTATATCTTGATATGGTCTACTAATTCAATCAAAATGTCCCGTGTCAGCTTGTCGATGTTCTGATACTGCCGGAACGCAGTCAAGAATGGGTTTTCGGTGTCAATGCCGTTTTCCTGTTCCGCCTGCTCCGCCCGGAGCTTTCCAATGACTTCATCCAAAGCCTCGGCCTGCCGTTCATAGTCCTCTTTCATGTGACGATAGTCAGAATGAGAAATCTCGCCGTCTTTCCAGTCCTGGT
>DWWH01000012.1 GCA_019119815.1 Candidatus Eisenbergiella intestinipullorum | reverse complement strand
TCCACTATGAAGTTGTGATCAGGCTCCTTCCTGCCCGAAGAAGCCCTGAAAACCTTTTAAACAGGCGCTTTTTGCCTTCCCTGAAATTCTATTCCTATTATGACACCATCATCCTTATGTACCGTAGACTTGCTTATCCCAAACTGCTTCGCGGTCTGCCGCACAGTGGCGCTGCTTTCAATGATAAAATTGGCAATGTTGACTGCCCGTTCCTCAATATAATCCTTCACGGAATTCCCCCGGATACCTGTTTTTACAAGATATGCGGGGGACGGCGGGGGTATGCCGGGCACGGAGGAAAGAATCCGGAAAGGATGGTTCCTCCACGTTCATCTCTGTCCGTAGGTTCGGGACAGTTTTACTGCGTCCGTTCTGACCGGCTGGCCGGAAATGTCCTTCCTGCACATCGTCCCCTCATTTTTTTCGCAGCACTTCTTATATTTCTTCCCGCTTCCGCACGGGCATGGATCGTTTGGATACACCTTTCTGCTTCCGGGAACCATTTTCCCGGAAACTCCCTGAGGCATGACCATAGCCGGAATCTCATCCGCGTTGGAATCCAGGTCCACTCCGAATCCCATCTCGGTCAGTTCCTTCTCTGATTCCTTCAGCATGTCCGCGGCAACCGTGCTCATGGGCACAATGGTCGGAAGCTTTCCGTCCGCCCATTCCGTCATCCTGTCCGCAAGCTCCATCGGCGTCCGTCCCCGGTGGACCAGCATCCGGGTATGGTTGTTCACGTCTGCCAGGAGTGCGACAAATGGCATCTGCGTGACGGATGACAAAACAATTCCCTCCTCTTCCAGAACGTCCTCAATATCCGATACCTGCGCGCCCATTTTTATGTATCCCCAGATCACCGGAAGAAGTTCCTCCGCCTGCTCCTCCTTCAGCCGCGCGGCTGTGATCAGAAAGCTTTTCAGACTGTGGTAAAAGGGATCTGCGGCGGGATACCCGTTCTCCGTATAATCCAGAATCTCCTCCGGGGAAGGGAGATAAAACGGTTTCTCCCCCTGCACGTTCTTAAGCATCTCATATACACCGTTTTCCAGGATTGCCTTATCAATCAGCTCCCCGTTCTTCCTCACGCAAGGATTCAGAGCATCCGGAATCTTTGCCAAAAGCTCCGAAAACCGTTCCGGGCTCACCGGATACCCCAGGCAGTCTTTCAGAAGCCGACGGACGATCCTCTCCGGCGCCGCTCCGTAAAGCAGCTCTACGAACAGCAGGCAGCGGTACGTCCAGGAGACCTCTTTTCTTTCCCTTTGGAATTCCGGCGTATTAATGTTCTGATAAGCCTGCGCGACTTCCTGCGGAACCTCCGCATAACCATCCTCATAAAGGAAAACATAGAGAAGCTCATAAAGGCGTTCCAGATCATTCAGCTCCTCCGGTTCAGGATAATAGCCCTCTCTCTTTTCCATGGCATGTTCAAAGGCTTCCATTTCTCCGTCGGTCAGAAGGAGCATTCTTTTTTCCATGACCTCCGGCCTGAGAATTTCATCCCGGACCGCACCGGCAAGCTCTTCTTTTTCCATCGCCCCGGCATTCGAAACGGCCAGATCCTCTGCCAGTTCTCTCAGCTCCTCCATGGACCAGTCTGACAGAAATTCTCTGATGGTAAGCATCCGGGATTTTTCCGTCCGGTTTCTTTCCTGTTCTTTTTCCGCATACAAATCAAGGATATCCCGGAATTTTTCCACCATTTCCTTCATCAGGGATTGAGGCGATCTCCGGCTCCGCTCCATCCTGCTATTCGGCTCCAAAGCGCCGTTCAGGCCGCAGCTTCCGTTTTCCGCGCTCAGACGCAGCTGTTCAAAGCTGCTGTAGTCCGGATCCCCATAGGACACCGTAAAGCGCTCCTGCAGACAGTTATTCGCAGCTTCCATGTTCTCCCATTCCGGCTTTCCGCTCTGCTTTATGAGAAAGGGAAAAGGCTTTTCCTGCGGCAGGCTCTTTTCAATCTCCGCCCTGTATTCTCCGCCGCTGCCAGTCCGGAAGGTAAACCATTCTTCCCCATCCAGAAGGCTGTCGATGAAGAAGTCGGAAGCGCACAGATAATCATAATTCCATTTTCTGACTGCAGGCCTGTCCTCTCCCCACTCCCGCAGATGTATGCCGGCCTGAAAAAATTCAAACTCATAGTCCTCTGCAGGCGCTTCTTCCATAACCTGCTCAAGGACAAGAGCCAGCTGGGAAAAAGTGATTCCTGACGGGATGATACAGCGTCTCCACACCGGCGGCTTTGTTCTTTTTCTGATGATTTTCAATTGGTATGCTTTCATATGTGATCTCCATAATCTGAAAAAAAGGATTCCTGCTCCTATCATATCCTTTCTTCTGCGGCACGTCCATACAATGTTCCATGAAACTTTCCGCAAACCGGCCGGATATGCTATACTTGTTATAACTCCAGTTTTTAAAAAGGATGAAATCCATATGAAGAAAAAGAAAAGGCATCTATCTGAACATTCCTGTCCGGCCGAAAAGCTTTCCACCCCCTGGACCGCCTCCGTCACTGCGGAGAACGTCTGGAAGGAATATCCCCGCCCCGCCATGGCGCGGAAGGGCTGGATCAATCTGAACGGGCTGTGGGATTACGCGTTTACCGGGAGGCCGGAGGCTCCGGAAGCTTTCGACGGCAGAATCCTGGTCCCCTTCTCCCCGGAAAGCCCGCTTTCCGGCGTTAATCGCCAGCTTCAGCCAAAGGAATATCTGTGGTACCGGCGCCAGGTGACCGTGCGCAGGCCCGCAGAAGGCCGGAGGCTCCTTCTGCATTTCGGCGCGGTGGATCAGAACTGCATCGTCTATATCAACGGGAAGGAGGCAGGCGTGCATTCCGGCGGCTATCTGCCCTTCTGTCTGGACATCACGCCCGTTCTGCCGGCTGCCTGCCCGGAACAGACGGACGCCCGTTCCTTTACCTTCGAACTGCTCATCCGGGTGCAGGACAGAAGCGATACCTCCTGGCAGAGCAGAGGCAAGCAGAAGCTGAAACGGGGCGGCATGTTCTATACCGCGCAGAGCGGCATCTGGCAGACGGTCTGGCTGGAGGAGGTTCCTTCCGTCCATATCTCCTCCGTTCTGGCGGTGCCGGATTTTGACCATGCCCGCTGCCGCCTTCTGGTGCAGGTTACGGACGCGCGGGATGGGGACGGACAGAACGGCCGGGCAGGTGCTGCCGCACAGAGCAGCCGGCCGGACGTTGCCGCACAGAATGGCCGGGCCGATACAGCCGCACAGAACGGTTCCGCGGTCGCGGCTGCCGCAGGATATGCCGTCACCGTGCGGATCCGGCCGGAAACGGAAGCGGACCGGCTGTTTCGGGACGGTCCCGGCTCCCTGCCGGAAAGCGGGGCCGAATCTGCCCCGGGTGCTCCGGTATCCGCTCCGCTCACGGAAGTATCCACGGAAGCTTTCACCGGTGAGCCGGACATCCTTCTTTCTTTTCCCGCCGGAGAGGAGGCTTCCGTCTCCCTGCCCGATTTTCATCCCTGGACGCCGGAGGATCCCTTTCTTTATCACCTGACGGTGCAGGCCGGCCAGGACCGGGTGGAATGCTATTTTGCCATGAGAAAATGCGATGTCCAGACGGCTCCGGACGGCCTGCGGCGGATCTTTCTGAACAACCGCCCCTGCTTTCAGGCGGGCGTGCTGGATCAGGGCTACTGGCCGGACGGGCTGTACACCGCTCCCTGCGATGAGGCGTTCGTTTTTGACATCACTGCCATGAAAAAACTGGGCTTCAATCTTCTCCGAAAGCATGTGAAGATCGAACCCCAGAGATGGTATTACCACTGCGACCGGCTGGGAATGCTGGTCTGGCAGGATATGGTCTGCGGCGGCACGTCTTATCAGCACTGGTTCGTCACCTATCTGGCCACGCTGATAAACGCCTGCTCCATAACCGTTCCCGACGGGAAGCTGAGCCGCCCGTTCCTTTCCAGGCAAAGCCGGGAGGGAAGGCTGGATTTTCTGCGGGAAATGGAAGAAACCGTCCGGACGCTCCGGATCCATCCCTGCATCGTCTGCTGGGTTCCCTTCAACGAGGGCTGGGGTCAGTTCGACGCGGCGGATGCCGCCGGACGGATCGCCCGTCTGGATCCTGACCGTCTCATCGACCACGCCAGCGGCTGGTTCGACCAGGGCGCAGGGGATATTTCCAGCATCCATTTCTATTTCTTCTCCCTCCGCGTCCGTCCGGAGCCGGTGCGCGCGCTGGCGCTGACCGAATTCGGCGGCTATTCCCGCCAGATTCCGGAGCACAGCTTCGGCCGGAAGCTGTATGGATACGGAAAATATCAGGATGAAATCAGTCTGACGAAGGGTTATGAAACGCTCCTTACCGACACCGTACTTCCCGCGGTCAGAAAGGGCGTCAGCGCCAGCATCTACACCCAGCTGTCCGATATTGAGGATGAGGTGAACGGCCTTTTCACCTACGACCGGAAGGTGGAAAAAATGGATGCGGATACGGTGCGCAGGCTGAACAAAGCGCTCCGGACGGCCGGGGAAAACAGCTGGCGTTCCGACGGCTGACGTTCCGGCAACTGGCGCTCCAGGCTGCCGACGCTCCGGACGGCCGGACAGGGCAGCCGAGACCCTGGACGGCCGGAAAGATCGGCTGACGCTTCGACGCGCCGCCTACCTTTCTTCCCCGCTCTCCTTCCACATCCTCCGGAAAACCGGAATGTACATCACAAAGGAAAAGAGCAGAAACGCGCCGCAGATTCCGATCAGCACATTTGCAGCCGCCGTCCCGATGCCGGGGAGCAGAAGCAGCAGGAAAAGCACCGCATACAGCACGGCTGTGCATACCTTGCCGAACCACATGGCCCCGTCCAGCTTTTTCCCGCGGGGCAGAAGCAGAGCGCCCATGACCGCCATGAAGCCTTCCTTCACGACAAACAGCGCCAGCACCGCCCGCATCAGCGGATAACGGACCGCCAGGCAGATCAGAAGGGCCGCCTGGGTCAGCTTGTCCGCCAGCGGGTCGATGAATTTGCCCAGCTCCGTGATCATGTCAAACCGTCTGGCGATTTTTCCGTCAAACATATCCGTCAGCCCGGAAATGCCAACCACAGCGGCCGCCGCGTAATAATCTCCCACACTGTCCGCCGTGCAGTACATCCAGGAGAACACGGGAATCAGCAGGATCCGGAAATAGCCCATGAGATTGGGGATGGAAAAAATCTCTTTTCTGTCAATTTTGTGTTTCATCTGCTTGCTTCCTCCTTTTCAGGCCGCTTCTTTTCGTTACCGTTCAGCCTTTGGCAGAACGGTAACGGCATCCGGCCATTCCAATCGCAGCCCAATAGGACGAGTGCCGCGATGGGCCGGATGCTTTCTCCCGATACGTTTTCGTACGGTCTGCGCAGGGAATGCGCAGACCTGACCAATCAGTAATCTTTTTCCAATTATATCACTGTTTTCCCCTTGACGCACCGTTTTTGCTGTGCTATCCTGTTTTCACAAAAGCGAGGAAAAGAAACAGTACGCATTTTGGAAGCTTCAGAGAGAAGGCGGCCGGTGAAAGCCTTTGCCGAAGGAATGCCGAACCCCTCTTGGAGCTGTGGGCCGAAACCGTCTGTGGACGGCGGGTAAGCTGCGCCGGGTTCTCCCGTGACAGAGAGCGGCATCGGGCCGACGGCCCTGTGTCATGAGCGCGGAATTTTTCCGAATTCAGGTGGTACCGCGGATTTGTACAGTCCGCCCTGAGCATGTCAGACCCTGATCAGAAAGGGATGAGATGTTCAGGGCGTTTTTTGTTTCTTATTTTTCATTTTACAGGGCCGTCTGCGGCAGCGCGCGAACCGGTGGTTCGTGCCGGAAAGGAGAACATTTTATGAAGCTTTCAAAACTGGTCGGCGACCGTTTCAAAGAGACACCGTCGGACTGCGTGGTGGCAAGCCATGCGCTCATGCTGCGCGGCGGCTACATGAAGTATGTAGCCAACGGCATTTATTCCTCGCTTCCTCCGCTGAAGCGGATCACGAAAAAAATCGAGGAGATCATCCGTCAGGAGATGGATGCTCTGGACGGACAGGAGGTTTCCTTCCCGGTGGCTCTTCCCGCGTCCCTGTGGGAGGAATCCGGAAGATATGAGTCCGTGGGCAGCGAGCTTCTGCGCTTCACGGACAGAAACGGCGCAAAAATGGTGCTGGGAATGACCCACGAAGAGGCCTCCGTCCAGCTGGTCCGGGAATACGCCTCCACCTACAGCCGTTATCCCTTCATGATCTATCAGATCCAGACCAAATTCCGGGATGAGGCCCGTCCCCGCGCGGGACTGATCCGGGTGCGGGAATTCACCATGAAGGACGCCTATTCCTTCCACACCTCTCAGGAGGATCTGGAACGCTACTACGCGCGCTGCCTGCGGGCCTATCAGCGCATCTTCGCGCGGGCGGGCATTCCGGAGGTGGTCTGCGTGGCCTCGGATTCCGGCATGATGGGAGGAAATCTGTCCCATGAATTCATGCTGCTCACCCCCGCCGGAGAGGATTCCATCGTCCTGTGCCCGGAATGCGGCTACAGCGCGAACATGGAAGCCGCGGAATGCATTTATCCTGCGCCAGGTGACGGCACGGCGGTGGACAGCACCCGGCCGGCCGCAGGTCAGGCGGCCGGCTCCCTCCTTCCCGTGGAAACGCCGGGCGTGCACACCATTGATGAGCTGGCGGATTTCCTGCACATCGCTCCTTCCTCCACCTGCAAGGCTGTGGTTTATCAGAAAAATCAGGACGACTCTTATGTCATCCTGTTCCTGCGCGGCGATCTGGAGGTGAACGAGGCGAAGCTCACCTCCTTCCTGGGAGCGGACATCCATCCGGCTGTCATCACGGAAGAAAGCGGCCTGCAGGCCGGCTTCATCGGTCCGGTTTCCCTGCAGGCGCCGGAAGGAAGCGAGATCCTGTTCGACCGCTCTCTGGAAGGTCTCTGCGGCCTTGCCTGCGGAGCCAACCGGGAGGGCTGGCACATGACGGGGCTGGACATGAAACGGGACTGCGCGGATGCGGTTTACCGGGACTTCGCCAAAGCCTCCGCGGGCGGCATCTGTCCGGTCTGCGGCAGACGGAGCCTGACCATTTCCCGCGGCATCGAGGTGGGCAATATCTTCCAGCTGGGGGACAAATACACCCGTTCCATGCGCATGCAGTACGTGGATGAAAAAGGAGGCAGCCATACCCCCATCATGGGCTGCTACGGCATCGGCGTAGGCCGGCTGGCCGCCTCCGTCTGCGAGGCAAGACACGACGATTACGGCCCCATCTGGCCCATCTCCATCGCGCCCTGGCAGGTGCATCTGTGCTGTATGAGAGGGGATCACGCCGAGGTACGCGCCCAGGCGGACCGCCTGTATGAGGCGCTGCAGAAGGCCGGCGTGGAGGTCCTCTATGACGACAGAAACGTGAGCGCGGGCGTCATGTTCTCCGACGCAGATCTTCTCGGTGCTCCCGTCCGCCTGGTAGCAAGTCCCAGAAACCTGAAGGAAGGCTGCGTGGAGCTCTCCCTGCGGGGAGATAAGGCCAGCGCGGTGAAAATTCCGGAAGAGGCCGCGGTGGATGGCGTTCTTGCCAAAATCAGGGAACTGAACGAGGCTCTGGAAGCGGAGGTTCCGGAACGCATTTAGGCGTCCGGGCTTTCCTCCGAATCGGCAGCCGGCTCAATGAGCCAGGATCTCGCAGCCGTCCTCTGTGACGAGAACCATGGTCTCCCACTGTGCGGAGGGCTTTCCATCCTCCGTATAGATGGTCCAGCCGTTCGCATCGTCCACATAAATGTCCGCGCTCCCCATGTTGATCATGGGCTCAATGGTGAAAATCATGCCGGGAACCATCAGCATTTCCGTCCCGGCCGGAGCCACATAGCTGACGAAGGGATCCTCATGGAATTCCAGCCCTACCCCGTGGCCTCCGATGTCGATGACCACGCTGTAGCCGTTTTCTTTCGCATGGCGGTTCACCGCATCCGCCATGTCTCCCAGAAACTTCCAGGGCTTCACCTGTTCGATTCCCTTTTCCATACATTCCTTTGCCACCCGCACCAGGCGGAGATTTTCCTCCGACACATTTCCGATGCAGAACATGCGGGAGGAATCCCCGTAATAGCCGTTATAGATGGTGGAAACGTCCACGTTGATGATGTCGCCGTCCTTCAGCACATCCGTTTCGCTGGGAATGCCGTGGCAGACCTGGCTGTTGATGGAGGTGCACACGCTCTTCGGAAAGCCCTCATATCCAAGCGGCGCCGGAATGCCGCCCAGCTCTCTGGTCCTGGTATCCACCAGCCGGTCGATTTCCGCCGTCGTCATCCCCTTCCGGATGTGCTCCGCCACATAGTCCAGCACCAGCGTGTTGATCCTGCCGCTCTCCCGGATGCCCGCAATCTGCTCCGGGTTCTTGATCATGTCATGGGTGGGCACCATGTGGCCTTCCAGCTCAAAATGATGGATTTTCTCATCGAATGCCTCGTGGCACTGTTTGTATTTTTTTCCGCTTCCGCACCAGCAATGATCGTTTCTTCCCAGTTTTTCCATTATTATCGTCCTTTCTTCTGTCCTGCCGCCGGTCTCTGCCGGCGGATTGACTGCAGTCCGTTCCTGTTACGTTTACCGGCCTTCCAAAGGCCCCTGGCCGGTTACTGTCCGGCCTGCTCCGCAATCTTCGCCGCCAGCTCCTCCAGGTACATCCACCGCTCCATTTTTTCTTCCAGAGCGGCCTCCGCCTCCGCTTTCTCCGCCATGAGCTGATTCAGCTTCACGAAATCGCTTGCGGAGGCTTCGATGGCCTGATCCAGGGAGGCGATCCGCTCCTCCAGCGCCGCCATATCGGCCTCTATCGTCTCATAATCCTTCTGTTCCTTATAGGTGAACTTCAGCTTCTGCGGCCCGCGGGTGCGCTGGCCCCGCCGGCCCTTTTCACCGGCGGGTGCATCCGGATCGGCGGACGCGTCCGGGCCTGCGGAAGCGCCCTGTTTTGCGGCATCCGCCTTTGCAGAAGCGCCTGTCCCGGCGCGGGCATCCGTCCTGGAAGAGGCCCCGCGCTTTTCCGCCTCTTCCTCCCGTGCCTTTCTCTCCGCGTCTCTGCGCGCCGCATAATCCGTATATCCGCCCTCATACTGACGCAGTCTGCCGTCCTCCTCAAAGGCGAAGATCCGCTTCATCGTGCGGTCCAGGAAATAGCGGTCGTGGGATACGGCCACCACGATTCCCTCAAAATGATCCAGATAGTCCTCCAGGATCGTCAGGGTGGCGATGTCCAGGTTGTTGGTGGGCTCGTCGAGAAGCAGGAAATTGGGGGAGGAAGCGAGCACCCGCAGCAGGTTCAGGCGCTTTTTCTCCCCGCCGGAAAGCTTCCCGATGGGGCTGTACTGTTTGTCCGGCGGAAAAAGAAACCGCTCCAGCATGGCCGACGCGGATAATACGCCGTCCGTCGTCCGGATGTATTCCGCGGTCTCCTTTACATAATCGATGACCCGCTGTCCGGGATCCATATAAAAAAGCCCGTCGGCCGCCTCCTCCGGCTTCTCCGAAGCGATCTCCTGGGCGTAATATCCCATTGTTACGGTCTGTCCGACCACCACCTCGCCGGAATCCGGAGGAAGGATCCCCGCGATGATTTTCATCAGAGTGGTCTTTCCGCAGCCGTTCGGCCCGATGATTCCCACCCGGTCCCCTTTCAGGAAAATATAGTTAAAATCGTCGATCAGCTTTCTGTCGCCATAGCTTTTGCAGATAGCGATAAGCTCTACCGTGGTTTTCCCCAGTCTCGTGGAAATGGAGCCCAGCTCCACTCTGGAATCCTGAACGGGAGCCTGCCGGTCCCGCAGTTCTTCATATCTCTGGATGTGCGCCTTCTGCTTGGTGGAGCGGGCCCTGGCCCCACGGCGGATCCACTCCAGCTCCACGCGCAGGATGGACTGGCGCTTGCGCTCGCTCGCCTCCGCCATCTCCTCCCGCTGCGTCTTCAGCTCCAGGAAGCCGGAATAGTTGGACTGATAGCTGTAAATGGCTCCTTTGTCGATCTCCACGATCCGGTTGGTCACGCTGTCCAGAAAATAGCGGTCGTGAGTCACCATGACCAGCGCGCCGCGCCATTTTTTCAGTTCATCCTCCAGCCAGTCGGCCATCTCATTGTCCAGATGGTTGGTTGGCTCGTCCAGCAGCAGAATATCCGCCGGAGAAAGCAGGACGGAAATCAACGCCAGACGTTTTCTCTGGCCGCCGGAAAGCTGGCCTGCGGGCTGGGAAAAATCCCGGATCCCCAGCCGGGTCATCATCGCCTTCGCGTCGCTTTCCATGCTCCACCGGTTCTCCTCCGACACATTGCCCGCCAGCACGCATTCCAGGCTGGACATTGCCGGGTCAAATTCCGGGTGCTGGGGCAGATAGCGGATCACCGCGTGATTGGCCGTCGTGATGGTTCCCTCGTCCGGCTCCTCCAGCCCCGCCATCATTTTCAGAAGCGTACTTTTCCCGGTTCCGTTGATGCCGATGACGCCTACCTTTTCCCCTTCCTGCAGGGAAAAGGACGCGTTGTCGAATAATTTGCGGTCGGTAAAGGACTTGGTGATTTTCTCTATATTGATCAGATTCATTGACGTACCTCTTCGATTGCGTTTCCTGTCTGTACAACCATCCATTATACACGCAATAAAAAAAGCAGTCATCTGTTTTTGACTGCTTTTTTTATCAAAAATATTTCCGTTTGGGCCCGGTCAAAACAGAAGTGTCATCCGGCATCATATCTGCGGTACAGCTTTCCTTCCCATCCGGTCAGATCCGCTGCTTTTCCTGCGCCGGTACGGTGCGCCGCATAGTCTCCGGCGGTCTCCCAGGCATTTCCGGCTCCGGCATCCTTGCCCTCCTGCTTCAGCCACACTGCCATCTTTCCTTTTCCCCGGTTGTTCCACAGATAATAAGGTATGGCAGTAAAGGTACCGCCGTCCGCACAGGCTCCGGAAAGCACCCGGACGGGGCCGCAGATCTCCTGCTGCGATACCGAAAGCGCCCCGTTTGCAAGAGTCACATCCATACCGCCCGGATTGTCCGCCTCCTCCAGACAGTACAGAAGCGGGCCCCGCATCAGGGCCACCCGTCCCACATCAGCGCTCACATAGGGATGAGCCTCCACCTTCATGGCAGGCAGCTCCATGGAAATATGGATCTCCTCTCCGTCCCGGAAGGCTTCCGTGATCAGGACATACCCTTTCCCGTCCGTCTCCTCGTAGCGGCGGCCGCGGCAGACGGCGCAGAAGCTGCCCGACCAGGCCGGCCTGCGGATGGCCAGCGTAAAGGCTTCCTCCCTCTCCGGATGCAGCACGATGGTGTTTTCTCCGCTCCAGGGAATGCCGCAGTTTTTCTGCCCGATCTTCACCTGCAGGCCGTCCACCGCAAGCTCCGCCTCGCTGCCGATGTGGAGATTCACCGCCAGGCGGCCTTCTCCGACAGCATACACGTAATCCTGCAGACAGCCCATCAGCTTCAGAAACATGGGCGGACAGCAGGGGCATCCGTGCCAGGACCAGCGCTCCACCATCCCGTCGCTGATCAGGGGATTTTCATAAAAATAATGAACGCCGTCCGCAGAAAGGCCGGGCAGGACGTTGTTATACAGCGCGCACTCAAATGCGTCGATATATCTGCTCTCTCCGAATGCCCGGTACATTTCCCCCGCCCAGAAAGCGAACGCCACGCCGGCACAGGTTTCCAGATAGGCGTCATTGGGGAGGTCATACTGATAACCGAAGCGCTCTTCATTGTGCACCGCTCCGATCCCGCCGCTGATGTGAAGCTTGGTCTGCTCCACATTATCCCAGAGACGCTTTGCGGCGGCCAGATATTTTTCCTCCCCGGTCTCAATGCCCACCGCCGTCAGGCCGGTATACATGAGAGCCGCCCGCACCGCATGGCCCACCGCCTCGGACTGCTCCTCGATCCGGCAGTGATCCTGTGCATATTCTCCCATATAGTGGGGGAAGGAAGCGCGGTCCGCATGCACGCCCCTGTGATCCATCCAGAAGCGGGCCAGTTCCAGGTACTTTTCCGGCCGCACCGAAAGGGCATACTCTTCCTTCAGTGTCCGTACCAGCTTCGGATCGTCCTTCAGCAGACGGTACAGCTTCACCATGGCCTCCTCCGCCAGAGAATGGGCGGGAACGATATTTTTGCGGGGCGCCGGCCCCATGACAGAACACATGCAGTCCGCCGCCTTCACGGCACAGGAGAGAAGCTTTGTCTTTCCTGTCGCCAGATAATAATGGATTCCCGCCTCTGCCAGACAGCCGATATTATAGGTCTCATGCTGCCAGATCAGGCTTCCGCCGTTTTCCCCCCAGCGCCTGTCCGGACAGATCAGAGTGGTATAGGTATTGATATAGCCGTCCGGGTCCGCCTCCTGCGCCCGGCTGATCTGTTCCGTATAGGCTTCGATCTTCTCGTCCAGCTCCTTATCATAGGAAGCGGCGATGATGTCGCTGATCCCGCGGATCACTTCGCAGATCAGACCGTCATACCAGGGCGGCCCCACATGCTTTCCGGGCTTTTTCTCTGCCACCCATTCATAATTTTTCATGATCCCATCCTCGTGATCGTGCTCAAACTTGTTCAGCACGTCCCAGACGGTCACATGATGGATCTTGTCCAGCTGCTCCTTCCAGAAGCCTTCCGTAATGTGCACCTGCCGGTGCCCGGGTCTGTTCATCATAGTGTGAAAACTCCTTTCCCAACGGTTCTGTTTTTTATTTTACCCCTTGATCCCGGTCGTCGCAATTCCTTCCAGGATGTGCTTCTGACCAAGGAAAAATACGATCATGGCGGGCAACAGGACCAGGATGGAAGCAGCCCTTCTTTCCTGAATACCACTCTTTTATCTTCTCACCCGGATCACGTTCCAGGAATAGCCCTCCAGCTTCACAGAAAGCCTTCCGTCCTCGATCCGCGCCGCACTCGACGGATGCGGCGCTACGCGCTCGCAGTCTGCCGTATTGACCGCCTTCAGATCCGGACAGGTCATCTCCAGCATCTCTTCCAGGCGGCATCCCGGATAATCTCTCAGATCGCATTCCGTCTCAACAGCCTCCGGACTCTTGTTCATCACGAAAACGGTCACATGCTCTCCGTCCTCGTTCTCCACGGCGACCGCATCCAGGACCGGTACATCCGTATAATCCTTCGTATCATATTTGGGACAGTCTACCAGCATTTCCAGCGCCGTTCCTCTCCCGTATACGGAAGCGTGCAGATAAGGGTAGTAGATCGTCTGCTTCCAGATCCTTCCCCCATTCTCCGTCATCACCGGCGCGATCACATTTACAAGCTGCGCCTGGCAGGCCACCTTCACCCGGTCCGCATTCCGGATCAGAGTGATCAGCATGCCTCCGGCAAGAAGCGCATCCTCGAAATTGTAAATATCCTCGTTAAAGGACGGTCCTTCCTGCCATTTTTCCGCCTTTGCATTTGCCTCGTCCGCATGATACCAGACGTTCCATTCATCGAAGGAGATATACATCGTTTTCTTCGAGCGCTTCTTCGCCTTCACGTAATCGCATACGGACTCGATGTTTTTGATAAAATGATCCATGTCCACCGTATTCGCCAGGAAATTCGGAGTATCATTATCCCGGTTTCCATAATACTGATGCATGGAAATATAATCCACAAAATCGTAGGTATGATCCAGCACCGTCGCTTCCCAGTCATAGCAGGTGGGCATTCCGGAATTGGAGCTTCCGCAGGCAACCAGCTCGATGGAAGGATCCACCCACCGCATCACTTTTGCCGTTTCGCAGGCCGCTCTTCCGTATTCCTCCGCCGTCTTATGTCCGATCTGCCAGGGGCCATCCATCTCGTTTCCCAGGTTCCACAGCTTCACGTTATGGGGATCGCGGTATCCGTTTTGGATCCTCAGGTCGCTCCAGTAGGTGCCGGAGGGGAAATTACAGTATTCCACCAGGTTTCTCGCTGCGTCCGCTCCTCTGGTTCCCAGATTCACGGCCATCATCACCTCCGTGTTTGCCCTTCTGGCCCACTCGCAGAATTCGTCCACGCCCACCTGATTGTTTTCAATGGCAAACCACGCAAGCTCCGTCCGTTTCGGGCGCAGTTCCTTCGGTCCGATCCCGTCCTCCCAGTTATAACCGGATACGAAATTGCCCCCGGGGTAACGCACGATCGGAACCATGAGCTCCTTCGTCAGCGCGATCACATCCTTCCGGAAGCCCTGATCGTCCGCCAGCGGATGTCCGGGATCATAGATGCCTCCGTAAACGGCTCTTCCGATGTGCTCGATGAACGAGCCGTAAATCCTCCGGTCGATCTTTCCGACCCGGTAGCTTCTGTCCAGCGTCAGTGTTGCTTTTTTCATTTGACTTTTCCTCCTCTATTTACATTATCGTTAATGTGAGACAGCAAAAAATGTTATATTCAGCTTCTGCACTTTATCCCAAGCTTTCTGCATCTGATTCGAAAATCCCCCTCACCGTATCCCCCTTCACAAGCTCCGTCTCCAGAACGACCCGCTCCTCTTCTCCCTTCCTGCCGCCCAGCTGCTTCAGAAGGATCTGCACGCACCGTCTGGCCATGGTGGTCTTGGAGGAAGAGATGGAGGTGAGATGGTGCGGATAGGCAAAATGGATGTTGTCGAAACCGATCACCGAGCAGTCCCGGGGCACGCTCTTTCCCAGCTCCTCCAGGATGCAGACTGCCTGCCAGGCCAGAAGATCGCTGAATGCCAGGACCGCCGTATAATCCTGCCTGCCGGAAAGGATCCTGCGCATCCGTTGTGTCCCTTTTCCCGCCGTAACGGGCACCGTATGCACCAGGCTGCCGTCGTAGGCGATCCCCGCCTCCCGCAGGGCCCGCCGGTATCCCGTAAGACGTTCTCTGGCGCTGGAGATTTCTTTCGGTCCGTTGAAAAAAAGCACCCTCCTGTGCCCCTGCTCCAGCAGACAGCGCATGGCGGTGTAGCCGCTGTTTTCATCATCGCAGACCACATAGCTGGTTTTCGAACCGGCTTCCGCCTCCAGTCTTCTTCCGATCAGCACAAAGGGCTTTCCGTAGTGCCGCAGCAGCCCGATATTCGCCTCCCCGCCGGGAGCAGGGCAGAGGATGATCCCATCCACGTTCTGGCTGATGGACACCGTGATCGCCTGCCGTTCCATCTCCAGATTTTCTTCCGTATTGAAAATAATGGAATTATAGCCCTTTTTCTGCAGGAGCATCTGCATTTCCTTCACCATAACGGAAAAATGGGGATTGGAAATATCACCCACAATGATGGAAATGTTCCTGCTCACTCCGGAGCGCAGAAAGCTGGCCAGCGCGTTTGCGATATAACCCATCTCCTCCGCCTTTCTGCGGATCACCTCTTTGGTCTCCTCCGAAATATCCGGCTTGTCCGCCAGCGCCCGGGAAACCGTATTGGCGGAAAAACCCGTCTCCGCCGCAATGTCCTTCAGCGTCACATTTCCGTTTTTTCTTCTCTGTGCCATGCTATCCTCCGCGCCGGAGCGTCTGCGGCCCCGCCGCTTCTCTTTTCCCGACCCTTTCCATCTTTCCGACTCTTTTCCATCTTAACACAGAATCCGGATAAGTCAATTCCGCTTCTTCCGTTTTCGCATTTCTTTTCCGCTTTCTGCATTTTGCATCCGCATTTCCTATCGCTTTTGTCCATATGTTCTGAATTGAAAGAAAAATATTTGTTGATTCTGTTTTTTTATCTTCGTTGACAGCCCGGCTCTTTTGATCTATAATCCAGTTAACGATAACATTATCGTTAATGTAAAGCTTAAAAAGCTCAAGCAGTGCCGGAAAAAGGTACGTTCCACGCAAGTCCCGGGCTGCGGCTCCGTCCGGGATCCGCAGCGGAGCATGGGCTCACACAGAAAGGGGAGGAGCTCAGGATGAGATCAGGAACCATTTTTGACATCAAGGAATTTGCCGTCCACGACGGGCCGGGAGTGCGGCAGACCGTTTTCTTCAAGGGATGCCCGCTGCGCTGTCAGTGGTGTCACAACCCGGAGGGACTTTCCGCCAGGCCTCAGCTCATGTTCAGCCGCAGCTCCTGTTCCCGCTGCGGAAAATGCCGGCTTGTCTGTCCGCTTTCTCCGGATAAGGAAAGTCCCTCTCCTGCCTTTCCCGCCGACTGTACCGCCTGCGGTGCCTGTGTTCGGGTCTGCCCGCTCGGCCTTCGTACGATCAGCGGCCAACGCATGACGTCACAGGAGCTGACAGCGGCCATCCGGGAAAACAGCGACTACTATGCCGCCCTGGGAGGAGGCGTCACCTTTTCCGGCGGCGAACCGCTCATGCAGGGGGATTTCCTTCTGGAGGTGCTGGAGCAGATTTCCGACCTGCACACTGCCATCGAGACCTCCGCCTATGCGCCTCCTGATCTTTTTCAGGCGGTTACGGACCGTCTTTCCTTTATCATGATGGATGTGAAGCTCATGGACCCTGCCCTGCACCGGCGCTATACGGGCGTTGACAATCGGGTGATCCTGGAAAATCTCACCCATCTGTGCCGGGGGAAGAAGGAATTTGTGGTCCGCATCCCGCTGATCCCCGGCGTGAATGATTCCGCCGCCAACCTGGAACAGACTGCCGCCTTCCTGTCCGGCGCTTCCTCCCTTCTGCGGGTGGAGCTGCTGCCCTATCACCAGACGGCAGGGGCCAAATACGGCATGCTCGGCATGGAATACCATCCGGATTTTGACCCGTCCGTTCCGATTCGGATTCCGGCGCACCTTTTTGAAAAGTATCAGATAAAAGCCGTTACCCTGTAAAGGAGATCATTATGACTGAACGTATTCAAGCTCTGAGAAAACTGTTTGTAGAAGATCATGGACACCGTTCCTGCCGAAAAGCCCCTTCCGATGAATTTCTTCTGGCCCGTGTCTTTCAGAAAGAAGGGCTGTCCGACATCCGCCGGGCCGTCAGACGGCTGGTCTGGATGCTGAACGAAGAAACTCCCGTATTTTTCCCTGGCCAGACCATCGCCTTTGTCCGCACCAATCCCACCCTGCAGGCCCTTTTTACGCCGGAAGAAAAAGAAGAGCTCGCCCGCAGCCACCGTCTGCACGAATCCGGCGAGCTGTCCAACATCTGCGTGGACTATTCCCGTTTTCTTTCCGCCGGCTTTCCCGGCATGCGAAGCCTGACGGAGCAACGGTATCGGATGTTTTCCGAACAGGGAAAGCTTTCCGAGGCGGATTATCTGAAGGGAGAGCTGGAAATCCTGGACGCGCTGACAGATCTCATCCGGCGCTACCTCTGCGCCGCTAAAGAGCAGGGACTTGCGGAAATCGCCGGAAGTCTTTCCCGTCTGCTTTCCGGCGCTCCTCAGACTCTGCATGACGCGCTGCAGATGCAGCGGATCCTGCATTTTACCATGTGGCTGTCCGGAAGCTATCACAATACCCTCGGACGTTTTGACCAGTATATGCTCCCCTGGTTTCAGGCCGATATGGAAAGCGGACGCCTGACCGGGGAGAGCGCGCTGGAGCTGCTGGAGGAATATTTTCTCACCTTCAATATCGACAGTGATCTGTACCCCGGCATGCAGCAGGGCGACAACGGCCAGAGCATGGTCCTGGGCGGCATGACGCCGGAAGGCGCAGACGGCTTCAGCCTGCTTTCCGAGCTCTGCCTGAAGGCCAGCCTCCAGCTTCGCCTGATCGACCCCAAGATCAATCTGCGCGTGAGCAAAAATACGCCTCTTTCCATCTACGAGCTGGGAACCCATCTCACGAAGCAGGGGCTCGGTTTTCCCCAGTATTCCAACGACGATGTGGTGATCCCGGGGCTGAAAAAGCTGGGCTATGCCGAGACGGATGCCAGAAATTATGCCGCTGCCGCCTGCTGGGAGTTCATCATTCCCGGAAAGGGCATGGAGATCCCCAACATCGACGCTCTCTGCTTCGCCGGGGTGGTGCGGGACGTGATCGTCCGTGCGCTTCCTTCTGCGTCCGGATATGAAGACATCCGAAGCCAGGTACAGGCAGAGATCCGCAGCCGGGTGGAACAGATGTGTGAAAACACGAAAAACCTTTATATCTATCCCGCTCCTTTCCTGTCCCTGATGATGGAGGGCTGCGCGGAAAACGGAAAGGACGTGTCCCTCGGCTGTGTATACAATAACTATGGCTTCCACGGGGCAGGCCTTTCCACCGCCGCCGATTCCCTCGCCGCCGTGAAAAAATACGTTTTTGAAACCGGAGAGGTTTCCCGAAAAGATCTGCTGGATGCCATGGAAAAGGATTTTGAAGGCTATGACCGTCTGCTGCACCTTCTCCGCTATGAGGCTCCCAAGATGGGAAACAACGATCCGGAAGCGGATGCCATTGCCTCCGACCTTCTGCATACCTTTTCCGAAGCCGTAAAGGGACACAAAAACGAGCGGGGCGGCTGCTTCCGCGCCGGGACCGGCTCCGCCATGTATTACCTGTGGTTTTCCCGTGATCTCGGCGCCACGCCGGACGGACGCCGCGCGGGGGAAGGCTTTGCCTGCAATTATTCGCCCAGTCTGTTTACCCGCAGCAAGGGGCCCGTTTCCATCATAAAGTCCTTCACCCGGCCGGATCTGACCGAAGTCGTCAACGGCGGCCCTCTGACGCTGGAGCTGCACGACACTCTCTTCCGCAATGAAGAAAGCATTTCCAAGGTCGCCGCCCTGGTCAAATCCTTTGTGGACCTGGGAGGCCACCAGCTTCAGCTCAATTCCGTCAACCGGGACACCATGCTGGACGCTCAGAAGCATCCGGAAAAATACCGCAACCTGATCGTGCGTGTCTGGGGCTGGAGCGGTTACTTCGTGGAGCTGGACAAGGATTATCAGGACCATATCATCAAGAGGGCGGAGCTGAGCCTGTAGCCTGGCTTTGCAATTCTTAAGAATCCCTGATTTTTTCCGGCCGCATCTGTTTTCCTGATTCTTTTTCTGGTATAGTAGTCTGAAAGGGAGACGTTTTCCGATGCGTCTTAACAAAAACGGCGGCCTGTCGGCTTCTCTTCCGGCAGGCCCGTCTTTTCAGGGAGGAATGTTTATGAAACAGATCAGGTCCAGACTTATCGCCGTACTTCTTTTCGGAGCGCTGCTTGCGCTTTCCGCCTGCGGGCAGCAGACTGCCGTCTCTTCCGTTCCGGTTTCCGGGGATGCTTCTGAAAAGAGTGTCACTGTGAGCAGCACAGAGCAGGTCTCCGTGGTGCCGGACATTGCGGAAATCGTCTATTCCGTTCAGACCCAGGGTCCTGATGCGCAGACCTGCCAGGAGGAGAACGGCACCGTATCGGACCAGGTGGTCGCCCGGCTACATCAGCTGGGAGTTTCGGAAAGCTCCATCCGCACCACCGGCTATTATCTGAACCCGGTCTATGACTGGAGCGGAAGCATGCAGGTCCTGACAGGTTATGAAGCGGTCACTACGCTGACCGTTTCCGATCTTCCCATGGATCAGGTGGGAGAGGTCCTGACCCAGTCCGTGGATGCGGGTATCAATAACATCCAGTCCATTTCCTATCTGTCCAGCGAATATGACAGTGCCTACCAGGAAGCCCTTTCCCTTGCCGTCTCCGCGGCCCGGACAAAAGCGTCTGCTCTGGCCCAGGCAGAAGGCTGCAGCGTGGGCGAAGTGCTTTCCATTCAGGAAACCAGCGGCTACACGCAGGCCCGCTACAACGACAGCGCACTGGCGCAGCGTACCCTGAGTGCCGCAGCTGCAGATGAAAGTCTCAGTATCATGCCCGGCGAACTGGACGTCGAAGCCTCTGTGGTGGTAGAATTTTCCATGCAGCCGGCAGAAAATCCGGCACAGTAAAAACGGAAAACGACACAGGAACAGAGGAAAGGACAGACATGAAGATCGTAGTCATTGACGGGCAGGGCGGCCGGATGGGCGCTCTGCTCTGTGAAAAAATCAAGAAGCATCAGCAGGAGCTTCCCGCCGGGACCCGGCTGATCGCCATCGGGACCAACAGCGCGGCCACGGCCGCCATGCTGAAGGCCGGGGCGGAAGCCGGAGCCACGGGAGAAAATCCGGTTCTGGTCGCCTGCCGGGACGCTGACTTCATCATCGGCCCGCTTGGCATCCTGGCCGCGGATTCCCTTCTTGGGGAGGTCACTCCGGCCATGTCCGTAGCGGTGGGAAGCAGTGCGGCTCAGAAAATCCTGCTCCCGGTCAACCGCTGCAACCATCATGTAGTTGGAATACAGGATTACTCCATGGCACGGCTGACGGATGAGGCCATCCGGGATCTGCTTTCTATTCTTCAGGAAGGGCGCCCCTGACCGCGTCCTTCATCTCCTTCCCATAAATTTTCTCAGGCTTTAAGTTTTTCTCATTCCCTCCCAATCCCGGCAATCCAGTCAAACACGCCCGCCATATCCAGCCGTCCAAAACCGAAAAGCCTGTTGGGGTAGCTCTGGGAAGCATCCCTCGCCGCCCCGCGTACCAGAAAGCTGATCAGTCCGGTGCCGTTGATATCGGGATAATTTTGATCCGGCACGCACCACTGAAGCAGCTGGGCACAGCCCCCCGCCGTAATCGCAGCCGCCAGGGAGGTTCCGGAGGCCGTGGACACGACCGCTCCTCCCCGAAGCATTCCGGCCGCGGCGGAAAGTTCCACGCCGGGGGCCGCCAGCTCCGGCTTGATCCTTCCGTCCATGGCAAAGCCCCTCCCGGAATTGATGTAGAAGCTGTTGTTCCTGCTGTTGTAGGCGGATACTGCCAGGACATCCTCCGCGTAAGAAGGGGAAGTCAGCGTGGTGTCCGGGCTGGGACGTAAAAATTCCACCGTTCCCTCCACAAACTGCCGGATGGGAAGCCACATGTGAAAGGCTCCGTAGCCCGCCGACTCCTGCACCAGCCGAAAGGTCCAGACGCCCGCCGCAGGCTCCTCCAGGCGGATCACGGCCACCTCGCTTCCCGTGGCCAGATCATTCAGCTGGTAATCGATCCGGATCCTGCTCCTGCCATAGATGAAGGAATATTCCACCTCCTGTTCCAGACGGCTGCTGATGACCGGAATCTCCTCCCCGCCGGGAGAACGGACCATGACGGAAAAATACGACGGCAGGTTTCCCCAGATTTCCATCAGAAATCCTCTGGTTCCTTCCCCCACCCGGACTTCGATTTCCTCCGACTCCCTCTCCGTCACGGTTCCCGCATAGTGGTGCGCCGCATTCCCCTCGTTTCCTCCGGAGACCACCACCACCCGGTTGACATCCGAGCCCACCTCGGAAAGATACCGGGAAAGCGCCGAATTCGACCGGTGATCTCCAAAATTTCTTCCGATCCCCAGGCAGATGCACACGGGACGGATAAAAGGAATCGCAAAGGAATTCAGATATTTAACCGCAAGCACGATGTCGTTGGACTCATAAGCGGGCACGCCCTCCGGGACCAGGTAAAAATCCAGCAGATACCGTTTGGCCTGCTTCAGCTTTACCACCACAATATCCGCATCCGGCGCGGCTCCCAGGAAATCCAGTCCGCCGTTTACGGCGCTTCCCGCGGCGACGGAGGCCATCCGCGTCCCGTGCCCGTTCTCATCCGTGACAGGTATCGCTTCCAACGGATTTTCCAGAGAAAGCGCCGCGTCGATCTGCTCTCTGGTGTATTCGCTGCCATAGTAAAAGCCCTCCGGAGGCGTCCCGGACTGATCGGTCTGATCCCAGATCGCCAGGATCCGGCTGCTTCCGTCCTGCCGCCGGAATACCGGGCTGCGATAATCGATCCCCGTATCCGCGAAACCGATCACCACATTTCTGCCCGTCAGAAAAAGCGGCTCTCCCTGCAGCTCCGTGATACCGCTGGCATTTAACGGCTGCGGATCGAAGCGCTGTCCTTTCGTCCCCCACACGAATTCGTCGGCAAGCCCGTACAGCTCCGTCACATAGCGGTACTGATAGCCGGAAAAAGAAAGCGGCGGCAGGTTCTGCCGGTTAAAATAAACCGACCACAGCCTGCCGCTCACCGGCACGAAACAGAAGGCATCGCCGGATACCTCTTCCTCCAGCGTGCCTTCCGGTAAAATATAATAAGTGAGAAAATCCTGATATTCCTCGGAAAGGATCATATCCCTGCAGGTCATAACGGACGCTCCCGTTTTTTTACATAAATATGACGCTTTCCTGCTTTTGATGCTTTTGATGCTTTTTTGCTGCCCGGATCATTTTCTTCCATCCTCCGGACGCAGCCGGCGTCCGGCTTCCTTCCGCTTTCCGGCTGCAGCAGGCGGACGATTCCCGCGCGAAGGGCCCCGGCTCTCTCAGCCTCCTGTCGGAGCCGCGTGCTCCGGCAGCGCATAGCCTGCTCCCCGGATCTCAATCCTGGGACCGCCTGTCCCTTCGATGTAATCCCTTGTAATCGTTACCCTGCCGATGTTGTCGTCCTTGGGAATCTCATACATGATATCCAGCATGAAATCCTCGATGATGGCCCGCAGCGCTCTCGCGCCGGTGTCCTTTTTCATGGCCTTTTCCGCGATGGCTTCCAGCGCGCCGTCGTCAAATTCC
The DNA here is from genome assembly GCA_019119815.1 of Candidatus Eisenbergiella intestinipullorum. Lineage (GTDB taxonomy): Bacteria > Bacillota > Clostridia > Lachnospirales > Lachnospiraceae > Eisenbergiella > Eisenbergiella intestinipullorum. The sequence goes on along the minus strand of DWWH01000012.1, from coordinate 114,348 downwards.
AGATCCACCTCGTCCAGCGCCAGCAGCTTGTGGTACTGCTTGAGAATCGCGTTTTTCGGCTCCTTCAGGATCCGGATGAACATTTCCTTCGTCAGCCCCTGCAGGGTGCAGACGATGGGAAGCCTTCCCAGGAATTCCGGAATCATGCCGAAGGCCCGCAGGTCCTCCACCGTCACCTTTGAAAGGATGTCCGGGTCTTTGTCATATTTATCCTTCAGCTCGCTTCCGAATCCCATGGTGGACTGCTTCGTCAGGCGCTGCCTGATCACATCCTCCAGGTCCGGGAACGCGCCGCCGCAGATGAACAGAATGTTCTTTGTATTCACCGTAGCCAGCGGCACCATGGCGTTCTTGCTGTTCGCGCCCACCGGTACCTCCACCTCGCTTCCCTCCAGAAGCTTCAGCATTCCCTGCTGCACGGATTCTCCGCTCACATCCCGGGAGGTGGTGTTTTTCTTTTTCGCGATCTTATCGATCTCGTCGATGAAAATGATGCCCTTCTCCGCCTTTTCCACATCGTTGTCCGCAGCGGCCAGCAGCTTGGACACCACGCTTTCAATATCGTCTCCGATATATCCCGCCTCCGTCAGGCTGGTGGCGTCCGCGATGGCGAGCGGCACATCCAGAAGTCTGGCAAGCGTCTTTACCAGATAGGTCTTTCCCGAACCGGTGGGGCCGATCATGAGGATATTGGACTTTTCGATCTCAATATCGTCCATGGTGTTCGTCGCTACCCGCTTATAATGGTTGTAAACCGCCACGGAAATGATCTTCTTGGCCTTCTCCTGGCCGATCACGTACTCGTCCAGGCTGGCTTTGATCTTATGCGGCGCAGGGATGCTCTTAATGTCGAAAACGGGCTCCTGCTCCTTTTCCTTCGCCTTTTTCTTAATCTTCTGCTTGTTCGGGATTCCGCCGGTCCCCTGCAGGTCAGAGAGGTTCACGAAGCTGATGTTGGGATATTTTCCGTCCTTATTCATGTTGTTGAGCATGTTCATCAGCTGGGGATTATTCAGAAGCCCCTGATAGTCGAACTGGCTCACCGTATCCATGGTGCGGTGCATGCAGTCCTCGCAGACGCAGATGTTGTTGGGAAGATGGTACATCTTTCCCGCCTTGCTTTCCGGCCTGCGGCAGATAAAGCAGACATCCTCGTACTTCGATTCCGTATCGTTTTTCTTTTCCTCTGTTCCGCCGGAAACTTCTTTCCGGCTTTCTGACGGCTCTTTTTCCTCTTCCGAAGGCTTTTCTGACGGTTCCTTCTTTTCCGCCTGTTCCTCCGTTCCGGCAGTCATTTCGTTTTTATTTTCATCATCTCTATGTTCAAAATCGTTCATCCGTATTCCTTTCCGCCGCTGTACAAAAATAATGGCTGCAAAATGCCGCTTTTTGGGCTGTTTTCATTATAAAACATGGCTTTCCGACACACAAGTGAACTTTCTATAAAAACTGTAAAGAAAAAGCTTCCGCGCCGGAAACCCGGGGTTCTGCTACCCCGCAGAAAAAAGCACCGGATGCAGAAGCCTGTCTCTTTCTGCACCCGATGCCTTTCTTTCACTCACATCTGTTCTTTTTTCCTGAATTCCGGCGCGATCGTGCCAAAGCCTCACTGCTGCGCAGAATTCATCATCTCCTGAGAGGTCAGCGTCACGGTTCTGGTTTCTTCCGCATAGCCTTCCGTCGGATTTCCATGCATCACCGTGATTTCAATGGTTTCTCCGATGGCATAATACTGCATCGCATTCAGCAGATCGTCCTGGGTTGTCACCGTCATCCCGTTGACTCCCGTGATAATATCGCCCTTCACGATTCCGGCCTCAGCCGCTCCGGTTCCCGGATAAACCTGCGCCACATAAATGCCCTCAGGCATGCCGTAGGCTTCCGCCATCGCGGAGGTCACGTTGATGCAGGAGATTCCAAGGTATCCCTTCTGCGTATCGTCCAGCGCTTCTCTGGTTTCCTGGTTCATCAGCTGTTCAATGATAGGCTGTGCGGCGGAAATCGGGATCGCGTAGCCCATTCCTTCAATGGCGTTTCCGCCGATCTTGTTGGAATTGATGCCGATTACCTGTCCGTTGATGTCAAGCAGGGCTCCGCCGGAGTTACCGGGATTGATTGCCGCATCCGTCTGAATCATCGCGTTGCTGGTTCCGGTCTCATCTACCTCCAGGACACGGTTCAGCGCGCTCACCACGCCGGTGGTTACCGACTGTCCATAGCCCAGCGCGTTTCCGATGGCGATAACCGGCTCGCCCACCTTCAGGGAATCGGAATCCCCGAGCGTCGCGATGGTGATCGCATTCATGGTATCGCTTTCTATATTATTCAGTTTGACAGCTACCACCGCCAGATCCATGGAAGGGCTCGTACCCTTGACCTGGGCTTCCACGATGGAATTATCGATGAAGCTGACATACAGCTGATTGGCGTCCTTTACCACATGATTGTTCGTCACGATGAGCAGTTCGTCATCATTTTTTCCGATGATGATACCGCTTCCCGCGGACTCCTGCTGCTGCTCATAGGTCTGACCCCAGAAGCTCTCGATGGAGGTCACGGATTCGTTGGTGATCGCCACGATGGCGGGCATCACCTGATCCACCACCTCGGTCACATCCGTCACCACCATGCTGGTGGTTCCCTGGCTGACAGAAGCGCTGTTTCCGGAATCATCGCTCTGCGTATCCGCTCCCGCATCCGTGCTCTGGCTTTCCGAAACTGCCGGAGCCGTTGCAGAGGCAACACTGTTCTGGTATCCGCCGAGAGAAGCGACCGCGAGGAAGCTGACCCCGGCGATCACGCCGAAGCATGCGGCACTCAGAACCACTGCCAGCGCTTTCTTCCAGAACGGATTCATCGGCCTGCCGGGTTTCTTCTCCTTTTGCTTTTTCTCTTTCTTTTTCTTTCCGGGAACCGTTCCATAGTCTCCGTTCCCATTCCCATACTGATAGTTTCCCTGATAGGACTGCCAGGCGTTCTGCCCCCTATAGGCATTCTGACCGCTGTATGCACCGTTGGAGCCCTGAGAAGCCGTTCCCTGTGCCGTATTCTGTCCGGCATTCCCATGCTGCCATCCTCTGCCGTATCTGTCCGTTCCGCTCTGTCCGGAAGCACCGTTCTGCCATGCTCCGGCATTCTGGCCATAGGTACTGTTCTGACCGTAGGAAGCATTCTGGCCCGCAGCGCTGTTCTGACCGTAGGAAGCATTCTGGCCTGCGGCACTGTTCTGCCATGTTCCGGCATTCTGACCGTAGGTACCATTCTGCCAGCCCGTACTCTGGCCATAACTTCCTCCCTGCCCGGAAGCACCTCCCTGCCATGCGCCGGTTCCCCGGCTGTAGGAGCCGCTCTGCCCGGCAGCACCATTCTGCCCGGAAGAGCTTCCCTGCCATGCGCCCGCACTCCGGCCGGACACATCGCTCTGGGAGGTACCGCTTTGGGATGCAGAGCTGTGAGATGACACATCATCCCCCGACGCACTGTTCTGCGTCATGCTCTCCTGTCCCGACTGTGCCTGCTTTGTATCGTCGTTCTTATTGGGGTCGCTGGAAAATTCCTGATCAAACATGACCGTTCCCTCTTTTCTCTGATTTTCTACTCTTTTTCTGCCTCCATCTGCCGCCGGAAGGACAAACCGGCGTCTGCGGGCTCTTTTATTCGTTCAGCCCTTAGTATATCCGGTATTTGTGTTCAAACTGTGATAAATCTATTGAAAATGTATAAAAACCGCCAAAATGCGTTTCCATTCCCGCCGCTATTCCACCGTCACCGATTTGGCCAGATTCCTGGGCTTATCCACGTCGCAGCCCTTGCCGACGGCCACGTAGTAGCTGAACAGCTGCAGCGGGATGATGGCCAGAGAATTGGTAAAGAACCGGTTTGTGATCGGGATATAGATCACATAGTCTGCGGCCTTCTCGATCTCCCGGTTGCCCTCGCAGGTAACGGCGAGTACAAAAGCGCCCCTGGATTTCACTTCCACCATGTTGCTGATGATCTTCTGATACAGATACGGCTGCGTCGCCACCGCGGCCACCAGCGTGCCTTCCTCGATCAGGGAGATGGTGCCGTGCTTCAGCTCGCCCGCCGCATAGGCTTCCGAATGAATGTAGGAAATTTCCTTCAGCTTCAGAGAGCCTTCCATGGAAATGGCATAGTCAATGCCCCGGCCGATGAAAAAGACCTCCTTTGCAGCGATATAACGGTTGGCAAAGCGCTGGATCCGGTTCTTATTGTTCAGAAGCAGCTCGATCTGATCCGGCAGGCGGCGCAGATCACCCAGCATTTCTTCAAACTCCGCCTCCGTCACCGTATGACGCACACGGGCAAATTTCATGGCAAGCAGATACAGAGCGATGAGCTGGGCGCTGTAGGCCTTGGTGGTGGCAACCGCGATCTCCGGCCCAGCCCAGGTGTACATCACATTATCCGCCTCCCTGGCAATGGAGCTTCCCACCACGTTCACGATGCCGAGCACCTGAAAGCCCCGCTTCTTTGCCTCACGCAGGGCTGCGAGGGAATCCGCCGTTTCTCCCGACTGACTGATGACGATCACCATGGCGCCGTCCTCCAGGATGGGATCCCGATAGCGGAATTCGCTCGCCAGATCCACCTCCACGGGGATCCTCGCCATACCCTCCAGCACATACTTTCCGGTCACTCCCGCGTGATAGGCGGAGCCGCAGGCCACGATATGGATCTTTTTCACCTGCAGGAGCTCCTCGTCGGTCATCCCCAGCTCCTCGATCACGATGTCGTTCTTTTTGATCCTGGGTCCGGCGGTATCTGCTACGGTCTTGGGCTGTTCATACATTTCCTTGAGCATGAAATGCTCATATCCGGCCTTTTCTGCCGCCTCCGCGTCCCAGTCGATGGTCACGGATTTCTTTTCCAGCTCCTCCGCATCCACGTTGTAAACATGAAAGTCCTCTGCGGACAGGCGCACGATCTCCTGATTCTCAATATAGGTCACGGTCCGGGTGTAGCGCAGGATGGCCGGAACGTCGGAGGCGATAAAGCAGCCTTCCCCGTTCTGCCCTACGATGAGGGGACTGTCTTTTCTCACCGCGAACAGCTCTCCGGGAAAATCGGCGAACAGGATCCCCAACGCATAGGAGCCCTCCACCCGGTGCAGCACCTTGGTGATGGCCTCCATGGGATCTCCCTTGTAATAATAATCCAGCATATGCGCCAGCACCTCCGTATCCGTTTCGGAGATGAAGTGATAGCCTCTCTGGGTCAGTTTCTTTTTCAGCGCGATGTAATTCTCGATGATGCCGTTGTGCACCACCGCTATGGTCCTGTTTTCATTGAAATGCGGGTGGGCGTTCACATTGCTGGGAGCTCCGTGGGTCGCCCAGCGGGTATGACCGATCCCCGCCTTTCCCGGCATGGTGGCCCCGTCATGGGTGAGCTCGCTCAGGGCCTTCAGCCTTCCCACCGTTTTGGTAATCTGTATCTTTTCTCCGTCGTAAACCGCCATTCCCGCGGAGTCATATCCCCGGTATTCCAGCCTGGCAAGGCCGTCAAGAATGATGGGCGCCGCCTGGTTCTTTCCTATGTAGCCTACGATTCCGCACATAATTTCCTCCTCTTTTCCCGGTTTTCAGCCGTTAGGTCAATCCTTTTGATCAGTATCTTTTCTTCCAGTAATCCCGGTTCAGGCTGCAGCGCAGCACCAGTCCGGGCGGAAGGCTCCGGTAATGCTTCCCCAGAAAAAATCCCAGGTATCTGGCCGTACAGTCGGCGGTCAGCCGCAGCACGAGCAGTGGCTTTCCGGACCGGAGCAGATGAGACGCGGTCTGCTTCACCAGCCTTATCCCCTCCGACTCGGAGGACACGCCCGAAAAAACCTCCGGATGCTGAGCCTGCGATACACCGTTGTCAAAATTCCGGTGAAACTGCTCCTTTGCCGTATAGTCATGGGAATGGTATACGCAGGCGTCCGCCGCATAGGCGATCCGGTAGCCCGCCTTCACCGCCTTCGCCGCATAGATCATATCCTCATTAAAAATAGTATGCTTCTCAAAGCCTCCCAGCTTCCGGAAAATATCCCGCCGGTACATGGCGCACACATTGGAGCAGAAATAGGTTTTCACTCCCATCGTTTCCAGCTGTTTCTCTCCCTTTATGCAGCTCTGTTCCGGATAATTGAAGGATCGGATGAAGCGTTCGATCTCCCCGCTGTCCTTTCCCGGAAGCTGTCTGGCATAAGCCACGGCGATGTCGTCCTCTTTGCAGACCGCATCCCGGAGCCGTTCGATCAGATGCTCGTCCGCCGGAACCGCGTCGTCCGTCATGCACAGAAACAGATCGGCGCTGCTTTTCGCCGCGGCCCGGTCTCTCGTCCCGCCGTGATCGTATTCCCTCTTGGAGAGGTGATGCACCTCCGCTTCCGGATACTCTCTGGCGAAATCCGTCCCGTATAAAAGTCCGTCAAAATATTTTTCTTCCGTATTCATAATGATGATCCGGTCTGCTCTTACGCTCTGACCGGCCAGCCGCTTCATCAGCTCCAGAAATTTTCTTCCCGGCCGGTATGTGGGAATGATCACATCGATTTTCATCTGTCAGCTCCCCTCTCGGTATCATATGGAAAAAGGGGGCATATCTCAGCCCCCTTCAGCCTTTTCGCAGCAGTTTTTCACACTGCTTTCTGTTGTTAATATCCGGTATCGCTTGAGATCTTCGCGCTGTAGGACTTCACCTGCTCGGAAGGCGTGTATTCTTCCTGTTCAAAGAGGAAATTGTGAAGCTTGATCACATTCGTCTCCAGATCCACGGGAATCACGCAGCTTCCCTTGCTTCCCAGCGTTCCCGTCGTACGGGTATCTTCAAAGGGAAAGCCGTCCGTAGCGGTCACGCTGTAGTTCGCAACCTCCTGCAGCACGCTCAGGATCTCCGCCGTATCAAGATTGGTCGCCACATGCGGGAGCACGCTGTCCAGCGCGGACTCCAGCTGGGAGAACGACGCGCTCTTCGCCTTGTCCAGACAGGCGAGCAGCACCGTCCTCTGTCTCTCCGCCCGGCGGAAATCATCGCCCGCGGTTGCACGGATCCGGCAGTAGGCAGTGGCCTGCATGCCGTTCAGCGTCTGCAGCCCGGACTTGGTAACAGGCGTATAATCATCGGTCAGCACCACCTTGCTCTCCGTGCTGAACATACTCTTCTGATAGTTGTTCAGATGCTCGATCTCCTCCGGCTGCACATCGATCTGCACGCCTCCCAGGCTGTCCACCAGTTCGATCAGACCGTTGAAATTGATGCTGATATATTCCGTGATGTTCAGATCCAGGTTCATGTTCAGCATCAGGATGGCCTGTTCCGGACCGCCGGCCGCATAGGCCGCATTACACTTATTGTAGGTATCATTGCTCAGGTTCAGATAGGTATCGCGGTAGACGCTGACCAGCTTCACCTCATCTGTGTCCTGATTGATGGAGGCGATCATGATGGTATCGGAACGGTTTCCTTTTTTCAGATCATCGTCTCTGGCGTCCACGCCGAAAAGAGCGACGTTCCGGTAGCCCTGCATCGTCTCGTTCTCTTCCACGCCCTCATTCATGTTTTCCACGATCTGACTCTCATTGATGGTGATGTGCTGAACGGCATCCTGCTTTCCCACTGCCCAGAGAACGAGGGCCAGCACCACCAGAGCGAGGATCTCCACGCTGAACAGGATGATGCGTCTGGTCTGTTTTTTCTTTCTGCGCGCCTGTCCCTTTCTGCCTCCGGATGCTGAGCGCCTGTCGTCTCTGGGATCCCGCCGTCCGGAAGAGGAGGTCCTGCGTCCGGAGGAGGAATAACCGCGTTCTTCGTAGCCGTCATAATCCCTGCGGGAAGAACGCCTTTCCCCGCCGCCTGTCCGCCTGCCGGCGTCTGACGGGCGGCCGGCGCCCGTCCTGCGGCTTCCTTCGTTTCTCGTTGATGATGCCATATTTTTTCTCCTGTTTTCTTTTGATTCTTATTTATTAATAAGCATTTTCATTGATAAATCCTTTAAAAAAGGTCAGGAAAAGGATTTTAACATCAAATGCCATGCTCCAGTTTTCAATGTAATAAATATCGTATTCGATCCGCTTGCGGATGGAGGTGTCTCCCCGGTAGCCGTTGATCTGCGCCCAGCCGGTCATGCCGGGCCGCACCTGATGCTTGATCATATAGCGCGGGATCTCCTCCCGGAACTTTTCCACAAACTGCGGCCGTTCCGGCCGCGGGCCCACCAGGCTCATGTCCCCTTTCAGCACGTTGAAAAGCTGAGGAAGCTCGTCGATGCTCGTACGTCTCAGAAAAGCTCCCACCTTCGTCACTCTCGGATCTCCCTTCACCGTCCAGCCCTTTTTTTCCTCGCCGGGCTGCTGCTGACGCATGGTGCGGAACTTGTACATCATAAAAGGCTTGTTATGCAGTCCCACCCGCTCCTGCCTGAAGATCACGGGACCGGGACTGGTGGTCTTCACCAGCACCGCCACCACGAGAAGAAGGGGCGAAATGAGGATCAGTCCGAAAAAGCTGCCTGCAATATCCACGCAGCGCTTTGCAATGGCACTCATCGTATTGCTCAGCGGCACATATCGGATGTTGATGACCGGAAGCCCCATCAGGTCCTCCATGTACGGCCGTCCGGGGATCAGACTGTTGTAGTCCGGGATAAATTTGGTATGCACGCCGGATTTTTCACACAGATCCACCAGCTCCTCCAGCCGGTCATAGTCCTCCAGAGAAAGAGTGATCGCGATCTCGTCCAGCTTGTTTTCCGGCAGAATGTACAGAAGGTTGTTGATCGAACCAAGCACCTTCACTCCCTTATAGGTTGCACCTCTCGGAACCTTATCATCCAGGATTCCTCTTACCACATATCCCCATTGGGGATTGCTGTTGATCCTGTTGATATATTCCTCCGCCGCCCGGGAATATCCCACCAGAAGGATGTATTTGCGGTTATAGCCCTTCGCGCGCACAAAATGCAGGCAGTAACGGATAAATGCCCGCATCAGAAGAGTGTTTACCGTATTGATGGCTGTAAACAGCGCTACCATGCCTCGGGAGAAATGCTGCAGCTGCAGCTGTCTCCAGTCGTTTGCCATAAACAGTATGGCCAGAAAAACGGTCATGCCCACGATGTTCGCCTTGAACACGTTGAGGATCTCCGTCTCATTCCTCTGGACCCTCTTGGGCGAGTACAGCTTGAACCAGTAATAAAGGATCAGGTATCCGGGCACAACAAAATACAGGGCGCTGAAATAAATCCCCATATCCAGCACACCTACCGGAGCGCCCCCCTCATTCCTGTTTCTTCCTATCCAGAGATACCACGCAAGTATATAGGAGCCTGCAATCACCAGCGCGTCCATTATAACATGCAGTCGGTTAAAATACTGCTGGTTATCCTTTATCATGGTTTCACCCGTTTCCCCACAGCTGCCGCCCCGGCTGCCAGATCCGTTCTCTCATCCCCGCCGGAGACGGCGGCCAGGCCGGATCCCGTTCGCAGTGCGCTTTCTCTGTACCGATCAGCGTGATGACCGGCGCAGTCAACGCAGCAGCTTCCCATATACAATCTGTATTGTACAATATTCGACTCAAAAGCACAACTTAAATTTTCTTAACAGTTCACTCGGCCGCCAGAACCAGGCAGATGTCGTGCTCCATCCGCTCAGATCCGCCGGAACAGATTTGCCCACAGTTCCATCTGTATCCTTATATAATTCCCCAGATTGCTTCCTTTGAACCGTACCCGGCATGCACGGCCCTGCGGCGAGACACACAGCCGCAGGCCTTCCTTCAGGCCGCCTGCATAGACGCTTCCGTACCCTTTTTTTGTGAAAAAAAGAGCCTTGGCCAGAAAGCCCGCCAGCAGAAAAGGGCTGTTGAGCACAAGCTGGAGGGGCGGCATATTTTTATAGATCAGGTAAACGTTGTTCCTTGCGGAACAGCGGATCTTAAACGCATTGTAGCGGGAGCCGCTGGTGGCGCTTCCCGCATGGAGCACCACGGCGGAGGGCTCATAGGCGTTCTGCAGGCCCAGGATGCGCGCCCGATAGCCCAGATCCACATCCTCCAGGTAGGCAAAATGCAATTCGTCAAACAGTCCTGTCCTCTCCAGGGCGCTTCTCCGGTAAATGGCCGCTCCCGCACAGGCAGAAAACACGCTGCGGGGCTTTTCATAGCGGGCGGCCGGCTTTCCCTTTCCCACCGCATAGGCCCAGCCCAGCGCGCTGTACAGATCTCCGGCTCCATCCATGCGGGAGGGATCTTTCATATCCAGCATGCGGGCGGAAACAGAGAACAGTCTCTCCTCCTGCTCCATGCGTCTCTCCAGGGCGCTGATGCAGCCGGGACGCACCAGGGTGTCGTTATTGAGAAGGAACACATAGGGCGTCGTGCTCTGCCGGATCCCCTCATTGACCGCCGCATCAAACCCCCGGTTTTCCGGAAACCGGATCAGCCTGATCCAGGGAAAGGCCTTTTTTGCCTCCTCCCCGCTTCCGTCTGCGGAACCGTTGTCCACCACCACAACGGCAGGACGCTCCCGCTCCGCAGCCTGCAGGCTCTTCAGACAGTTGTTCAGGTATTGCTTCCCATTATAATTGGGAATCACCACGGTCGTTTTCAATCCGTATTCCTCCCAGGGATCCGGGGACTTCCCGGACTTCCCGCATTTTTTGTACTCCCGTCCTCTCTGCCCTGCGTCCGTGTTCCGCCCGCTTCCGGCTCCCAGCAGATCCGCAGGCCTCTTTCCCGGATCTTCCCGCAGAAGATCCGGCTGGCCTGTACCGGATCCATGCCCTGCCGGACAGCCTGCAGCGCCTCCTGCAGCTCCTCTTCCAGCTCCGGCCTCACGCGCATGGCCCGCACATCTGCCGCCTCCACATCCTGTGTCAGCACCGCCCGGTGCAGGTAGCCGCTGAAATGCCGCGGCAGCCCTTCATACCGCATGAGCGGTCGTTCTTTTCCTGCCGCTTCAAAGCTGCCGGGAGCGTCTTCTTCCGCCGCCGTCCGTTTTTTCCAGGCTCCCCCTGCCGCATGTTCCCAGGCAGAGAGCATTTCTCCTTGCGTCCGGTTCTCATAGATACCGCTCCGCAGCTTTCCGTTCCTGGAGGGAAGCGGGAAGGCTGCGGCTCCCACGTCACTGCGTACCTGCAGGATGTCCGGCTGATAGCGCAGTCGGTAAAATCCCACATGCCTGGTCTCCTCCGCTTCTGCCTTCCAGCCTCTGGCCGCACAGAGATCTGCCAGCGCACGTTTTCCCGCCTCATAGGCATACCGCTTGCTTTCCGGATTGGAAGCCGTGGAAGTCTCGTGGCAGCGCCAGTGATACAGGATCTTCGGCACATGCACATAGGCTTTCTCCGGCACACCGTCGAGCACGCCCGCCGCAGCGCGCAGCACAAGGTCATAGTCCTGGGCGCCGTCATAGCCATCCCTTTCCTGAAGCCTCCGGAAAACATCCGTCCTCATAAGCAGGAAGTGACAGATATAATTGTTGGAAAAAAGCAGATCCAGATTGAAGTCCGGCTTCCGGTTCGGCTCGTAAAAAGTCTCTCCCGTCCCGCCGCACTTATCCTCGTCCGAATAGAGAAAAACAGGAGTGATTCCCTCTTTTTCCCGGTTTCTTATGGCGAGGGCCATTTCATACAAAGCATCCGGCGTCAGCAGATCGTCGTGGTCCAGAAGCCCCGTATAGATCCCGCGCGCCTCCTTTAACGCCTCATTGGTATTGGCCGCTATGCCCCGGTTCTGCGCAAGCTTCCGATAGCGGATGCGATCGTCCCCGCGCCCCTCCGCAAGCCTTCTGACGGTGTCCGTCTTTCCCGCATCCGCGATCACCAGCTCCCAGAAAGGCCAGCTCTGCGCCTGCATGCAGTCCAGAAGAGCCTTAAAAAAAGCGGGAGGCGTCTCGTAGGCCGGGACCAGCACGGAAAAAAGAGGCGCATCTTCCCAGCCTTCCGCCTCTCTGCGCTGCCGGTCAAGCTCAGCCTGCGCCGGGGGGACATAGCGGTAGCCGCTCTGCACCTTCTCCTGAAAAAGCCGTTCCGCCACAGCCCACAGGGCGGCCGACATGCCGTTTCTTCTAAAATATCCCAGCGTCCGTTTCCAGCCCGCCGCAAGCCTGTTTTCCGTTTTCGCCTCCCCCTTTCGCGTCCTTCGCCTTCTGTGCGTAAAAGGCATCTGCCGCCGGCTTTCTATTTCGGAGCGGTCCGGCATTCCGGTCCCTTCTCCGGCCAGAAAGAATCTCCTGCGGCAGATGCCCCCTCAACAGCTCTGCACTTATTCGATCACAGCCTTCAGTTCTTCCGTCAGCTTTTCATTCTTCTCCTGCGCATCCGCAAGGCTCGTTCCCTTCACGCCCATATAGAACTTGATCTTGGGCTCGGTTCCGGAAGGTCTTGCGCAGCACCAGGAATCATTGGTCAGGTCAAAATAGAGCACGTTGGATTCCGGCAGACCGGTAGGGCTTTCCTTGCCCGTCGCCAGCTCCTTGATCACGCCGGTGGCATAGTCGCGCACTCTGGTCACCTGAAGATCCCCGAAATGGGTGGGCGGATTCTTTCTCAGTTTATCCATCATCTCCGTGATCTGTCTGGAACCGTCGATTCCCTTCAGGGTGATGGTGTAAAGGCTTTCCTTATAGTAGCCGTATTTCTCATACAGCTCGATCATCTGATCCCACAGGGTCTTTCCGTGCTTTTTGCACCATGCCGCGACCTCGCACAGGCACATCACCGCCACCACGGCGTCCTTATCCCTGGCATGGGTTCCGGCCAGGCAGCCGTAGCTCTCCTCCAGGCCGAACACATAGTTGTTGCAGCCGGTCTGCTCAAACAGCTTGATCTGCTCTCCGATGTACTTGAAGCCGGTCAGCACTTCGATCAGCTTCACGTTGTAATCCGCCGCAATCGGGTCCGCCATGTTGGTGGTCACGATGGTCTTTACCATCGCCGGGTTCTCCGGCATGGTTCCCGTAGCCGTTCTTTCTCTCAGGATATATTCCGCGATCAGCATGCCGGACATGTTTCCGGTAAAGGGAACGTATTCCCCGCTCTTCGTATCCAGCGCGTAGATGCCCAGACGGTCCGCGTCCGGATCGGTGGCCATCACGATGTCCGCGTTCTTTTCCTTCGCCAGCTTCAGCGCCAGGGTGAAGGCTTTGGGATCCTCCGGATTGGGATAATCCAGCGTGGTGAACGCGGGATCCGGCAGCTCCTGCTCGGGAACCACGTACACATGCTTGAAGCCCAGCTCGGAAAGCACGCGGCGGACCGGCTTGTTTCCGGTGCCGTGGAAGGGCGTGTAGACGATGCGGATATCGTCCGCCATCTCCTGAATCACTTCAGGATGGATGATCTGCTTCTTCAGCTCCACCATGTAGGCGTCGTCGATCTCGGAACCGATCACCTGATACAGGCCTGCCTTCATCGCCTCTTCCTTCGACATGGTTTTTACCGTATGGTAATCCGTCACCGCCTTCACCTCGGCGATGATTTCCTTATCCTTCGGAGAAGTCACCTGCGCGCCGTCCTCCCAGTATACCTTATAGCCGTTGTATTCCGGCGGATTGTGGCTTGCGGTCACTACGATTCCGGAAATGCAGCCGAGCGTGCGGAGCGCGAAGGAAAGCTCCGGGGTGGGGCGCAGCTCGTCGAACACATACGCCTTAATCCCGTTCGCGGCCAGACACAGCGCCGCTTCATCCGCGAATTCCGGAGACATGTAGCGGGAATCGTAGGCGATGGCGACGCCCTTCTTTTCTCCGCCCTGTTTGATGATGTAATTGGCCAGCCCCTGGGTAGCTTTTCTCACGGTATAGATGTTCATCCGGTTGGTACCCGCGCCGATCACGCCGCGCAGTCCGCCGGTTCCGAATTCCAGCTCCTTATAGAACCGGTCCTCGATCTCCTTCTCGTTGCCCTCGATTCCGGCAAGCTCGTCCTTCGTCTTCTGATCAAAATAGGAATCCTCCCGCCAGAAGCGGTACTCGTCCATATAGCTCATTTTCTCCTCCATTTCCGCCGCCGAACGGCGGCATAGAATTTAGTGAGAAGAATCGCGCAGCGATTCTTCCAGGAAAGCGCCATGCGCTTTCCGCCTCCATTTCCTGCCGTCTTCCGGCGGCATTCCATTCAGTCGCTTCTATCTTACTACAAATTCTCAGACGCGTAAAGAAAAGTCGCTCTTATCCAGGCTGAAATTGGGGTTGTAGTACGGATCCCCGGCTTCCAGCTCCGCCTTCCACTTTTCCCGGAAGCGGGCAGCTTCGTCGTTGTAGCGCGCGGCGGCCTCCCCCGTCATGTCGGAGCCGCGGGAGGCGGATTCATAATGATAGGCCTCCGCGAAGGGGGTGAACACGTTCAGATAACCCAGCTTTCTCAGCTTCAGACAGAAATCCACGTCGTTTAAGGAAACGGCGAAGCTTTCGTCCAGGCCGCCCGCCTCTTCGTAAAGCGCCTTTTTCACCAGCAGGCAGGCGCCGGTTACGGCGGACATGTTCTGGGCGTAGCAGAGCCTTCCCATGTAGCCCAGATTTTCCCGTTTCTGACGGTAATGCACATGGCCCGCGGTGCGGTGCGCGCCCAGGCCGATGACCACACCCGCGTGCTGGATGGTCTTGTCCGGATAATACAGCTTGGCTCCCACCGCCCCCACGTCCGGGCGCTGGGCATACATGAGCAGCTCCTCCATCCAGTTCACGGTGATGATCTGAATGTCGTTGTTTAAAAGCAGCACATATTCGCCGGAAGAGGCCGACACGCCCAGGTTGTTGATGGCGGAATAATTGAAGTTCCCTTTATAAGTGATGATCTTCACCGCCGGATTGTTTGCGAGTTCCTCATAATAGGCAAAAATTTCTCTGGTTTCGCTGTTGTTCTCCACCACGATGATCTCGTAGTTGTCATAGGTAGACTTCTCAATGATGGAGGTGATGCAGCGTCTTAAGTCCTCCACATGATCCTTATTGGGGATGATGATGGAAATCTTCGGCTCTCCGATGATCTCATAGGTGATCTTGAAAATGGTCTCAAAGGCCCGGGTGCTGGTGATCTTGAAATTGGAAAAGCCGTGCCGCCGCAGATGGTCCGCCACCGCTCCTCTCGCAGACTCCACCACGTAGGGCTTGGCCTGCACGCCGGAGGATACGCTTCCCGCATGCTGCCTCCAGTAATACAGAAGCCTGGGCACATGGACCACATTTTTTGCCCGGTCCGTCAGACGCAGGATCATGTCGTGGTCCTGGCTTCCGTCGAATTTGGTCCGGTACAGCTCCGTCCCCTCCAGCAGCTTTTTGTCGAACATGCTGAAATGGCAGATATAGTTGTTGGCCCGCAGGTTGTCGATGGCATAATCCGGCTTGAAATGCATGGTGATCATCTGGTTCACGTCGCCGTTTTTGAAGGTGGCCTCATCGCAGTAGATGTAATCCGCGTTCTTTTCATTGATCACCTTCACGTATTCATACAGCACACTCGGGTGCAGCAGGTCGTCGTGGTCAAACGGCGCCACGAATTCGCCCGTCGCCATCTCCAGGCACCGGTTGGTATTCTCCGCGATTCCTCCGTTTTTTTCCAACTTTTTATAGACGATCCGCGCATCCTTCTGCGCGTACTCCCGGCAGATCTCTCCCACATACGCATGGGCGTCATCCGAGCCGTCCGCCAGACACAGCTCCCAGTTTTCATAGGTCTGCGCCTGCACGGATTCGATCATCTCCCGCAGGAAATTCTCCGGCGTATTCCACAGAGGCGTCAGCACGCTGATCTTCACCATGCGGTCAAACACCGTATTTCTCTGGCGTTCCCGCTCCGCATCATCCGGAAAGCTTTCCGTGCCGTAGTGGCACATGGCCTTACGTTCATTGGCCTTATATTTCATCTTGGCGATCACGCCGGAAAGGCTGCCGCAGTTTCTCACCCGGTCCACCTGGCGGATGCAGAAATGCATGCACCTGCGAAACGGCGCGCTGGCCTTCCAGACCGGATTGTTCTTGATCCGGTCCAGCTTAAACTGGAGATCATCCACCTGATCCTCCAGCTCGGCCACCCGGCCGGCCAGATAGGTGCTCTTGTATTTCTCCTGCTCGTACGCTTCCCTGTAGTCCTTATCCATCTGTCCGCCTTTCATTCATCCTGTTGCAATTCCCTTCGCCCCATCCGCGAAGCCGCAACTCAATACTCGATCTTCATCGTCTCCGCCGTCCACTGGTACAGCCTCTGCCTGGAGCAGCAGTCCTCCCAGAGGAAGCCGATCAGATACTCGCCCTCCGGCAGAGCCTTTCTGGGAAAGCTTACGCAGACGCCGGTGAGCGCCACCTGATTCTTTTCCAGATGTCCCAGATTCTCCTGAATGTCCGGGCGGTACTGGCGGTTCACGGAAAGCTTCCACACCGCTCCCGCCTCCTCTCCGGCAGGGCCGTCTCCCCGGCCTGCGGGCTTCAGGATCAGGTTGAAACGGTACTGGCTGTTATCCACCTGGAGCGCATAGCACCAGCCCTGGATGAAATAATCTCCGCCTCCGGCTTTTCCGGTCTCCCATTTCTCCATATCCCCGGCGAATTCGATGCCCATGCGCAGCACTTCGTTGCTCCACTCCGGCCGCAGGCCCTCCTTCATGATCTCCGGAGCCACCCGGTCCATTCTGTCCTCATATTCATAGCGGTTGCCCGCGTAAAATTCCTGATCCAGCACATCCTTCACCAGATAGCGGTGATAGTAGGGATCCCTGCCGTAAACGTCAGGATGCAGCTCA
Organism: Candidatus Eisenbergiella intestinipullorum; assembly: GCA_019119815.1. Classification (GTDB taxonomy): domain Bacteria; phylum Bacillota; class Clostridia; order Lachnospirales; family Lachnospiraceae; genus Eisenbergiella; species Eisenbergiella intestinipullorum. The sequence goes on along the minus strand of DWWH01000012.1, from coordinate 97,605 downwards.
TACAGCAGATTCAGTTCGCCGTGCAGCCTCTTGAGCTTCTCCACGCTGTCGTCCAGCCCGCGGCTTAAGGACTCATGATGATAGAGCGCCACGTCGTTTCTCACCACGTTCACATAGCCCATATCGTGCAGGCGGTAGCAGAAATCCACATCGTTGAAGGCCACCCGCAGGTCCTCGTTCCAGCCTCCGCTCTCTTCAAAAAGGCTGCGCTTCACCATCAGACAGGCGCCCGTCACGCCCAGCACGTCAAAGGCCAGACGGTTTCTGAGAAAATAGTAGTCCGTCCGGTCGTCCCGGTACTGCAGCTTGTGGGCCGGACCCAGGCGGATGTTGGTGATGCCCGCGTGCTGGATGGCCCGGCTGGAAGGGTAGAGAAGCTTCACGCCCACCGCTCCCACATGGGGAAGCTGAGCCTTTTCCACCATTTTTTCCAGCCAGTCCTCCTGAATGATCTCGATGTCGTCGTTCAGGAACAGGATGTAGTCCCCCTTCGCCAGGGCAGCGCCCCGGTTGCACATATGGGAAAAATTGAATTCCATGGGCTCATATACATAGCGGAAGCGGCATTCCGGCTCCATCTGGGAGAGCATCCGCTCGATCCGGGCGCGGTTCTTCTCACTGCTCCCGTTATCGATCACGATGATCTCAAAATTGCGGTAGCTGCTGGCCTCCATGGCGGAATGGATGCAGGTGGAAAGCACGCCCGGATTGTCCTTGGAAGGGATCACAATGGAAACCATTCCTTCCGGTTCAAGCGGCCAGTTCCGCCTTATGTAGGCTTCCTTTTTCAGGTCCGCATATTCTTCTTCCATGCCGAAGGGCTCTATGGGCTCTTTTCCATGAAAAAGCACGCTGTCCACATGTCCGGCCCCCGCCTTCTCCGACAGCTTCAGACAGAAGTCATACAGATTCCGTTTCCAGTCCGCATCCCCGGGCCAGGAAACGCCGCAGGCCGCGGAAGCTCTCACGGCAAAAATATTTCCGAAATAGAAATAGGAAATCAGCGTGTCCGGCGACCAGTCCGGCTTCAGCCAGGGATTGGTGCGCCGGCCGCCGTTCTCCGGAAGGATCTCGTCCTCGTCCCCGTAGGCCAGAACCGCCTCCGGATTTTTCGCGAAAAAGTCCGCGAACAGCCGGAGCGCTTCCTCCTCCGGTTTTCCGCAGTCCGCGTGAAAGACCAGGATATCCGCGTCCCGTCCCGCTTCCCGGACCCGGAAGGAAGCCCGGCAGGCGCTGTAGGGCACACATTTCACGACAAAGTCCTCCCCCTTCAGGGTACGCCCTTCCCGTTCCCTCGCCTCTTTTTTCAGGATCCAGTCGTGATAACGCACGGTCTGTTCCCGGATTCTCTCTTCATATCTGTACTTCTGCCTGCTGCGCATGGGAGCCTGCAGCATTTTTTTCATATTCAAAACCAGTGTCTCCTTTTCAGATTCGCGTCCAGGGCCGAGGCGGTTTCCTCCGGCAGCCTGTTGATCTCAAATTCCAGCTCCAGAATCTCCCCCGCTTCTCCGTTTTCCTTTTCCAGACGGATGTTGATGTTCGGATCGCCCGTATGGAAAAAGAATACCGGCATCCGTTCCCCTTTTCCGGTCAGTTCCCAGCCGTTCATGGCGAGCACCGCCTTGTCCGCAAGATCCAGCTCCTTTCCGGAAAGCGAAGCCGACTTCATCCGGATGATGCAGGAGCATTCCGCCGGGTCCACCCGCACGCCGCGCACGCCCTCTTTTAGGGGGATGGAAAGCCGCATCATGTCCGAAACGACAAAGCTCGGATATAAATGATACGAGTGCTCCGGGCTGTATCCATGTCCGAAATCCTCAAATACCTCCACCACGCTGCGCTCCACCTGGGAGAAAAAGGACTGCCAGGGCACGGCCCTTCTGCCCAGAAGCACGCGCATGTCGGAAATGGAAACCCGGTTTCCCGTCACCGCCTTCTGGAATCTTCTCTCTCTCGCCCGGTATTCCTGCGCCTTTTTTTCACTGATGCCAAGCCGCTTCAGGAAAGGCTCCATGGCAAGTTCCTTCCGCCTGCCGTCGCCCATCTGGTAGCAGTACAGGGAACGGTAGGCCAGCGCCTCCATATCCACCCGTTCCTCAAAGGTCCATTCATAATCGATCAGATTCCAGCGCCCCTGCGCGTCGATCAGAATATTTCCGAACACCAGATCATAATCGGAAACCGGCATTTCCTGATGCACCCGGATTTTCTGCAGATATTCTTCAAACAGGGCGTCAAAGCCCGCCTGATCGCCCTCCTCCAGGCAGTTATCCAGAAGCTCCTCCAGCGTGATCCCTTCCAGATATTCCAGGCAGGCGCAGGGAAGGCCGTCCGGCCCCCTTTCGATCTCACAGCGATTCACATACAGGCCGCCTTCCTCGTACCGCTCCCGTAACAGCTTTCCGAAGCGCGCGATATTTTCCACATGCTCCGCGGCCGCCGGGCCGTCCGGGTATTTCAGCACCCGCTTTCTTCCTGCGGCATCCTCCGTGATGTCCGTCCGGATGGCATAGATGTCCGCCCGGTCATTGGAAAATTTGGAATAGACGGTTTCCGGCGCGGGGCCGGTCATGAGCAGATAGGAGTTGCTGTACATGGGAAAGATCCCTTCCCGGATCACCATGTCGAAGGCGTTTTTCTCATCAAACAGAAGCAGCCTGTCCCCGTCGAAATTCCGCAGATTCCGGGAAAGCTCTCCCGGCCGGGGAAGCCTTCTGTCCGAATAGATCACGTCCGCGAATTTGTAGTCCGGATAGGGATAATAAAAATGATAGTCAGATACCCCGCAGGTGTGAAGCAGCCGCTCCAGCCCCTTTCTGGTAAAGGTGCGCACGCCTCCGCCCTCCGGATAGTCCTCAATTCCCGCGAAAAACTTCGCCAGATGATCCTCCTGACAGCCCGCCCAGTATTTCATCCCCATCTTGTTTTCGATGGCGATGACCAGATTCCCGCCCGGCTTTACATGCTTCAGGTTGATTTTCAGAAAATCCTCAAAGGGCGTTTTCGTGGGGATATAGCTCTGGCCATACTCAAACACCCCGATTAAGAGCACATAATCGTAATCACAGGGCAGCTCCGGCTCGATGTCCGTGAAGTTTCCCACATGGATCGTCACATTGTCCCGCTCCTGATTGCGGATGGCATTGATGGTGCTGCGCTTCTTCGACAGATCCACGCAGGTGACGCTTCCCGCCTTTTCGGCAAGGACGCCCGTCACCGCTCCCATGCCGCTTCCCACCTCCAGCACCTTTGTGCTCTTATCCATGGGAAGCCAGGAAACGATGTTCTCCCGCTGCGGCGACAGATGATAGAACACCGGCCAGCTCTTCTTTTCCTCGATCTGCTTCTGATATTCCCCGGCAGGAACGCTTTTCACGATTTCCAGGATCTCATCCTCCACCGTCCCGTCACAGTAAAAATCCTCCCCCGGATAATGAGACAGGTCCAGCGTCACTTTTCCGATCTGCTCCGTCATATTACCTCCTAACCGAAGCGCTTTTGCGCTGAGGTCGCGCCGGGGAATCGCGTATGCGATTTCCTGGCTGCGATCCATGGGATTTGTGACAAATGTCACAAATCCCAGGATGAAACATAAGCCATCAGGCTTATGTTTCATCCTGCCTCCTCTTTCTGCCGCCGGAGGCGGCATCTGAATCGTAGTACGAGACTGTCAGAAGTTCTTAACCGGCGTCCTCTGCCGGTTTAGAACTTCTTCTCGTACACCATACTTTTACGTCCGACTCCATATCAAAGTATCCCACCGTGTCATGGTCTGAGATCACGGTCAGGTTCAGGATGTCATACAGCCTGTGGTATACCGTAAAAGCGTCTTTCTCATAGCCCGTTACGCCGAGGGAAAGCAGATATTCGCCGCCCTGCAGGCGCACCTTCTGGGTAAAGGTGACATGAACCGTTTCTCCGGCCTTCACGCCCTCCAGGAAGCTTTTCTCCACCATGGTATTGGTTCCCGTGATCTCCACGCCTTTGATGTTCTTGATGGAAAGGGCGAAAATGGGAGCCGCGAGGTCCTTATGGATCTGCACCTTCATGTGAAGGGTAAAGGGCTCTCCCTTCAGAATGGCGGAGGTGCGCAGTCCCGCCCCGTCCGTCATATAGTATTCCACGATCTCGGCTTCTTTGGTGCCGTATTCAAGCGCCTGGACATTGAGGCCGGGCACCGGACGGCCTCCGCCTTCCTCCGCGGACCGTTCTGCGTTTCCATCTTCCGCGTCTCCTGTCCCGGCCGGCTGCTGTCCCTCTGAAGCTTCCGTTTTCTTTCCGTCCATTTTCTCAGCTGCGGCCTTACGGATGTCCTCATCCGCCGCCAGATTTGCCTTCCTGTCTCCGGAAGGAAGCTCGTACTGGCCCACCAGCACCTGCTTGTAAATATCGATCATGTCGCGGGGGCTTCCCTCCCCCAGTTTCACGCCCTGATTTAACAGCACCGCTCTGTCACAGTATTTGCTGATCGCGCTCAGATCATGACTGACGAAGAGAATCGTCTTGCCCTGTTTTTTGAACTCTTCAAATTTATGATAACACTTGGCCTGAAAAAACACGTCGCCCACGGAAAGGGCCTCGTCCACGATCAGGATCTCCGGATCGATGTTGATGGCGACCGCAAAGGCCAGCCGCACGAACATACCGCTGGAGTAAGTCTTTACCGGCTGGTAGACATAGTCTCCTATATCCGCGAAATCCAGAATGTCCTGCAGCTTTTCATCGATCTCCTTCTCCGAAAAGCCGATCATGGTGCCGTTCAGATAGACATTTTCAATGCCGTTGTATTCGTAATTAAAGCCTGCGCCCAGCTCCAGCAGGGCGGAAATGCGCCCGTTCACCTGCACGGTGCCGGATGTGGGGTTAAGAACGCCGGTGATGATTTTCAGAATGGTGGACTTTCCGGAGCCATTGGTTCCGATAATCCCCACACATTCCCCCTGATATACGTCCAGATCCACATTGTTCAGGGCGAAATGCTCCCGATAGCGTTTTTTTCTGGCAAGCCCCAGCGAATCGATGAGCCTGTCCCTGTTGTGGTCGTACAGGCGGTATACCTTATTCAGTCCTTCCACGTGGATGGCAAGCTGTTTTGTCTCCATATTATTCCTTCCTGCGCAACGTTACCGTTTTCCCGTCTGTCAGAAGCCGGTCATCTGTTTGTACAAACACGACATCTGCCCGGTTCCGGCGGACGAGTGAACGGCAGCTACATGATATCCGCGAAATGTACCTTCAGCCGCTTGTAAACCAGCGTGCCGATGACGAACAGCCCGACGGTGATGATCCAGAAATACATGGTGGAATAGAAATCCTCCCAGAACCACTGTTCCCCGTAAATCGCGCTGCGGTATCCTTCCACGATATATACCAGAGGATTGATCTTCAAAACCATCTGCACCTTTTCGCTCATCTGTCCGATGTTCCACAGAACCGGCGTGGCCCACATGCCGATCTGCATCGCAATATTGATGATCTGCTGCAGATCCCGGAAATAGACCACCACCGAACAGGTAGTGTAGCTGATGGCCAGCACCAGAGCAAAGGTACAGAAGCTGTAGTAAAAGACCTGCAGGGTGTACAGGCTGGGATAAAAGCCGTAGCAGGCCGAAATGACGAGCAGTACGATCACGAAAAAGCCATGGATGAACGTGGCCGCGATGATCTTGATGATGGGAAGAATGCTGATCTTAAAGACCACCTTCTTCACCAGATAGTCATATTCCAGAAGGGCCATCATGCCGCTGGTGAGCGCCTCGGAAAAATAGAACCAGGGCACCAGTCCGGCGGTCAGAAACACCAGGTAGGGAACCGTTACTCCCTTCCCTGCAAGCTCGATCTTCTGCGGCATGATCACCTGAAAGACCACAAAATACAGAGCGACCGTCACCACGGGCTGCACCATGGCCCAGACAGCGCCCATATAGGAACCGGCGTAGCGCCGTTTGAAATCGTTTTTGGCCAGCCGCCAGATCAGCCGCCGGCTGGCGTACAGCTCCTGGGGAAGCTGGGTGATTTTATCATAAAACCGGGCGAACGCCGCAATGGCCGCCACGATCAGCACGCAGGCGATGATCTTCTTTACCAGCTCGTCCGCCGGGTCTGCCAGCGGATTATGGTAACACGCAATAATCACCCCCATGATGAGCATGATGAGGGTGAAAATGGCAATCCCTGTCTTTTTTCCGGGCGGCTTGATCCCCGCCGCAGTCTCTTTTTTTTCTTTCTTCATTCCTGTCCCCGCACTCCGGGATCTTCAGGAAGAAGATCCCGGAATCTGTTGTTCCTGAGTCTGAATGCTGCCAACGTTCTCCCCGCTGTACGGCTTACTGCTTTTTCCGGCCGCCGTCTACGGCGTATTCCTTCAGGCCGCCCCATTTCTGATCCTTCTCGGACAGGATCAGCTCCATGCCCTCCGGAATCGGCCACTTCACGCCGATTTCCGGGTCGTCCCACTTCAGGCCGCCCTCATCGTTGGGATGGTAGAAATCCGTACATTTATAGGCGAACTCCGCCTCATCGGAGAGCACCACAAAGCCGTGTGCGAAATGCTCGGGGATGAAAAACTGTTTTTTATTCTCCTCGGAAAGGAGCACGCCATGCCACTTTCCAAACGTGGGAGATCCCTCTCTCAAGTCCACCGCCACGTCGAACACCTCGCCCTTCAGGACCCGCACCAGCTTCGCCTGGGGAAAATCGATCTGAAAATGCAGGCCTCTCAGAACGCCCTTCCTGGAGGAGGACTGGTTGTCCTGCACGAAGACCTGATCGATTCCGGCCTGCTTATAGGCCTCATAGTGATAGGTTTCCATAAAATAGCCCCGTTCATCCCCGAACACCGCCGGGGTGATCACCTTCAGGCCTTCGATCTCACATGTTTCTACCGTTATCTTACCCATCTTTTCAATCTTTCTCCTTTATTTCCGCGGGCGGCGCCCGTCCTCTTTACAGTCCGTTCGCCACTTCTACCAGATATTTTCCGTAATTGGTCTTCATCAGCGGCTCCGCCAGCTTCAGAAGCTGTTCCTTCGTGATGAAGCCGCGGCGGTAGGCGATCTCCTCGATGCAGGAAACGTACAGTCCCTGCCGCTTCTGGACCGCCGCCACATAATCGGACGCATCCAGCAGGGAATCATGACTTCCCGTATCCAGCCAGGCAAAGCCTCTTCCCAGCGTTTCTACCCGCAGGATCCCCCTGCGCAGGTATTCGTTGTTCACAGCGGTGATCTCCAGCTCGCCCCTTGCGGAGGGCTGCACGTTCTTCGCGATCTCGACCACGTCATTGTCGTAAAAATAGAGTCCCGGCACCGCGTAGTTGCTCTTCGGATGCTCCGGCTTTTCCTCGATGGAAAGGGCCTTCCCGTTCTCGTCAAACTCCACCACGCCGTATTCTCTGGGGTCGCGGACATAATAGCCGAAAATCGTGGCTCCCGTTTCCCTGGCCGCAACCTCGCGCAGCACTTTGGAAAAGCTCTGGCCGTAAAAAATGTTGTCGCCCAGCACCAGAGCGACGCGGTCGTTCCCGATGAATTTCTCTCCGATCAAAAACGCCTCGGCAAGCCCTCTGGGCTCCTCCTGCACCGCGTAGGAAAGGGACAGCCCCAGCTGCTCTCCGGTTCCGAACAGCTCCCGGAACACGGGCAGATCCCGCGGCGTGGAAATGATCAGCACCTCTCTGATGTCCGCCAGCATCAGGGTGGAAAGGGGATAATAGATCATCGGTTTGTCATATACCGGCATGATCTGCTTGGAAATTGCCTTGGTCAGCGGATACAGTCTGGTTCCGCTCCCTCCCGCAAGTATGATACCTTTCATGGCTTCCTCCAATCTTTACTTGCTGCCGCCCGCCCTTTTTGCGGGTGAATCCGGAAGCTGACGGTCCTGTCCGGACCTCAGCCCCCGCATCCGTTTATTTTCCGGTATGATACATTTCTTCGTAATACTTCTGATAGTCCCCGCTGGTCACATTCTTCATCCAGTCCTCATGCTCGAAATACCAGGCGATGGTCTTTTTGATGCCCTCCGCGAACATGGTTTCCGGTTCCCAGCCGATCTCCGCGCGGATCTTGTCCGGCGCGATGGCATAACGGCGGTCGTGGCCTTTGCGGTCCTCCACATAGGTGATCAGATCCTCGCTGATCTGTGCCTTTCTGGGATCGGAATCCGGAAGCATCTCCCGCAGCGTGTCGATGATGATATGGATGATCTCAATATTCTGCTTCTCGTTATGTCCGCCCACATTGTAGGTTTCAAACAGGCGTCCCTTTTCCTGCACCATGTCGATGGCCTTCGCGTGATCCTCCACGTACAGCCAGTCACGCACGTTTTTGCCGTCTCCGTAAACCGGGAGCTTCTTTCCGTGAAGCGCGTTGTTGATGATCAACGGAATCAGCTTCTCCGGGAACTGGTAGGGGCCGTAGTTGTTGGAGCAGTTGGTGATGTTGGCCGGAAAATGGTAGGTATCCATATAGGCCTTCACCAGCATGTCCGAACCGGCCTTGCTTGCGGAATAGGGGCTGTGGGGCGCATAGGGCGTGGTCTCATAAAAATACTCGCCCTCCTTTTCCAGAGAACCGTAGACCTCATCCGTGGAGACATGGAGGAATTTCTTATCCTCTTGAAAGCTTCCGTCCGGCTTCTCCCAGGCCGCCTTCGCGCAGTTGAGCATCACAGCCGTGCCCAGCACGTTAGTCTGCACGAAGATTTCCGGATTCCTGATGCTTCTGTCCACATGGCTCTCCGCCGCGAAGTGCACCACCCGGTCGATGTCGTTTTCCGTGAAGATCTTCTCAATGGCTTCCTTATCGCAGATGTTGGCGCGGATGAAGGTATAGTTGTCCCTTCCCTCCACATCCTTCAGGTTCTCCAGGTTTCCCGCATAGGTCAGAGCATCCACGTTGATGATGCGGATCTGATCTCCATACTTCTTAAACATATAATGAATATAATTGGAGCCGATAAATCCGGCGCCGCCCGTTACCAGATAGGTTCTCATAGTTTCCTCCATCTTCCTCCTGATTTTTGTGATTTTTCCTTAGTATAACACATAATTCCTGATTTACCAAACAAAACCTGCCGGCCGACAGACGAATCTCCGGCCCGGCAGCCGGAACAGCTTTGCTCCGGAGTCCCATCCGCGGCGGTGCCTGCTCCCCTTTCCCTGTCAGAAAAACACCGTCTTCCATCTGCCGTTTCGCCTTTTCCTGCCGCATGCCGCAAATCATCGGTATTTTTCGACATTTTCACCGCTTCCTCATCCGTCCTTCTCTCCGGTTCCCATACCCGCCGGCCGTCCCGGCCGCTTCCGGCTTTTTCCCTTCCCAATGCAGGGACAGTATAGCACAGGAAGGCTTCCTTCTCAACCGCAGCCGTCCCTTTTTGTCGAACGCTTTTCCTTGCCGCAAAAAGAAGGATGTGCCAGAATGAAGAAAAAAGGAAGAAGGGAACTGCCATGATGTACATTCATTACTGCAAATACTGCCGGCGCATCCATATCCTCAACGGCCACAAACTCTACTGCCCCGCCTGCAGCGGAAAGCTGACGGAGCTGAACATTTCTTATATGAAATATGTCAATCTCACCCGCCAGGAACGTCATGCGCTGCGTGAAAAATGCGCGGAGGAAAAGGGCCTGCATGAGCTCGCCGCCCCATACCGCAGACGGGACGAAGGCAAATGGTTCCGCTCCTTTGAACCGGACGGATCCTGTTCTTCTACAGATAGTAAATCAGCATCCCGGCCAGAATACAGCCCACACCTGCGAGTTTCCGTTTCGTGACCCGCTCCCCGAAAAACAGACGGCTCAGAAAAAGAACAAATACATAGCCGAAGGATTCCATCACGGGGCCGTTCAGAAAGGACAGGCCCCTCAGTCCGCAGATGTTCAGCACCGTGGAGCAGACCAGAAGAAAATATCCGCCGGCCACCCAGGGATTCAGATATTCCCGCAGGAGGGAGGGCCAGGAGCGCATCGCCCCTTTTTTCAGCAGCACCTGGGAAAAGGAGGCTGCCAGCACGCCCGCGAACAGGAAGCCGTAGGAAAGAAAGGTACTGTCATTCATTGCCGCTTCCTCCCTCCTTTCTGCCGCTGTGCGCATCGTCTCCTTCTCCGCCGTTTACGATCAGCGTCCCCACGATGACCAGAGCAACACCCGCCACATTCTTCACCGTCACCCGGTCATGAAACAGCACGACCGCCCAAAGCATGGACCACAGAAGGGCCATCGCCCGGTTGGTATAGGCTACGGACAGCTCAAATCTTTTGATCATCTGCTGCCAGAGCAGGGCATAGATGCCCAGCACCAGAAGCTCGATCAGATAAAAGAGCAGAAACGGGGCGGAAAGCGGTTCCTCCCCGCTCGCCAGCTTTGCCATCACGCTGGAAAGCGTATAGATCATGATCACAGCCTGCAGAACCAGGATGTCCTTCAGCCTGAGCTTTTCTTTTTTTCTGTTCTGTTCCACTCTCTTTTCCTTTCCTTTTCGTCACAATGGGGAATCGACTGAAAGTCGTTCCCTGCATCCATACACCATACCACAAAAGCCCTGTTCTTTCAAACATTTCCTGATTTTTAAAAATCTATTAAAAATCCTCATCTTCATGGACAGGCCGCAGGAGAAATGGTAGTATAAAAAGCAGAGAATCGGGATTTCGGGCGCTCCTTCTTACAGGCGGATGCGCCCCTTTCGTCCCACACCTTTTATCAGGGGAGAAACCATATGAAAGATCATTTCAGACAGCCCACAGATCCGGACGAATTCCGGCTGACGGAGGATGGCCTTCTGTTTGAAGAGGAAGAGTTTTCAGAAAATACCGCTGAACGAACCGGTGTCCGAAAGGGACGAAGACGGGCTTCACACGGAAGAAGAAAAGCTTCCGGACGCCGTTCCGGCCGTTCCTCTTCTTCCGGACGGGGCAGAAGGACCGGACAGTCTTCCCTCCGTTCCTCTCTTCGCCGGAAGAGACGGCGCATGAAGCGCTCGGACTATATCCATTATGCCATCCTGGCAGTGATCGTGCTGATGTTTCTGACCGCAGCCATCCGGCTCATCATCTGGAACATCGGAGAGGATTCCGGCTATGATCCCAACGCGGACACTTCGGAATTCGATACGGAGCCTCAGGATTATATCCAGCCCATGGACGAGGCCCTTCTGGAAGGGCATGAGGACGACGGCAAAGAAACCATCGTCTGCCTGGGGAACGCTCCCTTTGCCGACGAAAGAGGGAGCAGCGGCCTGGCGGAAATGATCGCACAGAAGTGCGGTGCCACCGTTTATAACTGTGCTTTTCCGGATTCCTATCTTTCCATGAAGTATGAGCAGTACAGCGACAGCTATCCCCAGGATGCCCTGAGCCTGTATCTGGTCACTGCCTCCCTGTGCGGCGGAGATTTTACGCTGATGGACTATGCAGCGGGGCTCGTGGAGGATCAGGCAGGCACGCAGGCGTCCCTGGAAACGCTCAAAAGCGTGGACTTTTCCACCGTGGACATGATCGTCATCATGTATGACTTAAGCGACTACAGGGACGACCGGCCGGTAATGGACGAAAACAACGACATTAACCTGATCACCTGGAACGGCGCGCTGAACGCTTCCATCCAGCTGATCCAGAAAACCTATCCGTATATCCGCATCGTCGTTCTCTCTCCCGCTTACGGACAGTACACGGATGCGAACGGAAATGTCATCAACGCGGACACGGAGGATCTGGGAAACGGAACGCTTCCGGATTATGTGCTCCATGAAATCGACGTCGCGATGGCGAACGGCGTCAGCATCCTGGACAATTATTACGGCTCCGTCACCGAGAACCAGGCGGCGGAATGCCTGACGGACGGTTATCATCTGAACGAAGCGGGCAGAGCGCGCATCGCCGACCGTTTTGCTGAAAAGATCTACCTGATCGACGACAAAAAGGGATCGAAAAAATAGGTTCCCTGTTCAGCCGGTCTGCATATCTTTCCTGCACAGGCTGTATAAAAACAAAACGCCGGAAAACAGCCGGCCATCCCCGGGCGATCGGGATGGCCGGCTGTTGCTGCAGCGCGGTCTTTTGCAGGACTGCAGCGGAAATTTACTTTTTCTTTTCAATCGGCATATCCGCATTCCGGAACACATCATATCCGCCGATCTCTCCGATCTTTTCCAGCCCGTATCCGGAAGGCTCTCCTTCCACAGGCTTTGCTCTGTTCAGGATCAGATAATGGACTCCGTAGTCATCCATGAGCTCCGCGATCAGGTCGATGTGAATGGTCTGCGCCTCCATCAGCGCATACAGAGGATGCTCCGTATGGTCCCAGCTCGCCACCAGCATATCGCGCCCATAGGGCATCTGGATCTCAGAAGTGTACTGTCTGACGTACTGGACCAGTTCAGAAGGAAAGACCGCCCAGATGCGCTCCTCATCCTCCGCCGGCATGATCAGGTCGCAGATGGCCGGGACCTCTGCCGGAAGATGATAGCGGTTTTCCGCCTTTGATACATTCACATTTCCATATACATAGCTGCCGCCGAATACACACACGGCAGCCAGGACCGCAAGGCCGATCCGGGTATGCTTCCCGATCAGCTTCACGCCTGCATATGCGGTCACCGCCGTCATGGGAAGGAGCCACAGGATGCGGTAATAGGTCCCCGCCTCCTCCACACGGTCCATCCCCATCTTAAACAGCGGAAAGAAAAACAGGAGCAGGATCACCGCCGATGCCTCCAGGAGCACCAGACGCACCCGTCTGTCCTTTTCCGCCGCGAACAGATAGATCAGGGCCGCCAGAAACAGAAACGGATAAATGCCATTTCCGCAGTAATCCATTAATATCGTCAGAATCTCTCTCATAATCTCTCCTCATTCCCAAGCGCCGCTCTCCGAAACGCCTTCATCACAGGAAAACCACTGCAGCATAAATCCCGAGATAGATCAGCCCCGGAATACAGGTTGCGGCCAGAGGGAGCAGGCAGCCCGGACGCTTCTGCCGGACCGCCAGCACCAGGCCGGAAACGGCCACGAGCAGTCCCAGCAGAAAAGCTCCCATTGTCGTCGCCATGGCAGCCGTCACGTTGTTCGCCGCCATCAGAAGCCACCAGCCTGCCTGTGCTTTTCCTTTTTGCTCTCCCTTCTTTCCCCCTTCCCAGAGCCTGAGAAGCGTCCAGATGGCAGTTAACAGCACCAGGTTGCAGAGCACGGATTTTCCCTGCCAGGTCCGCATCAGGAAGAAAGTGGCATTGGTATAAATGGAGGTATTTCCGAAGATCTGCAGAAGGCTTACCAGGATCAAAAATACCGCCGTCTGACGGAACCGGTTTTTCAGAAGCCGCATGCCGATCCGGTAATAAACCAGATAGGTGAGCGGGATCAGAATGAGCGGCAGAACGCTGTGGGCGATGATGGCCGGATGAATGCCCGTGATTCTGGAAAGATAAGCCTCCCAGATGGGAAAGGAGGCCAGCGCGTGCCGGATGTCCAGCGAGGTGCTTAAGCCCGTATACGGCAGGATCCGGTAAAGAACGTCTGTCTCTTCCGCGATGACGGACTGAGCCACATAATAGGCATCGTCCCCGTCAAAGAATTCATGTGTATAGGCCATGTACATCTGAAACAGCACCAGTCCCACGGCGAGCGCCCAGTAAAGTGTGGTTTCCACAGATGGCCGTTTCCTCTTTTGCATCAGGACACGCATATCTTCCGCCATTCCGCGCAGCACCGGAAAGCCGAATATCAGCCCCAGAACAGAAGCAGCAGCCAGCAGAACGGAATAGACGGCCACGATCGTGGGAAAGCCCCAGGTTTCAAATAATATGACGGGCACGGCCACAGCCTGGAACAGGGCGAGCATGACTACAAAACCCGCCGCATAAACAGCAGCCGGACAGACGCTCACGGGCGGACGCTTCCAGGGAAGCCTCCTCTTTACCGGCTTTTTCTTTTCTTTTTCTCCCGTCGTTTCCTCCTCTTCCGCCTGCCTCTCATGCCAGGCGATCTGCTCCCCCGGCATCGCCAGCGCGGGAAGCAGACCGATGCAGAAGGGTGCAGCGATCAGAGCGGCAAACGCAGCCAACAGTTCAGCCATGATCTCCTCCATTCCGAAGCGTATCGGCTCCGACTATTCATACCAGTTGTCATAAAGCGCTTCATAATCATACGTGGATGCGAGTTCTGCCAGATCCGCGAACACTTCCCTGTAATTTTCCTGCGTCAGCTCACAGGTTCCGTCCGCAAAGCACTCCACGATATAACGGCAGACGTCCGCATGATAATGGGTATAGTCCGCATAATTATTCAGATCACAGACGATGTCCCGCTGATTCTGAAAGCAGAACAGACGCACATTTTTATAGGAAAGAAGACGTTCTGTCACATATTCCAGCTCCGCGATCTCCGCACCCAGCTGCTTCTGACGCATCACGTCATTCCAGTACAGGATGCTGTAGGGCGGATAAAAGAAAACGAATTCCGTTTCCGGATGCGCCTCGATATAGGGGCAAAGGTTGGTGTCCAGATTTTCCGCCGCACCGGGAAGGAAAAGCTCCTCCGGCATTTCCTCCTCCGCCTCCTGCGCAGGCGTATAATACATGAGCACATTGGCCTTGGTATAATACTGGTCCGTCCACCACGGTTTGTAGAGCTGCGTCCAGTCCGTCCGCTCCGAAGCGTCCACCAGCGGCTTCAGGATATAATTGAGCAGCACATCCTTATTGAGCACATAGCGGATGTTATTGAACGGATTTTTATCATACAGATATTCCGGGATCGGATATTTGGTAGCGTTCACATCCGCAGACAGCGTATTCTGATCCAGCGCCATGAAGACCGTTTTCACCCCGTCTCCCTTCGCGTCAAAGATGATCTCCATGATATTGGCCTCATCCTTCGGCAGGGCACCGTTGTAGCTGAGCTTCACGGTATCCAGGCCCAGAACCTCGCCGAACCAGTCCGTATCGAAGCTGGCCGTCATGGAAGATCCCAGCAGCACGCTGTCGTATTCCAGCTGTCTCGCCATGCCGGGGTTCTGAGAAAGCTGGTTGTCCACCTTGTAGGGATAACCCTTCAGCGGAGCATGATATTGGAAAAACGGGTCCACAATGAGGACCAGGGCAGTCACCGCAAGGAGACCTGCCCCAAGGGCTGCGCAGAAAAGAAGCAGCCATTTTCTGTACTGATTCATATCTGTTCTCCTGAATGATGGTTGTTCGGATGGCGGCTTCGGCCCGGACGGAAGATGGCCTCCTCTTCCTCGCACGGGCACGCTCGGCTTTTCCGGCCGCCGGGCTCGTTCGGCTCTTCCGGCCGCCGGGCACGCTCGGCTCCGCTTTGCTCCGCCTCGCTTTGCGGCTGTCGCCGCATATCCTCCCGCCTGCCGGCGCCGGGATGAAAGCCGCCGGTGGCGGTTTCCCCCCCCCTCCCCGCACGGGCACGCTCGGCTTTTCCGGCCGCCGGGCACGCTCGGCTCCGCTTTGCTCCGCCTCGCTTTGCGGCTGTCGCCGCATATCCTCCCGCCTGCCGGCGCCGGGATGAAAGCCGCCGGTGGCGGTTTTCCCCCGGCGCTGGCAGGCGGGAGGGTGCCCGGCTCGTAGCTTTTAAAAGTTAAAGTACAAAAAGCTGCTTACGCCGGAGAGGGAGAGGACGCACCAGAGGAAAAGGAAGGCGGTGAGGAGAGCGGTGCGGGGTCTGGGGCGGAAGCGTTCGGCACACTGGCCGGCGTTGGGAGCCAGAAAGAGGACGAGCAGGGTTCCCAGAGTGATGGCGGCGGGGAGGTAAAGGCTGCTGCCGGGAAGGCCGTCCAGGCGGAGGAGCTTGAGGATATACCAGAGCTCGTCCAGATTAAAGCCTGCGGTAAAATCGGCCGAGGGCAGGGCCAGGCCGCCGGTAAAGAGTCTGCGGAATACGGCAAAGGCCTGGGGCATGGTCTCGGAGCGGAAAAAAACGCAGGCAAAGCTGTAAAAGCAGAAGGTAAAGCCCGTTCCGGCCGCCCGCAGCATGGCGGTCAGAGCAGCAGAGGGCTTCTGTCCGGGATGCTCCTTCCGGTACAGCTGCCAGGCGCGGGTGATGATATAAAGAACGCCCTGAGCCGCTCCCCATGTGACAAAGGTCCAGCCCGCCCCGTGCCAGATACCGCTGAGAAGAAAGATCAGGATCAGGTTCCCATACATGCGCAGCCTTCCCTTCCGGTTTCCTCCCAGCGGAATATATACATACTGCCGGAAAAAACGGCTGAGCGTGATATGCCACCGCCTCCAGAATTCGATGATATTCACCGCCTTATAAGGGGAATCGAAGTTCACCGGGATTTCCATTCCGAACATCCAGGCCAGCCCGCGGGCCATATCGCAGTAGCCGCTGAAGTCAAAATAGATCTGGATGGAATAAAAAAATATGAGCAGCAGACTGTCCACCGAAGACAGGGCAGGAATATTGGAATATCCCCAGTCCACCGCCAGGCCGAAGGTATCCGCCACCAGCACCTTTTTCACCATGCCGAGAGTGAACAGATAGATGCCTTCGGTAAATTTTTCCAGATCCAGACGCTTTCTCCCGATCTGCGCAAACTGGGGCAGCATCTCTTCCTGGCTCACGATGGGCCCTGCGATAAGCTGCGGGAAGAAAGAAACGAACAGGGCATAGTCCAGAAAGGAGCAGCGCTTTACCTCTCCCCGGAAGGCATCCACCACAAAGCCGATCTGCTGGAAGGTAAAAAAGCTGATCCCGAGCGGGAGCAGAATTCCCTTCAGCACGAAGGAGGTCCCGAAAACCGCATTCACATTTTCCACAAAAAAATCATAATATTTGAAATAAAACAGCACCGCCAGATTGGCCGCAACGCCGAAGGCCGCCACCGCCCGTCTCCGAGCTGGAGAGCCTTCTGCGATCAGGGACAGGCTCCGAAAGACCGCATAGTTGAACAGGATGCTGCAGATCATGATCAGCAGATAGGAAGGATTGAAATATCCGTAAAACCACAAAGAAAAGCCCGTCAGCCACAGTCTGGCAGGCACGCTTTTCCCCCAGTGCGAAAACAGGTAAAAACCGCCCAGGCAGAGGGGGAGGAACAGAAAAATGAAAATATAGGAATTAAACAGCATAGGTCCGCTCCAAATCAGATTTTCCGAAAAGCTCCGGCGCCTTTCTCACCGGCAGCGGCCCGCTTTTCCGGGCCGCCGCGGGATAGGACCTTTCCAGTTTAGACCATCCGCATTCTTTTGACAAGCGAAATTTTCCGCCGTTTTCCGGGAAAGCCTCCGCTGCTTGCCTGCGTCCGTCCTTACCGCTTTACCGGCTGCTGATGGATCCGGTAAAGCTCCGCCAGCTTGCCTTCCTGTTCCGACTCAAATTTCAGGACGAGCTCCTTTTTCCCGGAAAGGCCGCACAGGAGCCCTTCTGTCTGCAAAAATCCGTCCTGCGCGCCGTTTTCTCCGCCGTCTGCAGCGGCTGCGGCTTCCGTCTGCCCCGGTGCAAAGAAGATTTCCCCTTTCTTTTCCCCGTCCGCCAGCACTACGACTTTTCCCTTCTGAAACGGAAGCATGGAAAGCGTGATCTTCCAGTCCCCCGCTTCCTTTCCATATGCGAAGTGCCGGAAAGCGACGCTGCAGCCGGAGACGATGTCCACCATGGGGTATCCTCCGTTTTTTTCCGTAAAACAGGCTCCGCCCAGCACCTGACAGCCATAAGCCGCATCCAGAGTCTCCTCCGGGTCCAGCGCCTCGCCGAAGCCGGTGGAGGTCATCTGTGCCTGGCGGATCACGGCGTTCTTTTCATCCACCTCGATCCGCTCCACTCTGGCCCTTCTGTTGTATTTGCGGTTTCCGGAAGAACCGTGGTAGAAAACATACCACTGGTCTTTGATCTTTATAACGGAGCCATGGTTATTCCAGGTACTGGGATCCACTCCCGTGTTGTCGATGATGGTCCCCCGGTATTCATAGGGACCGTAAATCTCTCTGCTGACCGCATAATCCAGCTTCGTGGGCGCGCCTCCGCGTTTGGGATATGCCTCCGTGTATTCACTGGCATAGATCAGACAGTAATGATCTCCGATCTTTCTCAGAGATGAGCCTTCATGAAAGCCCTGCATACCGTCTTCATGGGAGATGAGCGCCTCCGCATACGTAGCTTCGTCCAGCGTATACATATCGTCTTTCAGCTTCGCCATATGGCAGCTTCCCTGTCCCCAGGTATAGTAGTAATCCCCGCCGTCCTGCAGAACGGAAGGATCGATCCCGGAAATGGGCTCTCCGTTCATCATGATCTGCCTGGCATCCGTGAAGGGGCCGTAAGGCCTTCTGCTTTTCGCCACGCCTTCCGTGCCGTCGGAAAGGCAGAAATACAGATAATACCAGCCGTCCCGCTCCACCACGTCCGGCGCCCACAGCAGGCCGTCCGACCAGGGAACCCCGTCCCCGATCCCCTCCTGTACATATTCGTCCGTGGAAGCGAGCGCCGGTCCGTGGTCCGTCCAGTGCTGCAGATCGTTCACATCCGCCGAATACACATGATATTTGTGGCAGCAGTACTCTCCTCCGAATACGTCTTTGGATCCGTACAGATATACCCTTTCTCCGAACACCTTCGGTTCTCCGTCCGGAATATAAATGTTCAGCGGCAAAAAGGGATTGTGCAGTCCGGTCGCATATACCTTTTCCATAAAGTCCTCCATTCCTCCAAAACAGCGGCGAGTATCAGCGGCAGCGCTCACTCCCCCTGTCTCTTCTGCCGTCCCGTCTGCCGGGCCCGGCTTTTTTTCTGCAATAACATTATTGCCGGATAACGGTAAAGTGTCAATTTCTTTTTTCCCTTCCGGCATTCGCCGGCCTGTTCCTGCTTTCTGACAAGCCGTCGGTCTTTCTGTCCTCCGGCTTGCCAGCGAAGAAGAACCGATGCTATAATGAAATGCGGAATATTTACAACAGCTGCCGCGTGTTTCTGACGGCGCAAAGGAGAAAGACAATGAAATACGATTTTACTTCCATCATCGACAGGAAAGGAAAGGATTCCATTGCGGTGGATCTCATCCCCTTTCCCGACGCCTCCGTTCAGGAGGGCTTTTCCAGGATCCCCATGTGGGTGGCAGACATGAATTTTGCCACCGCTCCCACCATCCAGGAAGCTGTCATCGAACGGACGAAGCATCCTGCCTTCGGCTACTTCGATCCCACGCAGGAATACTATGACAGCATCATTTCCTGGCAGAAAATAAGAAACGGCGTGGAAGGACTTACCAAAACGGACATCGGTTATGAAAACGGCGTGCTCGGCTGCGTGGCCTCTGCCCTGCAGGCCTTTACCGCTCCCGGCGAGGCCGTTCTGCTGCATGCTCCCACCTATGTGGGCTTCACCGGAACGTTGGAAAACAACGGGCGCAGGATCGTCTTGAGCGACCTGAAGCAGGATGAAGCCGGCGTATGGCGGATGGATTATGAGGATATGGACCGGAAGATCCGGGAAAACCATATCCATTTCGCCATCTTCTGTTCTCCTCACAATCCCTGCGGACGGGTATGGGAGCGGGAAGAGATCGAGGCGGCCATGGAGGTCTACCGGAAGAATGACTGCGTGGTCGTCTCTGATGAGATCTGGTCCGATCTGACCCTGTCCGGCCACAGACACATTCCCACCCAGTCCGTCAGTGAGGATGCGAAAATGCGCACCATCGCCATCTATGCGCCCTCCAAGACCTTCAATCTGGCCGGACTGATCGGCTCCTATCACATCATTTACAACCCGTATCTGAGGGACCGGGTCGTAAAGCAGTCCGGCCTCTGCCACTACAACAGCATGAACGTACTTTCCATGCACGCGCTCATCGGCGCCTACCGTCCCGAGGGGCAGGAATGGCTGGATGAGCTGAAGCAGGTGCTGACGGAAAACGTAGACTATGCCTATGCTTATATCTGTGAAAACTTCAAAGGAGTCAGGCTGGCAAAGCCGGAAGGCACCTACATGCTTTATCTGGACTGTGAGGAATGGTGCGAACGCCATGACGTGAGCATGGACGAGCTGATCCGTGCCGGCATCTCAGTGGGCGTGATCTGGCAGGACGGCCGTCCGTTCAACCGCCCGTGGGCCATCCGCATGAATCTGGCGGTTCCTCTCTCCCTGGTAAAGGAAGCCATGAGAAGGCTGGATGAATACGTGTTCAACAAGCACTGAGACCGGGCAGAAAAAAAAGAGCGGCGGATCTGTTTCCTTTATCCGCCGCTCTCTGCCGGCCGGGCCGCCGAATGGCGCCCCTCTTTCCTTTTTCTTACCGGCCTTCTCCTTTATGCTCCGGTCCCCCTTTCGGTGTCCCTTCTTTTCTCCCTTTTTTTCTGTGTGCTACGCACAGGTTCCTCTTCTTTTCATCCCAAAGCTCAGAAGCCTTTCCAGAAGCTGTCTCCTTCCGGAGAAGATACGGCTGAAATTCTCGCAGTTATACAGCTTCTCCGTCTTCACCCATTCCGGATAGAGCGTCTCCTCTCTTTCGTTTTCCAGATTTTCCGAAATATTCAGACCAAATGCGATCATATACAACCCTCCCTGCTCTGATCTGCGGCCGCCTTTATCCTTCCGGCTGCCGTCCTTCCTTTCCTTTTTTCTGATTTTATTATAAGCCTTTCTGGACTTTCTGCCTATCATCTGATAATCTGAAAATAGAAAGTTTTTTTGTGCTGATGGCACAAATTTTCAGACTTTTTAAAAGGAGGGAAAAACAGCTATGGCGATCCGTTTCTGGGAGCTGTTTGAAGAGACCAGAGGCCGCTATCAGCTCCGTCTTCTGGCCGGGAAACAGGGGATGGACAGCGTGGTGAGCTGGGTGCACATGGTGGAGGACGAGACCATCATCAGCCGTTTCGGCGGAACGGAGCTGGCCGTCACCACCGGCATGAAGGCGGGCGTTCCGGGCTGGCTTCTGCGGCTGGTCTCCTCCATGAAAAAGGCCGGCTGCGCCGGGATCATCGTGAATACCGGCCGCTACCTTGCCGCCGTGCCGCAGGAGGTCGTCGTCTGGTGCGGCCAGCACGATTTTCCTCTCCTGGAAATGCCCTGGGAGATCTCCGTCACCCAGCTCATTCAGGACTACTGCATGCGTATCATGCAGCAGTCCCACCGGGAAGCGGAAAACAACGCTCTGTTCATCCGCCTTCTCCTGGGAAAGGAGGTGTCCGAAGACTTTTTCGAGGAAATGGGAAGCCGCTTCCATCTGGACGGGACCTTCCGCATCTTCTGCATGAAGCCGGTCCTTACGGCAGAGGAAAAGGTTCTGTTCCGTCAGGCCGCCCTGCGGCTGGAAAACGTGTTCGGCCTCTGGAAGAGCGGCTCAAAGATCCGTTTCCCCTATTTTCTTCTGGAACTGAATGAGACGTGGATCCTGTCCGTCAACGATCTGCCGGAATCGGATGTCTGTGAGCTGACTTCCCAGATCGGTCAGCTGTTTGCGGACTTCTTTGCCGACGGCCGCCTCCATCTGGGCGTGGGCCCCGCCTGTCAGGGCGTCCGCAGCCTGAAGCTGGCTCTGAGCCGTGCCCGCACCGCGCTGAAAATGGCCTGCCACATGGAGCAGAAGATCGTATATTTCGATCAGATGGGGTTCTTCGGCATCCTCTTTTCCACCTCGGATCCGGAGCTTCTCAAGAATTATGCCGACCGGCTGCTGGCTCCGTTAGATGCCTATGACAGCCGCCATGCGGCTCCTTCCAAACGGGGCACAGGCTATGCGGATACGCTTCGCGCCTATATCGAAAACGACCGCAGCCTGGCCCGGACCGCTGCGGCCACCTTCACCCACCGCAACACCGTCAGCTACCGCATCCAGAATATGAAGCAGCTTCTTGGCAGCGGGCTTTCCACCCCGGCGGAGCTGTTTCCCTACCAGATCGCCTTCTGGATACGGGATATGAAGCTGTAGACCGGACAGCGCCTGGCGCCATCCGGTCCATCCGTTCTTATCTGCCGTCCTCTGTCTCTTTCTCCTGCGGTGAAAATTCCACCCATTCCACCCGGATGCCCGGCATTTTGGTGTTCTGCAGCATCAGCTCGTATCTGCCCGGTTCCAGAATCACCGCTCCCTGATCGCGGACCACGCTTTCGCCGTTTGTTCCGCCCACCTGCGGTGTGGCGATGCGGACCCCGTTCAGAAGCAGGTTGCAGGCCGACTGAGCCCTTTCATCCGGGCTGTCAAAGCACAGACAGGCGCGGACCCGATAGATTCCCTGCTCTGCAAGACAGAAGCTCTGTGCACCGGAACCGGAAATCAGGACGCGCACAGTGCCTCCCTTCTGTCCGTCCTCCGGACGGCTTCCCGGCAGAGCGCTGATCCGCTCCGGCTCCTCATCCTCCTGCTTGGCAAAGCGCTCCATCACCGGAGCGTTCATCAGAAAGCGGCAGATATTCTTCACACACCGCTGCAGCTCTCCCAGGGTCAGCTCTCCCCGCTCCAGCGCCTCCAGCGTGTTGTCGTTCATGGGATTTTTCTCTGCGGCCAGGTTGTCCACCACCATGTACAGATCGTTCTGCGCCCGGACCATGGCCGCCGTGTTGGAGGGGCTTTCCTTTCCGCCCTTTACGCAGTCATTCATGGTGGACCACCAGTCCGTCATCACGATTCCCCGGTATCCCCATTCGTTCCGCAGGATCGTGGTGTTCAGGTCATAATTGGAAGCGCACCAGTGACCGTTGACCGGGTTATAGGCGGTCATCAGGCTGTCCGCTCCGCCCTCCTTCACGGCGATCTCGAAGCCCTTCAGATACAGCTCCCGCAGCGCCCGTTCCGATACCACGGCGTTCACCCTGTTGCGCTCCGCTTCCTGACTGTTGCAGGCAAAATGCTTGACGGTAGCGTGGGCACCGCCCCTGCGGATCCCGCGCACGTTGGCTGCGGCCATCCTTCCTGTCAGGAGAGGGTCTTCGGAAAAATATTCAAAATTTCTGCCGTTCAACGGACTGCGGTGCAGGTTCAGGCCGGGGCCCAGAAGGGTGTCGATCTCATTTCTCACCAGCTCCCTTCCCTCCAGCACATACAGCTCCTCCACCAGCTTTTCATCAAAGGTACAGGCGAGCAGCGTCCCGATGGGCACCTGGGTGGCCGTCGCCCCCACATCCATCCGGATGCCGGAAGGGCCGTCGGAAGCGGCTGCCACAGGAATGCCGTACTCCTTCTGCAGCTTTTCCGTCAGCCCGCCGAAGCAGGAGGCCACGCCCGGCGTTACCCGGGGACTGCACATCCCTTCGCCCCGTACCATGACCGCCAGCTCTTCCTCGGAAAGCTGCGCCACAAAGGCTTCCAGAGAAGCGTTCCCATCCCGCACATCCTGCAGGCGGATGCCCTGATCTCCGGTCTGTGTCAGCGTGCCGGGCAGCCGGTCCCGGATGCGCTCCTCCAGACGGACCGAAGCCGTCGGAACGTTCTGTCCGGCCATCTCCCGGGTTCCGTCCTCCCTGAGCTTTCCGGGCACCAGCCGCACAAAGCTCTGCTGAGGGGCACATGCCTCCTCCAGCCGTTTTGTCACCCGCGTTTCCAGGACCCGATAGCCCGTGTCCGTTTTCTGCGCCTTCCCGGATGCGCCCTCTTCCGTCACGACCCGGACGCGCACCAGATCGCGGCTGCTGTTTCCCGCAAGGATCTCATACAGCCCTTCCTCCAGCACATAGCAGGAGCGGTTCCCCGTATAACCGCCGTCGTCATAGGCCGCCATGGAATCGATGGGGAAGGACAGCGTCACCGTTTCCTCCTGTCCCGGCCGCAGCAGGCCGGTCTTGGCAAAGGCTGCCAGCTCCCTCGCAGGCCGTCCCAGCTTCCCCTGCGGCGCGCTGTAGTAAACCTGGACCACCTCTCTTCCTGCATAACGGCTTCCCGTATTGCGCACCCGCACCTGCAGCGTGATCCGGCCTTCCTTTGCCGCAGCGCAGCCCGGCTCCAGGGCAAAGGTGGTATAGGACAGGCCGAAGCCAAAGGGAAACTTCACCTTTTCCGGCGCAAAGGTTTCAAAATAGCGGTAACCCACATAAATGTCTTCCTGGTAGACGTTTTCCTTCCGGCCGCCATGATTCGCCGTGGAAGGATAATCCGCGATCCCGCCGGCAATGGTGTCCGCCAGCTTGCCGCAGGGCGTCATGCGGCCGCTGATCACATCCGCCGCCGCGCGGCCGCCCTCCTGTCCGCCGTGCCACACGTACAGCACTGCCGTGATCGGATTTTCATAAGGAAGATCCAGAAAGCTCATGTCGATGATACAGGAAACGTTCAGGATCACCGCCGTCTTCCGGAAATATTTCGTCACCGTCCAAAGCAGCTTTTCCTCCCCGGCGCTCAGACGGAAGCCGCCCGGAAGATCCTCATAATCCTTCGATTCCCCGGCCGTGCGGCCGATCACCACCAGGGCCTTGTCCGCCCGCTCTGCCGCCGCGGCCGCAAGCTCCTGCGATACCTCCATCTCCTTCTGGCTCCAGGGCTCTCCGGCCCATACGCCGCCTCCGTCGTCAAATGGATTCTGCCTGATCCATTCCTCGTAGACCGCCGCCAGCTCCTCATCCACCTGCAGATCCTCACACTGCCGCAAGCTGTCCAGCAGGTTCGTGGCATAAGGCGCGTTTACCGCTCCTCCCGACCCGGTTCCGCTGCGGTAATAGTCCTTCTGGATCCGGCCGAAGACCGCAACCCGCTCTCCGCCCGTGACAGGCAGCGTCTCCTCCTCGTTTTTCAAAAGCACCGCTCCCTGTGCCGCCACGCTCCGGCACAGCTCCCCGAACCCCTCCAGGGGCACTCCGATCTTTTTTCTGCTCATACTTTCTCCCTTTCTGCCGCTGTCACACGGCGCCGGCAGGATACGCGGGCGGTCCCGCGCCTCCCTTTCTCTAAAAAATGTGTCTGATTTCCTCTTTTTTCACCCCGTATTTTCTGCAGAACAGCTCCAGATCGCTCTCCTGCATCAGGAGCATCACCTCCTGAAACTTCCCTCCGGCATCCAGAAAGCCCGCCACCGTTTCTCCGGTACAGATACTGCTTTTCATGGCCGGCTGCATTCCGTCATAGCTGTGGTCTTTCTGTTCCTCTTTTCTATGAAAAAATCTGTGTCTGCTCCGCATCATGGGCATCCTCCTTTACCGTCCCGATGATCAGGCCGTCCGCCTTTCTGTACTCCATCCGTTCATCCGTGCACAGCCCTTCCTCCTCTTCTTTGTAAAGATACACCGTGTCCCTGTCCGCCTCCTCCAGAGAACGCGCAAGGGAATCCCTGATTTCACTCTGGATGGCCGAATGCGCGAAATAAAAGCTGTTGATCGTCATATCCTGCTCCAGCGCATACTCGCTCAATCCGTAGAGAAGTCCCTGATTGTTGATGAGGTCCGAAACGAATACCAGGTGTTTTTTCTCCGACAGCTCCTCCCAGATCTCATCCTGCAGGGGCGAGACATATACCGCCTGCGCCGAAAACCTGTCATGCCGTTCCTTCAGCTGCGGCATGCTGTCGGCGATCTGCACACCGGCCAGAAGAACAAGCACGGCCGCTGGCACATACCTCCCGCAGCCTTTCAGCGCATGCCAGAGCAGGACCAGCGCCGCCAGGATCAGCAGATAGACCACGGGCCAGATAAACCTTCCGCAGGAACGGAACATTCCCCAGAGGGAAACCAGCCGGTCCGGATAGGGAATTTCCCAGATCACCCGATCCCCCAACGCCAGCCTGTGTGATACGGAAACTGCGATGGAAGCAGCGGCGATCAGCACGAACGCAGGCCACTTTTTTCCCTGGATCCGAATTTTCACCGCTTCCCTGCTTTCTTTCCGAAACAGCAGGAGAAAGGCGGAGATCAGAAGAGCGGCCAGGATCCCCGTTCCCGGATAGGCCAGTCCCTCTCCCGCGCCGTCCCCGTACAGAGGCAGGTCCGGCAGGATTTTTGACCAGCCCTGGGGATTAAAAAGGCCGTTCAGATTGAAGCTGAACTGTCCCAGTCCGCCCGCATCCAGCTGATGATCATGAGACAGGCCGCCCAGCATGATCACGGCGGCCACCGCCGCCGCGCAGTATGCCGTCCCCGCCAGGAAAGGAGCACGGAACTTTCTCCGGAAGATCATATCCTGCAGAAGAAACGCGCCCAGGATGATCCCGCACATCGGGATAAAGTACAGGTGGATGCTTCCGCACAGACCGCCCAGAAGAGCACACAGCAGAGCCTTTCGCAGGGCAGAAAGCCTGCCGCCCTCCAGTCCGATGAGAAAAGCGGCAAGAAGCAGCCACTGCGCCCCCAGTGCCGTATGCATATACATCCGGTAGATCTCGATCGGCGCCAGCACAAAAAACAGGCTTCCCACCACTGCATATCCATCGCTTTTTACAAAGCGGCGAAGAAGCAGGGCTCCCAGTCCTCCCTGCAGCCCGAAGCAGATCAGTCCCCAGATCCCGAAATACTGAAAGGTTTCCGGAAGCCATCCCCGAAACAGCTTGAACAGGACTGCAAACAGGGGAATCGAATCCGTAAAAATGATGGAAACCTGATTGGGATAGGCGATCCGATCCATCAGTCCGACCGGAAAGGCCCAGTCGCTGTCGCGGAAGAAACACCATCCCAGATAATGCTGAGAGAGGTCCCCGCCCGTAAGAAGCCAGTCCTCATAGGTCACGTCGAGAATGCGGACCCCGTACAGCAGCACGAAGGAGAGCATGCCAAGCAGGATCCCGCCAAGCAGGGTCCTTTCCCTGCCGCCGATCCTGATCCGGTGTCCGCCCGGCTTTTTCCCTTCTCTGCCTTTTCCATTTCCACTCTCTGTTCCTGCCATGATCTTCATTCTCCCCTCCGTCTCAGCGCTTAAACCGCCGCACCGCCTGCGCCGTCTGATCGACCAGGATCACCAGAAGCAGCAGATAAAGAAAAGCATACAGCATGCCGGAGGAGCCAAGCGCCGGAACCGGATAGGCCGCAAACACCAGAGAAAAAAGAACCGCGTAGACATAGTCCGGCTTCCGAAAGACACTCCGGCCGCTCTGCTCCTTCAGAAAACAGAGGAAGGGGATCACCCAGTAGATCAGGCAGTAGGTCCCGCTGGCAGATACAAAAATGATCATGAGACTGGTCAGGAGCGCCGTCCTCTGCCAGCTTTTTCCATTCAGGAAAGAAAACAGCAGCACAATGGCCAGGTAGAACAAGGAAAGGATCCTGCCGGCCAGATGTCCCATCGAAAGCCCCAGTCCCAGCGCTTCTCCGATCCGCCCGCAAAGTCCTGCGATCGTGATCCCGGTGGTTCCGCTTCCGACAGCCGTGATATTCCGCAGAAAGATCCGAAAGCCGTCCATACCCTGAAAGAAAACAAAGGGAAACGCAAAGAAAAAGATGCCGTAGAGGACCAGACGGAACGCTTCTTTGTACCGTTTCTCCGCCAGATACAGAATGCCGAAGATGGCCGGATAAAGCTTCAGGCCCGCAGCAACGGCGATGAGGAGCAAAGCTGCCTCCCGCTCCGCCCTCTTTTCCGAGTCCCGAAGAGAAACCGCATACATCAGAAGGATCAGGACCATCTGCGACATATTTCCCCTTTCGATCGCCAGCCAGAAGGGATAGGAGACAAACAGAAGCAGAACGAGCGCCCTCTTCGCCGCCGGCTTCCAGCCCGTAAGCAGCCGTTCCAGGGCAAAGACAAAGAAAAGGGCGAACAGGGCCGTCAGCATACAGATGACCAGCATGCCGGAAGCGCTGACAGCCAGGTCCTCCGGCGCCTGCGCGTTTTCCGCATACAGGACCCGGGAGATCAGATAATAGACACAATAAGCCAGAGGGGGAAAGCAGGCATGCATTCCCTCCTCATATACCAGATCCAGCCCCAGATAAAACCGCCGGACGTGATCGAAAAAGTCCGTAAAGCGGCTGAAATCATAAACGATATTTTCCAGAAATCTCCCCTGTGAAAAGATCAGGGAAAGAATCTGTGCCAGGATCCCCGCTCCCAGCACCCAAAATGCGACCTGTGCCGGGCTGATCCCTTTCTTCCTGTCCGCGTCCATAACATCCCTCTCGCTTTCATTTCTCTCATGGGAAGGGGCCGCAAGGCCCCTGATCCGGCCCGCACTGCAGGCCGGGCTTTTCTCACGCTTCCTGCTTTACCGCCTCAAACAGGATGGTGTTCGTGAGGAATTTCTCCTCCAGCGCGTAGCCGTGCTCCCGCAGCGCCTCAGTCAGCGTGTTTTCATGTCCCACTGACAGGAAGAAGCGATCCGGCAGACTGCCGCCGAAGGCGTCGTTGATATACGCCCAGTATTCCTCTGGCGTATATTCATTTTCCACGTTCTCGTACTCAAAAATGATGTCGTCCCAGTATGCTTCCCGGAAGCGGCTGTCATGGGTCAGATAATAGGTAAAGCTGGGCGCCTCGCCGAAGACCACATAAGTCGGCGTTTCATAGCCTTCCAGATCATACCAGAGCCGGACCACGCTTCTGGTATCGCTCTTCACATCGAAGATGCTGATCCGGTAAAAGCCGTATGCACAGTAGCCCAGCACCACCGCCAGAAAGATTCCCAGCGCTCCCCCAAGAAGCAGACGTTTTCCCACCGTCCGCTTCTCCGGAGGCGTTCCCATCCCGAGAAGCCGAAAGCCTTCCCGGATCAGATACACGATCAGAACGGTCCAGATGGGAAGCAAAAACAGGCTGTAGCGGTTTCCGAAATCTCCGTACGCATAGATCCCGGCGCGGACGATGGCGTAATAGACCACCCAGATCACTGTGCAGGACGCCAGGAAATAGTCAAATTCACTGTTCTTCAGAAACCGGATGCAAAGGACGGCGATCAGAACAGCGGCCGGAAGGGCCAAAGCAAAGGGCAGCGCAAACCGGGTCTTGGACTCCGTAAACAGCCACTGCGCGGTGGTGAGGAGCATTTTGAAAAAATCATAAACAATGTTGTTCTTTTCAAAGGCCACCGTATAATAGTTCACGCTCTGGTTCATCACGAGCTGGATGCGAAACAGGAAAACATACAAAGGCAGCCCGGCTGCGGCGCCGGTCACTCCGTAAATGAGAGCGATCCCTTTGCACAGCTTTTTCTCTCCCTGCCTCCATGCCCGGATCAAAAGGCTGACCGCAAGCGGCAGGATCCCCAGCACGGCGCCGTACTGCGTATAAAGGAGAATCACGGAAACCGCCGTAAACCAGCCGATGTTTTTCAGGGTCAGGTTCCGGAATGTCCGGAAATACAGATACAGAAGCCAGTACAGCAGCATGATCATCATGTTGTATTCCGCCGCTTCCTTCACATAATACATCCATTCATAGACAAAGGAACTGACGAATACACTCAGCGCGGCCGCCTGCCATCCCGCAAACTGCCTGACGCAGGCATACAGCCCGAGCATGCCGAGAAGGCCGAACAGCACGCCGCTGAAGCGGAACCACCATTCCGATTCGCCAAAAAGCAGCCACACGTGCATGATGAGATTATAAAGAGGCGGCTGAAAGCTGTTCGTCTGCAGCCGCTCATACAGACCGCTGCATAGGCTGACCCCTCGGATCGGTCCGGTCAGATACCTGGAATAATAAAATTCGATCGTTTCATCATACCACAGCGGCGTGTCCGTCAGCTGATAAAGCGCCATGAGCAGAAAGACAAGAAGCACGCCTCCCAGCGCCCACCATTCTTTTTTCTGAAGTTTTTTCAGCATTTGTCTACCCGTATTCTCTCTCCATAACCGGCAGCCCGGCTACGGTTTTTCAGTTCTTCCCGCTCTCCCTGTGGATCCCGTACAGCCTCATTTCAAAATCCCGCCTCTCCTTCACTCCCAGATTGTGCAGGATCAGGCCGGAAAAAACGGACTGGATCGCCGCCAGCTCCACGAAGCCGCAGACGATCAGCGTGGGGAACTTGTCCACCATTCCGGTTTCCAGGAAATCGATCAGAACCGGAATGAAAAAGGCCGCCGAGATCACGGTCAGCATGACCGCCAGCGCGGCAAAAAACGCCAGCGGCCTGTACTGGCGGAACATCCGCAGGATCGTCCCCAGCACCCGGATGCCGTCCGAATAGGTATTGAGCTTGGACTCGCTTCCCTCCGGTCGGTCCCTGTAGTCTACCACCACGTTGTCCACCTGCATGTTGTTGTATACCGCATGAATGGTCATCTCCGTCTCGATCTCAAAGCCCTTTGAAAGCACGGGAAAGCTCTTCACAAACTGGTAGCTGAAGGCCCGGTAGCCGGTCATGATGTCCTGGATCTCGGAATGAAACAGCAGATTGATGCTCTTTTTCACCAGGCTGTTCCCCATGTTGTGGAAGGGTCTCTTGTTTTCCTCATAATAGGTGGATGACAGCCGGTCTCCCACCACCATATCCGCATTTTCCGCAAGGACCTTCTCCGCCATCTGCCCGGCGCATTCCATCGGATAGGTGTCATCCGCATCGACCATGATATAGCACTCGGCGTCTATCTCCCGGAACATCCGCCGGATGACGTTTCCCTTTCCCTGCTTTCTCTCCCGGCGCACCACCGCTCCGGCCCTTCGGGCAAGCTCCGCCGAGCGGTCCGTGGAATTGTTGTCATACACATAGACCACCGCGTCAGGCAGCGCCTTCTTCGCATCCCTTACCACCTTTTCGATGGTCTTTTCTTCATTGTAGCAGGGTATCAGAACCGCGATCTTATCCATATCTTTTTCTCCCAAAACTTACTGTCAGCCTCCGGCCGGACGCCGGCCGGATCAGAACCCCTGATAGATGAACTCTGCCGCCGTGTAGCCGGGCCCGTAGTTTCCCAGAAGGATCACATAGAACAGCAGCGCATACCAGATGATCCAGCGCACCGGCAGACTCTTTTTCCCGATCCTCTCCCGTACCGGCCCTTTTTCCTGCTGAAGGGAAACCGCAAGCAGCATCAGAAGGGAGACCACGGCGATCGTGAACTCGATCCAGTCCAGTCCCAGCGTGAAAATGGAGCCGTCGATGAGGATGCCCGGATTGAACACTGAAACTGCCTCCTTCAGCATGGCGCAGGCCGCCCCCACGCTGTCCGCCCGGAAAAAGACAAAACCGATGTTCACCAGGAAAAAGGTACGGAGCATCCGCAGCCGGTCCACCCATTTTGCCTTCGGATCAATGCCCAGCTTCGCCATTCCCTTTGCGTACACGGGCTCCAGCAGCTCTCCGCAGACGATGTAGGCCCAGTGCAGCAGGCCGGAGCCGATCACATATTTCCAGTCCCCGCCATGCCAGACGCCCACCGCGAACCACAGTAAGAACATCCCCGCAAAGGTGGTGAGCTGCTTTCCCATCTTTTTCCCGAATCTCGCCCGCAGCTTCTTTCCCAGCTTTGCAAACAGGGCGGAACGCAGAATCGGATAGAATACATATTCCTTCATCCAGACGCCCAGGGTGATGTGCCACCGGCGCCAATATTCGGAAATGGTCCTGGAAAAAAAGGGGCGCTCAAAGTTTTCCGGCAGCTTCAGGCCGAAGGTCTGCGCGATCCCCAGCGAAATATCCATTCCTCCGGAAAAATTGGTGTAAAGCTGGAAGGCGAAGGCCACCGTCCCCAGCCAGATATACAGGCCCGGATACTGCGCATAGCTCCCATAAACCGTATCCACGATCTTTCCCATGCGCTCCGAGATCACCAGCACCTTAAAAAAGCCCCACAGCATCCGCTGCATGCCCCGCGTCACCTGTACGTAATCAAAGGGATGGGGCTCAAAAAGCTGTTCCGCGTCCTCCCGGAAGCGGAGGATCGGCCCGGAAAGCATGCAGGGAAAAAACATCCCGTAAAGGGCTGTCTTACCCGGATTTTTCAGCGGCCTGGCAATCTCAAAGTACACGTCCGCCACATAACCGATCAGAGTGAGCGAATAGTACGAGATTCCCAGCGGGACCAGCCAGTTCAGCCCGTGCAGAAGCTCCCCTTCCCGGAAGAGGGAAGCAATCCCATTGACCGTGTTGATCCCGAAATTGATATATTTCAGCAGAAACAGAGCGCCCACATTGACCGCGATCACGCCGATGAGCGTCCGCCTGCACCTTTTCTGCGCTTCTGCCTTTTCCGCCCTCTCTCTGATGCGGACCATCCTCCGGACGCCCGCATGGCAGACCAGAACAGCGGCAAGGGGGTAAAAGATCAGAAAACCGTTGTCCGAAAAAAGATAATAAAGAATACTGGCCAGAAGGAGGATCACCCACTGGCCTTTTTTCGGCACGATATAATAGACGAACAGAACGAGCGCATAGAAGATCAGAAAATAAAAGGATGTGATACTCAACGGTCCGTCCCTTTCCTCAGTCAATCTGGCTTAAGATAATGTCCACCATCTCTCCCACATTCTTCATGGAAACCACCTGTCCCATGTTGAACTTCACGCCGAACTCCTGCTCCACCGCGGCGATCAGGTTGATATGCTCCAGGGAATCCCAGTCCTCGATGTCATCCGAGGTGGTCTCATCGTTCACCTCGATGCTCTCGTCATCGAACACATCCTGAAATACACCGTTCAGGGTTTCATAAACTTCTTCTCTTGTCATGGCAAACCTCCGTTTTTTTCAGCCGCACAGACGGCAGCCCTTTTCGGCCGCAATGCAGCGGTTCCTTTTTTTAACCGCAGTACAGCGATTCTTTTCCGGCTGCAATGCGGCAGTTACTCTTCAACCGCAATATAGCGGTTCTTCTTCTCATAATCCTCCGGGATCTCAAAGCGCCACACCGTGCCGGACTCCTCCTCCCGGATCTTTTCAAAGCCCTGCAGGCCGTAAAAATTCCGGACCATGCCGTTCTTCGCGGTGGGATAATAATAGCCGTAGATCCTGCGGATGCCCCGGTTCCGGCACTTCTCCACCAGCACATCCATCATGGCGTACTCCATGTCCCGCTTCAGGACCCGGCAGCTCATCAGCCACAGATCCAGATGCAGGGCCTTTTCCGCACTGCCGTCCTCTTCTTCACGCCCGATCAGGACCGTCACCACGCCGTTGTCTCCGAATTTATCCTCCAGCTTCCCGTACAGAGTGATGCAGGAAGGATCCTGTGATGCCTCTTCGATCTGCGACTGCGTATAGCGCCTCGTGGTCAGATTGAACTGATTGCTCTTGTTGGTGAGCTGGGCGATCCGGGCCATGTACAGCGCCTCAAAGGGACGGATCTGCGCCTTCATCTGCAGAGACTCCAGATAAGCCCCATAATCCGTGAAGCTGGCCTGCTGGGCCGAACGCAGCGCATTCGCCCGGTACATCTCATTTCGTTTCCGGTCGTCCTCGGAAAGGGAAGTCACTTCAAAATAACCGTTGTGATCCAGCACACGGATATACTGCTCCGGCGAACCGATCTCCGGCACCGAAACGCCCTCCGCCTGGGTGCGCACGATCTCCCGCTCCGCAGGGTTGTCATCCGCGAACACCAGGCTGTCCGGAAGGATGTTCAGCTCAGAGGCGATCTTCAGGATGTTCTCGCTTTTTGGCTCCCAGTTGGCTTTTATCAGAATAAAGTCCTCCGGCCGCAGAATGCCGTCCGGATGGTTCAGCCCGGCCAGCGCGTTCTCCTCCTCATTCTTGGAGTCCACATTCAGCATGATGCCGATGTCCTTTAAGGACTTCACATAGGACTGGAATTCCGAAAAGACCTGGCCCATGGAGGTTTCCTGCCCGATCTGCAGATTCTCCACGCCGTCGTCCCCCACGATGCCGCCCCAGAGCGTGTTGTCCAGATCCAGCACCAGGGACTTTTTGTTTTTCCCATAGATGGACTTGATGATGTTGGACACATTTAGCGCCAGCCAGGGAATGGCCTTCAGGCACAGGGCGTACTTGTACATGTGCCAGTAAAAGGGGTCCGACCAGGCATCCAGCCCATAGGCCGCTGCCTGATAGCTGAGATCATTGATATAAAAATTCTCCGTGTCCGCGGCATATTCCGCAAACCGCCCGTTCAGCCGACGGACAAAGGCGGTCCTGCCGCCCGGATTCACGCCGTCCTGATTGCCGAGCAGACGGTAAAAGGGCTCCTCCATGTTGTTCTGGATGATGGGACAGTGCCATTTTTCCCGAAGCTTCTCCCACATCGCCTGAAAATGCCCGAACTGCTCCTCCAGCGCCGCATCCGCCGCAGCCCTGTCCCAGCCCGGCGCAGGCCAGTTCGTGATGTTCCGGCTGCTGGTATGGATATAAATGATGTCCGGATGAAAGGCGTCCAGCTGTTCATTTCCGAACATGGCGTCCTGCCAGTACTGTCCGTATTCCGATTCATAAAAAACAGGCGCGATTCCCTGATTCAAAAGAAACAGCTCCAGGATCCGGATCACATCGTGGGTGGTGCTCCCGCCCAGGACCGCGATCCGCTTCTCCATCCGGGACGTACCGTCCGCCAGAAGCTCCTTTTTGATATGCTTCGATTTTTTCAGAATATATTCCGGGTCAAACGGATATTCCAGATCCTTCCGCATGAAAATCTCCTTGTTCCTGCTGTTGGGAAAGCCGTGCTTTTGCTTCGTGCTTTGGCTTCGCCCTTTAGCATACCACATTTCTCCATCCCCCGCAATTTCATATTGCGGATGCTTCCAGACGGTCTGTTTTCGTACGGTCTGCGCAGGGAATGCGCAGACCTGGCTGAGTAGTAACAGGCCGGTGCCCTTCCTGTGTTACTATTCCGGCCGGTGACGGTCAGCAAGTGACCGGCATCGGTCCGGCCGGTGACGGTCAGTACTCCGTCCAGCCCTCTCTGGGCACACCGGACACGCTGTCAAAGCCGTAATAGGATGCATATGCCACATTGATCCAGTAGCCCGGATCCTCCCGAATGTCGGAGTTGTAGCCGTCGCTGTATTTGGTCTCAAAATCCGGCCGCAGCATGGGAACGGTCACGTCCGTCACACCCGCTTCCGCCTGCTGCGTCAGATAGACGTCTCTTTCCCTGTACTCCCGGAAGATCCGCGCCAGATTTGTCCCGCTGTCCATATAGGTGAAAAACATGATCAGCAGCAGGACGGAAACGAGCCCCGTCTTCAGGCTGGAAAAGATCACTTCCTTCTCCGATACGTCCGTAAAAAACTGGACCGCTGCCGTGATGAGAAAAACGCTCGCCCCGAAATAGGCCCTGGCCTGCGGCTCCGGCGTCAGCACCAGCGCATAACAGGTGGCCAGGAACACAAAGGTCCACAAAAGTCCTTCCCGCCAGCTCTCCCACAGCGCCTTCCAGCTCTTTTTCTGATAATAAACGATGATAAAAAGCAAAAGAGCGATGATCAGAAGCAGCAGAAAATTCTCTTCCACCGCCAGGGTGATCTTCTGAAACCGCGCCATATACCCCAGAAGCCCTGAGTGCTCCTCCTCCGGCTGCGCCTGCGCGCGCACGGCATTTCCGGGAGCCAGCACCATGACAGCAAGGCCCAGGATGTTGCCGATCAGTCCGGTGACCATCCACAGCCGCAGGCCCGGCATTTTCCCTCCTGTCCGGCGTTCTCCGCCTCCGCAGCCCGCAGCAGCGCCTTTTTTCCTTTCGTACAGATAAAGGCCCAGACACAAAAGCACCATGAGAAGCCCGCCGCC
This sequence comes from Candidatus Eisenbergiella intestinipullorum, assembly GCA_019119815.1. GTDB lineage: Bacteria > Bacillota > Clostridia > Lachnospirales > Lachnospiraceae > Eisenbergiella > Eisenbergiella intestinipullorum. The sequence continues at coordinate 62,127 of DWWH01000012.1, read as the reverse complement.
GGAGGAATTCTCATTGCACCAGCCCGCCAGCACGCCGAGGATCGGGAGAAAGACCGCCCACAGCACGGGATGCTTCACACCGCCCTTTCCGCTTTCCAAGGCCCTTTCCTGTGCCGCCTGGCTTTCCAGACGCAGTCCGTGCCGGTACAGGGTGACAAAGCTCATGATGATGGCCGCTCCCCACAGATAATTGCAGGCTCCGGTCTCCCACAGCACCGTCTGACGGAACACCGCGCCGAACATCCACAGGAACAGATTGATCAGCAGATAAACCGGCGTGTCATATTTTTTCCTGCGCTCCACATTCCAGTAGATCAGAAGGGTCAGCCAGACGAATGCGGCAGAATTGGCCACATTGAACACCATTTTATCCGTCAGCAGAAAGAACCGCAGGATCAGGTGGCACACCGAACGCCCCGTCCAGGTCATATACTGGGTATACTCCTGTACGAACAGATCCCCGACGGATGCCGCTTCCGAAACCGTTTTGGCATAGAACAGATCGTCCGTCATCATGGGAGTCAGCACATTAAAAAGCAGGATCAGAACAAAGGCCGCAGACACCGACAGACCGAACAGCAGCCTGCCCTTTGCCTCTTTCCCGCCGGTCTTCTTTTTCTTCAAAAAGCTTTTCATTCCATTCCTCATTTCGTAAGGGACATCACCGCCTCATATTCCACATGCCGTCCCTCTGACACATGAAATCCGTTCGCGCCGCGGTTGCAGAATTCTACGCCAAGCTCCTCCGGAAGGACCGTTCCGGGATGAAACAGGATCTCCAGATTCCGTCCCCTGAGCCGTGCCCGCTCCTTCATGGCCGGCAGCAATCTCTTCACCCGTTCCCCGTCCATACGCCCGCTCATCACCACGCCCCACAGGAACATGGGCGCGTTTTCCTGCTGCCAGGAAGGGCGATTTCGCACCACCGTTTTCTCCATGCCGGGCGCCAGAAAATTCAGGATCAGATTCTTGACCCAGTTCACAGGCCGATAGGTCGCCCACAGGCCGGCCTCCTTCAGAAAGGGCAGCACCGGCTCCTTCGTCACACGAATATACTCCGTTGGATAATGCCGCTCCACGATCACCTCCAGAAGCGCCCAGTAGACCACCGGAATCATCTGCGTATGCTGATGTCCGTCAAACCGCAGGGGAAGCTTTGTTCCAAAAGCTCTGCAAAACCGCTCTGTCTGTGCGGCGATCTCCGCCTTCAGCTCCTTCTTCAGAGGCAGGAACAGCTTCGGCGTATAGTTCCACTTAAACAGCGTTCCCCAGCTTATGTTAAAATACCCGTTCTGATCCACCAGATGGGGAACCTCCTGCGGATCCGCCGCGCAGTGCCCCTCCATGAAATTCAGATGCACCGTCAGACGCGGCTTCTTCGGAAAGCTGTCATATTCCGCCTTCAGCTTCGCCGCATACTCCTCGAAGCAGGACATGTTGGTCAGCACGCTGATCCCGTCCAGCTTTCCCGCCCGCAGACAGGCTAAAATATCCTCTGAAGAATGGGGCGAGATCGCATAATCATCGGCATGGATCTCAATATTCACATCATTCTGACTGTTCCGATCTGTTTTCTTCATTGTTCTGACCGTTCCCATCCTTCCAGATAAAAGACTCTACAATATACCGGGGTCGCGCCTTTGTTTCCAGATAGATCTTTCCCACGTACTCTCCCACAATGCCGAGAGAAAAGATCGTCAGCCCGCCCATGAGAAGGGAGACCACCAGAGAAGTGGTATAGCCCGGAACGTTCCGCCCCATAAACCAGTCCGCAATACAATAAATGATCATGAGCGCGCTGAATACGCTAACCAGAAAGCCCAGCACAGTGATGAGCTGGATCGGCCGGGTGCTCATGGATGTGATCCCGTCCGTCGCCAGAGTCATCATCTTCCTCAGGGTATATTTGGAGGTTCCCGCTTCCCGCTCCTTCACATCAAAGTAAACAACATCCGAGCGAAAGCCCATGGTGGGGATCAGCCCCCGCAGGAACAGGTTCACTTCCTTATATTCCGCCAGCGCATCCAGCGCTTTTTTCGACAGAAGGCGGTAATCCGCATGATTGCTCATCACTTTGCATCCCAGCAGATGCATGAGCCCGTAAAAGGCGTTCGCCGTCAGCCTTTTGAAAAAGCCGTCCGTATTCCGGTCGTTCCGGATGCCGTAAACGATCTCGCAGCCTGCCTGATATTTTTCCAGGAACCGGTCCAGCGCTTCGATGTCCTGCTGCAGATCCGCATCAATGGTAACCGCGATGTCCGCGTGCTGCCTGGCCGCCATCATGCCCGCCAGAATGGCGCTCTGATGCCCGTAATTGCGGGAAAAGCCAAGGCCCGCAAACGTCGGATCCGCATCACACAGATCATGGATGATCTGCCAGGTCCTGTCCCTGCTTCCGTCGTTGACGAAAAGGATCTTGCTCTGCGAAGAAATCTTTCCTTCCTTCATCAGCCGGTTCAGTTTTTCCCGCATCACCTCTGCGCTGTGGGGAAGGGCTTCTTCCTCATTGTAGCAGGGGACGACGAGATAGAGGGTATTGGGTCTGTTACTCATATTTGTTTTCTTCCTTTTATTTATGGTCGTCTTATTGATGATCGTCTTCCGGTATGATCTGCTCCGATCACAATGGGCTTTCTGCGTTGCCGTATTCTCCGACAATCAGCTTCTATGTATCTTCCGGCTCCACCATCACCACTTTGTCCTTCCGGTAAAAATTTTTTACGACCCAGTTGGTAAACGCATTCTCATCCGTTGTCACCGGCATGTGCATTAACGGCCCCTGCTCCGGATTGATCGGGCACAGATAGGCTTCCTTCACCGAATCATCCAACAGGATCTCCATCTGAGAGGCGATCTGATCCCGAAAGTCCTCCGCCTGGCCGCTGACCACATATTCGGCAGCCTGCCTGTCCACACAGGTCCGCATCCACTCCCTGTCAAACAGCAGAAACAGGACTGCGAGCAGAAGCCCGGGAAGAAGAATCCAAAGCCGGTATCCGCTTCCGAGAATACGCCCTCCCTCTTCTGCCTGCCCCTCTTTTTCCTGCCCCTTCTTCGCCTCCTTTTCGGCCGCAGGGCCTGCCTTTGCCTTTTTTCTTTTCAGCCGGGACAAAACCCACCCTTCGCAGTAAAGGATCGAAAAAGCGGCAGCGGGCAGAAATACAAACCAGCGTACCGTTGCGGGTCCGAGGGAAATGCCGATGGAATCAAACCGTTCCGAATAAACCTCCGGCGCAAACATGGCGCTGAAGCAGCCAAACATGACAACAGCAAAAAGAAGGGGGAACGGGAAGGAAAATTTTTGTTTTTCCGTCGCCCTGTCCATGGATTCCAGACCGAAAAGAGCGATCACAAACAGCATCACAAAGGAAAAGGTTTTCTCCGAAGCATAGGAACCGATCGTCAGGATTCCCCTGCGCAGGGACTCCGCCACCGTATATGCCGCCAAAGATGCGCTGAATCCAAAATCTTCGCCGCCGCGCGCCGTATTTCCGGGCGACTTGCACTGAATGACAAAACCGATCAGGCACACCAGAAAAGGAATGAGAAGGGCCATCACCCTTCCGCGCTTCCTGTTCCATCCCAGCACCAGTACAGCCGCAAAAACCAGAAAAAGAAGGAGACTGGTAAAATAGCTGCTTCCTCCCACAAAAAAGGCGCAGGCCGTCACCAGGATCAGCCTGCTTCTGCGTCCCGTCCGCAGATAGGCAGACATCCAGGCGATCCCCAGAAGCCCCGCCGCATGCGGCAGCATATAATGGACCGCCCCCACGTACCAGTACATGCCGATAGCCGTGCTGGGAATGAACTGATAAGCCGTCAGAAGGAGCAGGGCGGTATAGATGACGCAGTCCTCTCCCGGCAGCTTCATGACCTTCACGCAGATCTCATACAGAAACACCCCTGTCGCCGCGATCACCGCTCCGGTCATGAGAAAGGGCACGATCCAGAAGGACCAGGGCACGAACACCTCCGGCATCAGAGAAAACAGGAACGTGGTCGCCCAGTCTCCATTCCAGGAATTGTAGTTATTGACAACCGTCTGCACCGCCGCCCGCAGCACCTCGATCAGGGAATGCGTATCCAGCCAGGCCGCATGCGTCAGGGCACTGTAGCCGTAGTCATCCCCGCTGGGTCTGGCATAAAACGCCAGATACCAGATCGGGAGCATACTGAAAAAAAAGACCGCTGCCGCTCCCCAGGCAAAGACTTTATTGTTCCAATTTTCGATCATTTTCTGCAATTGTCTCATAGCAGGCCCTCTCTGATCCCCTTTGGGTGCCTTCCGCTCATCATTTCTCTAAATATCGCGTCAATCATACCATTCTGAAAAATGGGCGTCAAGTGCCTTACTTTCTACAGCTGCCTGACCCGCACCGCCGGAATGCGGTCCGCTCCTGTCGTTTCTGCCCGCCGAACGGCCGGCGAACCGGCCCCTCCGCTTTCTCTTCACTGGCTGTTGCAGCGCTTTCCGCCTCCTTCTGGATGCCCATGCTGGAGCAGTTCCTGGCTCAGCCGCTCCGCCTTTCCGAACCCTGGACCTGGGTAGATGACAATGTGCTTCTTCTTTCCCGCCTGATCCATACAGAGGGCTTTGGCTGGACTCTGACCATTCTGGTCCTTCTGACCGGTTTCTTTTTGGTCGGCCCTTCCGTACCTGCCGGTTCTGTTCCATCAAAAGATCTGTATGCGGCATCTCGAAACCAGTTTCGTGTTTTCTACTGTTTCGGACTCGTACTGTATCTGCTCCCGGTATGCGGTAAATTCTGGCAGATTTTCCGCCCCTTTTTCAAGTTTCTCCAGTTTCCAAACCGCCTGCTGGTACCCGCTGCTGTCCTGATGGTCTTTTCCGTCGGTTTTCTTTTTTCCTCCGTTATTCCGTCAGAGCAGCGGAAAAGAGCTGTCTGTGCGCTTCTGCTTGCCGCCGCCTTTTATACCGGCATGAACTATATCGGCAGCAGCTTTGATATGACAGAAGATTTTGGCGGCCGAGTTCTCTATCAGGAAATTGCCGGTCTGGGCGCCGGGGAAGAATATCTGCCCCTCGAAACCACCCGGGACGACCTGACTACTCCCGATACTGCATTTTCCGAATCAGGAGAAGCAGTTGCCGGCACACGCAGGAACGAAGTCTTTTTCTTTTCCGCCTCACCGGGATCCGACTATTACGATGTTCCTTTTGTCTGGTACAAGGGCTATCGGGCATACACGGAAAACGGAGATTCTCTCAAAGTTTCCAAAAATCCGGGAAACGGGCTGGTACGGGTCATGACGGATTCCCTTGAGCAGACTGCCGTAATCCGTGTTTTTTATGCCGGCACTCCTCTTATCACCATATCCTGCATCATCAGCGCATGTTCCTTTCTGCTCCTGTTCGGATATGGAATCCGGTATTTCATAAAAGATAACCGGTATCCTCTTCGATGTACCAAATAAATAGAAACCGGTTCCCATAGCTCATGCGGAAGATATTCTCCAGGATACTCCGGAATTTCTTCCGCATTCAGAGCTGCGTCTATGAAAAATGACCAGGCTGCCCCGGCAGCCAATACCGGATCCTCAATGAATTTCTTCCTCTGTGCGCCTCTTTCTCCAGTCCTGATACCATTCGGCAAACCGCGCCAGCCCTTCTTCAATCCCGGTGGACGGTCGGTAGTCAAAATCTGCGGTCAGTTCATCCACGTCCGCGTAGGTCTGATATACATCGCCCGGCTGCATGGGATAATATTCCTTCAGCGCCTTTTTCCCCAGCACCTTCTCAAGCGTCTCGATGAAATCCATCAGTTTAACGGGTTTATTGTTTCCAATATTATAAACCTTATACTGATCCCCCTCTTCATTTGGAACAGGAGGATTATTCAGCATCCGGACAATGCCTTCCACAATATCGTCTACATAAGTGAAGTCCCGGTACAGGTCACCATGATTGAAGATCCTGATCGGTTCTCCCTTCATGATTTTTTCGCTGAAGCCGAAATAGGCCATATCCGGTCTGCCGCAGGGGCCGTATACCGTGAAGAAGCGCAGACCGGTAGACGGGATCTGATATAAATGGCAGTACGTATAAGCCATCAGTTCATTGCTCTTTTTGGTAGCCGCATACAGGCTGATCGGTCTGTCTACCGGATCCGTGACCGAAAACGGCGTTTTTTTCTGGTTCCCATATACAGAAGAGGAAGAGGCAAACAGCAGATGTTCCACCGGCCTTCTTCCTTCCTGCCGGGAATGCCTGCAGGCTTCCAGAATATTATAAAACCCGATAATATTGCTTTCGATATAAGCATCCGGGTTTTCAATAGAATATCTTACCCCTGCCTGAGCCGCAAGATTTACCACAATATCCGGCTGATATTCTGAAAAGACTCTTTCTACTTCTTTCTTTTCCGAAATGTCCAGCTTTTCAAATTTAAACTTCTCGAATTTTATCAATCCTGAAATCCGAAGCTCCTTCAGCCGGACATCATAATAATCATTCAGGTTGTCCACACCCAGGACGGTAAATCCGTCCTTCAGAAGACGTTCCGCCAGATGACCGCCAATGAAGCCGGCTGCTCCGGTGATCAGAACCTTTTTGGTACAGTCAGGTTTTCTGTAATCTGCTCGCATATCAATCTCCTTTTCTCTGCTATTATCGCTTTCATGAACCATCACCGTATTTGTGCTTCCAGATCCGGTATAAAACCATTCCCGGCCCCCATCCGGCGGCATACCACAGCTTTTGCTTCAGTCCGCCCGCCAGATTCTTCTCCGGCTCATGGGCGAAATGCCCGTAGATCACATACAGCAGGCACATCTTGCATTTCGTCTTCCCGTTTACCGCCTCGTCGTTCAGATACACCCTGGCACGTTCTGTCATGGCCTTCGGAGAGCGGATCTTCATCCGTTTTCCTGAACGGGTCAGTCCTCCTTCCAGATAATCCGAAATATAAATGCACTGATTGATATGGACCATCCTGTAGGGCCCGGACATCTGTACCCAGATCAGGTCCTCCGGCACAAACTTCTCACCCTCGTACACCGGAAAAGGGTACCGCTTCAGAATATCGGTAAAAAAGACCTCCGCCTTATCTCCGGCAATACCGGCATTGATACGGGCATTCACATAGGTATCGATCTTCTCATCCACCGGATAAAACGAGTCATTGACCCTTCCATCCGGATAAAAGCGCAGAAAGCTGTAGCCGCAGAGGCCTTCCGTATTCCGGTACTTTTCATGATATTTTAAAAGAATCTCCATCGCATTTTCCGGCAGCCAGTCGTCGCTGTCCACGATGAATGTCAGCTCCGTTTCAATCAGGCCGATCCCTTCATTCAGAGCCGTATGCTTTCCGCCGTTTTCCTTATAAAAATAGTGCACAGGAAAATCCGCTTCCTTCTCCCATTTCCTGATCTGTTCTCCGGTTCCGTCAGAGCTTCCGTCGTCCGCCACCAGCCAGCGGAAGCATTTCTCTGTCTGCGACAACAGGCTTGCATACAGCTTCTTCAGATTCTCTTTTCGATTATAAGTCGGTGTCAATATGGTGACCACGTACATCTTTTTTCTCCTGGTTTTCTATGCCCTTTGCCGCCCGCAGCATCTGATCCGCGATCACCTCTATGGGAAACTGTTCCCGGATCTTACTCCCGTTTTCCGAAACGGACCGGGCAAATCCGGGATCTTCGGCCAGCCTTTGCATGGCAGCTGTCATCGCTTTCTGATCTCCAACCGGAACCAGAAGCCCGTTTTTCCCATTCTGGATATACTCCGCACATCCTCCGATGGGGCAATCCGTAGCAATCACGGGAATTCCCATAGCCATCGCTTCCAGCATGGAATTGGAAATGCCTTCAAAATCAGAGGAAAGCACATACATGCCCGCATCTGCGATCCGTTTCCGGACATCCGGGCAGAAGCCGTGCCACAGCACCTTTTCTTCGATTCCCAGCTCAGCCGCAGTCCGCTTCAGCGTATCCTCCAGTTCTCCCTTGCCAAACATCTCAAGGACATAATCCGGATATTCCTTCTGAAAATCGGCAAAAGCGCGCAGCAGAAGTTCGGGATTTTTCTGCCGGTGCAGTCGTCCCACAAAGACGACCGACCTCCTGCGCTTCCCCTGAAATGGTTCCGGCACAGACGGATCCACCGGATTCGGGATCACCATCATCTTCTTCCGAAGCTTTTCCGGAAAATATCTCATGCACTCTCCCGTCTGCACAGCGATCGCGGCGGCTCTTCCATAAGCCCAGTCACGCAGAGGCCCCTGAAGCCCCTGTCTGGGATCATTCCGTTCAGACACAAACATTCGGATCCCCAGCCCCAGCGCAGCCAACGCTCCGAAAACGGTTCCCATCACACTGAAGGAATAGATCAGACAGTCCCTGTTTTTCTTCAAATACCTCCGCATGCGTGCCAGGCGCCTGATCTGAACCAGCGGTCTGCCATGCGACTGTTCAGAAACGCAGAAAAGCTCTGTGCCGTCCGCCAGACGATAAGCGCATTCATCCCCTGCAAACATCATAACGGCAGCTTCCATTCCCCGTTTTCGGTATTCATTGACCAGAAGAGAAATCACTCTTTCCGTCCCTCCTCCGGTCATATTTGGTATGATAAATACAATTTTCACTTTTTTTCCTTTATTTCTGTTTCTTCTTTCATTTTTCTAAGAATTTCCAGAATCGTTTCCTTATACAAGGAAAACTGATGATTTTTCAACACCAGTTCGTAGCTCTTCGCCCCCATATTCTGAACATTTTCAGGTTTTTCGATAATTTTCTCAATTTTCCGGTACAGATCTTCCGCATCCTGATCTCTGAAAATATACCCGTTTCTTCCGTTTTCGATATAATCTGCCGTCCCATTGTCATCACCGGATATTACGGGCAGAGAAAAGGCCATCGCCTCCAGATGGGATACTGCCGCCGGCTCATCCGAGCTCGGAAGCACAAAGACATCTGACCTTCTGTACCGTTCAAAGACCTCTTTCCTGGACAGATTCTTTCTCAGCTCCACCAGGTTCCGGAGTCCTTCCTTTTCCACATACCGGTTCAGTTCTTCATAATACGCCTCCTGAAAAGAATTGGAAACCTCTCCGGCAATCACCAGATGAACCGGATACTTTTCCGAAAGACGCGCCGCCGTCCGGATCATCAGCATATGATTCTTTCTCTTCTGATACTTTCCGATGCAGAACAGATTGATCCGCCCGTCCTGAAACCAGGTCTTCTCCTCCGGGCTCAGCTGCGGTTTCATCAGAAACGGGATAAAATATACCTTTTCCGGTTTTTCCTTTTGCAGAAGAAATCTTTTGGACCTGCGTACCGGAGTAATGCTGTATTGCGGAAGCAGCGCATAAAGGACACGGTAGACAAAAGATTCTTTTCTTTTTTCATAAAGAGGACTCTGATAATACAGAATTACCGGCCAGTTCTTCAGCCTGCACAGGAACGTTACCACGATCGAATAAACGGAGCGTTCCCTGGTAATCACCACATCCGGCCGAAACTGTTTCATTTTTTTATACAGCTTCCGGACAGGCGGAAAACCGCATTTCAGTTTCATATCCGCCGCATATTCGCTCTTTTTCCCGGCCAGGCGCAGATAAACCGCCTGCAGCAAAAGGAAAAGCCGGGAATAGCCGATGATTTCCGGACGTACCACGGAATAATCCTCCGTTCTTCCCGCATAATGTGCCAGAAAGCAGACCTCATCTCCTGCGCTTTTCCACCCCTCCATCACCGCCGTCTGATTGGTATGATAACGGGGCGCCACGTACAAAACTCTCATGCTCTCCTCCATTCCGAAGCGTTCCTGTTCTGAAAAACGCCTCGGAATCAATCCCCTTATTCTCCCAGAACGTCCTTCTTCTCTCTGCGGACTGCCTTTCCGTCCGCCACCTCATAAATCACGTCCACATTCCGGATCGTCGTGAGACGATGCGCGATGATGATCATGGTCTTCAGCCCCTTCAGGCTGTCGATCGCCTCCATGACTGAGGTTTCCGTCTCATTATCCAGCGCGGATGTGGCCTCGTCCAGAATCAGGATCTCCGGATCATGGTACAGCGCACGCGCGATTCCAATCCGCTGCCGCTGGCCGCCGGAGAGGCGGACGCCGCGGTCTCCCACCACCGTATCCAGTCCGTTCGGAAGGCTGTCCACAAAATCGAAAAGCTGCGCCTTATGCAGCGCATTCTGAACCGCTTCTTCATCAATCCGGTCCTCCGGAATGCCGAACGCGATATTATTCCGGATCGTATCGTCAGACAGATAAATCGTCTGTGGAATATAGCCGATCTCCTTCTGCCAGAGACTGATATTTTTTTCTATATCCATGCCGTCCGCCGTGATCTTTCCCATCTGCGGCACCAGGAGTCCCAGGATAATATCAACCATGGTTGTTTTTCCAGCTCCCGACGCGCCCACAAAGGCGACCGAGCTTCCCTTTTCAATCTGAAAGCTGGCCCCTTCAATCACATTTTCTTCCGCATCCGGATAGTGATAGCTTACATTTTTTATCTTAAGCGTACTCTGGAATTTCCAGCTTTCCAGCTCGTTCTGCCGTCTGGGCGGCAGCTCCTCCACCTCCTTCAGATCATGATAGATCAGATCCAGAGACGGAGCGGAGTAAAGCGTCGCAGACATATGCTCATTGATCTTTCCCACAGAAGGCAGCAGCCGAAATGCCGCCACGGCAAAAACAGCCAGCTGAGGAATAAAGGTTTCCATATCGTTCTGTCCCCAGAACAGCTTGAAGATCACGGCCAGGATCAGTCCTGTCATACAGACCGTTTCGATGACATATTTGGGCAGCACGCCGATCAGGCGGTTGATCCTCAGTCCCCTGACATATTTTGCAAAATAGGCATCGTAGCGCTCGATAAAATAATCCTCCCGATTCAGCACCTTGATCTCCTTGATGCCGCCGATCGCCTGATTCATCCATTTATAAATATTGCCTTTGTATGCCTGGCTCTGCCGTCCGATGGCGCTGGAATATCTCTTGGAAATATACATGAACACAGCAAGGCAGATGATCAGCAGTCCGATGACGATCACCGTGATGGAACGGCTGACCATAAACAGATAGCAGCCGATCGCAATACAGACCACAACCTCTGCCATGGCCTCCATGGCATGAATGATGCCCTTGGCAAACAGATCCGTATCCTCCTGCATGCTCCGCTGAAGGACCGCCACATTTTTGTTCAGATGAAAGGTATAGGGCTCACTCATATAAGCGGAAAGCAGCTTCGTGGAGATCCGGCGCTGAATATTATAGGAAAATTTGTAAATGGCATTCTTTTCCAGCGCTATAAAAACATTTTTAAAAATATAAATAAAAATGATGCAGCCGGCAATCGATGCCAGAAAGGCCTCCCGGGAGCCGAAGCCGCAAAATGCATAAAGAAGGCTCAAAGGCTGACTGTTCTGAATCGCATTTTCATCCATGATGATCTCGATAAAGGGCATGAAGATCGTAACCCCCATCAGCTCCAGAAAGCTTCCGATAATAATGATGACAAGAAGAACAGCCAGTCTCCTCTTTTCCCTGCCGCTAAAAATGAATCCCAATTTATTTATCATCCGTTCTGTTTCCTTCCTTGTTTGAAACGTCTTATTCTATATAGCAGACGATCTGCGACAGATACTCCCCATATCCCGCCTTTTCATTTGCTTCTCTGCCTACAACGCTGTGTTTGGGAATCGGCTCCTTTGTCGTCGCTTTTCGCAAAAACCACTCATACTCCATATCCAGATTCCCAATATCAATGACGCGGTAGCCCTTCAGGAACAGTTCTTCCACCAACGCCTTTGCCGTCACTCCCAGAGCGAAAAGAAACAGCCTGTCCCGGTCAAATTTCAGACATTCTTCCAGAATCCTGTCTCTGACAGCGTATGCATTTCTTGGCGGGCAGACAATCCGCTGCACGCAGGCAGCTTCGGAAAACAGGTCATTTCCTACGCCGTTATGCGCGGTGCTCCCCTCCACCAGCACCAGCCTTTTATCCCGAAAGACCTGCCTGAATTTTTCAAACCATTTCCCGCTTTCCGACTGATCCGCCAACGTCAGATAGCATCTGGATACGGAAGTATTATAATAATATTTTTGTGGATTACAGTATCGATAATATACCCTGCGGAAAAACAGCAAATGATCCTTCCAGAAGGCTCTTGAGGACGGTATATACATTTCCAGGCTGTCAAAAATATCCGGAAGGGTTACCATCAGTCCCGCATGTTCATACTGTATAATCCGCTTCAGCCCTGCTGATATTTCCGGAGATGCCGCCTGAAAATAGATATTTTTCCCGCTCAGGACTACAATTTCCCCATCCCCAAATCTTACCATACTCTTATCCGTTGCCAGCAGCTCATCCAATGTTTCATCTACAGAATGCACCCGGATTTTTACGGGCAGGCAGTTATGATATATCTGATAAACGACGGATGCAAGCACTTTTTTTACAGACTGTTTGATCTGCACAATCATTTTTTCCTCGCTTCCGGAATAAAATCGTTTTCACTCAGACTGTAGCGATTTCCCATAAACAGCTTGTGCTTCAGCACCCACCAGGCCGGGACCCAGATATACCTGTGCATGGCAGGAGAGGCGCTTCCGATCATCCAGCAGTTTCTGTCACACTTTCTGGTACACTCCCGCACCTTCTGCGCCTGTTCAGAATGCCACAGCTCCTCCCAGGACTGCTCCTTCAGATTTCCCATTACCGCCTTCTGCACCATGCCATTGCAGGGAATAACGTCGCAGAAAGGATCGATGAAAAACGCGTTTCTCGACATATCACAGGGCAGAAGCCTTTTATTTCCGTAAATATAATTGATCAGCCCGTGATTGAAATAGGCCCGGAACCACTTTTTGGGAGATCTGCTCTTTAACAGCTCATTGATCAGCTTCTCAAAATTCTGAGATACCTTGTATTTATCGTCGATTTTGTTGTCCGTCTTGCGGAAATAGAAGGAGTTGTGAAGCGTGGCCGTAGCAAATTCCATGCCCATATCGTTGGCAATGTTATACAGCGGCACCAGATCCTCACAGTTCATATCCTGCACCGTCATGCCGAAGCCCACATCCGGATGCTTCATCTCTACCAGCGTTTTCAGCGTATTGTAACCCCGGTTAAAGCCATCCGGAATACCGCGGATCGCATCATTGGTCTGTTGAAGTCCTTCGATACTGATCCTTATGCCAACCTTCGGAAATTCTTTACACAGAGCGATGATCCGGTCTGTAAAATATCCGTTCGTAGAGATCACGATCCGGTCACTCTTCTTTTCCAGCTCTCTTACGATCTCATGAATATCCCTGCGGATAAAGGGTTCCCCTCCCGTAATGTTCGTAAACGCCATCTCCGGAAGCTTCTTTATCACATCCAGCGTGATCTCCTCTTCCGGTCTGGTAGGATCTTTGAAGCAGTCGCACATATTGCAGTGTGCGTTACAACGATAGGTTATGATTACTGTTCCATATAAGGTTCTTCTTCCCATTCTATATTCCTTTCCTGCTTTTGCATTTCAACAGCCTGAACTTGTTCTCTTATTGTTTCCTTATAGAGTATACATAACTCCGGCTCATCATGCAAGGCTACTGTATATTGGATCAGCCTGGTCGGATATAGGACTGCCAGCAGAAGGATTCCGCCGGTCAGAAGGCATGCCGGGACAATGACGCTTCTTCCGAACGGGATCCGCCTTCTCTGAAAGATGGAGCTGACCTTATCCAGAAGCAGGCCTGTCCCTCTCACGCTGTACGGAAAGAGCATGAGAAAATAGGGAAATACATATTCACTTTTTGCTTCCCAGGCCATATGAAACAAAAAGCCTCCCAAAAAAGCCACTGCGGGAAGCAGGATTTCCCGCGGCTTCTTTTTATTTTCCAGAACAAAAAAGCACATACATCCGGCCAGAATCACCGTCTGCAGGACATTCATCGCTTCTGCCATCCGGTAATAAGCTTTCCCGTAGATCAGGCTTTCGGCCGGTTCCGGCATGGGAAACGCTCCGGGACGGTTCCGGAGCACCTGCGCTGCGCCGAAGGCCGGGTTGTTCCATTGAAATGCCATTTTCTTTCCCAGCCACAGCAGGGCCTCGCTTCTGTCGTCCATAAAGTCCTCCAGGGAGTGCCTGATGCTTTCCATCGCCAGACGGTTCGTTTCGTCATAATCATATCCTGCTTCCTCAAACATGGAAACGCTTCTCCCATTCCACGTTCCGGGCGCCGGACCGCCATTTCCCATGGCCATCGCCACCCAGGCCAGCTTCGGCATCCCTTTTGAGATCTCACAGCCTGATTTCATGCTCATGAACCCATGAATGCCCTGTGTGAACAGGACCTGGACCAAGAGGATCGCAGCGATTCCTGCCAGGGCATACCGTTTCTTTTTTTCCATGATCCCATCATAGACCAGAAACAGCAGCATAGCCACCATCATAACCATACTGTTTGTCTTAAACACCACCGCCACGCCCATGCATACCGCTGCCCCGCACACATACCTCCATTTTCTTCTTTTCAGAAGAAGCAGCTCCATATAGAAAGCAAACAGGGAAAAAGCAAAGCCCAGTATCGTTCCGTAAATATACATGGTAAACAGAAGAAACGGCGCAAAGATGTAATACAGAAGCTCCGTCCCGATACCGGTCCAGCTGCCCTGATACCCCCCGATCATTTCAGCAACTTTTCCGGCAGCCAGTCCGGCAGCCGCCGCTGCAAACAGATTGATAAACTGGAGCACAATATAGTTCTTTTCTCCCGCCAGCAGTGTCACAATGTAATAGAGCAGGATGATCCCCAGCTGGTCCGGATACCTCCACAAATATCCTTCATTCCTCCGGAATTCCTCATAGCTTCCCTCAGCCATCCCTTCGGCAATTCTCAATATTTTGGAAGAATCGCTGATGGGATGCATCTGTGTGGACAGGATCAATACCGTGCCAGTCAGGATAAAAAGAGCGCAGAGGCCGGCGCTGATCCAATGCCTGCGAATCCGGACCGCTGGCAGGAAATACCGTCGAAGCAGCCAGATCAAACAGAAAACCGCAGCCAGGATGAGCAGCCTGACCGGCCATACATCCTTCAGGAAATATGCTTTCTCCCCGCCGCTGCCTGTTCCCGCCGTAAGATCTGCCGGTCCGACGGATGTGGTTCCGAAGATACTCAGCAAAAACAGGTACAGGACTGCCGTCCCGACGACAAGATATAAACAGACCTTTATTCCACCGTCCAGTTTCCTGAATGTCATTTTCATAGTCCCCCCACGTTTTTTACAGATCCTGTCCGACAATGAAGCCTTTTCTGCTCACCGGCATTTTTATCACACAAAATATAATTGCCAGAAGCGTTGCCAGAGAAATCGCTTCCGCCGCTCTCCAATACCAGAATTCCTCAAAACGGACACACAGCGTTCCCTCATATCCCTCCGGCACGGTAACCGTCACACGGTTATTCGGTCCCGCCTCCGTTTCCAGCTTTTCTCCGGACCGTATGTCCCGCCCCGTATATCCCTCATAATACAGCATCGGAAGCGCGATTTTCTGTTCCATCCCGCTTTGATTGGCGGCCGCGATCTTATAAGTCAGATACCGGTTCTCAACGTTACCGATCTCCACGGCGGATTCCTCATACCACATGTCCCTTGACAGCGAAGTCAGGTCTGTTCCCTCAGGCACATATTCCCCATTGCCGATCGTCAGCAGACTGGTCCCGAAATCCACCGGCTCCAAGATCTGCCGATCCGCCGTATAGCTTTCAAACATCAGCATTCCCTGAAGCAGCGTCATAGCGCACAGCGCCCCCGCCAGCACATATCGGAGGCGGGCAGAAGCGAACACGGTCGTCAGGTATCCGCCCACACATGCCAGCAGCAAAACCGCTACGCTCAGAAAACGGTCCCCATATTGAACCGTCTGGAACAGCCTGACAAAAATGTCGCTCATTTTTGCCAGCAGCACAGCCGGAAATGCCTTTGTACTGATAAAAACAGCGACTGCGGCAAGCAGGAATACGATCCGGATTTCCGCGCTTTTCCCATCTTTCTTTTGCACTGCCGGCACCTGTTTTTCCCTGATCCATCCGGACCCTGACAGCATGATAACAGGGTATGCCAGAAGGACAAATGCCAGCGCGTATCCGAGCCCCCTCAGAGAAAATATATCGGAAATGTCCAGGCAGTCTTTCAGGTATCCCGCCAACTTTACATAATAGTTCGGCGCTGTCATCTCATCCGACAGCAGAGAAGTCACCCTGAAATCCTTTGTCATATACTGGAAAAACGGCACCAGAAACCAGGCGTTCAGAAGAAGCCAGGCAGCGAAGGCTTTTCCCGCTTCTTTCAGGGCATTTCTGCGCAGCAGACGCCGGAAGCATATCACACACCCCAAAGCTGTAAAAATTCCGATCATAAGACAGCTCAGCAGATGCGTCATCAGGAGTCCGGAAAAGCCGGTTAACAGCCATATCCACGTCCTGTCCGCCCCCTCTTCCTTTTGGGTAAAAAGCAGGTATAGGCCTGCCAGCACGACCGGATAAAAAATCATGGCACTGACGGCCCCGATCTGAGAACCTTCATACATCCGGGCCAGCCTGTCTCCGGCTCCCACGTATAAGACAGCCGCCGTTAACGCGGCAAGCCTTCCGCCCAGACATTTTTTAAAAGAAAAATACGCCGAAAACACAGTAAGAAAATTTACCAGTATCAGATAGGCCTTCATGGCATCCTGCAAAGCAAATCCTGCCATTCGCAGGACCGCCGGGAAGTAGAGCAGAATATCTCCATAAAAAACGGAAACCGCATACCCATACCCATTCAGCCACCCCGGCTGAACCCTGACCGGGAACTGCCCTTCCTTCAGCCCCTCATAGATTCCTTCGATACGGCTCATATGGAACGGGAGATCAATCCCTCCCACATAGCCGTCCTGATAGAAGGGCAGCCCTGCCAGAAAAGCGGCAGCCGCCAGTATCGGTATCACAGCTGCATTTTCATTTTCCCAATTTTTCCGGAAGATCAACAGCAGAAAATCAAAAATGAGGAAGAAAAGGATCAGGCATGCGAGCGGGTATACAAGGGATAGCCTTGAGCGGACAACCCTCACATCCAGAAGCTGCACATAATCTCCGTCCACAGCATCCCCTGTCAGCCTGAGACGCACAGATACGCCCGTTCCGTCTTGGATGCGGATCTTCCAGGAAACCTGTCCGTTATCCGGATTCAGTTCAAACTCATTTCCGTTTACCAGCTTTTTGTCCTCCCGCGGGACAGTATATACCAGACCGGCACGAGCCGGGCCGCTGGTCTGATAAGCAAGCTCTATAGCATAGATCCCTTCTTCCAGATCCATTTCCGGCGTGACGACTGCGCTCATCTCCGTATAAGAATGATCCAGATAGCTGCCGGAACTGTTTCCCGCATCTGAAACGAGCTGCATATCTTCCTGAGCGAAGTGCAGGGTCTGTTCCTGCCAGGACAGCAGCAGGAAAATGCCGGCAAACAGAAGAGCGGCAGCTTCCAGAAGCAGTATGACAACTGCCTTCTTCTCTTTTATTATGTGTCTGATTCCATTCATCTTACTTTCCAACCGCTTCCTTCAGCGTCTTCGCCATAAAGGCCAGCATCTCCTCCGTCATTCCCGGGTATACGCCGATCCAGAAGGTATCGTTCATGATCCGGTCCGTGTTTTCCAGACTTCCTGCCACGCGATAGCCTTCCTTTGTCCTTCTCATCTCATCAAAGCAGGGATGTCTGGTCAGATTTCCGGCAAACAGCATCCGGGTCTGAATATTTTTCTTTTCCAGGAACGATACGATATGGTTGCGGTCCGTTCCTTCCCGGCAGGTCAGCGGGAACCCGAACCAGCTCGGATCGGAATACCTGGCAGCCTCCGGAAGAAGAAAGCAGTCCTGCAGTCCGCTCAGCTCTTTTTTCAGGAAGGCAAAGTGCTCCCTCCTGAGCCTGGAAAATTCCGGAAGCTTTTCCAGCTGCGCGCAGCCGATCGCCGCCTGCAGATCCGTCGCTTTCAGATTGTAGCCAAGATGGGAATAAACATATTTATGATCGTATCCGAGCGGCAGCTCTCCATACTGCCGGTCAAAGCGATGGCCGCAGCGGTTATCCTGCCCCGACGCGCATATACAGTCCCTTCCCCAGTCCCGGAAGGAACGGATACATTTGTGCAGCAGAGGATCATTCGTATAAACTGCTCCTCCCTCTCCCATCGTCATGTGATGGGGCGGATAAAAGCTGGAGGTCCCAATATCCCCGATCGTTCCGGTAAAATGGCATTTCCCGTCCAGCTCATAGGTGGAGCCCAGCGCGTCACAGTTATCTTCGATCAGCCAGAGATCATGTCTGTCACAGAATTCGCGGACCGTTTTCAGATCAAACGGATTTCCCAGGGTATGCGCCGCCATGACCGCCTTCGTCCGGGAGGAAAGCGCTTCTTCCAGAAGCTCCGTGTTCAGATTGTATTCCGGGATCGTCACATCCACGAATACGGGCACCGCTCCGAACTGAACGATGGGCGATACGGTCGTCGGAAAGCCCGCCGCCACTGTGATCACCTCGTCTCCCCTGCGGATCCGTCTGTCTCCGAGAAGCGGCGAGGTCAGCGCCATAAACGCCAGAAGATTGGCAGAGGAACCGGAGTTTACCAGCGAGCAGTAGCGAATGCCGAGGTACTCTGCCAGTCCCCGCTCGAACCGTTCGGTATATCTTCCGGAGGTCAGCCAGAATTCCAGCGCGCTGTCCACCAGAGCAGTCATTTCCCTGCTGTCATACACCCTTCCTGCATAGGGAATCCGCTGTCCTTCCGAAAAAGGCTGTTTCTGCCCGTGATATTTTTCACAGTATATTTTTACCAGATCCAGGATCTGTCCTCTGGCCTGTTCTTCATTCATCCCTTCAAACATCGCTTCACCTCTTCCAGGGCGCCTGATCCAGCGCCCACAGTCTTTCCAGCTCTTCCTTGTCCCGCAGGGTATCCATGGGAGCCCAGAACCCCTCATGCCGGTACGCATCCATCTGCCCCGCGGCCGCCAGCCGCTCAAACGGCTCATCCTCCAGCATCTGGCTCCCGTCCCCGAGATACGAAAAAATCCCCGGCTCCATTACCATGAAACCAATATTTACCCAGGACTGGTCTCTTCTCGCCTTTTCCCGGAAGCTCATCACCCTTCCGTCCGGCTCCATCTGCATGGAACCGAAGCGTCCTTCCGGCTGGGTTGTCGTGACAGTGGCCAACCTGCCCCCTTTTCTGTGGCATTCCAGCAGCTCATTCAGATCCACATCCGCCACCCCGTCCCCATAGGTGAGCATGAACGGTTTTTCGTCCAGATAGTCTCGAATCCGAAGCAGCCTTCCCGCCGTTTTCGTCAGCCGGCCGGTATTCGCCAGCGTTACCTTCCAGCGTTCCCTGCGGTTTTCCTCCGTTCCGCTTTCCTCTGCTTTGATCCGGTCCGCTCTGTCTTCCGCTCTTCCCAGTTCATACACTCCGTCTCCCTGGTAAGTATCATAATTCAGGAAATAATCCTTGATCATGTGCCCCTTATATCCGCAGCAGATCACAAACTCCTGAAACCCAAAAGAGGCATACCATTTCATGATATGCCACAAGATCGGTCTGTCCCCTATTTCTACCATGGGCTTGGGTTTATAGCGCGACTCCTCGCTGATCCTTGTTCCCATGCCGCCCGCCAGAATCACCACTTTCATTCCATCCATACCTTCCACGGAGCGATCCCCGCATTCCACCGGTTTTCCAGATCCACCTTATCCCGCAGGGTCTCCACCGGACACCAGAAGCCGTGATGCCGGTACACCGCGATCTGCTTTCTCTCCGCCAGCTCCGGCAGAAGCTGCTTGTCCAGCTCATAGTTTCCGTTCAGGAAGCGGAAAACCTTTTTCCGGAATACATAGGTACACGCATTGGTCCACGCATGAACACTGCCGCCCCGGGAAGGAGTCATGGTTTCCAGCACATCTCCCTCTCCCACACCGACCACGTGATTGCGTCCCGTGGGACAGGCGACCGCCATGGTGATCAGCCTGTCATTTTTCTCCGCGAACTCGACCATATCGCGTATATTGATGTTTGACAGGCAGTCTCCATAAGTGACGAGGAACATATCCTCATCCACATATTTTCTCGCCCGGCTCACCCGCTGTCCCGTTGTCGCGTAAAGCCCCGTATCCATTACGGTTACCTTCCAGTCCTCTGTGACCTTACGGTGAATATCGATCTGATTGGTCGCCAGATCCACCGTAATATCAGACTGATAAATATAATAATCCCGGAAATAATTCTTTATCGTATTTACCTTATAGCCGCCGCAGACCACAAAATCATGAAAGCCAAAATAGCTGTACTGCTTCATGATATGCCACAGCAGAGGCTTCTCCCCGATCTCAACCATCGGTTTCGGGATGCCTTCCCGCTCATCGCTGATCGTACTCCGGGAGCCTCCGGCAAGAATAACCACTTTCATGCACTTATCGCTCCAGTCATCTGAAATACTGCCGCTTGCCAGCGTTTATAAAATACAATATATCACAAAAGAGGCGGCCTGACTACCGGAACGCATATTTTTTTCGGATATTAAAACGCTTCCTTATATTAAGCAGAAAGGCTGTCCTTCAGGAACATCCGGATCTGCCGTTCCATACATGCCTGGATGTCCCCATGGCACTGATACAGCGCATACCACTCCGTGAGCATTTCCATCGTCCGCTCCATGCTCCAGACGGGTCTCCAGCCCAGTCTTTCCTTGATCCTGGAACAGTCCAGCTTCAGATAACCGGCTTCATGAGGCTCTTTGCTCCCCCTTTCGGCCCGGTTCTTTCTTCCGTCATTTCTCTCCCTGTCGTCCTTCTCCCCTTCCGCCTGCAGCCCTTCCTGTCTTCCTTCCGTCCAGGCCGGCCGGCATCCGGTCCTTTCCTCCCATTTTCTGCAGAAAAGCTCCACCAGTCCGCCCGTCGTCAGGCAGTCCGCCTCCTCCGGCCCCACGTTATAGCTTCCCGCAAAATCCATATTTTCATACTGCGCCGCCGCCAGACGAAGATAGGCGGCAACCGGCTCCAGCACGTGCTGATAGGGCCGGACAGAACGGGGATTCCTGACCAGGATCTCCCTCTTTGCCTCCACTGCGCGCACGCAATCCGGTATGATCCTGTCTGCGGCGAAATCCCCTCCGCCGATCACATTTCCCGCCCTGGCCGTGGACACCGCCACACCGGCCTCCTTCAGGAAAGAATCCCGGTAGCAGGAGGTCACCAGCTCAGAGCAGGATTTGGAGTTGGAATAGGGATCAAAACCATTCAATTCTTCATTTTCCCGGTAGCCCCAGCACCATTCTCTGTTCTTATACACCTTGTCCGTCGTCACATTGACGACAGACCGCACCGAATCGCACAGTCTGACACACTCCATGACATTTACTGTTCCCATCACATTTACGTCATACGTGTAAACAGGGGAACGATAAGATTCCCGGACAATAGGCTGAGCCGCCATATGAATGACAATTTCCGGCCTGGTTTTCCGAAAAATGTCCTTCATTTTTTCCAGATCTCTGATCTCTCCAATCACACTGTTTAAATTTCCAGAAAATTCGCACAAGTCAAACAGAGCCGGCCTTGTATTCGGCTCCAGCGCATATCCTGTCACCTCTGCCCCGGCCTCCAGAAGCATGGATGTCATCCAGGCCCCCTTAAACCCCGTATGCCCTGTGACAAGTACCTTTTTTCCTTTATAAAAATCAAACCAGCTCATCTTCCGTTCATTCCTCCACCGGCGTAATATACAGATTTTCCAGAAGCTCCTGTCTGTCCAAAAACGGCGCAAGGTCCTCCAGAGGCGGACTGACCAGCCTTCCGTCCGGCAGCCTCTTCGTCGCGCTCTTCGGCTCCCAGACCTGCTTCGTGTCCGTAAAGATCTCGCAGAATACGGGGCCCGGCTGCGCCAGTGTTCTGCGGACCGCCTCCATCATCTGCTTATTGCTGTGCGCACAGTAATACGGAAATCCGAACGCTTCGGCAATTTTGAAAAATTCCGGGAAAGAAAGGTCTCCGCTTTCCGGCCCGATCCCCACCTTCGTATGCTCCCCGAACAGATTGTTCTGCGTCTGCCGGATGCTGTGATACCCCTGGTTGTTGATCAAAAACAGCTTGACAGGAAGCCGATTGGTGATGATCGTCTGCAGCTCCTGCAGGTTCATCATGATACTGCCGTCTCCCTCCAGGCATACCGTATCCCGCCTGCCCCCCGCAATGCACAGGCCAATCGCAGCAGGGAGACCGTACCCCATGCTTGCGATCGCATTATTGATAATAAAACGGGTTCCTTTTTTGATACACCAGTCCTGATGCCCTACCACACAACAGGCTCCGTTGCTCACGGCAGTCAGGCTTCCCTCCGGAAGCGACTCACTCAGATAGCGGATAAAAGCGAATACATTTGCAGTTTCTCCGTTTTCCTCCCAGTGTCTGGAAAGCGTGACCGGGTATTTTCTCTTCCAGTCACGGCACTGCTGCCTCCACCACTCTTCTGAAGAAAGCGGCTGCGTCCTTCCCTCCAGCTTCCGGTTTACCTTTTCCAGGAATTCCTTTACATCCGCCCAGACCGGCAGATCCACATGCAGCGTCGGCTTCTTCATCTCCGCCCGGTCGATGTCCACCATGATCACCTCAGCCTCCCGCGCCCAGGTGGTCCAGTTATAGCCCACCTGCCGGATGCTGAGCCGGGTCCCCAGGGCGAGCACCAGATCCGCATTCTGTACCGCAAAGTTGCCTGCCCGGTCTCCCATACTGCCTCCCCGTCCGCAGTAAAGAGGATGGTCATCCTCCATCAGATCCACGCTGTTCCAGTAGGTCACCACCGGAACACCAAGACGCTCCGCCGCGGTCCGGAAGGCCGAAAAGCCGCCGGACAGGCGGATCCCTCCGCCCGCATAAATGACAGGCCGCTTTGCTGTCTCTATTTTCCGCAAGATCTCATCCACCGTCTTCTCATCCACTTCCGGCGGAAGCTGTGCATCGTCCTCCGCCGGATCATATCCGCGGAGCTGTTCCGTCTCAATATAGCTTCCCTGAAAGTTGACCGGAATGTCCACCCAGACCGGTCCCTTTCTTCCCGTCGTTGCAAGATGCCAGGCCTTTTCCAGCATATAACGGATGTCGGCAGGATCCTCCAGCATGGCCGCATATTTGCACATACAGCCTATGGCCTTTGTGATGTCAAATTCCTGATCTCCGACCGCGCGCAGAGGCAGCCCGTCCGTAAACCGCTGTGCATACCGCGCCGTCGTGTCATAACGCACCTGACCGCTTATCACAAACATGGGAATGGAATCCAGCCAGGCACCCACCACTCCGGTGATGGCATTCGTTCCGCCCGGTCCGGTGGTCACACAAACGGCTGCCATCCTGTTTTCCAGCCGCGCGTACGCTTCTGCCGCGATGGCGCAGGCCTGTTCATGATGCTGATAGGTACAGTGAATCTGAGGATGATGGCCGAATGCGTCATTTAAGTGCATCGCGCCTCCGCCGACTACCGTGAAGCAGTCTGTGACGTTGTGGGAGGCGAGGAAATCGGCGACGTAGTCGGCGAGGCGGGTTTTCTTACCTTCATTACTTCTCACTTTCGTGCCTTCTTTCTTATCCTTATCCATTATTGTCCTTTTTCCTGAGATTTCCGCGCCAAAACTTTTCTTTTTCATCCCATATTATTACATAGGTTACCGGGAACTGGAAGTTCCTTTTCTTTAACTCACTGACGATCCTTTTATTTCTTATAATGCCACCATTCGTACATTTATAAACTCCATCTCCCGAAAGCATTTCCCTTAATAAGATAACTTTATAGTTGTTACTGAATCGGATCGCAACCGTTTTTGTCTCGATTTTTCTCAAAAACGCTTTATTCAGCCGTATCTCGCCTTTGTCATTAATGCTGATTCTCAATTCTCCATCATTTTTTTCATCCGGCCACAGAATATCTGCCTGATCCCATTCGGATACCTTTTCCGTACTTTCCTTCGATACCTTTTCCTGTCCATCTTTTTCTGTACTGCTGTCTTCATTCACACGTTCCGTCTCTGCTGCAAGAATATAAGTACCCTTTTGACCCGTACTTTGTATTTTCCCACTTTGCTTCAGACGATGTACCAACGTATACAAAGTTCCATCCTTTCCATTCACATCGACTCCCGCATCCTTACACCTTTCTCTAACTTCCTTTAAGGTATGCGGAAGTCTATCTTTCATAATCTCATATATTATCTGCTGTACCTGATTACTGAAACTTCTGTTTACATTCATCATCTTATCCCGCAGTCTGACATACTGCTCTTCCCATCCTTTCTGATTATAAACACCTGTCTTTCGTCAGAATCTTTGAAGCATCTACATACTTTTAAATTCCTCTGTTAATATGTAAGGTTCGAATTCCTTTCATTCAGATATCTGTGTGTATGTTTTCAGCATATCATGACAGGTTTCTATTTGCAAGCGTTATTTCTCTTTTCCTTACACAAAAGCAAGCATTGGGAATGCATTTATCCTGGTCGTTGGATAAAACCTTGACAGATGCAGCGTTTGAGACGCTGATATTTCCCAGGGATCAAAGGTATCCAAACAAAAGCGGATGCCGGTGGGACCATCCCCACATTTCTCTTTGTGGGTGTCATGACATACAGCCAGTATCCTTACGTTGAGGCTTTTATTAATGAAAAGCAGCGCTCATGGATTACTGCGCGCATTCACATGTATGAGTATTTCGGTGGTATAACCCGTATTTTGGTACCTGATAATACCACAACTGCAGTGATCCGCAACAACGACTGGTACAATCAGGAGCTCAACACCATTTACCATGAGACGGCGGAGCACTATAGCACGGTCATCATCCTTGACCGTATCCGGGCACCGAAGGACAAGCCAAACGCCGAGGGCTCTGTAGGTGTCATCTCTACCCGGATCACCGCGACACTCCGTAATGAACAGTTCTTTTCGCTGGCCGGGCTGAACAAGACTATCTGCAGGAAGCTGAAGGAATTAGTAAACCGTCCTTTCCAAAAGAAAGAGGGTACCCGATACGAAATCTTCCGTGACGAAGAACTGCCATTACTGGCCAAGTTACCGACTACCCCTTATGAACTGGCGGAATGGAAAAAGCCATCGTTCCGTTCAATTATCACATATCCGTCGGCAGAATGCTACACTCTGTTCCTTGCAAAATTAACGATTTGACGTTTACTCTGCACAGGCTTGATCTAAAAAAATTTACGTCTCCACCGGTTCCGCATGTGATTCTGTAAATACACAGATTTCGCATGCGATCAAAGCAATAGGAATTCCCAGCGAGTATGCCGTTACACAATTCGTATCACGTTTGGGAAAAATAATGATTTTGAGAATGCTCCGGCAGTTGCAGATGCTATCTGGATCTGTGAATCAGCTCCGGATCGGACACATATGCAGGGATACCGCTTTGGGGGATGGAATAGCACATCCTTCAAAGCGGTATCCCCTTAAAAAGTATTATTTGACTTTAACTATTGTATCGCTGTTAGATTCACAAACAATGAAATGTGGTCTATGTTTGGTTTCCAAATATATTTTAGCCAGGTATTGTCCCATGATACCGATACAAAAAAGCTGCAATCCGCTGATAAAAATAATGATGCAGATGGTAGAGGCCCATCCTGCTACAGGATCACCAAAAATCAATTTTCGTATTATGATTATTGCCATGAACAAAAACGAGCATAAGGTCATAACAATACCAAACCAGGAAGAAATATTTAAAGGAATTTGAGAAAAGTTTATGATTCCATCAATGGCATATTTGGTCAATTTCCAAAAGCTCCATTTTGTTTCCCCGGCAACTCGCTCTATGTTTTCATATGGCAGCCAATATGTTCGGAATCCGACCCAGGCAAAAATACCTTTAGAAAACCGATTGTATTCATTCATGGCAACAATTGCTTCCACCATGCTTTTTTTCATTAAGCGGAAATCTCTGGCTCCATCAACAATATCCACATCAGAGATCCTGTTTATAAGCTGATAAAATTTTCTGGCAAACCAACTGCGTACAGGCGGTTCCCCTTTTCGGGAAACCCGTCTGGTTGCTACACTGTCATAATCTTCCGATTCCAATATTTTAAGCATTTCAGGAAGCAGAGCCGGAGGATCCTGCAGATCCGCATCCATAATAGCAATGTAATCCCCTGAAGCGTTGCAGAATCCGGCAAACATGGCAGCCTCTTTCCCAAAATTTCTGGAGAATGACAGATAGACTACACGACTGTCTTTTTCAGACAGTGCCCGTAATTCAGGCAATGTATTGTCTGATGAACCATCATCAACAAAAATCAACTCATAGGTTATTTCACATCTTGAAAGAACTTGGGTGATTTCATTGTAGAATATTGGTAATGCTTCCTGTTCATTATAGCAAGGCACAATCACTGAGATAGTTTTCATAATATTTCCTTTTTCAATTCAGACTTCGCACAAAAATTTTGCCTATGTACCTTGAAAATTCAATTATACTAAGTCAGATGCTTGCATGCTATTTTATGGCCAAAACTTGTTGAATTTTCAAGGCGCATAGACATTTATTCATATACAAAGTTTGAATTAATATATGCAAATATGTAAAGTATCTTTTTCAAATAATAGTTGATTCGACGATAGTCTGTCCCAATTTCTTTCGGCAAAATATGTCACATATTCATCTAATGGATCTATCTTCTCATAATTACCTCCAAGGTAATAATTTAAAGCCTTTATATCGCTCCAATCTGTATAAAAGGCACTTACAACTAAATCACCTTGGCAGTATAAGTTGGGATATGGTGGATATATCTTTTCTGCATCGCTATAAAATGCAATTTTCTTTATTTCTATTCCTGTATTTTCTTGATAATCGTCTATTGCCTGACCAATATAATTATATCTATACTCATCCAGAGCATTTAGTTTATACTTATCTATATAAATCCTGTTAAAAGAAAAGTATTGTATTGTGAGCAAAAATCCTATTGCAAAAGTAACCATACGCTTTGCTAGACTTCTAGCTTTACTAGATTCTGCCATTCGATAATTCATATACAAATTGATAGCCAATGCCCCGACAACACTTGCCATAGGATATACCACACGCATTGCCCACCAGCCTGATCCTTGAAAAATGCTAGCAGCCGAAAGGATGAACGCTGCTGACACAATAACTAAGAGATTGATAATTCCAAATAGAATATTTGCTCTATTAATTATGATAAGTATAATCGTAGCAAGTAAAACCACAAGTATAATAATCTGAAAAAAATATTTTGGCAAAACATCAAATGTCATTGTACTATTATATGCTAATCCCGATAATAAATTTTTGGCATTAGAAATATAATCCACTTTCTCTGCAATTCTAGCACTTTTAAAGACCATTTTAAGTGTAACTATATCTATAACAATAGGAATTCCATATGCAACTCCTATAGCCAAAATTTTAAGAAAATAATCCCCAAAATCCTTTGCACGTTTAAAGGCAAAGGGCACGCTCAAAATTGCAAATAATGCAATCGTTCCTTGATATGTGAATATTGCAAATATAATCGCAATTATTGAAAATATATAGTACTTTTTTACTCCTTGCTCAAAAAATAGATTAATCAGATATATCCCAACAATATTAAGAAGAATCGCCAACATAAAACCGCTCTTCTCTATAAACATAAAGTATTCTATGATAAAAATATTAGCTATTGAAATAAATGATAATACAATTCTTATATTTTCTTTAATTCCATACTTCTCTAATATCTTTTGGAACATCCAAATTGATACACCTAAAAAAAGCAATGCCAGAATAGTTGAAATATAATAAAAATAAAGATTTGGCAGGCCACTTATATAATATAGTGCATATAAGAGCGCAACTACTGGTCTACCATTTCTTATAAACATATCCCAAGCCGCGGCACGAAATCCCATTGAAAATGTCGAATATGTATCAGTAGCGAAACTCATATATATATTAATTCCAAAGAACAGGATTACTAATATAAATATTTTTAATATACAAGTCTTTTCTTTTTGGATTATAAAAGAAACCATTTTTCCTCCATTCAACATCAATCTAATATACATTATAACTTACAATAACCAATACTCAAAGGCTACACATCTTTACATTACAAACTCCATTGGCAACATGAACGATTGTACTATAAAAATAATATTGTACATTGAGTCAATCATATTCAAATTCACTCAAAATAGATTTCCATCCCTCTAGATCTCCTCCGTTTTCTGTTTCACCATCTGCCGCATAATAATCAACAAAACGAATATACAGTTTTTGATTTTCCAATGCAAGCAATGGGAGATTTTGTATTTTTTTTTCAAGGACAACAAGGATCCTGAAGCAATCAGATGAAGTAAAATCTGTAAATTTCTTTTGCAGTTCTCTAAGGAATTGCATATTTTTTTCCACATCATTTTCCCATGGCTGCATTTTTATAATATATAAAGTATCCTCTTTGCTTCTAACAATAGATTGAAATTTTTGAGAAAGATACGTATAGCGTTCTTTCATTTCAATCTGTGCTTTTTTTTCTGCTGCCGATCGGATCTCTTCGTTTTCACTAAAAAGCTCTTCTTTTGAAACTTTCGTATGAAATAGAATATCATAATTTTTACATTGATACATTCCATTTGAATTTAAATACTTTTCATCATCAACTAAACAATTTGGATCATCAAGACTTTTCAGGAAGTCTTTGCGGTTTTTAATATAACACCAACTATATATTGTAGAGTCCAGCTTTCCATAATAATCCCTGATTCTAAATGAAATCTCACAATTATATCCCAGACTAATAATATGATAAAATCTGGTTTTATCAGGATGCGTCCTCTTTAATAAAGCCCCCCATAAAATATCTCTTTCCTTTTCTAAATTATCATTTTTCTCCAATAACCAGTTTTTTGCTTTATCCTGCTCCTGAGTCCACTCATGCAACATACTATTTTCATTTACTAATTGATTATTTTGACTGCTTAACCATTTTTTGCCTTCTTCCAGCTCTTCACTCCATTTCTTTAATCTATACAGCTCATGCCGCATAGATTTCATCTCTTTCCCCATTTCCTCTGTAGTTTGATGGTATAAATTCCACTTTTCTGTATGCCTTTTTTCAAGTTTTAAAAAAATCTCTTCTTTCCATAAAGCTCTTTTTTCCCATAAAGCATCATATTGTTTAAAACGATTTTGTAATTCTATAGTACATATTTTATTACTATTCAGGAATCTGTTTACTTCACATAAAATGCCGTCTCTTATTTTTTTGTACTCTTCTTTATTTTTAGGAGGATGATTCAGATCATAGTCAAATCTTCCCGCCAAAAAGTCCTTCGAACTTCCAGAATGAACCAGTTCCTCTAAGCCGCTAAAGCGTCCTGAATCAAAAGAGTTCTCTTCTTTAAGGAGCAATACAGGCGTCTGCATTGCCAGACACGGAAGAGCACAGTGTACTCTTGTTGTAATTACAGCCTTAGCGTTCTGATAAAGTTTGAGTAATTCTTTTACTTCAGAAAAACGTCTTTCCCACCCGGCATCTCTATTCACAAGTGGTGGCTTCTTCAACGGAACATGCTCTATTTCCCTTATTTCTAGTTCCGGATATTTCCTTTTCACGTATTCCACTACATCATCTGAAACATCTGTCAAGCACACATAATCCTTTTCTGAATGTTTTTCCGGCATATAGGGCAGCGTTAGTGTTAAGCAACCGCTAAACCATGTCTTAATCCCTTTGCTCTCAAGGATCTTCTGTGTCTCTGTGTCACGGCATCCTATCGGCTCGTGTGCCTTCAAATCTTCCCCGCCTACTCCATCCAGAAAATCTGTCCCTACCAGAAGATTATCATTTTCTACAAAGTGTATGGAAATATATAGCGGATTGATACAGGAGGAAACAGGCCATCCTAACTTATTATTCATCAGCCATCCATTTATAATAGCATTTACAGGTTCTTCTTCCTCCGGACGAAACACATCCAAATGTTCCCGCTCAATATAATAGTCAACTTGGGGAAGCAGCAATGAAGCCGCATAGCTTTGTATATCATCTCCTATATTTAATGTTTCTTTACACACAACGACTCCATACTTCATTTTGTCTTGTTTCCTCCTGTTTCCAGCCGCCCTATTATTTAGGAAAAAATCTTTTTGATCTTATCAATACACCCAGCCAAATGGATTCCCATTCTTTCTTTTGCTATATAAATAAGCCGTTTAACTTTTCCTTCTTTCCATAACGCTTCAAACCAGCATCGTTCCCTCCAGACTTCCTCACATTCCTCATCCTTTCTTCTCCACATATGATACATAGTATAATAATCATCTGGAAAAGAACAAAACTGCTGCATTTTTTCAGATAATTCTTTTCGCTTTATTTCGGATTCTCCGTCATTTCTCAGGAAATATATTTCTTCTGATAATTTCTGCACCATCTTATCAATTGAAAACATTTTTTCAATCTTATCCCTACAATTATCAGAAAGTTTTTGATAGAGAATCGGATCTTTCAGGATTCGAACTATCTGTTCCACATATTCATCCCTTTCTTCCTGATCAAATTCTCTCTTGTCAAAGTCTTCCCATTCTTTCTGGCGAAGAGGTATCAGCGCTCCTACATCTTTTCCAATCAGATCTTTCTGCCCGCCTACATCACTGCTTACAACCGGAACTCCCATGGAAAGCGATTCATATGCAGTAAGCGAGAGCCCTTCTTTCAAAGAGCAGATCAGCGTTAAAACGCTGTCCTTGTAGCACGCCCTCATATCGTCAATCTGGCCGATACAGAAAACAAAGGCGTCCATTTTGCGCACGGAAACTTCCTGTTTGAGTTCCTGAAGCTGTCCTCCATCTCCCGCCACAACAAAAACAATTTCCGGAATCTGTTGATGAACCCTCCATGCGATATCCAGCATGAAAAAAGGTCTTTTTTGCGGGTGAATCCTGCATGGGAATAAAATGATCTTTTGTTTTGCCTCCAGCTTTAATTTCTGATGCAGAAACCCTTCTTTCACTAAATTCCTGTTAAAGTAGTGCTGATCCACTCCTATATAAAGAACATCAACCGTCTCTTCCTTCCGGCCAAATTGTTCTACCAATACATTCCGAGTCGAACTATTGCACACAAATGTTTTTTCCAAAACCCATCCCAGGGCTGCCGAAGTCCTCGCATATCCGCCTTTTCTCCAATACCATTCCTCCATATGAACATAATCCATTATCACCAGATCCGGGAAATGCTTTCTCAGCCACGGCAGCATATAATATCCGTCATATGAATCCGTGACCATCAAAACATCGATTTCCCTTGTCTGGATAAAATAGCTCACAAATTCTATATAATGAACCGGGTCGAGGAAATCCGGCATACAGAAAATTTCATCTGTATAGTCTTCAAATTTTTGACGCCATTCATTAGTACCCGATTGAGTGGTAAGAATAAAGCTGTCAATGTTATTTTCTTTTAAACCGGAAATCGCATCCAAATTGAATTTATCAGCGCCGCCCATCATCATCCACGGAATCAGCCACAGGACCCGGATCCTTTCATGCTCCCTGTATGCGCGCATCGTCCATTCTTTGTACTCCGGTATGTAAAAGGACTCTTGGGACATTTTGAATGGATACTCCACGGCCTCTACCTGTCCATCTGCGTTTTGGGCTGCATTCTCAATAATATTCTGGCAGAATTTTACTCTTTCCGGGTCTTTATTTATCGTAGATAACATACCGCTTTCCAGTCTGCGGTACCAAAACAGGCAGCTTGCGATATGAACTGGATACTTGCTTTTTCCAAGCATTTCCAGCCAAAAACGCCAATCCTCATAATAGGACCATTTCTCAACCTTATACCCGCCAATTTCCAACGCATCCTTTTTCCGGATCATTGCAGCATAGTTAAGGAAATTATATGTTTTAAGACGTTCTGCGTTAAAGGGGTATTGCCAGACATATTCCTGGTCGTGAAAGCCATAGCTGCTTGTATAGGCCCATGCCGCATCCGCATTATAGTAAAGTCCCCAATATAAGCATTCCAGATAGGTTGGCGCGATAAGATCATCCGCATCAAGAGGGGCGATCAATTCTGTATTACTGTTTGCAATTCCTGTATTTCTGGCACACGATAAGCCGCCATTTTCCTGCGTGATTACGGTAATTCTTCTATCTGTTTCAGCCAGTCGGTGAAGAAGTTCGATATCTTCCTTTTGTGTACTCCCATCATTTACAATGATCCATTCAAACCAGGGGAAGGTCTGATTAACAACAGAATTAAACGTCTCTGCAAAATATTTTCCGGCATTGTAGAAAGGTGTAATAACAGATACCAACGGCTTATCAAAATCCGGATAAAGTTCTCTTTCTGCAGTTTTGCCAGGCTTTTTTGTGAAATCAACGTTCATTAATCATTTCCCCCTTAGTTTTTATAGTTCATTTCAGCTCATATATTTAATGATCTTCATTCCAATTTTACTTTTGTAGAACAATGGCTTAATATATACTCTGATGCTTTTCCTTATCATTCCGGTTTCCGGAAATATACGATTATAAAGGGAAACTACTCCATTTACTTCTTCTGCAGCTGTGGGCGGCCCTATTTTCAAAATATCTAAAAGCTCCTCATAACAACCGCTTCTTCTTGCAACCTTCCAGAATACATCTCCAAAATCTTCTCCCAGACGGTTCCATGGTTTCATGAACCCGGCATAATGAATAATAAACGGATCGATCCTGGCTTCTTCATATTCTTCTAGAATAGACCTGGGAGCACAACGGATCACGTTTGATATCCTCGTATGATCGCAATCCGTAAGCATATTCCATCCCATACCGATGTTAAACCAATTCCCATTGCAAACAATATTAAGTACGTCCTGATCAGAATAGCGATAGCGTGTCTCCTCCGACATAGCAAGCAGATCGTCCATCGAATATCTCTCCCGGAAAGCCGTAATATTGATGATCAGTACACCTGCCTGAAAATAACTCATAGGATCTACTTTTAAAAATTCTTTCGCATATTTTCCGGTATCCGTATTTTTTTTAAAGCATTGCCCGATAAAGTCGGGATCTGATGCTGCTCCTGCCATACATTTTCCAATATTTATGTGATATAGTTCCGCTATATCCCTTTGAACAATCGTATCGCAGTCCAGATAAATAATCTTTTCATAATTTTTCATCAGCTCAAGAGCAATGAATCTGAAAAAAGTTTCTGTCGATATATGCGCCTTGGCCCTTAGCTGATACCCTGATACTACAGCACTTACATTTATAAATAATATTTTGGTATTCTCATAGTGAATTATCTGCCGTTTTATAATATCCTGTTTTTCTTTTGGAATATCTGTATGCAGGATATATAATCCATAAAAATACTGCGGATTAGCCTTTTCTATGATAGACTGAATACAGGTGCTCAGGATGGGAACGAAAGAGTTGTTAGCGGCAAGCACTATCGGAATTTCATTCTTTACAGGCAGTGGTACTGTAATTTCCTCTACATTTTGAAAAAACACCTGCTGCATCTCTTTCAATCGATATTGATTTTTTTCTTTCAGATAAGTATAATAAATTCCTAAAATTCTTTCTCCCAAATGCCCTGGCGTTCTGTAAGCTTCTCTGGAATAATCGCTGAGATCACACCTGTTTTCAAATTCTTCCAAAACTCCAAAAACGAATTCAGAATATTCTTCGAACAAATCCTTCCTCGCTATAAACATATTACAAGGGTAAAAAATATGGCCGAAGAGATATTTGTTAGCTGCAGATTGATATTCCGGATACTTTTCTTCAATTATCTGCAATACAGTTTTCAGATCTTTTACCTTTAATGCCGGCGCTTCCGCATAATGATCAAATACGTTGTTGCTTCCATTCAGCAACCTGGTATCGATTCCTTTTGCCACAATAAAATCATATTGCGGAACAATACTGCTTACAGTATTATCATCTACACATATTTTCTGTAAAGCACGAGGTTCAAAAAATGGATACTCCACCCGATACCATCTGCTTTCCTTTAAATTTTCTGGGCTAAAAGAAAAATATCTGCGATAATGGCAAAATCCATAATAATCGGCATCTATATTTTTCCATGCCCAATATTGTGTAGTCAATTCACAGTAGGACGCATTTTTGTAAGAGATATTATCTCCGGTATCGTCTCCGCAGTCAGTTTTCTGCCCGCTCAGAGCAGCACCAGCCTCTATATTGACGTAGATACGACTGTCCTTTATTTCCTTATCATGATGATCAGGAGAATGAGACACAAAAATTTTTATATTCATATCCCTGCCGCTATTCATCCTCGAGAAAATGTAGTTTTCTTTATTTGTTCACCATCTACCATCCATTGATGCTTCATATGAACAACACCATTTTCATGGTCACAATCATTTGTGATCCTAAATTCAATCAGACGCAGCGCCCTGTCGAGATAATCTCCGCTGTCATCCGTAATTTCAAAATCAACAATATACTTACATGTAAGCAATGCATTTTCAATGAAACACCTGACTTCACCAGTTGATCTGGTCACTATGGTTTTATTGTTTTCGAGTGTTAAGGAAGTTTCATAGCACATGATCCAGTCTTCGCGAAAGATACGCAGTCTAAAATTAACCTTTCGTCCGGGTTTTTCATCCTTGTAATCCATTACAAAAGAGAAATTTTCATTTACGCCTACTTCGCAGCATTCCTCGCCATTTTCATTTTCCAATCTAATGCCAGTAAAATAAATGTTGCTCGTCCGTTCCCGTTGCGCATCCGGTCCGCAAAATTCCGTCAGTTCATAACAGCTGGTATCTGCTTTGCTGTTCCCGCCTGTTATTTCCTGCTTCATTCTTTTTCGTCTTTGCTGATCCATCTCATTCAGATATTCATTGCAGACCTTTCGGGGACTTCCCTCCATACGGATCAGCCCCTTATCGATCCAAAGAGCCCGATTACATATTTGTTCCACCTGCTGCAGAGAATGAGAAACCAATACGATGGTAACCCCTTCTTCCTTCATCTCTCTTAATTTATTAAAACATTTCGCCTGGAAGCTCGCATCACCAACAGCAAGGATTTCATCGATCAAAAGAATATCGGCATCCACATTGATGGCTACAGAAAAAGCAAGTCTGGTATACATTCCGGAAGAATAAGTTCTAACCGGATTGTCAATATATTCCTCTAATTCCGAAAATTGGATAATGGAATCCATCCTTCTGGTGATTTCCTTTTCTTTAATTCCGAAAATCGAAGCGTTAATATAAATATTTTCGCGCCCGCTCATATCAGGATGAAAGCCCGCTCCAAGTTCTATCAGACTGGAAACCCTTCCTTTGATAGATATATTTCCACTATCCGGCTTTAAAATTTTAGTCAGCATTTTTAAAGTCGTACTTTTTCCACATCCATTTTTCCCTATAAGCCCAACAGCTTCTCCTTTTTTTACTGAAAAACTTATGTCTTTAATTACATTTCTGATTTCATATTTACTGTTCCTAAAAATAACTGCATCTTTCAATTGATGTGATTTATCCTGATAAACACGAAAAGATTTATTGATATGATTTACTTCTATTACATTATTGCCATTCATTATAATTCCTCCGCAAATCTTCTCTCCAGGCGTATAAATACAAGCATCCCTACTATTAATAAACAAACAGCTATTCCACCAGA
This sequence comes from Candidatus Eisenbergiella intestinipullorum, assembly GCA_019119815.1. Classification (GTDB taxonomy): domain Bacteria; phylum Bacillota; class Clostridia; order Lachnospirales; family Lachnospiraceae; genus Eisenbergiella; species Eisenbergiella intestinipullorum. The sequence continues at coordinate 26,385 of DWWH01000012.1, read as the reverse complement.
TAAAAGAAGATCATTCAAAACAGGCGCCGTTTTATAATACAAAATAGCGTGATAGGCTTCAATAATCGAAGTCATTGGATTCAAATAAAGAACTCCGCGGAACTGTTCTGGAACCGTATCGGCTGAATACATAATAGGAGTGATCCATATCCATGCCATCAAAATCACACCAATGATATGTTCAATATCCCTAAAATAAACCGTTACTGCAGAAGCCATCAAAGTCAGCCCTAACGTCATGATATATTCTACAATCATCACCAGGGGTAACCATATTACAGAAGCTCCAATTCCAACGCCTGATAGCAAAACAACAAGAAATACTACAATGAAGGAAAGGAGCATATTGATAAATCGGCTGGAAACTGTGGTAATTGGAAGAACTTCCCTTGGAAAATATATCTTCTTTGTCATATCTGCCTGATATACAATACAACCAGCTCCTTGCGCTAAAGATTCTGAAAAGAAAAACCAGGGTATCATTCCAGAAACCAGATAGACATAATAATTTTCGAGGTTACTGGGAAAAATCACCGAAAAGACCATGATATATACAAGAATCTGGCAAAGCGGATTAACAAAATTCCATAATACTCCCAAGAGAGAACCTTTATATCTACCGCGCAAATCCCGTTTTACCAGATTTCTGATCATATCCATGTATTGAAAAATTTCTTTGATCTCATTTATCAGTTTCACTGTCATTTCCTCGCTTTTTTATCGGATATTCAATCGTTGGATGAAAAAAGAATCCGCTTCCCATCCCTTTTATAACAACAATTATTCTTTTTCCTTTTTTTTCAGAGTTACTTCTCAATATTGCCTTAATTGTCCCAATAACTCTGTATAAATAATACATTACCGCCAAAGTTCCATTTCTTCTTGCAAGATAAAACTCATTGCGAAAAGAATAATAGTAACGGTCTATTCTGTATGTGGAATCATTACTGATATCTGAGCCAACGTTATTTTCGGTTTTATGCAGTACTTTACTCCGTATCACCAAAAAATTATTCATTTCAGCACTGATCCGATCTGTATACTCCCAGTCATCCCCCCAAATAAAGAATTCTCTGATGGGAAGTCCAAGCTGCTTTACTGCTTCGGCATTCAGAAACATAGAAACAAAAGTAGCCCTCCTGACAGGTAATAAACCATATTTTATATTTTGCAGTTGGGTTATCCAGTCCTCTTGCAACTGTGGTCTGTTCATTACACAAGGCATGTCATCTATCCATGCAACGTAGCTGGACAGGAATCCATAATTTCCCTTCAAAAATGAATCGGCAAACAGCAACTCTTCCAAGGCGTTTTCTTCTGGAATCGTATCGTCATCCATAATCCACAAACGTTCATAGCCCTTCTGCAGCATTTCTTTTATCCCAAAGGAAAATCCACCGGCTCCTCCCAAATTTTTTCCTGTATTCAGATAATGAATACGGTCATCCGATCGTTTCTCATTCTCTACTGCACCTTTGGTTCCATCTGTGCTTGCATTATCAACTATATATATATCAAATTTTGTAAAATTTTGCCTTTGTATCGCAGAAATACATTGTGTCAAAAGTTTTTTACGGTTATAGGTTACAATCAAGACTCCAATTTTCAGTTTTCTGTTTATACTCTTTTGATGCTCAATTATCTCTTCCATACTCTTGCCATACCCCAACTACATCAGTCGGCAGTTTTCTCCTTCACGAGAATCTTTTGCACATCTTGAAATAAAAAGCTGATAGGCAAATTGATAGATCACCAAAAAGCAAAAATCCGGCAGCACTTTATACAGGAATTTTTCAAAACTGAAAATAACATTCTTATTTTTTAAATCAATTTTCTGAAATTTTTTCCACCTGGATTTTCTCAAATAATAGTCGAACTCAGGCCGATATGGATGAAGGCTTTTTTTGTTCCAGGGAAATTCCCCTAAAAATCTAAAAAAATGCAAAATAGCGGGAGCTTGTGCTGCAGATTCAATTTCAGCATCCGCATAATACACAGATGGACGGAATGTATAGTTATACAGTTTGACTGTATAACGTCTATGAATAGGCTGCAAATTATATTGTGGCGGAAGAGTTCTAATTTCTCCCTTGAGCACAACATTCAGTAAATCCTGATCAGGGGACATGAAATGGGCTCTGACTGATTGGGCGTACCGGACAATCCTTTCTGTACATTGCCGTTTCCTCCACTCGTTCAAATCAATCAAAATAACTCCCGCATTAAAATATGCATCACCAATAGTAAGACCTATCTGTAAAGCATGTCTTTTCCCCAAAGAGTCATATACCATCGCAAGAGGATAACCTTTCAGATCCCAATCTAAAAGAGGTTTTAAAGATGCTGTCACTACAGTATCCGAATCAATATAAAGAATACGCCCAGATTCTTCAGGAAGTAACTCAGGGAGCAAGAGCTTAAAGTTTGTCGTATATGAGCCCCTATACTGTGGAATTCCTAAAGATTGCAATCGAATAATCGCCTTTTTTGTATCTAAAAAAGTAACTTGACGTTTAAAATCATGTACGGTCTGCCGAATGGTACCAATGGTTTCATCAGTCAAGTTTTCTCCTAAAATATATACATGTATATACTTAATATCTTCATTATTCTTCAACAACGAGAAAATTGATGTTCCGGCAAAAGGCGCATATAATTCATTAAATTGATATAAAACCTGCAATACTTCTGTCATCTTACAAATATACTATATTTCTGAAGGAAACATTTTGGGATAAAATGTTTCCTTCAGCCTTCTGTTCAACTTCATTTCCATATCCCTGTATCGCAGAATAGCACATTCTGACACATTTTTCAATAGGTAAGAGCAAATTGCCAAAGAAGACCGGGGACAGTTCCTGAAATTGGAATGAGCTGTTCCCGGAATTTTTGATGTCTGAGTTAGTATATCCGGAATAACCGGGCAATTATGCGTCATTACAGGTTCATCTCGAGAAAGACCTCATCTTTGTCATCCTGATCTATGGAAAGGTACCTTTTTGTAATCTCGATCGAGGAATGATTATATATCGACATGATCAATGCTGGCGGAACTCCCTTTTTCCATGCGTGATACCCGAATGTCTTGCGCAGAGAATGACAGCTGATCGTTCCCTCCAGGTTCAGATCAAGCACCGCCTGTTTGATGATCCGAAAGGCATAGGACCTGACGATTGGCTGGTTGATGCCGACCCGGCTTTTAAAAATGTATTCGGAAGGGGTCACAGCATCCAATGTGTTCTGAAGTATCTTCAATGCTTGAATTGCTTCCTTATTTAATGCAATGATATTTCTTTTTCCGGTTTTCTGTTCGATCAAAACAATGTGTTCCCGGTATTTTCCTGTCTTTGCATTATATACATCTCCCCATGTCAGCCCCAGCAGATCGCCAATGCGAAGCGATGTATTCAGCGCTACCGTAACCATGGCGTAATTCCTGTATTGGTTTCTGAGCAGAAAATAGTTTTTCAGCCGCTTGATGTCTTCCGTGTTTTTAATTGGATCTGTCTTGCACATTGGTTAACCCTCCCGTTTTTTCCAGAGTATAGCACGGCAGAAGGCATTCTTACAACAAGTTGGTTGTTGAACGATTGCTGGGAAAGGGATGAAGACAACATTTTATCCCAAACTGTTAGTCTCCGCCCAAATGCGGCGAAGGCTGTAAAGGAGCCGATAACAGATGAAATTGAATATATTATATCAATTTAACGATGCATATGCCCCCTATGCAGGCGTTTCCATCTGTTCCCTTCTGAAAAATAATCAGAAAGCCGAAGCGATTGAGATCTATGTTCTGGGAGAGAAGCTTTCCTCCGGCAGTATCAGCCGCTTGCGGTCTCTGGTCAAACAGTATGGGAGAAGGATAACATTTTTAAACAGCGACAGGATTCTGAAAAAGATCAAGGAACTGGGTATTCCAAAATATCGCGGTTCCTTTGCCGCAAATATGAAGCTTTTTTTCTCCTCTGAAATAAGCGAAGAGGCGGAAAGGCTTCTGTATATAGACAGTGATACCCTGGTTGTGGATTCGCTGGAGGCACTGTTTTGTTTTCCCATGAAAGAATATCCCCTGGCAATGGCCCTCGATTCCCTGGGGAAAAAGCATAAAACATATATAGGGCTCCGGAAGGGGGATCCCTATTTTAATTCCGGAGTGATTTTGTTTGATCTGAAAAAATGGAAGGAACTAAACTGCGAAAAGCAGTTGGCCGAGCATGCGCTTTATTCCCGTGCACATTACATGTCTCCTGATCAGGATCTGATCAATGCAGCTCTGAAGGGGCAGATCGGGCGGCTCGACGCACGGTTTAATTTTCAGCCGATTCATTTTCGATATTCTGCCGGCCTTTATCGATGCTATTGGAAACAGAACGGGTATTATTCCGCAAAAGAGCTTCTGGATGCGAAAACGCAGCCGGTGATTCTGCACTTCTTCCGTTTCCTCGGAGAATTTCCCTGGGATACGGATTCCCTGCATCCGTATGCGGAAGCATTTGCGGATTATTTAAAGCAGTCTCCCTGGCAGGATTTGCCGGAGAAAGCTTCTGTTCAGCAGGGAGCTGTTTTTCAGATCGAACGTTTTCTGTACCGCTTACTTCCTGACATCCTTTTCATGCCGGTTTTCCGTGCCTGTTACGGGATTTTTTTATGGAAAGCGGAGCGGGCTTCCCGAAGGGGGAAAAATGACAGAAAAATGTAGGAAAGGTATATTATGCGTTTTATTACAGATGTCCGAAAATATTTTCATTATATTATATTCTCTGCCCGGTCGCAGCTGCGTTCAGAGGTAGTCAATTCCTACCTGGACTGGGTCTGGTGGATCCTGGAGCCGTTCTGCAATATGATCGTATATACGATCATATTCGGCTATGTATTTCAGGCGGCGGAGCCTTATTTCCCCATCTTCCTGTTTATCGGGATCAGCATGTGGGGGTTTTTCAGCAAAACGCTTACGGCCAGCGTTAAACTGATCAAGTCGAATAAGGCTATTGTTACAAAGGTATATATTCCCAAGCAGATGCTTCTTCTTAAGCTGATGGCTGTCAATGCTTTCAAAATGCTGCTGTCATTTATCATCATTTTCCTTATGATGCTTTTCTATCGGGTGCAGGTCAATGCTTCTTTGCTGTATGCGCTGCCGGCGCTTTTGATCCTGTTTATTTTTACTTATGGGATTTCCTGCTTCCTGATGCACTATGGCGTGTATGTGGAGGATCTGGCTTATATCGTCACGATCCTGATGAGTATGCTCATGTATTTTACCGGTATTTTTTATTCCATAGAAAAACGGATGCCGGAACCCTTTGGTCATCTCCTGAGCTTATACAATCCGATTGCCTGCCTGATCACCGTGATGCGAAATTCTCTGTTATATATGCAGAACTCATCTTTGACCGTGCTGGGGATCTGGTTTTTGGTCTCCGTGCTGATCGCGGCCTGTGGAACGAAGCTTATTTATAAGAATGAAAACAGCTATGTGAAGGTAATATGATGGAAAACTGTGCAATTAAAGTCGATCATCTCTGTATCGACTATAAACCATATAAAAAAACGTCCATTCAGAAAAGCCTGTTTAAAAAGAAACAGGAAAAAATGGAGATGATCCATGCGGTAAGAGATGTTTCCTTTTCTCTGGAAGAAGGAGAGATTCTTGGAATCGTCGGAAAAAACGGCAGCGGAAAATCCACTATGCTGCGCGCGATTGCAGGGATCTTCATTCCGGATCAGGGAACGATAGATCTGCATGGCAACTCAGTCTCCCTCCTGTCGATAGGCGTTGGATTTACACCAGAAATATCCGGCCGGGAAAATATCCTTCTTTCCGGAATGCTGCTCGGTTTCAGCGAAGAACAGATCCGCGAAAAAATGGATTCCATTATTGAATTTTCAGAGCTGGGGCAGTTTATAGATTATCCGGTCCGCACCTACTCCAGCGGTATGTATTCCAAGCTGGCCTTTTCCATCACGGCATCTCTGGAAACGGATATTATCCTGATCGATGAAGTGCTCAGCGTGGGAGATGAACGCTTTCAGAAGAAAAGCTATAACAAGATGAAAGAACTGATCTCCAACAAAACCCGCACGGTGATGATCGTTTCCCATAATACGGAAACACTCAGGCAGCTGTGCACGAAAGCCATGTGGATCAACGACGGAATGATGATGTCAATCGGCGAGACCCAGGAGGTGCTCAGCCAGTATCAGCACTATATGAATAAGTAGAAATATTTATCACACAGAGGGGAGAAATACGAATGAAAATTGCAGTTGCCGGCACCGGCTATGTTGGATTATCGAACGCGGTTATCCTGGCTCAGAAAAATGAGGTATACGCTCTGGATCTGATCCCGGAGAAGGTAGAGCTGATCAATGCCGGAAAATCACCCATTGTAGATGCAGAAATCTCACTTTATCTGAAAAGCGGGAATCTGAACTTGAAAGCTACCTTAAATGATGTGGAAGCATATACGGATGCAGATTTTATCATCGTTGCAACGCCGACAGATTATGATGCAGAAAAAAATCACTTTAATACTTCTTCTGTTGAGCAGGTTGTGGAACGGATCACACAGATCGATCCGAAGGCGGTCATCGTGATCAAATCCACCGTACCGGTGGGATATACGGAGACGCTTTGTCGACAGTATCCGCAGGCTTCTTTTTTGTTCTCGCCGGAATTCCTGAGAGAAGGAAAGGCGCTGTACGATAACCTCTATCCTTCCAGGATCGTGGTCGGCATCCCCTCCCAAAGAGAAGATCTGACTCAAAAAGCGCATGTTTTTGCCAGGCTGCTTCAGGAAGGCGCCATTAAAGAAGAAATTCCCACCCTATTTCTGCATTCTACGGAGGCCGAAGCGATCAAACTATTTGCCAACACTTATCTGGCCATGCGGGTCGCTTTTTTCAATGAGCTGGATACCTATGCGGAGATTCGGGGACTGGACACCCGCTCCATCATAGAGGGCGTATGCCTGGATCCCAGGATCGGAAACCATTACAACAATCCTTCCTTTGGCTACGGAGGATATTGTCTTCCCAAAGATACCAAACAGCTTCTCGCGAATTATCATGATGTGCCCAACAATATCATGGGGGCGATCGTAGAAGCCAATCGGACGCGCAAGGAATTCATAACGGAGCGGATCCTGGAACGCGTTTCCGCCTCCGCGCAACAGAAAGCAGAAGATTCCGCCAGGACTGCCGCAGGTACCGTCGGGATTTACCGTCTTACCATGAAGACCAATTCCGATAATTTCCGGCAGAGCTCCATCCAGGGTGTGATCCGTCGTCTGAACGAAAAGGGCGCAAAGGTCCTGATCTATGAACCGGCCGCCAGGGAAGTTTCTTTTTTCGGAAATCCGGTCACCAAGGATCTGGAATCGTTCAAGAAACTTTCGGATATTGTGGTAGCCAACAGAATGTCTCCGGAGCTGGAGGATATTTCTGAAAAGGTTTATACCAGGGATCTGTACGCTCGCGACTGAGGAAGGGGAAGGGACTGTGATGGTTAAGGTATCGGTTATCCTACCGGTCTACAATGTGGAGCAATATCTGGAGCAATGCCTGGACAGTATTGTTGGACAGACGCTAAAAGATATTGAAATTATCTGTGTAGACGATGGCTCTACAGATAATTCTCTGAATATTTTGAAAAATTATCAGAAAAAAGATCCCAGAATCCGGCTGATCGAACAGAAAAATGCCGGAGCCGGAGCGGCGCGCAACGCGGGAATGCGTGCGGCGTGCGGACAGTGCCTGTCTTTCCTCGATTCCGATGATTTTTTTGAGCCGGATATGCTGGAAAAGGCTTACGAATGCCTGGAGCAGTATCAGGCGGATTTTGTGGTATTCGATTCCGATCAGTTCCATATGGATAAGCAGGAATTCGTGGATGTGCCATGGGTGTTTCGCAAGCAGGAAATCCCTCCCTATATGCCCTTTTCTCACAGGGAGTTGACGGACAATGTGTTCAAGGTCTTCGTCGGCTGGGCCTGGGACAAGCTCTACAGACGCAGTTTCGTGGAAGCCCATGCGCTGCAGTTTCAGGAGCAGCGGACCTCCAACGACCTGCTGTTCGTTTTCAGCGCTCTCGTTCTGGCAAAAAGGATCGCCGTCGTCGGTCAGGTTCTGGCACATCAGAGGCGGGGAAGCTCCACCTCCCTCTCTGTCACCCGGGAAAAATCCTGGCACTGCTTCTACGACGCTCTGACCGCGCTGCGCCGCAGGCTCGTGGAAGAACATATCTACTGGGAACTGGAGCAGGATTTCATCAATTATGCGCTTCATTTCTGTCTCTGGAACCTGAATTCCCTGGCCGAACCCACCCATCGCCTGCTGCAGGAAAAGCTCTGTTTCGAGTGGTTTTCCGAGCTGGGGATCGTGGAGAAACCGGAAAGCTATTTTTACAGTCTCAGTGAATATGAACAGTACAAAATGCTGATGCGTTCCGGAAGATCGGGGGGAAATCATGGATAAGGTATCTGTTATTCTGCCAATTTATAATGTCTCTGCTTACCTTCGGGAATGTCTGGACAGCGTCATCGCCCAGACGCTCAAAGAGCTGGAGATCATCTGTGTCAACGACGGTTCCACGGATGATTCTCTGGATATCATCCGGGAATATGCGGCGAAGGATCCCAGGATCGTTGTGATCACAGGCCCCAACGGCGGCTATGGCAAGGCAATGAACAAAGGCCTTGACCGTGCTACGGGCGAATATGTGGGGATCGTGGAGCCGGATGATTATATCGCGCCGGATATGTATGAAAGCCTGTACCGGGTCGCGTCCGAAAATGATCTGGACTTTGTGAAATCCGACTTCTACCGGTTTTCCAAAGACGAACAGGGCCAGGAGCATCAGGAATATGTCACCATTGACCGGGCGGCAAAAAGGCGTTACGGACGGCTCCTAAATCCCAGCGAGGAGCCGGACTGCATCCGTTTTACCATGAATACCTGGACCGGCATTTACCGAAGAGATTTTCTGGAAGCTTTCCATATCAGACATCACGAGACGCCCGGAGCATCCTTTCAGGACAACGGCTTCTTTTTCCAGACCTTTATCTACGCGAAGCGGGCTATGATCGTCAACCAGGCATACTACCGAAACCGTCGCGACAATCCGAATTCTTCCGTAAAAAGCAAAGAAAAGGTCTACTGCATGAATATCGAGTATGACTTTATCCGCGATATCCTGATGCGGGATCAGGCCTTATGGGAACGCTTCAAGTACATGTACTGGTGGAAGAAATATTTCTGCTATATGTTCACACTTGACCGGATCGGGGATTCCTTTCATGAGGAATATCGGAAACGGATGAGCCGGGAGTTCCACAGAGCCATGCAGAAGGGAGAACTGTCGCGGGATACCTTTACGGAGCTGGAGTGGCAGAAGATCCGGGTTCTGACCAACAATGCCAACGATGAAGCGCTTCTTCCGGTTCCTGATTCCATGGTACGGGTTTTCGCTCCCTTCATTCCCCGTTTCATAAAACGGAGGATCTTGGAAGCCCTGTCTGAGAATGAAGCCTTTTTCAGCCGGAGCCGTGTGGTCACCAGGAAAAAAGCGGAAGCGAAAATTCAGGTGATCCGTTCCTCTGCCCCTTTTCGGCTGGGTTTCTGCCTGACCTTCCCGTTCCGTTGCTGCGTTCATCTTTTTGCGCAGATCCGGCATTTCGGCCTTCTTAAGGGGATCCAGAGAACACGCGGAGCCAAAATCCTGTTTTACCGGGACAACAATCCGGTGACTGAGCTGGCGCTTCTGCAGGATTCAGCCGCGCTGAAGCTGGGAGTTTTACTGCTGCTTCCCTTCGGCCATTCTTCCAGGAAATGACAGGGGGCGTGAATGTCTGAGATAAAGCTTTTGACATTGATCATAACCTATAACCGTTTGCCGCTTCTGAAGGAGTGCATCCAGGCTGTGCTCGGCCAGTCCTGGAATTCCTTCGACATTCTGGTGATCGATAATCACAGTACGGACGGAACCTGGAAGTACCTGCAGACGCTGGAAGGAAAAGGTGATATATCCTTCCTCCGTCTGGAACAGAACACCGGCGGTTCCGGCGGATTCCATATCGGGATCAGGGAAGCGCTCCGCCGGGGATACAGTCATATCTGGCTCATGGATGATGATACGGTTCCGGACATCCATGCCGCCGAAAGGCTGCTTTCCGCCGAAAGGCTGCTGGGGGAATACGGCTTTCTCGTCAGCCTCCCCGTATGGAAGGATGGTTCTCTGTGCAAAATGAACCTTCCGTTGCCCGGACAGTTCCGCAGGGAAAAGGGACGGATCCTGCAGGAGGGACTTCTTCCGGTAAGGAAGGCTACCTTCGTTTCCATGCTTCTTAAAGCAGATATCGTCCGGGAGGTCGGCCTGCCGATCAGGGAATTCTTTATCTGGGGGGACGATCAGGAATATACGGAGAGAATATCCAAAAAGTATAAATGTTATCTCGTCCTTTCCAGTGTGGTGCAGCACAAGACCAAAAACAATCTGGGTTCGGATATCAGCACCGACAGCCCGGAGCGGATAGAGCGGTATTATTACGCTTACAGGAATGAGCTGTATATTGCAAAGAGGAATGGGATTCTTTCTTTGGGGTTTTATTTTGTGAGAGCTTTTTATTCTCTGATTAAAATCCTTTTATTCTCCAAAGAGAAGAAATGGACGAGAGTGTTGTGGTTGTTTAGAGGGATGATTGCAGGATTCTTTTTTGTCCCTCAATAAATATTGGTATACAATATAAGAGAAAGGATTCGCTTGAAATGGAACAAAAAGCAAAGATAAAGATTTCCATAATAATCCCGATTTATAATATGGAGAAATATTTGAAACAATGTCTGGATTCTGTTATATCTCAGAACTTAAAAGAAATAGAAATTCTCTGTGTAAATGATGGTTCCACTGATGATTCAGAAAAAATTATTTTGGATTATAAAGAGAAGGATAATAGAATTGTACTGATATCACAGTCTAATAAAGGGGTTGCTGCAGCCAGAAATATTGCATTAAAGAATGCACGTGGAGAATATGTCGCCTTTATGGATCCTGATGATTGGTATCCAGATGCAGATGTTCTGCGAATTTTATATGATAAAGCATTAGAGTCTGGTTTAATGATTATTGGCGGCTCATTTGGCGAATGGACAGAAGGCCGGCTCGTAACATCTTTTAAGGGATTAAAGAAAAAATATGCTTTTGAGAAAGATGAAATAGTCAGCTACAGAAATTATCAATTTGATTACGGATATCATCGTTTTATATACCATTTACAGTTTCTTAAAGACAATGATATTTTTTTCCCACCTTATATACGCTTCCAAGACCCTCCGTTTTTTGTAAAAGCCATGGCGATTGCAGGTACTTTTTATGCAGTAAGAAAAGTAACATATTGTTATCGTGTGGGTACACAGAAGATTGTTTGGACAGAACAAAAGCTGATCGATTTATTAAGAGGATTACGAGATATATTGGTAATCACATCACAATATCATTTGAAGGAACTCCACTGTATTACACTACAGAGACTGGGAGAAAATTATGCCGATATGTGTGCTAAGGCATTGCCAACGGCTTCTCCGGAAATGATAAGTGCACTTATTGATATTGAAAAATCAATAGACTTATCCTTAGTTAAAGATGAAAAGTTAAAAGAATACAGGGAGTTCTTTTACTATATCTTACATAAAGAATTTGACAACTTAACAAAAACTGTGGGGACATCTATCTGCAAAAGAATCTCTTACACTAATGAAGAAAGCCAGCAAAATAAAAAGAGTTCTGCTCCATACAACCAGATAGTTACTATAACAAAGAGAAATAAACCTCTCGTTTCAGTTATAATTCCGGTATATAATGTTGAAAATTATATTGTGGATTGTATACAGTCTGTTTGCCAACAAAGCTTAAAAGATATAGAAATAATAATTGTCAACGATGGAACACCAGATAATTCTATGGAGAAAATAGCAAATATTATTTCTTCCGACCAAAGAATTCGGGTTATTGAAAAAGAAAATGGTGGATTGTCATCTGCCAGAAATGCTGGTTTAAAGATTGCAACAGGAGAATATATTTTATTCTTAGACAGTGATGATACTCTTTTTGAAGATGCTTTGCATTTGCTATACTCTTTAGCAAAAGAGATGGATTTAGATGATTTGTTTTATAACGCAGAAGTATTCTATGATAGTGAAAAAGTGCAGGAAGAACAGAAAAACTTCGCTTCATATTATAAACGTAATGGAGTTTACTTTGGAACAATGTCGGGGCCGGATCTCTTTTCCCGATTTATTAAGTATAATGACTTTAAACCCTCGGCATGCCTGCAGTTTTTAAAACATTCTTTTTTGAGCAATAATAATATAAGCTTTTATGAAGGTATTTTGCATGAAGATAACTTATTTACAATGTACTGTTTACTTAAAGCAAAAAGAGTCAGCTTTTTTGATGAAGAACTATATCGTAGAAGAGTACATAACGATTCTATAATGACAGTTCCTAAAAGTATCAAGAATACATATGGTTACTATATCAGCATCATCTATATGATTAAAGCTATTGAGGAAGAAACAGATATTCTTAGTAAGCGTTATATAGAAGCACTAAAAGAATATCTTTCTGCAATGACCGATACTGCTGCTAATTTTATCAAAGGTACATCAAGCATAGAAATTTCAGAATTCCTGATGTCTTTACCTTTTCAGGATCAAATTGCTTTTGAAATATTTATACGAAAGATAGCTTCTTTAAAATATGAGATTTCTGACTTAAAAGTAATAGAAAGAAAGAAGGATAAGGTTTCTGCCAATCTGTTAAATACGATTAATGCAAAAAAGAAGGATATTCTTACTTCCGAAAAGAAGTACAAAGAACTAGAAGAACAATATAATCAGATCGCGAATTCCTTTTCCTATAAAATCGGTCAATTAATTACTTATATTCCGCGTATGATATTCAATAGATTAAAATAGGCCGATATTCATAGCATTATCTATCAATGAGCAAATTTGAGTTTTTATCAATGTTGCCTTAATAGTATAAAAGTAAAGATATTACGCCTTTTCGGTTGTACCAGGCAGAAGATCAGTGAGTTTGCCATTCATTTATGGGAAACGGATCCGGCTGTCAGCTTTATGATAGCTGGTAGCCGGAGTTATTATGTTTCCCGGTATGAAGGGAATCTAAACGGGGGTAAAAACGCCGTTGTACTGCTCGGTTTCCGAAGGATGCGCTCCACGTGCTCAAAGCCCTGCAGGTATTCATCTGTACGGATGTTTTCCTGAGCGCTCAGGAGATCCTGGACAGGTATACAGAACGCTGTCCGATGGAACTGTTTTCCGGCAGCCTAATCCGGGGGGATTGGCTGCTGATGTCACTGGCGCATCTTATTGCGTGTACCGGATGGGGAAGCTCCATGCCCTTTGAGGATGGATATGCGTTTATCCATGACTGTTTACAAGATGATCTATTCCATAAAGCTGAACTGTCAGCCCAGATGTCACATTTAACCTGAATTATTCACAGGAGAGCTTTTTATGAATCAATCAGATTGCAAAAGAGTTCTATATTTTGATGCGTTGGAAACGCTTTCTATTTTTCTTGTCGTTTCTGTTCATAGTGTATGGCTAAACGGGAGTGTGCCTGCGAGCATATCCATGTCCCTGTCGCCTGCCGCAGTCCCGGTATTCTTTATGGTACATGGAGCGCTGCTGCTCAGGAAAGATTTTTCATGGAAAAAACATTGTGCCAGGATGGTTAAAACAATCTTTCAGCTATTGGCGTGGAGTACGATTTATCTTCTGATATGCCTTTGGGAAGGACTGACAGACAGTCCCGTGTCGATAGGATACTTATATGAATACTATGTTGAAGGAGCGGTTTTACGTGCGCCAATGGGCGGAGTCCTTTGGTTTATTTTCGCGCTCCTTTCGGTATATCTGTTATTCCCGGTCTTAGCGGCGATAAAGCCATCCCGTAAAGTTTTGATTTATGTTGCAGGTATTTCATTCCTCTTTGGGTTTTGTGTTAAAGAACTGGAAGCCTGGGGACAGGCGTTTGGAAGCATTTTTACGGACAGGGAATTTACGCTCTCAAGCCTAAATAATTATCTTTCACCATTTGGAACATACGTAAATTGCATTTTCTTTTTCGTATATGGTTTTCTTCTTGCGGAAAAATTGCGTGAGTGGAACGGCAGCCCGCTAAGAAAACAGGTGCGCATATCCTGTTGTCTTATTTTGTTCGGAATAGCTTTGATGATGCTCGAACGCAGAGTTGAGTTCGGTACTTTTAATTATAATTGGCGGCCGCTTTCCGAACAATATATGCGAGTGGGAACGGTTCTCATGGCAACAGGATTGTTTTCATTATTTTCCCGGATTCCATTCCGTGAAGAAAAATGTGGTATTTTAGTCAAAATATCCACTCACACAATCGACATCTATTATATCCATGCCATTATCGTAAGGCTTGTGTATGATCACCTGTTTGAGCAGCGGTATGCCGGTGTCCTTCCCAATTATCTCCGTGCGCTGGCAGTCCTGGTGTTGTCCTATTGGATTGGGAAGATAATCAGGAGAATTCCATTGATAAGAAAATTGCTTTAATGCGTTCCACGATTAGAGCGACTGAATCCTGCCACCAAAGGGCATGATTTTTGCTGGAAAAAAATATCTTCTACCACGCCTTCCAGTCCTTCCTTTCCGTATTGATGGAAAAGCATTCCTTCAGCTTCAGTCTGTTCTGCAGCAGCCACACATCCAGCAGCCGTTCTCCGATCATACCTACGCTTCTGTCCATATTTTTGATCTTGTCTGAAGCGTCCAATCTTTTTTCCACCTGAAACAGAAGCGGGAACAGCCACTCACAGTATCGATCATAGATCCTCTTCTCTGTGATCAGCACGTTCAGCAAGTGCGCGTATTTCCGGTTCGCCACAGTCTGAAGCGCAGAGAGATAGTCCGGATACATGGAGCGCATTTCCTGCTCCAGGATATCCCAGGAAAAAGGATTTACGCCTTTCTCAAACTGCGCACGGTTGTTTTCCCTGAAAAAGGTTTTGTTGTGAACAACCACATCGGCATGCCGCAGCAGCTTCCGGACATCCTTTTCTTCCAAAAAGCAGGTTTGCTTTTCCGCCAGCAGATTTGCAAGCTTTCCCGCGGGAGTAACAAAATACCTTCTGTAGTGGCAGATTCCAACCACATCTTCCTGTACATTTTTCCAGACCCAGTACATCCCGGTCAGCTCGTTGTACCTTCTGTTTTTCTCTGAAATATGATCCCCCGTATGATCAAAGAGACATCCGGCGCTGTTCTCTACCTTGTTCTGCCCTACGATCAACGGCTGATAGAGGGGATTTTCCATCGGAATTTGAAAAGTTTTGTGCGAAATTACATATATTTTCAATGCTGTATTTATCCTTTCCTGCAATTTTCCTCATCTGAAGTGCATAGCCTGTATCTGCGGTTTCTGTTGTTACCTTCTGAGGAGATTTTTCCCATCCCGGCCAGATCTCTGAGAAGCTTCTTTGTCCGGCTGTCCTTCAACTGCAGCAGCTCCGCAATATCCGCAGCCTTATATTCATTGCCCGGCTGCATATAGTCCAGAATTTCCTGATATTGAATCAGAGTCTTTTTTATCGGCGCTTTTTTATCGGCGCTTTTTATCGGCGTTTTTTTATCGGCGCTTTTTATCGGCGCTTTTGGGGTCAGCGGCAAAATCAATATGGTTCGGTCCGGGTTATATTGTTCTTCGACTGTCGGTTCCTCCCAGCCGACTTCTTTCCATACAGAAAAAATATCCGGAACACCGCTTCCGGCTCGTTCGCCAATATTGATCAGATTAAAAAGTTTCATAAGAGTTTTGTTTCTGGGATCAGAAATTCCGCCTTTCAACATCTGGATTTTTCCGGTTCGGATAGAGCCTGGATTTTCCATTACAATCTTATCCCTCTCCAACCGGATCACCACAGAACGGGGCAGATAAAAATCTGTATTTACCAGGCAGTTTGCAAGCGCTTCTCTCAGAGCCTTGTGGACCGGCGTATCATCGATCCGGTTTCCGCCTTCTATTCGAAAAGGTACTTTAAGTTCTTTGGTCAGTTTATTGTATACACGAAAATAAAAGTCAAAAAGGTTTCCGGTCCATTCGCCGGAACTTGATTGTACCCGGTCAGTCCATCGGATCGTTGGATCCAGCATTTCTCTGTAATCAAGAAAATATTCCGGAAATTCTCTGACAATTTGATGCTCTTCACCAAACATTAGCAGACCTGCGGCTGTAGGATGCAGTTTTTTATCCGTATAAGAAACTGCCGCCGCGCCTAACTGCTCCAGGTATTTTTCAGTTGGAAGCTTGATCCAAGGGTGACCCGGTTTATAGGCCATATGGCGGATACGATATCCTTCTACACTTTCACTATTTAAAGCATCTATCGGTACCTCGTCCAGAACCTTCATGTCAGAGGTCGTTTCCGGCTGATCCCGGAGCATTGCCAAAATCTCGCTATGGGAACAGTGGTAATCCCCTTCCCAATTACGGCGAAAGGTTCCATTCCAGATATCGTTATTGATATACACAGGTCTTTGCTGGCGGGACGCTGCGGGGACGTGGATAACCAGAATGATATTGCCATGCTCATTATAAGCAGAAACATCCTTATCTGTTAAAAGGTTGCAGCTTACTTTGTTCCGATTATTAATGGTATCCCAAAATTCTTTTCTGAGTCGATATTCGTCTTCCAGTCCTGTAGTTCTCCAGGTTCCATCCTTTTGCTCTGTTATCCCAAGGATGATGACGCCACCGTAACAATTCGCAAAGGCAGAATAGGTGTCCCAAAGAGAAGCCGGAAGCCCTCCCCTTGCCTTTTTGACCTCCATCCGATTGTTTTCACGATATTCCTGCAGATTGGAAATATCAAATGTATCGTTCCTCATTCCCGGATATCACCAGCCTTTCCAACGGAGTAGATTATCTAATCTGATTGTACATCATTCCCCATTAAAAGAGAACAGGGAGAATTTTTATTTCTGAAAAAATACGGATTTTTGAGTTGTTTTTCATTATATCTTCCATGGAGATTCGGTTTTGTAAACTGGCGGGGGATACATTTTATCCCAAAATGTTTCCTTTAATAAATATATAGAAAACAGAAATTTATCTAAATTTGATTAATATGACAGTAAGTGAAAATACCTCTGTAGCAAATATACTTTATCAGTTTAATGAAAAATATGTACCTTTTGCCGGTACTTCCATCCTGTCTCTTCTGATACATAATCGAGATATAGACTATCTTCATTTTTACGTCATGGACGAGGATATATCAGATGACAGCAAAAAACGTATAGAATGCCTTATTTTACAATATGGAAGAAAAGTCACTTTTTTAAATTCAGAAAAAATAATCGAGCAGCTGAAAGCACTCGGAATTCCCAGTTACAGAGGTTCCTATTCCACTAACCTGAAAATGTTTTTCCCGACTGTCCTGGCCGAGCATATCGATCGCCTGATCTATATCGATTCAGATACGATCATAAACGGTTCGCTCAGACCGTTGCTTACGTATGATATGGCCGGGAAACCGATAGCTATGGCTTATGATTCTCTTGGGCTGCGCCATGCAAAATTAATTGGCAACAGAAAAACGGATGGATATTTCAATGCCGGAGTTATTTTGTTTGATGTTTCCCAGTGGAAAAAACTAAGCTGTACAGAACAGATTGTCCGGTATGCTAAGGATATGCGATCTCATTATATTTCACCGGATCAGGATCTTCTGAACATTGTGTTACGAGGAAAGATTGCCTTGCTGCCTCTCGCATATAACTTACAGCCGATTCATTTAATATGCTCTCCTTCGGAATACCGTTTTTTGTTCCGGCCTAAAACCTATTATGCAGAACAAGAAATTGAAATAGCGGTAAATAGCCCTGTCATTTATCATTTTTTTAGATTTTTAGGCGAATTTCCCTGGCACAGGGACTCCATGCATCCCGGGAAAGCTGTCTTTGAATTTTACCTGAAGCAGTCTCCCTGGGCCGATTTTCACAGCAGCTATACGGAACAGAACAGTAAAGTGTTCCGTATAGAAAGGTGGATGTATCAGCATATGCCTTCTTCTCTTTTTTTTGTATGCTTCAGGCTGTGTTATGATCTGTTTATTTATAAGTGCCAGCTTGATTCCAATAAAGGGAAGAATAATCCGTCCATGTGATGAATGACAAAAAGGTGCTTATCAGATAAAGGGAGTGGCTTTGTGAATAAAAAAGTCGCAATCATAATTGTAACCTATAATCGCTGTATCATGCTGCAGGAATGCTTGGAAGCTCTGTTTAAACAGACTTATTCCTCCTTTGAGATCATTCTGGTCGATAATCACAGCAGTGATGGGACCTCTGAACTGGCCTCCGGGATAGCACGATCTGATTCCCGTCTGCACTATTTTCGCCAGGACACTAATTTGGGAGGAGCCGGGGGATATTGTTATGGAATATGTCAGGCAGAAAAGTTGCGCTGTGATTATGTATGGCTGATGGATGATGATGCTGTCTGCGAGGCACGGGCTCTGGAATATCTGATGACAGCTGGAAGTCAGCTAAAAAACTGGGGTTTTCTCTCCGGAAAGGTTCTGTGGACGGATTGGTCTTTATGCAAAATGAACATCCCTCTTTTTATAAAAGGGACCTCCGGCCAGCTCTATTCTCAGGTCAGGAAAGCAACTTTTGTTTCTCTCCTGATTCCCTGGAAGGTTATACAGCATGTCGGGCTGCCAATAAAAGAGTTCTTTATCTGGGGAGACGATCAGGAATATACGGAAAGAATCAGCAGGCTGTTTCCCTGCTTTTATATTGCACAGAGCGTGGTCGTGCATCATACGGCACAGAACACAGGATCCGACATTGTATATGACAGTTTGGATCGGCTTGACAGATATTACTATAAATATCGAAACGAATGGTATATCTCAAGGCGGAACGGGTTGATTTCCTGTCTTTATTATCTGTTTCGCCTGTTAAGAGATACCTGTCATATCGTTTTGACGGCCAGAAACAAACTGCAGCGGCTGCGGATCATGTATCAGGGATTTCGGCAGGGCCTCGTTTTCCGTCCTGCAATTCACTATTTATCAGAAAAGGAAACCGAATCATATGTGGAACAGACTTAAAGAAATTTATGAATACCGGGATATGATAGCCGGACTTGTGCACCGCGATCTGCGTGGACGTTATAAGGGATCCTTTATGGGATTTCTGTGGAATTTTATTAATCCACTGTGTCAGATTCTTGTATATATTCTTGTTTTTTCGATGATATATCGTTCCAATCTGGACAAATATTATGTCTTCCTCATCGTGGGCATGATGCCCTGGAATTTTTTCAGTGAATCAATAGGTCAGGGTGCTGGATGTGTATTTGCTCAGGGGGATATGGTAAAAAAAATCTATTTTCCTCGTGAGGTTCTTGTTATTTCAACGGTAACCAGCCGATTTGTCAACTTCCTGATCAATTATCTGGTTGCTTTTGCCATTATCCTGTTTTCCGGTCTGGGATTCCAGTTCCGTATCATACTCATGTATCTTCCGGCCATCATGATACTGGAATATATCTTTACGTTGGGACTTGCCCTGATCCTAGCTTCGACAGACGTATATTTCAGGGACATTGAGTATATGACTGGTGTGGTTACAATGGCCTGGATCTGGCTTACTCCTATCATGTATCCGATGGATCTGGTGCCGCCGGAACTGTCATGGATCATCAATCTGAATCCTATGACCCCTATAGTCCGTTCCTACCAAAATATTCTTTACTATAAGACAGCACCGGATGTTGCGTCACTGGCCCATGTCGCTGTGATTGCCGTTCTGTTTCTGATTGCCGGAGAGCTTATATTTATAAAACTGGAAAAACGGTTTGCGGAGGAAATGTAATGAACCCGGAGAACTCAATCGAAGTATATAATGTGGAAAAAACCTTTAAGGTTCATCTGGAAGCATCCCATCAATTGAAGGATGCCGTAATTTTCCGAAATCGAAATAAAATACAGGAACGTCATGTATTGAAAAGCATCAGCTTTTTTGTGAAAAAAGGAGAAGCTGTTGCACTGATAGGGAAAAACGGCTGCGGAAAGAGCACAATGCTGAAGCTTCTGACCAGGATTCTGCGTCCGGACAAAGGTACGATAAATACACAGGGACGTATTTCCAGTCTGATTGAATTGGGAGCAGGCTTCCATCCGGATATGACCGGCCGGGAAAATGTATATATCAATGCATCCATTTTTGGTATTAAAAGACGAGAAGTTGACAGGAGGATGGAAGACATCATCCGTTTCTCTGAATTGGAGGAATATATTGACAATCCGGTAAGGACATATTCTTCCGGAATGTATATGCGGCTTGCCTTTGCCGTCGCCATCAATGTGGATGCGGATATTCTTCTGATCGACGAGATACTCGCCGTAGGAGATGCGGCCTTTCAGGAAAAATGCTTTGAAAAGCTGCGTTCTTTGAAAAGAAAAGGAGTAACCATCGTCATTGTTTCCCATGCCATGGGGCAGATAAGGGAAATCTGTGACAGAGCCATCTGGATGGCCGACGGACTGGTCTGTGAAGACGGGCCGGCTGACAGTGTATGCGCGCACTACCTGGAGGATATGGATGAACACAGAGTGGCGCGGCAAAATTATGAAAAAGCCCAGCTGGAACAGAGAACCGAAAAAACAGCTCTCGAAAAATATCAGGAAAGCTGGACCTCTCCGGAAAAGTGCCGCATGATCCATGAAAGCTGTGAATGGGATACCAGGCGGAGCGGCAGTATGCAGGTCCGGTTTACGGGAATCCGGTTGCGGAATCAGGAAAACATCAATACTTTGAAATTTTCCACCGGCGACAGTATGTACCTGTCACTTACCTACCGGACGGATTCTGTTGTTTTAAAGGGGAATCAACAGTCTGAGAATAACGACAGTCAGGAATACGATCCGCTATTGCAGGTTGAATTTTCAATCTCTGATGATACCGGCCTGATTTATTTTTCTAATACGAAACAGATAGAAAATCCAGGTTCTTCCGAGCAGGAATATGAAATAGGATGTCAGATCGATTCCCTGCCGCTACTTTCCGGAACGTATTATCTGAGTTTTCGTATCAGCAATGCTGCAGGCGAAATATTTGACTCTATAAAAAAATTTCTGAAGATAGAGGTTGCATCCGCCTGGCATCCGGAGTTCGGACTGATCACAATTCCCCATCGCTGGGGTAATTCTGTTCCTGCACTTCATACTTCTTTCTCAAAAAAGCAGTATGATTTTTTAATCGTAGGCGCAGGTCTTTATGGTGCAGTCTTTGCCCGTCAGGCAATGGATGCGGGAAAGAAATGCCTGGTCATAGAAAAACGGGACCACATCGCAGGAAATATTTTTACAGAAAAAATAGAAGGGATTGACGTCCATCGCTACGGTGCACACATATTTCATACAAATAATAAAGAGATATGGAAATATGTCTGCCGCTTTGGAGAATTTAATCGTTTTACCAACAGCCCTTTAGCCAATTACAAAGGAGAATATTATAATCTTCCCTTTAACATGAATACCTTCCAGAAAATGTGGGGGATAAGCAAACCGGAGGAAGCAAGAAAGATCATTGAACAGCAGCGTCTGGACGCGCATATTTCAGAGCCGAAGAATCTGGAAGAACAGGCGATCAGTCTTGTCGGAACTGACATTTATGAAAAGCTGGTAAAGGGTTATACGGAAAAACAATGGGGCCGTTCCTGCAGGGAGCTTCCGCCGTTCATTATCCGCCGTCTTCCAGTAAGATTTACGTATGACAATAATTATTTTAATGCGTGTTACCAGGGAATTCCTGTGGAGGGCTATACCAAACTGGTATCTTCACTGCTTGGGAATACGGAGGTACGACTAGGCACAGATTATTTGTCTGATAAGGAAGCGTTTAATGCACTTGCGGATACGGTGATCTATACGGGACCGATCGACGCATATTTTTCCTACAGTCTGGGTGAACTGCAGTATCGAAGCGTCAGGTTTGAAAATGAAATCCTCGATATGGAGAATTATCAGGGGAATGCCGTAGTGAATTATACCGATGCTCAGACACCGTATACCCGTATCATAGAGCATAAACATTTTGCCTTTGGACAGCAGCCCAAAACAGTGATCAGCAGAGAGTACAGCAGCGAATGGAATCGGAATCAGGAGCCGTATTACCCGGTCAATGATGAAAAAAATAATCAGTTATATCAGAAATATCGGGCACTTGCCGCTTCTGAAAATCATGTTGTTTTCGGAGGCAGGCTGGGAGAATACAGGTATTATGATATGGATCAGGTGATAGAGGCTGCTCTTTATAAAGCCTCTGTAATAATAGGATAAATCAATTTAGCTTTATTGGAAATAGAGGGGAAATGAAGATGTCCGAAAAAATACTGATAACGGTAGTCGTTCCAATTTATAACGTCGAAAAATATTTGATCCAGTGTCTTGACAGTCTTTTGTATCAGTCTGTAAAAAATTTTAAGGTAATTCTGGTAAATGATGGCTCTACAGATTCCAGCGGCCCGATCGCAGAAAATTATGCGAAAAAATATCCTGAAATTTTTCGCTATATTTATCAGGAAAATGCCGGACTGGGAGCCGCGCGAAACAAAGGAATGCAGTATGTGGAAACTCCATATATTGAATTCCTTGACAGCGATGATTGGCTGATGCCAAGAACCATAGAGCATGTTACAAAAGCCATCCTGGAAGAGTCGGAAGATATTGATATTATTTTCATGAAACCCAAAGTTTACAATATGGCTACTTGTAAATATGAAGAATGGAAAGACAATGAATTGCTCTCAAATATTTTTTCGAGACAACATGTTACAAGCCCGGCCGAAATACCTGAGATGTATGCTTTGGAAGCCAATATCAATCGTTCCGTCTGGAATACATCTTTTCTCAAAAAGTATAATTTTTCCTTTCCGGAAGGTGTAAAATGGGAAGACGTTTTTCCACATTTCTATTTATTTTACTGGGCACGGCGCTGTATTATGGTCAACGAAGCTGGATTTTTTTATCGTATTAATTCTGGTAATCAGATTACTTCTATGGCTGGTGCGGCAAGGCTTGACATTATACCTGTTTTCTCAAAAACCTTACTGTATGCTTTTGAAAACAATTGGGGAGAGACGGAAGTTGCTTATATCATCCATATGATGGTACTGTTTATTCGGTGGTCAATGTTTGTTGCAAAGCCTTTGGTTAGAAAAGAGCTGACACAGAAGCTTCATCTTTTGTGTAGCTCAATTCCATCACACTATGTAAAATATTATCGTCATATATTACATCCAAGCCGGGATACTATGATATATCTGCAACTATTAAGGCATCCCATCTTCTACAGGATGCTCTCTAATTGTCATGTAGTTGAAGCAGGAGAAAACATGTATCATCGCATTGAAAAGATAAGGAGGCATAGATAATGAATAATCTGGTTTTATATTTATCCTCTCAGCCTCAAATCAAAGAAGCAATTCTGGTTATGGGAGCAAATACCAGCGAATGGCTTGCCTGTGAAATATGCCGCAACATACAGTTAGAACATTTTTCTATCTATGTACCAACAAAAGAGCTCTTTCATAAAATATTGCATGTTCTGGAACGTTTCCGGATCGAGGAAACAACTCATGTTCCTAAAAACATGAAATTATTAACGAGACAAGATCTGCTCTCTTATCAGCCGGTTACAGATCAACCAGCACTCATCTTCGATTCTCCCTCCGACGAGAACGAAATTATGGAGCTTTGTTTTTTGCGGCCTTATTTTCTGATCGGAGCACTCAATAAAGATAAAATAAATGCTTTCCATGTCTGGGAAACCTACCGGAAAATTTCCCGGCATATTTATATTGTTTCCTGGAAACAGGATGAGGAAGTAATGAATTGGTCCCGTAACGATAAAAGTAATATAGAATTGAGCATTATCTTTCCGGTATACAAAGTTGCTTCCTATCTTTCCAAGTGTATTGAAACCGTTACAGAATGGAAAGCGGATTATGTGGAATATCTGTTTGTTGATGATGGTTCCCCGGATAATTCTGCAGATCTTATTACAGAATACGCAGAAAAAGACTCCCGTATTCGATTATTAAGGAAAGAAAATGGAGGGTGTGCATCTGCCCGACAGTTTGGGCTGGAACATGCACGCGGACGTTATATAGGATTTATTGATCCGGATGATTATGTTGACCCTTCCATGTTTCGTAAGCTGTTAAGCAGAGCTTTGTCAGGAAGCTATGAGATTAGTTACTGCGGATATAATGAATTATATGAAAATACAGGAAAAACGAGGGAAATATCTGACTCTTTAAAATGGCCGTATAACGAAGGGACCTCCGATCCGATTCGGATGAATGAGCTGTTAGCTTTCCTGCGTGTCGCGATCTGGAGGGGGATATATCTGCGTGATATGATTGACCGCAACAAGATTCATTTCTACACAGACTTGAAAAGATTTGATGACCTCCCCTTTAAGATAGAGGCATTTTCCAAAGCCAGATCGATCGTAGCCGTACCTGAATATTTATATTACTATCGTTTGGCACGTCCGGGTCAGGATATTTCCGCAGATGATGAAAGGTTATATGTTCACTTCCCGATTTTTCAATATCTGGACGAATTCCTCAGGAAATCTTCTGACAGAAGACAGTTGGATTATCTTCAGCTTGTAAAGGTACATACACATCGTTACGCGTTGGAAAAAATTCGACCGGAATTTGTGAAAGAATACTGTAAAAGAGCGAAAAAGGATATTCATTCTAATTATAAATTTCTGGAAGGCGGATATATCATCCGACGGCTCGGAACAAAAGAAGATATGCACTATTATATTTCACTTTACTGGGGATTTAATTGGGCAATCCGTTTTATGCTGCGTCCTAGGAAGGAAAAGAAATCAAAAAATAAAGAAGCTATTTCTAAGTTGAGAAAATTGATGAATTAATTGTTTAGAAAGTTGAGATTTGGTATATGAAAACTATTCTTTATGATCCAGAAATAGTATTCCAAAAATTTCTTGAACATTTCAAAAGAGATAGATTAATTGCATTTAAATCTGCTATAATTGCTGGTTTATTGACGCATTTAGTATTAATGATCTTGCAGCCAGTAGTTGCAGATCCTGTTATATATATGAACTGGGTTAAAGCAGGAGAATACGAATTATATTCTCAGGGACATTGGTCATGGAATCTGTTAATGATGCTTCGCGGATATATCGTACAGCCCATATTAAGTACCATAATTACAATATTTTCTACAGCCCTTATGGCTGTTATAATTATTGAGTTATTTGACATTAAAGGAAAGCTTGCTATAATTATTGCAGCTTCTTCGATTGCTGTACATCCACATATCGCAAACACACTTATGTACTACTATTCAGCTGGGACAATAGGCAATTTTTTAGTTGTTTTATCAATATGGATTATATACAAATTTCAAAGCAGCGCTTTTACAAAAATATTACTATCTACTTTCTTTCTAACAATAATGCTGGCTTTTTATCAGCCATATATTAGTACCGCAACTTTACTAAGTCTTTTGCTTTTGATTTTGGACTTACTACATTGTAAAAAGAAAAAGTCAACATGGAGTCATTTTTTTCAATGTATATGTGTGTGCGGAATCTCAAGCGTGCTATATCTTATTATATGGAAAATATTATGCCATTTTAATAACATCTATTCCTTTTATGGTGGCGCTAGTTCCTATGGATTAGGTAACACTTTAAAACGGCTTCCTTCAATCATATTTCATATTTATTCAAATTTTTTTGATTACTTTTTTACTGATTCCATTTTGCATAACTCATATTGGTACCGTGATGTATGCAATTTGATTCTTTTTATTGGATTAATAAGTATATTTATCATTCTCATAAAAAATAATGTGCAGGAAGGAAAATATAATAAATTTGATATTATAACGCTCATTTTTTGTGTATTATTAATTCCAATAGCAGCATTATCAATTTGTTTGATTGTAACAGATTATAACTACTATCTTATGATGGCTCAATCATTTTTACTGTTTGTGCCGTTGTTTTGTAAATTGTCCGAAATGGGTTCAGCTTGCACAAAACATTTTTCTCAAAACATGCTTTTGAAATGGGGGATAATCTTATGTTGTATCTATACTACATGGACTTTTGCCTTATCTGATATTGCAGGATATATGTTATTGCTAAATTCGCTTCAACGGAACGCCCGGTTCGGATGAACGGTGTGGGCAGTTCGGTTGAAGCGGTGTGAAATTTAGGTACTTTTTCAGCGGGCCCGTCAGGGGGTGACCGGGTTCAGATTTCTCATGT
>DWWH01000011.1 GCA_019119815.1 Candidatus Eisenbergiella intestinipullorum | reverse complement strand
CTCAGCCTTCGGCAGATCTGTAACGGCATCCGGCCATTCCAAGCGCTTCGCGCCAGGCCGGATGCTTCCAGCCGGTCTGTTTTCGTACGGTCTGCGCAGGGAATGCGCAGACCTGGCTGAGTAGTAACCTTTTATTAACAATAGAGGGTAGTCTTATACTTGACTATAATCAGAAAAATGACTATACTGAGTGAAAACAGATGGAAATCCGAAACAGGGACAGCCGGCAGATGAAATATTTCTTCAGGATTCAGAATAAAATATCGAGATCGGAAAGGGCGTCCGGAGGACGTCTTTTTTAAAGCCTGCTGCAAAACGGATAGAAAGAGATTCCGGGGGGGACCGCTTGGAAAATGGGAAAGAGAGGCGGAGGCATGAGAGGGAAAAAAGACATCACGGGGCAGAAATTCGGCCGCCTGACGGCAATGTACGCCACAGAAAAGAGGGATTATAAGGGCTCGGTGATCTGGCACTGCAGATGTGAATGCGGGAATGAGACGGAGGTTTCTCAGGACGGACTGTCAGGAGGAAACTGCAGGAGCTGCGGCTGCTGGAAACGGGAGATGCAGCAGAAGCGGTATCTGCTCCTGCATCAGGTGGACGGCACCTGTGTGGAATGGCTGGAAAAGCGGAAGCACCGCCGGGATAATACCAGCGGCTTCCGCGGTGTCTACAAGCTCAGGGAGGGAAGATACCGGGTAACGATCGGCTTTAAGCGGCAGCGCTTTCAGGTCGGATGCTTTCCGACCTTTGAGGAAGCCGTTCAGGCCAGACTGGAGGCGGAGGAGCTGATCCATAACGGTTTCGTCCGGGCATACCGCAGGTGGGAGGCGCATGCCGGAAGAGATGCGGAATGGGGAAAGACGCATCCTTTTGTGTATGAGGTCCGCAAGGAGGAGGGAAAATTCCGGGTCCATGCGGAAAATGATTACTGAGCCTGAACGGTAACGACGATCGTTCAAAAGCCCGTGCGGAAAACGGATTTTATTTGAGAAAAAAAGAAAAATGGTATATGGTATAGGCAGGGAAGAAAAGATCGCTGTTCTCCGGACCGCCGCTGAACAGCAGCGGAAAAAGATCTGAAACAGCGGAGAACTTCGGAGGAAAGCGCGGATGAAGGAAACGGAAAGCGGACGGGCGGAGCACATGCGGGAGGGGATGGAGAGCATGCGGGAAGAGGCGCACCGGTACGGCTATGAAGAGGCGATGAAGGACTGCACGCTCTGCCCGAGGAACTGTCACGCGGACAGACTGTCCGGGCAGAGGGGATACTGCGGACAGACGGCACAGATCATGGCGGCGCGGGCAGCCCTGCATTTCTGGGAGGAGCCCTGTATTTCCGGAAAGGAAGGATCCGGAGCGGTATTTTTCTGCGGCTGCCCTCTGCGCTGTGTGTTCTGTCAGAACGGCGTGATCGCTGCGGGAGGAGCGGGAGAAGCGGTGAGCGTAAAGCAGCTTTCCCGGATCTTTCTGCGGCTGCAGGAGGAGGGCGCAAACAATATCAATCTGGTGACGCCCACCCATTTTGTGCCGCAGATCGCAGCGGCGCTGCGGCTTTCCAGGCAGGAGGGCCTTGGTATTCCGGTTGTTTATAATACGGGAAGCTATGAGAAGGCGGAGACATTGAAGCTTCTGGAGGGGCTGGTGGACATTTACCTGCCTGATCTGAAATATTGGTCACGGGAGCTGGGAGAGCGCTACTCCAATGCGCCCGATTATTTTGAAACAGCATCTGCAGCCATCGCGGAGATGGTGCGGCAGGTTCCGGAAGCTGTGTTTGAGACAGGAAAGGACGGGACCATGCTGATGAAGCGGGGAGTGATCGTCCGCCATCTGATGCTGCCGGGAGGCGGGATGGATTCGAGAAAGGTGCTCCGCTGCCTGCATGAAACTTATGGGAACCGGATCTATGTCAGCATCATGAACCAGTATACGCCGATGCGCCGGTTTGAAAAATATCCGGAGCTGAACCGGCGCGTGAGCGGGAAGGCCTATGACCGCCTGGTGGATTTTGCCATCAGCCTTGGCATTGAGAACGGCTTTATTCAGGAAGGCGGTACGGCAGAGGAAAGCTTCGTACCCCTCTGGGACGGAACAGGGCTGCGGGACTGACAGTGCAAAACGGGCGGTCCTGCTTCTGCCTGACCGCCTGTCTTTTCCCTCAGTCGTCATCCTCATCCACCAGAGGAAGGGTGAAGATGAATTCGGACCCCTCTCCCTCGGTGCTGATGACGTTGATATTTTCATTATGGGCCTGAATGATCTCCTTCGTGATGGAAAGGCCCAGCCCGGTTCCCTTTTTATCCTTGCCGCGGGACAGGTCGGTCTTATAGAACCGGTCCCAGATCAGCTTCAGGCTGTCTCTGGGGATGCCGATGCCGCTGTCCTTGACGGAAACGAAGACCTTCGTATTTTTTTCCGTGGTTTCGATCTTGATGACCGAATCGTGATGAGAAAATTTGATGGCGTTGTCCAGGAGGTTATAGAGCACCTGCTGGATCTTTCCCATATCGGCGTTGACCAAAAGCTGCTCTCCCGTGAGCACCAGCTCGATGCCGATGTGCTTCTGCTGGCAGGTCCCTTCAAAGGAGGCCGCCGTATCCCGAATGACCGTGTTCAGGTCAAAATCCGTCTTTTCCAGAACCATGCCCCTGGTGTTCAGGTTGTTCAGGGTGAGCAGGCTGTTGGTCAGCTTGGTCAGCCGGTCCGTTTCGTTGAGCACGATATGCAGATATTTTTCGTACATCTCCGGCGGGATCGTTCCGTCCAGCATGGCCTCCAGATAGCCGTGGATGGAGGTCAGAGGGGAGCGGAAATCGTGGGAAACGTTGGCGATGAATTTTTTCTGGTTGTCCTCGCTGCGAGCGATTTCGCTGGCCATGTAGGACAGGATGGCGGCGAGATAGCCGATCTCATCCTCGCTGTCCACCTGGATCTCGTAGCGCATGTTTCCGGCGGCATACTGCTCTGTGGCCTCCGTGATCCTGCGCAGGGGCTGATAGACCATTTCCGTGAAAAAGATCAGGATGATCAGGGAGAGCAGGAACAGGATGACCAGAATGATATAGGTGATGCTCAGGATCCCTTCACTGGTCATTTTCAGCTCCGCCATGGAGGTATGGATGACCACATAGCCGCTGACCTTAAAATTGGAGGTGATGGGAGAAAATACGCTGAGCATATCCTCCTGAAAGCTCCCGTAAAAATTTCCGACCGTATAATAGGAACCCGCGAAATCGGTGGCATTGAAGCCGTTCACAATGCGGGGGGTTTCCAGATCTACCGGGGTATCCGTGTCCAGGATCATGCGGCCGGAGGGATTGATGATCCAGATGACCGCATCCAGATAGAGCGCGAGGGAATCCATCTGGGTGTTCACCGTTTCCAGATCCACTTCGTTGCTGTACAGGTCGGCGGCATAGGTGCTGGCGATCAGCGTGGCTTCCTTGTACAGGGTATCGGCCCGTTCCCGCTTGATGTGCTCCAGCGTCATGCTGGAGCCGAAGGTGGCTACCACGAGGAAGCCGAAGAAGCCGAAGATCAGGTAAGCGAGAAGAAATTTCAGGTAGAGGGTCTTCCTCATTGTCTCACCTCAAACTTATAGCCGATGCCCCAGATGGTCGCGATCCGCCAGGATTCATGGTCCTTGATCTTTTCCCGCAGACGCTTGATGTGTACGTCCACGGTGCGGGTATCGCCGATGTATTCATAGCCCCAGATCTGATCCAGAAGCTGCTCTCTGGTGAAAACATGGTTGGGAGAGGAAGCGAGAAAATAAAGAAGCTCCAGCTCCTTGGGAGGCATGTCGATGGTCTTGCCGTTGTAGATCACGGAATAATTGGTCTGATTGACGATCAGGTCAGGATATTCCACACATTTGATGTCGGGCTGCTCCTTTGCGGCAGGAGCGGCCTTGTAGCGGCGCAGGACAGCCTTTACCCGGGCCACCAGCTCCTTGGAATCGAAGGGCTTTTCCATGTAATCGTCCGCACCCAGCTCCAGTCCGAGCACCTTGTCGAAGATTTCCCCCTTTGCGGAGAGCATGATGATGGGAACGTTGGAGTGGCTGCGCACCTCCCGGCAGACCTGATAGCCGTCGATGCCCGGAAGCATCAGATCCAGCAGGATCAGGTTGGGAGAAAAGCTTTTTACCGCCACCAGGGCGGATTCTCCGTCTCCCACGATCATGGTGTCAAAGCATTCCTTGGTCAGATACAGAGAGATCAGCTCTGCGATATTGTTGTCATCGTCTACGATCAGGATTTTCTGTTTATTTACCATAGCATTCCTTTCTTCTGTGATTCTGTCGGTCTATGAAAAGCGTGCGCATAAGGTCCGCCTGCAGCTGTCTGTGCTGCGGGCGGACAACGGATGGGAGCGCGCGGCTCTGTCTGCGTTCAGGACTTAAATTCTACGATAGTGACGCCCGCATCGCCTTCGCCGTATTCGCCCAGGCGGTAGGACTTCACATATTTCACTCTGCGCAGGTGGTTCTGAACTGCGTTCCTCAAAGCGCCGGTGCCTTTGCCGTGTACCACGCGCACGGTGCTCAGGTGGGCCAGATAGGCGTCGTCCAGATACTTGTCCAGTGCGGTGATGGCCTCGTCCACTGTCTTTCCCAGCAGATTGATCTCAGGAGAGACGGAGAGGGACTTGGACATCCGGATTTTGCCGGAGCCGGTCCGCTTCGTGCCGCCGGAGGCGTAGCTGTCCTTTTCCTGCACCAGAACCAGATCGCTGATGTTGGTCTGGGTGCGGATGATGCCGCACTGGACGAACAGATTTCCCTTGTGATCCGGCAGGGAGCTGATGGTGCCCTTCAGGCCCATGGAAACGATGCGGACGGACTCGCCCAGCTTAATCTGAGAGGGCTTCAGCCCGGAGGCCGCAGGTTTTTCATTCTTAATGGATAATCTGCTGTTTTTTTCTGAAATCTTGTTGCGGACCTTTTCCCGCTGCTTTTCCAGATCCTTCATGGATGCGCCCGGACCGGCTTTCTGAAAGATGCGGATGGTCTCGTCCGCCGTATCCTTGGCTTCCTGCAGGATCTCGCGGGCCTTCTCATTGGCCTCGCGCAGGATCTTATCTCTGGACTGGTCGATGCGTTCCTGCTTCTGCTCCAGCCGTTTCTTGAGCGTTTCGATCTCCTGCTTATACGAAGCGATCTCCTGCTGTTCCTTTTCAATGGTCACCCGGCTCTGCTCCAGGTCGGTGAGCAGATCCTCGAAGCTCTTGTCCTCTGCGCTGATCTGGGCGCTGGCCGCCTGGATGATGTCCTCGGAAAGGCCGAGACGCCTGGATATGGCAAAGGCGTTGCTCTTTCCCGGAATACCGATGAGCAGCCGGTAGGTGGGCCGCAGGGACTGTACGTCAAACTCACAGCAGGCGTTTTCCACAAAGGAGGTGGAGAGGGCATAGACCTTCAGCTCGCTGTAGTGAGTGGTCGCCATGGTGCGGATGCCTCTGTCGTGCAGATGGTTCAGGATGGCGATGGCAAGAGCCGCGCCTTCCGTGGGATCGGTCCCCGCGCCCAGCTCGTCGAAGAGGCAGAGGGAATCCGCGTCCGCTTCCTTCAGGATGGAAACGATGCTGGTCATATGGGAGGAGAAGGTGCTCAGGCTCTGTTCGATGCTCTGTTCATCTCCGATGTCCGCATAGACCTCCCGGAACACGGAAAGCTCGGACCGGTCCTGGGCGGGGATATGAAGACCTGCCTGCCCCATCAGACAGAAGAGTCCCGTGGTCTTTAAAGAAACCGTCTTGCCGCCCGTGTTGGGGCCGGTGATGATGAGCAGGTCAAAATCCCGCCCCAGCCGGATGTCGATGGGAACGGTCTTCTTTTTGTCCAGAAGAGGGTGCCTCGCGCCCCGGATGTCGATGATGTGTTCATCGTTGAACAGCGGTCTGGTGGCGTTCTGCTCCAGAGCCAGGGAGGCCTTCGCGAAGATGAAATCCAGCCGGGTCATCACATGCTGGTTTTCGGCGATCTCCACCGTATGCTCTCCGGCGAGAGCGCTGAGGGAGGCAAGGACCTTTTCGATCTCTTCCTTTTCCTGCAGCTCCAGTTCGCGCATCTGGTTGTTCAGATTGACGACTGCCGCAGGTTCAATGAAAACGGTGCTGCCGGTGGACGACTGATCATGGATCATGCCGGGCACCTGGCTGCGGTACTCCGCCTTGACGGGCAGACAGTAGCGCCCGTTCCTGGTGGTGATCAGGGCGTCCTGCAGATAGGAATGCAGGGAGCCGTTCACCATGCTGTTCAGCTGAGAATGGATCCTCTCCGTGGTCACAGCCATGCTGCGCCTCACATGCTTTAAGCCGGGGCTGGCATCGTCGCTGATCTCCTCTTCGGAAAGGATACAGCGGTAAATTTCCTGGGAAAGCTGGGTCAGCGGCTCCAGTGCGGCAAACAGCGGCGTCAGGGAATCGTCGGGAATATCCTCCCGGTCCTTTTTCCCGTAATTTTTTACCCGTGCCGTATTTTCCAGCAGGGAAGCAATGTGCAGAAGCTCCGGGATGGAAAGGGTGCTTCCGATCTCCAGAGATTTCAAACTCATACCCAGCTCTCTGGTGCTTCCAAAGGAAATGCTTCCCTTTTGAAACAGCCGGGTCAGCGCATCGGCAGTTTCCTGCTGGGCGCTCTCAATGTCAGAAAGCCGGTCCATGGGCGTAAGGGCACGACAGAGCCTGCGCCCCGGATCCGAGGTGGCATGCTCTGCAAGCCGGCTGATGATCTTATTATATTCAAGCGTTTTCAATACTTTTTCGTTCATAATAACCTTCATTCCGGAACGTCGGCGATCGTGGAATCCTCCCGGGCTATCTGCGACGTTCCGGTACAAATAGCCGCCGAAATCGGACTGGGCCAGGCAGATCTTCCGCGAAGCGGAACGGCCCGAAGCAGACGGGCCGGATTGCGCTGCGTGCAATCATCATTATATCACGGAAGCGGGGGCATAGCCAGACCCGGCAGGATAAAATCCGACTGCTGCGCTGCGAACGGATTCCGTTCCAAACGGATTCTTGCAATCCGTCCGTTTTTTTGCTACCATAGGTACGGACAAATACAGTGATGACAGGACAGACGACCATCACTATAATAAAAATTCGGCTGATTTCCCTGCCGTCCTGCGGCGGAAGGAAGACAAGAAGGCGGGAAAAATCGAAGATTTTTCCTTGATTCAGAAGCCGCCTATCGGCGGCCAAGAAAAAGAGGCGGAAAAAATCAAAGATTTTTTCCTGGAAATTGGACCTACGTCCAATTTCTTTGATTCTAAATGCCGCCTATCGGCGGCCAAGAAAGAGGTAGAAATGAGCAGCGAAATCAGAGACATTAATCTGGCCGGATCCGGCGAACAGAAAATCGAATGGGTGAAGAGAAACTGCGATCTGCTTCGTACGCTGGAGGAGGAATTCAGCCGGACGAAGCCCTTCGCGGGAAAGAAAATCACGCTTTCCGTGCATCTGGAAGCGAAGACCGCGTACCTGTGCAAGGTGCTGGCGGCAGGCGGAGCGGAAATGTATGTGACCGGCTCCAATCCGCTTTCCACACAGGACGATGTGGCGGCAGCACTGGTAAAGGCGGGCCTTGAGGTGCATGCCTGGTATGGAGCGACGGAAGAGGAATATAATGCACACATCCGCGCGGCGCTGTCCGCAGGCCCCAATATCATCATCGACGACGGTGGCGATCTGGTGCACATGGTACATACGGAAATGCGCGATCTGATCCCGAACATCCTGGGCGGCTGCGAGGAAACCACCACCGGAATCATCCGTCTGGAGGCCATGAACCGGGCCGGAGATCTGGCATTCCCCATGATCCGCGTCAACAACGCACAGTGCAAGCATTTCTTTGACAACAGATATGGTACGGGCCAGTCCGTATGGGACGGCATCAATCGTACCACCAACCTGATCGTGGCAGGCAAGAACGTGGTTGTGGCCGGCTACGGCTGGTGCGGCAAGGGCGTTGCCATGAGAGCGAAGGGACTGGGAGCCAAGGTCATCGTGACGGAGATCGATCCTGTAAAGGCGATCGAGGCGGTAATGGACGGCTTCGAGGTAATGCCCATGAAGGAAGCGGCGAAGATCGGAGATTTCTTTGTGACCGTAACGGGCTGCGACAAGGTCATCGACGCGGAGGACTTTGTGGAGATGAAGGAAGGCGCCATCCTCTGCAACGCAGGCCACTTTGACTGTGAGATCGACATGGCGGGCCTTCGTGAAATGGCGGTCGAGACCAAAGAGATGAGAAAGAATATTCAGGGCTATAAGCTGCCCACCGGACAGTGGATCTGTGTTCTGGCCGAGGGACGCCTTGTGAACCTGGCAGCAGGCGACGGACATCCGGCGGAGATCATGGACATGAGTTTCGCGATCCAGGCGCTGTCCGCAAAGTATCTGGTGGAGCATGGCGCAGAGCTTCACGAGAAGCTGATCGATGTTCCGGCGGAAATCGACAGAGAGGTGGCGGAGAGAAAACTCCGTTTCCTCGGAAAGACAATCGACACTCTGACGCCCGAGCAGGAGGCTTATCTGAACAAGTCTCTGGTGTAAGGAGAACAGAAAATACAAAGAAAAAAATCCGCCCGGACGCACACAGAAGCTGCGTTCGGGCGGATTTTTTGCGGCAGACCGCCGTCCGTCTTATGCCTTCCACAGACCATGCAGGTTGCAGTAAGCATATACGGCTTTCAGCTCTTCACCCTCTGCCAGGGCAAAGGAAGCCTTCGGGCTGTCTTCCGGCTTGAGCCATTTGGTCGCAAAGCCCTGGCTGGTCTCTACGGCGATCCACTCGATCCAGTGCGTCTCGATCATGGGATGCTCGGTGGAGCCTACCTGAACGTTGACCACGTTTCCGTCCACGCTGTAGGAAGGAACATGCTTTTCCACGGCTGCGTCGGTGACGCCCGCTTCAAGAAGCTCCATCTTTTCCCCGCAGCACATAACGGGAACCTTGTGATCAGTAAGCTTGGTGACGATATTGCCGCAGTGTCTGCAAATATAAAATTCCATGACATCCTCCTTTATTCTGCGTGAGTCAGGGCCGCGGGCCGGCGGCCTCTCTTTCGGAAAAGACGGCCCGTATGACGGGCCGTTAGCTTTTCAACCCGGTAAAAAGGCCGGATTATTTGCCAAAGTATCTCTCGAGCAGTCCCTGGAAAGCCTTTCCGTGACGGGCTTCGTCGCGGGCCATTTCATGAACGGTGTCATGGATCGCATCCAGGTTGGCAGCCTTAGCGCGCTTTGCAAGGTCGAACTTGCCGGCGGTAGCGCCGTTCTCAGCCTCAATTCTCATTTCCAGATTCTTCTTGGTGGAATCGGTAACTACTTCGCCAAGCAGCTCAGCGAACTTCGCAGCATGCTCAGCCTCTTCGTAAGCAGCCTTCTCCCAGTACAGGCCGATCTCAGGATAGCCTTCTCTGTGAGCAACTCTTGCCATTGCAAGATACATGCCGACTTCCGTGCACTCGCCGGAGAAATTGGCTCTCAGATCTTCCATAATATCTTCGCTTGCGCCCTGAGCCACGCCTACCACGTGCTCGGCAGCCCATTCCAGAGTTCCGGTCTGAGCGGTGAACTTCTCAGCGGGAGCGCCGCATACAGGGCACTTCTCCGGTGCTGCATCTCCTTCATAAACGTAACCACATACCTGACATACAAATTTCATGGCTTTTTTCTCCTTTTCTGAAAAAATTTTTATAGGGAGCGGCTGCTTGCGCTGCCGCTGGCTAACAACTTTGACCGGTGCCGTTCTTTTGGCACCATCCTTCCCGCCTTCGGCCGGGCCGGATTAAGAGGTTTTCTGCGCTCTGTGTGCACAGTGCGGGCACAGGCCGTAAAAATAAGTAACATGCCCCTGGATCAGACCGTCAAAATCTCCGGCTGCCGCTTCCAGCAGACCGCTGATGTCCTTCAGCTTCAGGTCTGTCACACTGCCGCATTCACTGCATACAAAATGGTAATGCGGATGAGTATCCGCGTCAAAATGATCCACGCCGTCTCCGACACGTAGCCGGGCTATCTCACCCAGATCGGCAAGCAATGTCAGATTCCGGTAAACGGTTCCAAGGCTGATATTGGGGAATTCTGTCCTCACATTGCTGTAAACTACATCTGCCGTCGGATGGTCGTGTCTGGTCATCAGGAAATTTTTGATGGCTTCCCGCTGGCGGCTGTATTTCAGCACTCTATACCGCCTCCTCTCTAACAAAAACAATAACTGTTACTGTTACTATAGCAAAGGAATCCCATTGTGTCAACCTGTTTATAATTTTTTTAGAAAATTATTTTTCCGTTTTCATATTCTGATTTTTATTTTGTGTTAGAATAGCCTTGATTAAGGAAATGCGCGCTTCGGCGCACAGAATGTGCAGGAAGGAGAGCATATGCGGTTTCGGACAAAACTGATCATCACATTTCTGATCGTGATCCTTCTGCCGATCTTTCTTTCGGGAATCGCCTTTATTGCGATCGGAGCGATGGTCGTCCATAATTCCGATCTGGATTTTCAGATAGAGATCACGGATGACAGCACGCTGTCGGATTCGCTGGCTTCCTTCAGCAACACGACGAACAATCTGTATATCCGTCTGGAAAATATCGCGGAGGAGGACGAGAGAAAGCTGGAGGATCCGGCGTTTCTGGATGAGGTCAACGAGGATGCGCTGCAGGTTTCTTCCTATATCGTGGTGCGGAAGGGGACGCAGGAATATTATTCCGGAAGTGAAGAGATGAACAGACGGTTTTTCAGCAGACTGCCTGCGTACGGATTTGAAAGCCAGGATACCAATTCCGGTTTTTACTATAATGACATGCAGAAGCTGGTAAAACAGATCGATTTCCGGTTCTCGGACGGAGAAGAAGGAAGCCTCTTTCTGGTGACGCGGGTCAACAGCGTGATCTCCAGGTCCTTCCTCATCTATCTGTTTTCC
The DNA here is from genome assembly GCA_019119815.1 of Candidatus Eisenbergiella intestinipullorum. Classification (GTDB taxonomy): domain Bacteria; phylum Bacillota; class Clostridia; order Lachnospirales; family Lachnospiraceae; genus Eisenbergiella; species Eisenbergiella intestinipullorum. Next base: position 30,504 of record DWWH01000011.1, on the reverse strand, counting down.
GCCATCGTCTTCATCCTGGTCCTGACCAGCATTGTGCTGACCCAATGGATATACAAGGGATTTTTCGAGCCGATCGACCGGCTGAATGTGGCCATGCAGCAGATCGCGGAAGGGAACTTTGAATACAGTCTGACCTCGGAGGACGCCAACGAGATCGGAGAGCTGTACCGCAACTATGAGGACATGCGCCTGCGTCTGAAGGAATCTACGGAGGAAAAGATCCAGAATGAGCGCCAGAACCGGGAGCTGGTCAGCAATATTTCTCATGATCTGAAAACCCCGATCACGGCCATCAAGGGCTATGTGGAAGGGATCATGGACGGCGTGGCGGATACGCCGGAAAAAATGGACCGCTATATCAAGACCATCTATACGAAGGCCAACGACATGAACCGGCTGATCAATGAGCTGACCTATTATTCCGGCATCGACAGCAACCGGATCCCCTACAATTTTCACCGGATCAATCTGGCGGAATTTTTTCAGGACTGCGTGGAGGACGTTGGACTGGATCTGGAATCCAAAAATATCGAGCTGAACTATTCCAACCTGGTGGATCCGTCCACCAGGATCATCGCCGACCCGGAACAGCTGAAGAAGGTGATTGATAATATCGTTGGAAACAGCATCAAATACATGGATAAGCCGAAGGGCGTGATCAACATCCGGATCCTGGATGAGGTGGATTCAGTGCGGGTGGAGATCGAAGACAACGGAAAAGGGATCGCCGCAAAGGATCTGGGGAAGATCTTCGAGCGTTTTTACCGTACCGACGCTTCCCGGAATTCTTCCACCGGAGGCAGCGGCATCGGACTTTCCATCGTAAAAAAGATCATCGAGGATCACGGAGGCTACATCTGGGCGACCAGCAAAGAAGGCGAGGGCACGTGCCTGCATTTCGTGATCAGAAAATACAGGGAGGCAGAAGAGAATGAGTAAGATATTGATCATTGAAGATGAAGAAGCGATCGCGGACCTGGAGAAGGATTATCTGGAGCTGTCCGGCTTTCAGGTGGAGATCGAGAACGACGGAGAAAAAGGGCTGGAAGCGGCGATGAACGAAAGCTTTGACCTGATCATCCTGGACCTGATGCTGCCCGGGATCGACGGCTTTGAGATCTGCCGCCGCATCCGGGATGAAAAGAACATTCCGATCCTGATGGTCTCCGCCAAGAAGGATGACATCGACAAGATCCGGGGCCTGGGGCTGGGCGCGGATGATTATATGACAAAGCCCTTCAGCCCCAGCGAGCTGGTAGCACGGGTAAAGGCCCATCTGGCCCGTTATACCCGCCTGGTCAGCTCCAACCAGAAGGCCAACGACATCGTGGAGATCCGCGGCATCCGGATCGATAAAACCGCCCGCCGTGTCTTCATCAACGGCGTGGAAAAGCCCTTTACCACCAAGGAATTCGATCTGCTCACCTTCCTCGCTGAGAATCCGAACCACGTATTTACCAAGGAGGAGCTGTTCCGGGAGATCTGGGACATGGATTCCATCGGCGACATCGCGACCGTAACCGTGCACATCAAGAAGATCCGTGAAAAGATTGAAACGGATACTGCAAATCCGCAGTATATCGAAACGATCTGGGGAGTCGGGTACCGGTTTAAGGTGTGAGCGCGTAGCGCGGCTTTGCGAATGGCGCGGAGGGAACGGCAACAGGTCCGCCTATTGACAGATACTTTTTTCCTATATGGATTGCAGGCATTCTTCTCTTCCACTATGATGAATATTGTACACAGATAACGGCCTTTCCGAAAAACGCTGCGGCAGCAGAGGGGGAAAAGGAAGGGCGGGGAACGAAGGAACGGGAGGGAAAAGACATGTTAAGGACAGCGCTGACAGAGAACGGAACCGTGAGGGGGATTCCCGGAGCAGATCCGAGGATCACGGCTTTTAAAGGGATCCCGTTTGCAAAGCCGCCGGTGGGAAAGCTGCGGTGGAGAGCGCCGGAGCCTGCGGAGGACTGGGAGGGCGTCCTGGACTGCAGCCGGTTTGCGCCGATCTCCATGCAGGAGATACCGGGGAAGGACCCTGATAATATCTATACCAGGGAATGGCATGTGGATCCGGAGATCCCGATGAGCGAGGACTGTCTGTATCTGAACGTATGGACGCCGGCCAGGACAGGGGAGGAGAGGTATCCGGTCATGGTATGGTTTTTCGGGGGAGGCTTCAACTGCGGCTATACGGCAGAAATGGAGTTTGACGGAGAACGGATCGCGAGAAGAGGGATCGTCCTGGTGTCTGTCAACTACCGGGTGGGAGTGTTCGGCTTCCTGACCCACCCGGAACTGATGGAGGAAGATCCGGACGGCTGCTATGGCAATTACGGGATGCTGGATCAGCGGGCTGGACTGGAATGGGTTCAGAAGAATATCGGAAGGTTTGGAGGAGACCCGGAAAATGTGACGATCTTCGGGCAGTCTGCGGGAGCGGGCAGTGTGATCTGCCAGCTCACATCCCCCATGAATGCGGGGAAAGGGCTGTTCCATAAGGCGATCTTCCAGAGCGGCGGAGGGCTTCGGGCGTACGGGCAGGGAAATTTCATGCTGACGCTGAAGGAAGCAGAGCAGAACGGGATCGGATTTTTTGAAAAAAACGGGCTTGCTTCTCTGAAGCAGGCGAGAGATACGGATGCAAAGACCATATGCCGGATGGGAATCGATTTCGGGTTTATCAACAAGTGGTCTCCGACGGTTGACGGGAGATTTCTGACGGAGGATCCTTCCGATGCGCTTGCGGCGGGGCGGTATCCGGACATCCCCCTTCTGTTCGGCTGTACGGGCGGAGAATATGAGCTGCGCGGAAAGCCGGCCCCGGAGACGGTGGAGGATCTGGAGCGCTTTGCCAGGGAAAAATTCGGAGATGAATGGGAGGAATTTCTGAGGCTCTGCCATGCGGATACGGATGATGCGGTGCGAAAGCTGACCTACAGCGACGACGCCTTTAAGGGAAGGTTTATGAACAATGTACTTTTCCTGTGGCAGCGGATGAAGGCAGGATACGACGGCAATTATATGTATTATTTTAATCCGGAGATCCCGGGCTGGGATCATCCGGGAGCCTTCCATTCTTCAGAGCTGTGGTTTATGTTTGAGACTCTGGCAAAATGCTGGCGCCCGTTTACGGGGGCGCATTATGATCTGGCGAGAAAGATGTGCAACTATTGGACCAATTTTGCCAGGACCGGAAATCCGAACGGGCTGGATCAGGATAAAACGGAGATGCCGGAATGGAAGTCCTCTACGCCGGATGAGCCGTTCATCCTGTTTTTGGGAGAAAAATATATCGGAAAATACGAAAACTGCATTTCGGAGCTGACAAAATTCCGGATGAGGTATGTTTTTGAACGGCTTCTGAAAAAGGTCTGAGAAAAAGGAGGGTCGGGCGTGTCCCGGTCCTCCTTTGAAAATAGGCGAAAGAGCCTGTGCCCTTACAAAGCCAGAGCAATATCTTCAATAAATTTGCGGATGACTTCAAGCTGCTTTCCATGACAGTGCTCCAGAAGGGAGGCAATGTCCGCTTTGACCTCGGCGTCCCGCTGCGGAGAATAGTTCAGATCGATCAGGTCTTCGATCGGGATGTGGTAAACTTCGCACACCTGAAGAAGCTTCACCAGGCTGATAGACTGTTCGCCGCGTTCGATCATTCCCCAGTATTCACTGTTTTCATAAAGAGGCGCGCAGAAGGCTTCTCGGGTGAGGCCCTTCAGTTCCCGGATTTTCCGCAGCCGGAATGCGATTTCTCTGATCCTGTCGTCTGTTATGCTTTCCAAATTATTTTCCCATCCTTCTTTTATTTTTAAAATCATTCTAGCGAAAATACTTTTTATCATATATGTATATAATAATAGGATTATCATTGACTTTTATGGGTATAAATACCTATAATTAGAATGACAGTAGATGAAATAAAGGCGGGGAAATCAGGGGAAATGACGGACAAGGAATTGCTGTATGTAAAAACCATTATTGAAGAAAGCAGCATTACAAAGGCTGCGGCCAAGCTCTATATCGCACAGCCGTCTCTGTCTCAGGCAGTGCAGAAGATAGAAGCTTCTCTCGGCGTACATCTGTTTGAACGGACCTCCCGGGGGCTTCAGCCGACGAGAGGCGGTATGAAATATTATGAGGTGGCCAGCCATATTCTGCGGATCTATCATGAGCTTCTGGAGGAGATAGGAGACGGCAGAAATCCGCAGGAGCAGCTTGTGCTGGGAACAACGACTCTTCTGAGCAATCTTCTGCTGGGAGATGTCTGTCCGGTTTTCTGGAAGGAATATCCGGGAGTAAAGGTCCATTTCTGGGAAGAATCCCGAAACGGTATTCTGCAGAAGCTGAATAACGGCGAATCTGGGTGCGTTGCTGCCGAGCTATTCGGTGGCTTTCCTGGTATCGGTGGGATTCGAGAAGTGGAAAAAGCAGTCCTGGATGCAGAATGCGCTCTATGGCCTGAAGCCTGTCTGCATCGGTCTGATCCTTACTTCCATGCTTTCCATCGGGGAAACCAGTTATATTTATGAGGGACAGGTGCAGCCGGTCTGTGTTCTGATCGGCCTGTGCGGGGCATTTCTGCTTCTCAGAAAGAAGTGGGGGATCCCGGTTGTGATCATCCTGGCGGCGCTGGCCGGAATCTGTACGCTGCGGTGAAGAAAGACGAGCCGGAGCATTGGCCGCTGTGAGGTACTGCCGGAACGTGCGCTTTTGAAATAGGCTGCAGGGTCCGGCAGGGATACCTCCTCCGGAACCGGGCGGCAAAGTTCCCTCTTGCATTTTCCATTCCATATGTTAATCTTATTTTCGGACCTGATCATGCCGCCTGGGGCGGCAGATTTTCTGAAAATGAGGAAACAGTCATGTATTCGCTTCTGCTTGCAATCATCTATGCCGCATTCATCAGTCTCGGGCTTCCGGATTCCCTCCTGGGATCGGCCTGGCCCGTGATGCATGAGATGCTCGGTGTCCCGGTCTCATGGGCCGGAATTGTTACCATGATCATTTCGGCGGGAACCATCGTTTCCAGCCTTTTTTCCGACCGCCTGACGAGAAGCTTCGGAGCCGGATTGGTGACGGCGTTCAGCGTTCTGATGACGGCTGCTGCGCTCTTTGGATTTTCCGTTTCCGGTGAATTCTGGATGCTGTGTCTCTGGGCGGTTCCCTATGGACTGGGCGCCGGGGCTGTGGATGCGGCGCTGAACAATTACGTGGCGCTGCACTATACCTCGCGGGATATGAGCTGGCTGCACTGCTTCTGGGGTGTGGGAACCATCATCAGCCCCTATATCATGAGCTACAGCCTGACCGGCGGACTGGGATGGCAGCGGGGATACCGCATGGTTTCCTTCCTTCAGCTGGGGCTGACGGCGGTTTTGTTCCTCAGCCTTCCTCTCTGGAAAAAAGCGCGCCTGCGGCAGCGGACGGAGGCTGAAGCGGGGAAGGAGGAAAGAGCGGAGGCTGCGGAGGCAAAATCGCTGACGCTTCGCCAGGCGCTTCAGATCCGCGGGGTCTGGCTGATCCTGATCGCCTTTTTCTCCTACTGTGCGCTGGAGCAGACTGCGATGCTCTGGGCCAGCAGCTATCTGGTGCAGTTCAGAAGGATAGATGCGTCCGTCGCGGCGCGCTTTGCGTCCATGTTCTGCATCGGCATCACGGCGGGGCGGTTCCTGAGCGGATTTGTGGCAGACCGGCTGGGAGACAGGCAGATGATCCGTCTCGGCATTCTGGTGGTATTTGCCGGTATTGTTCTGGTGGCGGTTCCGGCTGCGGCGGACTGGCCTTCTCTGGTCGGACTGATCGTCATCGGGTTTGGCTGCGCTCCCATCTATCCCTGTATCATCCATGCCACACCGGAGCACTTCGGCAGAGAAAATTCTCAGGCGGTCATTGGCATTCAGATGGCCTGCGCCTATGTGGGAACAACGTTGATGCCTCCTCTGTTCGGCGTCCTTTCCTCTGCGGTGGGGATCTGGCTGTTTGCCGGTTATCTGTTCCTGTTCGGCGTGCTCATGCTGGCAGCTACGGAACGCCTGAACCGGCTGGTAAAACGATAAAAAGCAGGGCCCGTGAGGAAAATGAGAGGCGGGCAGAAAAGGACGGATCCGGAAAGAGCGGAGGAGAGGAAGGGAAAAGCGATGAGGACACAGATACTGGCGGAGGACGGACAGCTTCTGGTCTGTCTGAAACCGGCGGGGCTGGCGGTACAGAGCGCAAGACCGGGAGAAGCGGATATGGTAAGCGAGCTGAAAAATTATCTGGCAGCTTCGGAAAAGGGAAAAAAGGGAGCGGGCGGCCGCAGGGCGCCCTATCTGGGGGTGGTCCACAGGCTGGATCAGCCCGTTTCCGGCATCCTGGTGTTCGCAAAGACGCCGGAAGCCGCCGCGGCGCTCTCCCGTCAGGCTTCCGGAATGCAGGACGTTCCGGAGAAGGGAACGGGCGGGGGAAAGAAGAGGGTTTCTCCAAAACAGATGGAAAAGGAATACCGTGCGCTGGTCTACGTGAGCGAAAGGGCTCTGCTGCCGGAAGAGAAAAAGGAGCGGGAGCTGACCGACTTTTTGAAAAAGGAACCGGGACAGAACCTGTCCCGCGTGGTCGCGCCGGAAACGCCCGGAGCGAAGCGGGCGCGCCTGTTCTGCCATGCCGCGGGGCCGGCGGTGCATACCTCTTCTGGAGGCCATGCCTGCCTCGCCGTCCGCCTGGATACGGGAAGGCATCATCAGATCCGGGTCCAGCTCTCCCACGCGGGGCTTCCCATTTTGGGCGATACCCGTTACGGAAGCGCAGAGAGCCTGGAATATGCCGCACGTCTGGGGATCCGTTCGCTCTGTCTGTGTGCCTGCCGGCTTTGCTTTTTTCACCCGGTTACGGGAAAACGGATGGAATTCGAGATTGCGTCATATCCATGGGAAGCGGCCCTGAAGCGGGAACATCCCGGAGAATGAGGGAAGAGAGGCAAAAAGGATGACGGGGGAAGAGATGGCCGGCAAAGAAAGAGAGAAGCGGAAAGGACAGGAGGAAGAAAGCGTGAGAAGAAATGGAGCGCGGACAGAAGGAGAGGAGCAGAAAGCGGGACGGGATCAGGAAAAGGGACTGGACTGGTTCCTGGGAAACGGAAAGGACTGCCTGGAATTCCTGACGGCCTGCTGGACTTTCCTGATGCTCACCGTTTTTCCGGTCTATGTGGTAGACCGGTATCAGGACATCGGCGCTTACAAATTTTCCTTTTTTTCCGGAGCCTCCGTTCTGTTTCTGCTGCCCGGAGCGCTGCTGGGGCTTGGCTATGTTGTTCTGGTGCTGTTCGGCAAAAAAACGCGCAGACTGACGGATAAAAAAACGTTCTTTGCGGCGTCGGGCTTTTCCTGGCTGGATGCGGGCGTGCTTTTCTACCTTCTTTTCAATGTACTTTCTTTTCTTGGAAGCGATTTTAAGAAGGATGCCTGGGAAGGAGTGGGGGGATGGAACATGGGACTTCGCACTCAGCTTTTTCTGGCTGCCGCCTATTTTCTGATCTCCCGCTTTTTTCCCATGCGCCGCCTCAGACTGGTCGAAGCGGGAGCCATGCTGGGTTCCGGGGCGGCCTTTCTGATCGGGATCCTGCACCGGTTTTCCATTGACCCCTTCGGCTTTTATCAGGGACTGGACAGCGGCACGAGGCTCCGTTTTCTGTCCACCATCGGACAGGCCACCTGGTACTCCAGCTTTGTCTGTACGGTCCTGCCCATCGGTCTGTGTCTGTTCTATGCGTCGGAGCGAAGAAGGACCCGGGTGATCTGCGGCATCTACTGTATGCTGGGCTTTATGACTCTGGTGACGCAGAACAGCGACAGCGCTTTCGCCGCGCTGGCGGCTCTGCTGTTCGGACTGCTCCTTGCTTCTTTCGTTTCGCCAAAACGGATGGAACGGTTTCTTGAGGTGGTGATTCTCTGCGCCGCCACTTTCAAGGCCACAGGCTTTCTGCAGCGCGGCTTTCCGGAGCAGGCGGTGCGGCTGGGAAGGCTTTCGGAGGCCTTTTCCAGGGGATGGCTCAGTTGGGCCATGCTGCTTTTCGGCGCGGCATTCTACATCCTGCTCCTGTATTTCGAGGAAAGGGAAGGGGAGAGGCTCGAACAGAGCTGGGAAAAAACGGGACGCAGACTGTTCCGGCTGGCATGCGTTCTGGCCGTGCTTCTGACGGCGGTGATGGTCGGAGCGATCGTTCTGAACACCACCGGACTTTTGGAGAAATGGTTCGGTATATCCAGCAGCAGCCAGTATCTGCTTTTTAATGACAAATGGGGGAGCGACCGCGGCTTTAACTGGAAAATGGCCGTCAGGATCTTCGCCGGCCTGCCGCTTGTGCATCAGCTCATCGGAACGGGACCGGACTGCTTTATGGCCTACAGCTACAGTGTACCGGAATATGCCCGGCTCCTGAACGACTACTGGAAGCCGGATATTCTGACAAATGCACACAATGAATTCCTGAATCTGCTGATCTGCATCGGAGCCGGGGGACTGTTATCCTTCCTGTTCCTGCTGGGGGCCGGTGCGAAACGCTTTTACCGGATCGGAAAAGAACATCCGGAGGTGCTCATGGGACTTCTGACCGTCTGTTCCTATGCGGCACATAACTTTTTCTGCTATCAGCAGGTCTGCTGTACGCCGTTTCTGTTCCTGATCCTGGGGCTGGCGGAACGGCTGGCGCGTCAGGCACAGGGGCACAGCCAGGAAATACCAGAGTAGTTTTGCCGCCGTTCATCCACACTAATCCTGAAGGAAGCAGGTATCAGGAAGCGGGTGGCCGGTATGAGAAACGTCTGGAAGGAAGATGGGAAAAAAATAGGGTATTTCTGCGCGGCAGGAATTGGCGTATATGTGGGGTTTCGGTATCTGTTTCCCCTGGTTTCGCCGTTCCTGCTCGCTTTTTGCATCGTACATGTGCTGAATCCCTGGCTGGACCGGGTCAGGAAGCGCACGCATATCAAAAAGGAGGTCCTTCTGGCGCTGGTGCTGATCCTGGCGGCTGCCGCAGTCCTGGGACTGCTTGCTGTGCTGCTTCAGTATGCGGCCGCTCAGGCAGGGGCGCTGGTGGAAAATTGGGACGGGATTTCCGGACGCGTGGGCGGGCAGCTCCGGGTGTTCCTGGGAGACTGCTGTCTGTTCGCAGAAGAGCATTTCGGACTGGACGCGCGGAAGGTGGAGCAGCTGGTGCTGGAACGGGCGGAAATCTTCATCGAGGAGCTTCGGGTGGAACTGGTCCCGGGACTGATGAAGGAATCCTGGTGGTATGGAAAAAAGCTGCTTTCCGCAGCGGCCTTTCTCGGTGTGGGCTTCATCGCATCCCTTCTTTTATGCCGGGATTATGACCGGCTGCTGCGCTGCCTTGGACAGAGGGAAAAGGAAGGAACGGGAAGCAGGCTGTTCGCTTCTGTTCTGGAAACGGCGGAGCGCATCCTGAACCTGGCGGCGGAATATGTGAAAGCTCAGGCCGTCATCCTGTTGGTGATCATGGGGATCGCCTGTGCGGGACTGTGGCTGGGAAAGGTGGAAAATGCCCTGATCCTGGGTTTTTTTGCAGGGCTCCTGGACGCCCTTCCTTTCATCGGTACCGGTATTATCCTGCTGCCTGCGGCGCTCTGGCAGCTCATCTGTGCAAAGCCGGGGACTGCCCTGTGGTGCCTGGCGGTCTATCTTGCCTGTGTGGGCGCCCGGGAGCTTCTGGAACCGAAGCTGATGGGGAAACGGACCGGCATTTATCCGGTCTTCATGCTTCTGTCTGTCTATGCGGGCGTGAAGCTGTTCGGCCTGTCCGGAATCCTGAAGGGACCGTTTGCGGCAGTGGCGCTGATGGAACTGTTCCGAAAAGAAAGAACGGATCCTGGTCCGGCTTCTGCAAAAGAGGAAGCCGGATGAGAGTCCGGACAGCCTGCAGATCAGACATGTCCGTATGAGCCTGTTTCATCCGCAGACCCTTTCCCGTCCGGTGCCTGCGGCTTTTGGCTCCGCCATTTTGCCGCGAGACGGATCAGATACAGCAGAAGCAGAACACCCCAGGCGAAAGCCTCCGCATAGGCGATGATCATATTCCCGAAAACGTGAGCAAAGGCATAGGAAGCCAGAATGCGCACGATCAGGGACAGGATCCCGGCGACGCTGGAGTACAGCACATCGCCCGTCCCTTCCAGAAAGCTTCGCACTGCGGTGGAAAGGCCGAGCACGATATAGAAGACAGCCAGCCCGCGGAAAAAGTTCCTCCCGATTTCCACGACCTGTGCGCTTGCGCCGAACAGGGCGATTAGAGGGCCGCCCATCGGGATCACCAGACAGGTCAGCAGAAGGGAGACAACAGCCATCATTCCGGTGCCCACCAGAAAGGTTTTGCACGCTCTCTTTTCATCTCCGGCGCCGCAGCTCTGTGCCACGAGAGTGGATATGCCGGATCCCAGATTGGTCATGGGGAGGATGACGATGGTATCCACCCGGTAGGCTGTGGTGATGGCCGCTACGGTCTGGCTGCCGAAGCCGTTCATGAAGTTCTGCAGGATCAGATTTCCGAAAGCGTTCACGCTGGACTGGATCATGGGAGGAAAGCCGAGCCGGACGCCTTCTTTCAGCGCAGTTCGCCGGATCAGCTTCCTGACGGAGCCAAACCGGAGCAGCGGATACTTGACGGAGGCATAGGTTACGAGAAAAACGGTCATTGCGATCTGGGAGACTGCCGTGGCCACAGCGGCGCCGGATACATTCCAGTCCAGTACGGCCACCAGCCAGATGTCCAGGACGACGTTCACCGCCGAAGAAAGCAGGATGGAGAAAAAAGGAGCCCGGCTGTCTCCCAGCCCCCTCAGCGCGGCGGAATATACATTATAAACGGCAAGAAAGGGGATCCCCAGAAAGATGATCCGCAGGTAATCCGCAGCCAGCTCAAAAGTATCGGGCGTCGTGTTCATCAGGCGGAGCATCTGCGGGGTGAGAGCTGCTCCCAGGCCGGCAAACAGCGCAAAAACCGCACCCAGAAGGATGGAGAAGGTGGACAGGATCCCGGACAACTCCTCTGTCCTTCCGCTTCCGAACTTCTGTGCAAAAAGAATGGCCAGCCCGAGGGTAAAGCCTGTGAGCGCCAGCAGATAAAAATTGATGATGCTGCCGGTGGAGCCAACGGCGGCCAGAGCCAGCTCTCCGTTTATATTTCCGACCACAAACGCGTCCACCCAGTTATAAAGCTGCTGGAGGATGCCGCTTAAGATCAGCGGGATGCTGAAGGAAATGAGACTGAGCGCAATGCTGCTCTGTCCGTTGCCGCCCTTTGCAGGTTTCTGTCTTTTGCAAATCATAGAACTGTTCCTTTCCGAGCCATCTGCCGCTTAAAAAGGCACCCATGAAACTGACCTTATAGCGCAAAGCGCGCTACACCTGCGGTCAATTTCCGGATGCCTCAGTTCCGCTTCATCCGGTGACGAAGCGTCAGCAGCGATTGAAAACGATGACAGTATAACAACAGGGCGGAAGAAAGTCAATGTTTTTATACGTTTCTTTCGGGGAACCGGTTACGGCTCAGCCTTCGGCAGAGATGTAACGGTATCCGGCCGGCTTGGCATTTTCAGGAAGTTTTCCACGGCCTTCCTCTTTCTAAAATAAACAGGAACACTGCCCTCTAATTATGGCGGACAGGTTTCGGAAAAGGATAGGGATTGCCCTCCGAAAGATCAACTGCTATGATAGAACAGACAGCTTTCATATGCAGAAAACGCCTGGAGGGGAGAAGATCATGGAAAATATCAATGCAGCAGGTCGTGATGCCGGCAGACTGACGGACAGAAAAGAAGAGATCCGGTTCAAAGCAGCCTTTGTCGCGCCGGATGCGGATCTGTACGGGGACATTACGGCGGGAGAGGACACCAGCTTCTGGTTTCATGCCGTGGTGCGCGCAGACGATGCGGCCGTCACGATCGGGAGGGGGAGCAATATTCAGGATAATGCAGTGATACACGTGGATGAGGGCTTCCCTGCCGCCATCGGTGAGGATGTGACCATCGGACACGGAGCGGTGGTGCATGGCTGCACCATCGGGGACCGGACCCTGATCGGTATGGGGGCCGTTATCTTAAACGGAGCGGTGATCGGCTCGGACTGCGTCATCGGAGCGGGAGCGCTGGTCACGGGGAGAACAGCGGTCCCGGACGGCTCTGTCCTGATGGGGAGCCCGGCCACCGTACGCCGGCCGGTCTCGGAAGTGGAAAAAGCGGCTAATCTGAAAAATGCCCGTCATTATGTGGAGGAAGGGAAAAAATATGCGGCGTTCTTCCGAAAAGACAGATGAGATCAGAAAACGGCTTCGTGCGCTGGCAGAGCCGGAATATCAGGTTTTTTCCGCTTCTCTGCTTCCGGGCACAGGCAACATTCTGGGCGTGCGGCTCCCGAAGCTGCGGAAGCTGGCAAAGCAGCTTGCCGCAGAAGACTGGAAAGGCTGTGCGGACAGCCTGGCACAGAAGAAAGAAGAGGCCTTTTTTGAAGAGATCATGCTGAAGGGATTTGTGATCGGATACGCGCACAGTCTGGGAAAGGCGGAGCTTTCTGAGATCCTTTCGGAAACGGAAGCATTTCTCCCGCTGATCGACAACTGGTCGGTCTGTGACAGCTTCTGCAGTACGCTGAAGATCGCGAAAGAGTATCCGCAGGAGATATGGAAGTTCATTCAGCCGTATTTTCAATCGGAGCGGGAATTTTCCGTCCGCTTCGCAGCAGTCATGTCGCTGGACTATTTTATCGATGAAAAATATATTGAAAAACTGTATTCTGCATACGACAGTGTCCGGCATCCGGGTTATTATGCGAAAATGGCTGTGGCCTGGGCGGTGTCCATGTGTTATGTGCGCTTCCCCCGGAAAACGGAAGCCTATCTGGCAGCCTGTGCGCTGGATGATTTTACCTGCAACCGGGCCATTCAGAAAACGATCGAGTCCCGCTGCGTGGATGCGCAGAGGAAAGAGCATCTGCGTTCGCTGAAGCGCTGAGCGCTCAGAAGGAAAAAACGGAAGAAACAGGCATCTCTTCTGATGCGGACAGACCGGCAGCCTGTCAGACAGGCTGGCCGGTCAGCTTATAGTAGAACATATACTGCTGCAGGATTCCGGCATAACCCTCGTATCTGGAAAAAGGAAAGCCGTCCGGATAGAAGGCGGCGAGGATCTGTTTCATGTGGGTGTCAATGGGGAAAGCGTCCACATGATGCAGGGCAAACAGACAGATACAGTCCGAGACTTTTTTTCCGATGCCATATTCCTTCTGCAGGAGTGCCGCGGCGTCCGCATAGGAGCTCTTTTGCAGCGACGCAAGCCATTGACGGCCTTCATGTCCCGCACAGCGCTGCGTCATCCGGAGAATATATTTATCCCGATAGCCGAGCCCGAGGCCCTCAAGGCCGTCCGGCCCGCCCTCCAGAATGGCCTCCGGCGTGGGAAAGGCATAGAGGGATGCCGTGGGCGGAAGGCGGTTTGCTCTGCCGGCAGTTTCGGAGGGTTTTTCTTTGGAACCGTTTTCCCCGGAAAAGAGAGGATCGGAAATCCTTTCTGCGGGAATTTTTTCCCCGAATCGCCCGCACAGCGCCTCCAGGCTTCTGCGGATGCGGGTGATATTGTTGTTCTGGGAAATGAGAAAGCTGATGATGGTTTCCCACAGATCCTGGCGAAGGATCCGGATGCCGTAACCGAAACGGACGGCGGAGGTGAGGAAGGCGTCATCGGGATCCACCGACCGGCGGATCGCTCCATAATCCCGGTTCAGGTCGAAATAGTCATTCCAGAAGTCTTTAAATTCCTGCTCCGTACAGGAAAAGGATACCCGCATCCGCCCTGTCGGTTCCGCTTCCTGCCGGATGAGAACGGCATGCCCTCCTGCTGCGGCGAGAAAGGTCCCGTCTGCGGAAAAGCTGCCGTCCGCTGCGGCGGGAAGCGCGCTTCCTGATAAGCCGGAACGGACACTGTCTGAAGCGGCAGGCGGCGCCGGCTCTTCCGGGGAGAGGGGCCGGATGCGGAATACCTGCCCGGAATCCATAATGGTCCTGATATTAAAATCTGTCAGAATTCTTTCGTACATATCGCTCCCTGTCCGCAGAGCGGGAAATCATTTCCCGCTCTGTCTTTCTGCTGTCCGGATTGCGTTTGGCGCAACCATTGTATCACAGGCGCCCGGAGCTTTTCAATGTGATATGCGCAGCCGGATTTCTCGTGCTTTGGGTGAAAATGGGATAATAAGAAATTTCAAAAAAGTTGAATTTATAATATACAAATTTGAATAACATAATATTTTTTTCTGAATAACAAATACAATATTTGTATATCAAAATATGAATTTGATTTATTTGCGGATGGAAAATGGATAAGATTTGATATTTTTAGGTAATCTTAACTTTATTTATTGAATTGATACAAAATAGAGGGAGAGTAATTATTTAAAATGACGAAAATCATATTTATTAAACTTTATTTAATAATAGATGTTGACATGCGTACTACTAAAGTGTAGTATCTAAGCATAAAAATACTTCCGAAAGGAGAATGGAGGAAAAACTATGAAAAAGAAGGCACTTGGTCTGTTCATGGCAGCCGTTCTCGGAACAGGCGTCCTTGCGGGCTGCTCGGGCGCATCCGGAAATGATGCGGCAAGTACGGAAACGGCCGGAACGACGGCGGCGGAGGCTGTATCAGAAGCGGCGGAAAGCACGGCTGAAGCGGAAAGTACGGCTGCTGCCGGGACGACAGGAGAAGACAGCGCGGAGCGTATCCAGCTGGAGCTGTGGGACTGGTGGGGAGACGAGCAGTATGGTCCCGTAATTGAAAAGCTCTGCAGCGATTTCAATGCCTCTCAGGATAAGTATGAGGTGGTTCATGTGAATTATCCTTGGGGAGATGTATGGACAAAGGCGCTGGCCGCAACGGCTGCCGGAGATCCGCCGGATATTATCATTCAGGACATCCGTACAGTCACTCACCGCGCACAGGCAAAGCAGGCGACGGAGCTGACAGACTTGGTGGAAGCAGAGGGAGAAGGCTTCATGGATCAGTTCTACCCGCAGCTTGCAGACGCCATGATGTATGACGGCGGTATTTACGGTCTTCCGTTTGTGACGGATACACGTATTCTTTATTATGATAAGGATGCGTTTGAGGAGGTGGGACTGGATCCCGAGGCTCCTCCGCAGACCTGGGACGAGCTGGTGGAATATGCGAGAAAGCTGGATGTCCAGAATGAAGACGGCAGCTATGAGCGGCTTGGATTTTTCCCGGGAACCCTGGAGTGGAACGCATGGGCCTTCAGCGCGGACGGAAAGGACTATACGGACGCGGAGGGCAACGTATATGTGAACACGCCTGAAAAGGTGGAAATGTTCGAGAATATCTACAATGACTTTTATGAGTATTACGGAAAGAGAACGCTGGATAATTTCTCCGCAGAATTCGGCAGCGGCATGACCAATCCCTTTGTGGCAGGAAAGGTTGCGATGTGGGTAAATACGCCTACCGAATTCACCAAGGTGCGTGATTATGCTCCGGACAAGAACTATGGCGTCGCTCTGATGCCTGCTCTGAATGAAGGCGGGGAGCATTATTCCTGGGGCGGAGGCTTCTCCGTGGAGATCCCTTACGGAGCGAAGAACGTGGAAGGCTCCTGGGAATTTGCCAAGTTCCTCACCAGCAAGGAGTCTCAGGTATACTGGGCTTCTCAGGTATATGATACCGTGGCCAATATCGAGGCTTCCGAAGATCCTTCTCTGCAGGAGATCCCGGTATTCAAGGCAGCTCTGGAAGCAATGCCGACTACGGTCGTTACGCTCGACAGGCTGACAGCTCCCGGAGCATCTGATCTGGTCCTTCCTTATCTGGATGAGATCATCCTGGGGAACAAGACGCCTCAGGAAGCTCTGGATGAGGCGCAGCAGCAGGTAGAACAGCTGGTTCAGGAGAATGCAGCGCAGTAAAGACGGTCAGGTGCCGGTGCGGCCGGCGCCCGGACGGCTGTAACAGACAGGGGCGGCATGAGTTTAGCTGATGCCGCCCCTGCTATATCCGGATATTTTTGGGAATATACAGGATGGCGAAGTCCCAAAATGACAGGAGGAAAAACTGGAAATGAAAAAGAAGAAACATAAAATGACGCTGCGGGAAAAGAGGGAAGCAAGATCCGGTTACCTCTTCATTTGTCCCTGGATCATCGGTTTTGTCTGTCTGACGGGCGGACCGCTGCTGTTTTCTCTGTATGCGTCCTTTACAAACTACGATTTTACGTCGCAGATGGACTTCATCGGTCTGGAAAACTATGTCAGGATGTTTGCAAAAGATCCGGTTTTCTGGAAAGCGCTTGGCAATACGCTTTATTATGTGATTCTGGCGGTTCCCCTTTCCTGCATCTGCGCGATCTTTCTGGCAACGCTTCTGAACCAGAAGGTGAAGGGGACCGGAATCTTCCGGATGCTTTTTTATCTGCCTACGGTCCTGTCCGGTGTGGCGGTCTATCAGCTTTGGATCCTGCTTCTGTCGCCGCAGAGCGGCCTGATCAATTCGGCGCTGCGGCTGATCGGGATAGAGGGGCCGGCATGGCTTTCGGATCCGGCCTGGACCAAGCCCTCCCTGGTGCTGATGAGGATATGGGCTCTGGGCACCAGTATGCTTCTGTACCTGTCGTCCATGAATTCCGTTCCTAAGGAACTGTATGAGGCTGCGGAGATCGACGGAGCTTCCTTTGTCCAGAAATTCCGGAAGATAACGCTTCCGCAGATCTCTCCGATCATTTTCTTTGACATGATTACCAGCATGACCGGAGCCTTTCAGGTGTTTCAGGAAGCGCTGGTCATGAGCAAGAACGGAAAGGGAGATCCGGCGAACTCCCTGCTGTTCTACAATCTGCACATTTATGAGGAAGCGTTTACCCATTACGATATGGGCTATGCCTGTGCCATGGCATGGTTTCTGCTCGTTATCGTAATGGTGATCACGCTGATCAATCTGGTCTGCTCCAAATACTGGGTGCATACGGAAGGAGGAGAGGTATGATGCTTGGGAAGAGAAAAGGAGGTCTGGCGAGTAAAAAGAGAAAACAGAAGGTGGTGAACCTGGTCTGCTTCTGTCTGCTCTGCCTGTGCTCGCTGACGGTCATTATGCCCCTCTGGTTCATGCTGTCCACCGCGCTGAAAAGCATGGACGAGATATTTGCCTATCCGATCACCTGGTATCCGCACGATCCGATCTGGTCCAATTTTAAGGACGCATGGCTGAGCGCGGATTTTACGAAGTGGTTCCTGAATTCGACTTTTGTCGCAGCGTTTGCCGTGGCAGGCGGTGTCCTGGCCAATTCTCTGGTGGCGTACGGGTTCGCAAAGATAAAGTTTCCGGGGAAAAATATTCTGTTTTCCGTGATCCTTGCGACCATGATGATCCCTGAATTTGTTACCATGATCCCGCAGTATGTTTTTTATGCGAAGCTCAGATGGGTCGGAACGTTTCTGCCGCTGATCGTGCCGCAGTTTATGGGAACGGCATACTTTATTTTCATGCTGCGCCAGTTTTATTCGGGAATCCCCAATTCCATGATCGAATCCGCCCAGATGGACGGCGCTTCTCATTTCCGTATCTGGAGGAGCATCATGCTTCCGATGGCAAAGCCCGCCATTATGACCGTGGCAGTGCTTTCCTTTAACTGGAGCTGGAACGACTTCATCAAGCCCCTTCTGTATTTAACGGATACGGATACCTTTACCCTGCAGCTCGGCCTGAAGATCTTTGTCAGCCAGTCCAATACGCAGTGGAATTACCTGATGGCGGCATCCACCATTGTTCTTCTGCCGATTATTGTGGTATTTATGCTCCTTCAGAAGTATTTCACGGACGGCATGAATCTTGGCGGAGCGGTAAAGGGCTGAGATGGAAAAAGCTGAGATGGAAAGAGCGGAAGGGGGAGCCGATGAAAGAACAGGAAAAGCAGGTACAGCTGAAAAGTTATAACCGCAGGACCGTTTTGAACTATATCCGCAGGAATCAGACGGCAACCAGGGCGGGACTGGCGTCGGTGACAGGACTGACCTTCATGGCGATCAAAAAAATACTGGAAGAGCTGGAGCTGCTCGGCCTGATCCGCACAGACCGCAAGGAGCTGTGCAGCACCGGAAGAAAAGCGAATTCCTACGCGGTCAATGAAAATTATAAATATACGGTAGGGATCCATATCAACAAATACAGTACCAATATTGCGCTTCTGAATCTGAGGGGGAAGATCCTGCAGATCGAAAGGCATTCCATGGAGCAGGATTTTCTGAACCAGAGCGAATTTGTGGAGCTGATCACAGGTTCTGTAGACCGTGTGATCGCGCAGGCCGGTATCGGCAAAGAGGAGGTCCTTGGGATCGGAGTGGGAACGCCCGGACCGGTAGACAGCCGGACCGGAATGATCCTGACTCCGCCCAATATACCGGTGCTTAATTATCTGCCCTTGAAGGAGATCCTGGAAGAAAAAACGGCGCTTCCTGTCTATGTGAACAAGGACACCAACGTCATAGCCCTCGCAGAATACTGGTACGGAAACGCGGCGGGCTGCGATGACCTGATCTATATTGATGTGGATATGGGGATCGGAAACGGACTGATCCTGGAGGGAAAGGTCAATACAGGGGCCAACAGTACGGCCGGAGAATTCGGGCATATTACCATAGACGTGAACGGACCGCTGTGCAACTGCGGAAACAGGGGATGCCTGGAAGCGATGAGCTCGGGAATAGCAGTGCTGCGGGATATGAAGGAACAGCTGGAGAAGGAGCCGGGGCATCCGCTGTACGGCAAAAGGAATTCGCTGACCATGAAGGATGTGTTTGAAATGGTGGATCAGAAGGACCTGCTGACGATTTCCATTCTGAACCGGTCAGCCTTTTACCTTGGCGTGGGAGTGAGCAGCCTGATCAACATTTTTGATCCGCAGATCATTGTCCTGGGAGGAATCCTGATACAAAATTATCCGCGATATTTCTCCATTGTCCGGGATGTGGCCGATGCGCGGAAGGTAAAGGGAGCGAAAGAAAATAAGATGGTGATCTCCGCATTCAAGGACGACGCGGGAGTGATCGGAGCGGGAGAAGTGGTTGCGGATCACTTTTTTGAAGAGGGCGTAAACGCGGTGATCCTGAAATAGGAGGGCCGGGAAAGAAAGAGACTATTGCCTGCGGGAAGGAGGAAGCATATAATAGAAATCCGACGGGCCGCTTCATGAAAAGAGAAGAAGCGGCAGGAAAGGGAGTATTTTTAACGGAAGCGGGAGGACGGATCCGGTATGAACGTATTGGGAATCGACATTGGAACAACATCCATCTGTGTGATCCTGTACCAGATGGAAAAGAAGGAGGTGCTTTTTAACCGGAGCATACAGAATGCCTTTCTGGAACAGGGAGGCTTTCGCCAGGATGCGGATGCGATCGTCGGAAAGGTGAGAAAGCTGCTGAAGGAGATGGATGGACTGACCTTTGATGCGGTGGGCATATCCAGCCAGATGCACGGCATCGTGTACGTCGGCGCGGATGGGAAGGCAGTGACTCCCCTTTATACCTGGAAAGAGGAGTGCGGAAAGCTTCCCTTCCGAAACAGAGAAAGCTATGAGGAGGCTCTGTCCCGGCTGACAGGCTATACGGTCTACAGCGGATACGGGAGCGTGACCCATTTTTATCTGCAGAAGACCGGACAGATCCCTGCAGAAGCGGCGGGCTTTGTGGACATCGGCGATTACCTTGCCATGCGCCTGACAGGGAGCGTAAGGCGGGCTGTGAACGCAAGCTTGGCAGCCAGCTTCGGAGTCTTTGATCTGAATCAGGGAGCCTTTGATCTTCCCGCACTGGAAAGGGCCGGAGCGGATACCGGCTTTTATCCGGAGATCTGCCGCTGGGAAGAGCCGGTAGGCTTTTATGAGGGAAAGCCTGTACTGCCCGCTGTGGGCGACAATCAGGCCAGCTTTCTCGGAGCGGTCAGCGATCCGAAGACCGGCATCAGTGTCAATGTGGGGACCGGTTCTCAGGTTTCGGTATATGCGGAAAGCCTCTGGACAAAGCCCGGGGAGAATGGCGTGGATGTGCGTCCCTTCCCCGGAGGAGGGTATCTGTATGTGGGCGCGTCCCTGAACGGCGGAAAGGTATATGAGCGGCTCGCTGCCTTCTTCCGGGAGGCGGTCAGCCAGCTTTCCGGCATATCGCCCGATATGGACCGGATCTATGAATGGATGTATGGGACGGCACAGACCAGGGAGACGACGGACTTAAGAGTCTGTCCCGGTCTTTATGGGGCGCGCGGGAGCAGAAAGGGAGAGGCTTCCGGAATCTGGGGACTGACCGATGAAAATTTCCATCCTGCCGATCTGATCCGCAGCTGGGTAGAGGGTATGGCACAGGAGCTTTGCGGATTGTACAAAGCGTTTCCGGAAGAGGTGAGAGCGGGCAGGCAGGGACTGACCGCTTCCGGAAACGGGCTGCGCAGGAATCCCCTTCTGTGCGGAGAGGTTCAGAAGGCCTTCGGCCTTCCTCTGACCTTTTCGGAAAAACGGGAGGAAGCGGCTGCGGGCGCTGCCATCTTTGCCGGCCGCAGCTGTGCCTGAGCCTTCGGGCCTTCCGGCGGAAATTTTCAGAAAAACGATAAAATGACGCAATAACTCCTTTTCACGGTATGTTTTTTACAGACAGAAGGAAAAGGAGTTTTTTTTCTTCTACACAGCAGGAAGGCTTCGGAGGGATCGCGGAGGGAACGGCTGCGGCGGAGACCGGAACAGTAACGTTTGCATAGTCTGCATAAATCTTTTATAATAGGCTCATAGTATCAGAAAAGCATGTCCGCATCCGGCGGATGCGGGAAAATGCCGCCTGAAGGGCGGCAGGAAAAGAGGCAGGCATGAAATATCAGGATATGCCCTATGAACGGGTGGATTTCGACCGGGTGGAAGCGGAGTTTGAGACGCTGAAGAAGGATTTCGCCGCGGCGAAGAACGGAGAAGAACAGTTCGCGGTCCATAAGAGGTATTACGCTCTGAGGGACCGGGTGGATACCATGATGACGCTGGCTCAGACCAGGTATGACGGGAATACTGCGGATACCTTTTACAGCGCCGAGCAGGATTATTACGATGAGATGAGCCCGCGCTACAGCAACATGGTGATCGAGTACCAGAAGCTGCTGTACGATTCCCCGTACCGGAAGGAGCTGGAAGCCAAAATCGGGCCGGTGGCCTTTCAGAACATGGAGCTTTCCCGCAAATCCATGCAGGAGAAGCTGATCCCCCTGGTGCAGGAGGAAAACGCGCTGGTAACCTCCTATGAAAAGATCGCCGCGGAGGCGAAGATTGACTGGGACGGGGAGACGCTGAACCTTTCCCTGCTGCGCCCTTACATGAAAAGCCCGGACCGGGAGACAAGGAGAAGGGCATGGAAGAAGTTTTCCGCCTTTTTCCAGGAAAAGGAGAAGGAGCTGGACGACATCTATGACAGGCTGGTGAAAAACCGCACGAAGCAGGCGAAGGAGCTGGGCTATGAGAATTATGTGGAGCTGGGCTACTACCGCATGAACCGGAACTGCTATGACAGAGAGCAGGTGGAGGCCTTCCGCGGCCAGGTGAAGAAGGACTTCGTGCCCTTTGTGGAAAAGCTGCATGAAAGGCGCAGGGAACGTCTGGGGCTTCAGAAGCTTTCCTATATTGACGAGGGCGTTTACTTTAAGGAAGGAAATCCCAATCCCACGGGAACGCCGGAGGAGATTCTGGCGGCCGGACAGCGGATGTATGAGGAGCTGTCCCCGGAGACGAAGGAATTTTTTGACTTCATGATGGAAAACGGCCTGTTCGATGTGCTTGGCAGGAAAAATAAGAGGGTGGGCGGCTACATGACCTATCTGCCTCTGTATCACGCGCCCTTCATCTTCGCCAACTTCAACGGAACCAGCGGGGATGTGGATGTGATCACACACGAATGCGGTCATGCCTTCCAGGGCTACCTTTCCGGAAAGGATCCCATCAGAGAGCATGCGGACATCACCATGGAGACGGCGGAATGCCATTCCATGTCCATGGAATTTTTCACGGAAAAATGGATGGAATGGTTCTTCGGAGACGGGGCGGATGCCTACCGGGAAATGCATTTTGAGGACGCGTGCATGTTCATCCCCTATGGGTGCATGGTGGATGAGTTCCAGCATATCGTCTATGAGAATCCGGAGCTGACGCCTGCGGAAAGAAAGGCGGTGTGGAGCAGGCTGGAGAAGGAATATAAGCCTCATCTGGATTATGAAGGGGACGCGTTCTTCGAAGCGGGAGGCTACTGGCAGCAGCAGCACCATATCTACAGCTTCCCCTTCTATTATATCGACTATGTGATCGCGCAGACCGTGGCATTCGAGTATAAGCTGTGGATGGATGAGGACTATGAGGCCGCCTGGAAGAGTTATCTGAAGCTGTGCAGGCTGTCCGCTTCGGACTTTTTTACCAATATGATTCCGGAGGTGGGGCTGAAGCTTCCCTTTGAAGCGGGCTGCATGAAGGAAATGGCACAAAAGCTGGAAAAGAAGCTGGACAGGAAGGCGTAAACGAAAAGGGGCCGGTGTTCATGAATTATATCGTACTGGACCTGGAATGGAATCAGGGAAATGAGGAAAAAGAAAAGCAGAGAAAGGAGATTCCTTTCGAGATCATAGAGATCGGCGCGGTGAAGCTGGATGAGAGGATGGAGCTTTGCGGAAGCTTTCACGAGATGGTAAAGCCTCAGGTCTACCAGGAAATGCACCGGATGACCAGACAGCTTCTTCATATGGATATAAAAGAGCTGCAGGCAGGGGATTTTTTCCCAAATGTCTGCAGGCGGTTCCTTTCCTGGTGCGGTACGTCAAAGGAAGGGCGGGCGGACGATTCCGGAGAAGGAAAAGCGGACGTCCGGTTCGCCACCTGGGGGCCTCAGGATCTGACGGAGCTTCAGCGGAATATGAGATTTTACGGCATGGAGCCTCTGGGAAGCGGTCCGGTGAAGTTCTATGACGTGCAGAAGCTGTTCAGCATCGCCTTCGAGGACAAAAAAACCCGACGGAACCTGGAATATGCGGTGGATTTCCTGAAGCTTCCCAAGGACGGGGCGTTTCACCGTGCGCTGAGCGACGCTTACTATACGGCGCGGGTGTTTCAGCAGATCAGGGATCCGAAGGTGCTGCAGAAGGTTTCTTTCGACACCTTTCAGCTTCCCCGGAACAGGAAGGAAGAGGTCCGCATCGTGTTCGACGATTATGCCAAGTATATTTCCAGACGGTTTGACGACAAGACCCAGCTGCTTGCGGACCGGGAGGCATCGAGCACGAAATGCTACCTCTGCCACCGGAACCTGAAGCGGAAGATCAAGTGGTTCACCCCCAATGGAAAGCATTACTACAGTCTTTCTTTCTGCAGCCGGCACGGCTATATGAAGGGAAAGATCCGCATCCGCAAAACGGAAGACGAGGGGGTCTATGCGGTAAAGACCACCAGATTCATCACGCAGGAGGATGCGCAGGAGCTTTTTCGCAGGAGAGACGCCGCAAAGGGTCAGAGAAAGGGAAGCGGAAAAAAGAAACGGCCGGATGCCACCTGAGAGGCGGATCCGGCCGTTTCTCCAAATACGGACAGAGCCCTTCAAAATCCTTCCGGATCCTTCCGGGAATATCTGTCATAATCGATCGATTCCCGGCTGTGCCTTCTGCGGCGGCGCCTCCGGTCCTTCCTCTGGCTGGAGAAGCTGTAGTTATGCAGGAGTGTGATCAGCCAGACCAGAAAATTCAGAAAAAGATAAACGGCTATGACGCTGAAAAGGACAAGGCGCACATTGATGTAGATTCTGTCGGAAGAAGGATCCCCGCCGGCTGCCGTATGGCCGGAAGCGGCGTCAACAACGTGGACGGCGGCGCTTCCCACATATATGCCGTTGTAAGAAAAAGAAATTTCGGCAATGGCATCCTCGCCTTCAGGGTTTTCATAGGAAAGGGAGGAAGCCGTATCCTCATATGCCGCCGTATTCGGGAGTACGATGGAATCGGAGGGATCGATGGAGAGAAGCGGAGAAGAGCTTCCGAATATGTCCGCATCCGACTCGAAGAAGATTTCGTTTCCCACCGTGTACCGGCTGTCCGCATCCGCCACGTTTACCATCCGGAAGCTGCTGAAGCCGTAATTGAACAGCTCGATGGTATCTGTAAACTGGGAAGGGGCTTCCTCCTTCATGACGACGCAGATGAGCTTCATTCCGTCCTTCTGAGCGCAGGAAACCAGCGTCTGACGCGCTTCTGAGGTATATCCAGTCTTGCTCCCCACCAGATATTCGTAGGCGTATTCCTTTCCCGCAAGAAGCTTGTTTTTGGAAGAAATGAAAAGCTCCCGGCTGACCGTATCGGAGCGGGGAATGGTGTAGGTTGCCGTCCCGGACATCTTGCAGAGCAGGTCATTGGAGAAAAAAGCTCTGGCAATCTGCGCCATATCGTAGGCGGAGGTATAGTGGTTTTCGTCGAAAATGCCATTGGCGTTGGCAAAATGGGAATCCACGCAGCCAAGCTCTCTGGCCCGCTCATTCATCCGCTCGGCGAAAGCGTCTACGCTCCCGCTGATGTGCTCCGCGAGAGCATTGGCGACCTCGTTGGCGGAGCCGACGAGAAGACCGTAAAGAGACTGCTCCACCGTGATCTGCTCCCCGGCCTGAATGCCGATGTTGGAATCGGTCTGCCAGTTGATGCTGCTGACCGCCTCATTGGAATAGGTCACCATTTCATCCAGAGAACACTGCTCCATGGTGATCAGCGCGGTCAGAATCTTGGTGATGCTGGCGGGATAGAGCGCTTCATGAACGTTTTTCTCATACAGGATCGCACCCGTCTCCGCTTCCATGAGAATGGCGGATTCCGCGCTGACTGCCGGACCGGCGGGCCAGTTCTCCCATTCGTTGGATTCCACCGGCATTTCCCTGCGGGCTTCCGCCTGTGCGTCGTAGTCATTCTGTCCGGTCCCGGACGGAGCGGCTGCTGCGGGCGAAAAAGGGCAGGAAAGAAAAAGAAGAAATGCACAGAACGCGCAAACGGCGCGGAGTGCCCTTTGATGCTTCCGTTTTTTTATTCTGTTTTTATGCGGATCCAGAACATGTATCATTCGTTTCATCATATCCTTTTTTCAGAGTTCATGACTATCATACACTATCCCGGCCCTGTTTTTAAGGGGATTCAGAAAAAATTCAGATTTTCTTTTGGTGCGACTTCTGATAAAATGATACGGAAAAAAGGCAGCGGAAAGGATAGAAGAGAATGAGACTGAAAAATGTTCCCGGCTCCAGAGAAGCGATCGCAGCGAGCCGCTTTGTGATACATGATCCGCAGGAGCATGCGGGAAAATGGGCGGAGGTATTCGGACGGACTGCGCCTCTGCATATCGAGATCGGCATGGGAAAGGGCCGCTTTCTCATGGAGCTGGCAGCCCGGAACCCGGATATTGATTATATCGGGATCGAAAAATACTCCAGTGTGCTGATACGGGCGATCCAGAAGATGGAAGAGAATGAGCTTCCCAATGTGCGCTTCATCCGCATGGATGCAGAGGAGATCGGAGAAGTGTTCGGGCCGGGGGAAGCGGACCGCATCTATCTGAACTTTTCCGATCCCTGGCCCAAGGACCGGCATGCCAAGAGACGGCTTACCTCCAGACAGTTTCTGGAAAGATATGAAAAAATCCTGAAGCCCGAAGGCACGATCGAATTCAAAACGGACAACAGGCCCCTGTTTGATTTTTCCCTGGAGGAGCTGGAACCCGCAGGATGGCAGGCGCAGGAGGTGACCTTTGACCTGCATCAGGATGAACGGCTGATGCAGAACAATGTGATGACGGAATATGAAGCCCGTTTTTCAGCGGCGGGAAATCCCATCTGCAAATATATCATCAGAAGAAGGAATTCCGAAGAAAAACAGGATAAAGACAAATAAAGGACAGGGGAAGCGCCTTCCCCTGTCCGGTCACCGTTCCTGATTATCCCGCTGGTCAAACCAGCACAGAGCCAGCTCCTTCAGGCCCGGGATGAGCTTTTTGATCTCCGTTCCGGTGGTGTTCAGGCAGAGATCGTACCCCTCTCTGTCGCCCCACTTCCGGTCGGTGAGCAGCTTCTGGTGCCGGGCGCGGCCTGCGTCGATCTGCCGGATCTTTTTTTCCAGATCCCGGTCAGAAAGATGCTCGGATCCCGTTTCCCGTTCCCGGCAGCGCTTCACCTTCCAGTCCATATCCGCATAGACGAACAGCCGCAGCGGCCGTTCCTTTTCCAGGATGATGCCGGAGCAGCGCCCTACCATCACGCAGTCGCCCCTCTGTGCCAGTTCCCGGATGATCTGCTGCTGGGTATTGAGCACCTTCAGTTCATTTTCGGATGTGGGATCAGAATAAAAATAGAAGGTGTGTCCAAAGGTGACGGGCACATTGACGGTCAGCCCCTTTCTCAGCACATTTTCCACATATCCTTCATCCAGGTCACATTTTTCAGCGATGGAAGTGACGATCTCCCTGTCGTAATAGGCAAATCCGAGCGCGTCTGCCAGTCGTTTTCCCACCTCACGGCCTCCGCTGCCGAATTCACGGCTGATTGTGATGATCCTCATAAACGATCCCTCCTTTGCATGTCCGACTCTGTTGCAGATCCGTTCTTTTCACCTTCAGCGTAGTCCCCTTTCCGGGATTTGTCAATCGGTTTTGCACGGAAGCGGATCGTAACGGTTACTGCTCAGCCAGGTCTGCGCATTCCCTGCGCAGACCGTACGAAAACAGACCGGCTGGAAGCATCCGGCCTGGCGCGAAGCGCTTGGAATGGCCGGATGCCGTTACAGCACTGCCGAAGGCTGAGCTGTAACTCGTAACGTTTTTCTTACGTGCCGGTCAGAAAGGGACCGGCCCTGGCCTGAACTGTAACCTGTTCAGGCCATGCCGGTACGCTCCGAAGAAAATGGCCTTGCAAAGAAGCGCGTTGTGTATTATTCTGGGAGTACGGATGGAAGGTGTGTGCTGTCCGGAAGCGGCCGGGCGCGAAACCGGAAGGAACACGGCGCACGCATGTGACATCCGGAACGGTCCATACGAAAGAACGAGATGCAGACAGACCGCCGGTCCGTCATGAGGATTTCCGATCTGCGGACATCCTGTCAGGAAAAAAGTATGCCGGCGGCGAAAGGAGAGGTATATGGAATATAAATTCACATCGGAAAATTTTGAAGAAGAGGTATTAAAGTCCGACAAGCCTGTGCTGGTTGACTTTTATGCGGACTGGTGCGGCCCCTGCAAGATGATGGCGCCTGTGGTGGCGCAGCTTGCGGATGAGCTGGACGGAAGGGCCAGGGTCGGAAAGCTCAACATTGACGACTGCATGGACATCGCAGGAAAATACCGCGTTATGAATATCCCCACCTTTCTGATCATCAAGAATGGTGAAGAGAAGGAAAGGATCGTAGGAGCGGTTTCCAAGAACGAGCTGATGAAGAAGCTGGAGCAGGCGATGGACTGAAGCGTCCGCGGCTGAAAACGGCGCCGGTCCGGCGGCAATGCTGCGGCCGGGAAAAGGAGCGCCTGTACGGCGGATGCAGATTCTGATCTCAGGAAGAGCTGAAAAGACAACTTCCTCCCTTTATGCGGAGGCGGTTGTCTTTTTTATTCCTGACAGCGCGCTTTTCCCGGGGGGCCGGCTGTAGGAAGGCTTGACAGAGCGCGGGCTGTGGTAGGAAAATAGGGAAAAAGAAAGCGTTCAGGAGGTAATTATGGTACGCGCATTTGAAACGCACAGGATCAGGAAAACGCAGGAGCTCTCCGGCTGCCTGTGGGATTTTAGGACGCTGCCGGAGACGGGGGAGGCGGTGCGTCTGAAAACACCGGTGCCGGGCTGCTGGCAGAGTGAGCCGGAAACGCTGACATACCGCGGAAAGGCCTGCTATGAGAAAACCTTCCGCGCTTCCGGGAATATCCGGCTGGAATTCAAAGGGGTCAGCCACACGGCGCAGGTGTATGTGGACGGAAAAAAGGAGGCGGAGCACTATAACGCCTACACCCCGTTCTCCGCAGTGGTGAAGGATCTGCCGGCAGGAGAGCACACCCTGAAGGTCTGGGTGGACAATTCCTTTGGCCCGGAGTCCGCCCTGCATGTGCCGAACGACTATCAGACCTACGGAGGGATTACGCGGCCGGTGGTGCTGGAGGAGCTGGCAGGCCAGTTTGTGTCCCACCTTCATTTCACTCCGTTTTTCCGGGATGGGAAATGGTATGCCCGTACGGAGGCAGAGGTAGAGAACCTGACGGAGGAAGACTTTAACGGCAGTCTGGAGCTGTGCCTGAATGAGGAGCCCTTCGCCAGCCTTCCCGTCCATCTGGAACCGGGAGAAACGGCTTCGTTCACCGATGGCGAAACGGCTTTTTCTCAGGTGCGGGCCTGGTGTCCGGAAGAGCCGGAGCTGTATTTTCTGTCCGCAGTCCTTCGGACACAGGACGCAGAAGCGGTGGACGATCTGATCGACCGTGTCGGCTTCCGGGAGATCCGGACCGAGGGAAAGGACATTCTCCTGAACGGTCAGAAGATCCGGATCAGGGGCTTCTGCCGCCATGAGGACCATCCCCAGTTCGGCTGCAGCCTCCCCTATGCGGCCATGTGCCGGGACCTTTCGCTGATGCGCGACCTGGGAGCCAATTCGGTGCGGACCTCGCATTACCCGAATGATGAACTGTTCCTGGATCTGTGTGACGAGACGGGAATGCTGGTGTGGGAAGAAAATCATGCCAGAGGTCTGTCCGAGGAGGACATGCACAATCCCAACTTTGAGCGTCAGTGCGAGGACTGCATCCGGGAAATGATCGGGGCACATTACAATCATCCGTCCATTTATATCTGGGGCATTCTGAACGAGTGCGCCAGCCATACCGAATACGGAAGGGAATGCTATCAGAAGCAGCTTGCGCTGATCAGGAGCCTGGACCGGAGCCGTCCCCGTTCCTTTGCCAGCTGCCAGTTCAAAACGGACATCTGCTTTGACCTGGTGGATGTGGTTTCCTACAATATTTATCCCCTCTGGTATCATGACACGCCGGCGGATACTTATCTGAAGGACCTGTACGACTGGGTACAGGAGCAATCCGGAGGAAGCGGAAAGCCGTTTCTGATCACGGAGGTGGGAGCGGGCGGCATCTATGGTTACCGCACGCCGGAAAAAGTGAAATGGTCGGAGGAGTATCAGGCGCAGGCGCTGGAAAAGCAGCTTCTGGCCATTCTTTCACAGGAAGGCTGCAGCGGCGTTTATGTCTGGCAGTTCTGCGACTGCCGGGTCTGCGACAGCTGGTTTTATACAAGGCCGAGGACCATGAACAACAAAGGTGTTGTGGACGAATACCGCCGGCCCAAGCTTGTCTATGAAACCGTAAAAAAGATCTTCCACAGCGCAGAAGCCTGAGGATAAACCGGCTCTGCCGGAAGAAAATATTTTAGAATGGGGGTTACAATGGAACAGAAAACCGTTTTGATCGCGGGAGCCTCCCGCGGACTGGGATTTCAATTTACAAAAAAGTATCTGGAAGACGGCTGGCGCGTGCTGGCAGGAGCGCGCCGCATCGGGCAGGAGGGAAAGAGCGATCTGGAAGAGTTGCAGAGAAGCTGGCCGGACAGCCTGTATCTGATCCGGATGGATGTCGCAGACACCGCTTCCGTTGAGGAAGCGGCAAAAAAAGCAGGACAGATAACCGGCCGGATCGACCTGGTGATCAACAATGCGGGAATCCATGGATCCACATCAGGCAGCGTACTGGAAGAGGCGGATCTGGATGAATGCGCGGCGGTTTACGATGTGAATGCGGTAGGGCCTCTGCGCGTGGTAAAGGCGTTTCTTCCTCTGATCGCTGAGGATGGGGGAAGGATCGTCAACATTTCCTCCGAGAGCGGGAGCATCGGGGCCGCCCGCCGGGAAAAGGAATTTGACTACTGCATGTCCAAGGCGGCTCTGAACATGGCGACGAAGCTTCTGGACAATTATCTCGCTTCCCGCAAAATCCGGGTGATCGCAGTCCATCCCGGATGGATGCGGACCGACATGGGCGGCCAAAACGCGGATCTGGATCCCTATGAGACGGCTGTCCGTCTGGCAGAGCTGTTCGCGCGTGTGGATCAGAAGGACCGGAGTCTGCTTTTCATGGACAACGAAGGACGGGAAATGCCCTGGTGACGGGCAGACCTTTCCGGATGATCCCGGGACAGCCGAAAAAGCACGGCCCCAAAAGGCCTCCGGCTGTCAGGATCACAGAGCTGGTCCGACGGTGAAATTTTTATGACGGCAAAAAGAAATCCCCTGAAAGTATTGATTTCAGGGGATTTTTTAAGTCGAAGCGACAGGATTTGAACCTGCGACCTCTGCGTCCCGAATGTAATAACGTATATATTCAAACGGGTATACATTCAAAAATAGAAAGGGATTCATTGCTTTTGTGTGAATATCCTTCAAAATTAGGATT
>DWWH01000010.1 GCA_019119815.1 Candidatus Eisenbergiella intestinipullorum | reverse complement strand
CGAAGCGTTTTATGCTGAGGCCGCGAGGAGAAATCACGTATGTGATTTCTCCTCTGCGATCACAGCAGTTTTGTGCTTCGGCGCAAAACTGCCGATTGAAAAATAAGCCATCAGGCTTATTTTTCAATCTTACCTCCATGCCGAAGCGTCGCAAATGAAAGTCAGGCGCTCCCCGCTCTGCGGCGGGGAACGCCCTTCCTCTGCATCCGGAACGGCTCCGGGCCGTCCGATCTGTTTTTTCAGTTCCTGCCGTTGGGATCCAGCGCGTCCCGCAGGGCATCTCCGATAAAATTGATGGCGATAACCAAGATCACGATCATCAGTCCGGGGGGGATCCACAGCCAGGGCTGCTTCGTCAGCACGGTCAGGGACTGGGCACCGTTAAGCATGTTTCCCAGGCTGGCCGTAGGCGGCTGGACGCCCATACCGAGGAAGCTTAATGCCGCCTCATCCAGCATGGACAGGGCCAGCACTGAGGTGGCATATACCAGGATAGGGGCCATGGTATTCGGCAGGATCTCCGAAAACAGGATATGCCGAAGCGGCATGCCCGCTACCAGATTTCCTTTTACAAAATTGGTTTCCCGCAGGGAGAGCACGTTTCCTCTCACCAATCTGGCGATTCCCGGCCAGTCCACGAAGCCCAGGATCAGGATGATGCTCCACAGGCCGGGCTTGAAAATGGAGGCCGCCACCAGTACCAGCAGGATATAGGGAAAGGACATTACCATATCCGTAAAGCGCATGATGATCATATCGATCACCCCGCCGAAATAACCGGCAAGCAGACCCAGCACCACGCCGATGACCGTGGAGATCAGCGTGGCGAGCACGCCGACCAGCAGGGAAATCCGGGTAGCATACAGGAGGCGGCTCAGCACATCTCTGCCGATCTGATCGGTCCCAAGCCAGTGCTCGGCGCTCGGCGCGCCGGAAAAGGTGCCGACGATGGCGTCCGGATCATAGGGCGCGATCAGCGGGGCAAGCAGGGCGGCGCCCACGATGATCACCACAACTACCAGGCTTACTGCCGCAAGATGGTGCCTGCGGAATCTGCGGAATACAGTCTGCAGATAGCTTTCGCTGGCGATGTCCGCGCTTCTTCTTTTGGGGACAGTCACAGCCTTTCCGGCCGTCCCCGCTTCTTTCCTCATGTTCTGATTTTCTTTTCTGTTCATCTCATTCACCCCCTGACCCTATTGAAGCTGGATCGTGGGGTCAACCAGCGCATACAGAATATCTGTCAGCAGGTTTGCCACCAGGACCACAACAGCGGAAAGCAGGCACACGCCCATGATCACCGGATAATCCCGGCTGGTAATGGCGCTCATGGTCATAAGCCCCAGACCAGGCCAGGAAAAGACCTGTTCCACGATGACCTGTCCTCCGAACAGCAGCGGGATCTCCATGCCGATCACCGTTACGATGGGGATCAGAGCATTTCTCAGGGCATGCTTGTTGATCACCTTAAATCTGCCGATCCCCTTTGCCCGGGCCGTGCGCAGATAATCCTGCTGCAGGATCTCCAGCACTGCGCTGCGGATATAACGGATGTTCGTCCCCGCCATGGAAGTGGCGAGCACGATGACGGGCATGACCATATGGGCGGCCACGTCCCAAAAGCCTCCTTTGGTCCCCAGCGTCGTCATGCCGCTGGAAGGGAGCCAGCCCAGCTTGACGGTAAAGACAAAGATCAAAAGCAGGGAAAGGAAAAAACCGGGTATGCTGCTTCCCAGGAAGGAAAGGGTTACTACTGTATAATCCCCCTTGGAATACTGATGAATGGCGCTGTAGATCCCGGCCGGCACCGCGATCAGAAGGCTCACGATCAGCGATACGCCCATCAGCAGAAGGGTCGGCCCGAGGTGACTTGCGATCATGCCCGCCACCGGCTGGTAGCTGTCGATGGAATATCCCATATTACCGTGCAGAAGCTGCCCCAGCCAGACAAAATACTGTACATAAAAGGGTTTGTCCAGGCCGAGCTGGATCGCTCTCGCTTCCACGGCGGCCTGGGAGATCCTGGGACCCTGGAGCATTTCCAGCGGGCTTCCCGCCATGCACATGATCGCATAGTCTATGATGGTGATCCCGATCAGGACCGGAATGGCGATCAGGATCCGTTTGATGATATATTTACCCATGCGCCTGCTCCTCCTTTCCGTTCATGACGGGGCAGGCCGCAAAATGGCCGCTTCCCGCCTTCACCTCGCACATCTGCGGCTCTGCCTGCCGGCAGCTCGCCTGCGCGAAAGGGCATCTTGGATGAAAATGACAGCCGACGGGGGGCGTCTGACTGGAGCCCACCTCTCCTTCCAGAAGCTTTTTCCCGTTTTCGGAAGCTTCCGGGTCCGGCACCGGAGCAGCCGCGATCAGCGCCTTTGTATAGGGGTGAGCCGGAGTGCGGAACACATCCGCGGCTTTTCCGATCTCCACGATCTTTCCCAGATACATGACCGCGATCCGGTCGCTCACATAGTTGACCGCCCCGAGCCCGTGTCCCACAAAGATGCAGGTCAGGTTCAGCTCCTTCTGCAGGGATTTTAACAGATTCAGGATCTGTGCCTGGATGGAAACGTCCAGCGCGCTCACCGGCTCGTCGCAGACCAGGAAGCGGGGATTTAAGGACAGAGCTCTCGCAATGCCGATCCGCTGCCTCTGGCCGCCGGAAAATTCATGGGGATACCTTCCCAGCACATTCCGGGAAAGCCCCACCATGTCCAGGATCCGCTCCAGTTCCTTTCCCACCGTCGCCTTCGTGGCGATATGATGGTAAAGCATGGGCTGGGCCAGGATCTCATAAATATGTTTTCTGGGGTTCAGGGAGGAGTACGGGTCCTGGAACACCATCTGAAGCTGTGTCCGGATCCCTCTCATCTCCTTCGACTTCAATGCGGAAAGATCCTTTCCGTCATAAAGGATCTTTCCCTCCGTAGGCTTTTCCAGTCCGACGATCTGCCTGCCGATGGTGGATTTGCCGCAGCCGGACTCTCCCACCAGCCCCAGAGTCTCCCCTTCTTTTACGGAAAAGCTCACGCCGTCCACCGCCCGGATATAACCGGTGGTATGCGTGATGATCCCGCCCTTTAAAGGATAATATTTTTTCAGGTCCACGACCTCCAGAAGGGCTCTCCCACCTTCGGGAGGCTCCTTTCCCGGAAGGACGTTATTGTTGCTTTCGTTTTTCTGCACTTCGTCATCCTCCATTTCGGAACCGATCAGACTTCCTTCCACTTCACACATCTGACCCTGCGGCCTTCTCCCGCCTCCAGGTCCTGCTGAGGGCTGCTGCATTCCGGCGCGCAGAAAGCGCAACGGTCCGCAAACCGGCAGCCCGGGATGGAATCATAATTTTCCGGCACAATACCGGGAATGGACACAAGCTCTCTGTCCGGCGCATCATAGATACTGGGAACCGTCGCCAGCAGCGCCTTCGTATAAGGATGATGCGGGGAGGCGAAAAGCTCCTTCACCGGAGCCTCCTCTATGATCTGCCCCGCGTACATGACCAGCACCCGGTCCGCCATGCTTGCGACCAGGCCGATGTCGTGGGTGATCAGAATGAGCGACATTCCGATCTCTTTTTTCAGTTTTTTCAAAAGACTCATGATCTGCGCCTGGATGGTCACATCCAGAGCCGTTGTCGGCTCATCTGCGATCAGCAGTGCCGGATTGCAGCAGAGCGCCATGGCGATCATGGCTCTCTGACGCATTCCCCCGGACAGCGTATGGGGGTATTTTTTCATGGCCGCATGCGCGTCAGGCATGCCAACCTGGGAAAGCACCTTTTCCGCTCTCGCCCTGGCTTCCTCCTTATCCAGGTGCATATGGGTCCGGATGCTTTCCGTGATCTGATTTCCGATGGTAAATACGGGATTCAGGGAGGTAAGCGGATCCTGGAATATCATCGACATCCGGTTTCCCCGGATCTCATCCAGTTCCTTTTCCGACAGGGAAAGAAGGTTCTTACCGTCAAACAGGACAGAACCGTCAGTGACAGCTCCGCCCCTTCCCAATAACCCCATGATCGAAAGTGAGGTGACAGACTTTCCGCATCCGGATTCGCCCACAATGCAGACTGTCTCTCCCTCGTCCACATGAAAGCTGATGTGATCCACACTGACCGTTTCCCCGTAGTCCGCAGAAAACGCCGTGGTCAGCCCCTGTACCTCAAGCAAATGTGACATGGCCGTATCCTCACCTGTTTTTTGAATCTGTCTGTCCGCGGAAACGCCGCAGGATCCGGAAGGGCGCTTCTTCCCTTCCGTCCTGCGGCCCTGTATGCCATGCTTTTCCCGCCCGGGAAAGCACGGTTCTCCGCTTCCGGTTACCTTACTGTGTCACATCCCAGTTCTGCACGTCATTGAAGAAGCCGTACACGCTGGGAGTCGCTCCCGTCAGCCGCTTGTTCACCGCACCCTGAGCGCTGATGATATAGGCGGAGAACATGGGAACATCCTCCTGCACCTTCCGGTCCGCTGTTCCATACAGCTGCGTCAGCTCCGCCGCATCGCTGGTCGTCTGCGTGCCTTCCAGCGCCTCGTTCACGGTATCGTCCGAATAACTGGTCCAGCTTCCTTCTCCGCCCAGCAGCCATGCCATATCCGTGTAGGGGTCCACCGGAGAATAGGTATACTGCACTGCCAGAATATCATAATCCTTGCTGCCCGCCGTGCTCATCAGCGTAGCGAAATCCACCGTGGTGATCTCCGCCTTGATACCCACTGCCGCCCACTGAGCCACCATGACGGTAGCCGCGTTTACAAAGGTACTGTCGCCGGAGTTCACATAGAAGCGAAGAGTCTGGCTTCCGTCCCATCCGGCCTCTTCCAGAAGCGCCTTGGCCTTTTCCGGATCATAGGTGATCGGTGTGATCGTTTCATCATAATAGGGGCTTGCGCTGGACAAAAAGCCGTCCACCACCTCGCCGTGACCGTTCAGGAGCTGCTCCAGGATCTGCTGTCTGTCGATGGCATACAGAAGAGCCTGGCGGACTCTTGCATCCGGCACATTGGCCGTCTGGATGAAGACGGACTGGTTGGTAATGGGAGAACCGTACACCACTTCCACATTTTCCAGCCCTTCCACGCTCTCATAATCTTCCGGCGGGATCACGCTCATGGTCTGCTGCGTGATGTCGATCTCACCGGACTGCAGGCCCGCATAAAGCTGGCTGCCGTCCACGATGCGGATGTTCAGCTTGTCAATCTTGGGCGCGCCCTTCCAGTAATTTTCATTCGCAGTGTAGGACACATAATGGTCCACATCAAAATCCGTCAGATAAAAAGGTCCGCTGATCACGTCCGGCTGGTTGAACCAGGCCTGGGTCGTCAGCTCCTCCTCCGCAAAATTCTCGATGACATGCTTCGGCAGCGTCAGGAGGTATCTGGCGTAGGAGTTTAAGAAGGTCATCAGAGCCATGGGCTCCTTGGTGGTAAACTGCACGGTCTTCTCATCGATGACCTGAACGCCTTCGATGCTCTCCGCGCCTTCCTCCACGAAGCCGTCCTCGCCCACGCCCTCAAACACATAGTACATCATGGACGTATTGTTTACCATGGGGCTTGCCAGGCGCAGCGCCGTATAGGCCACGTCGTCTGCCGTGATGGGAGTCCCATCGGACCAGACCGCCGCCTCATCAATGTGCACCACAAAGTTCAGATTGTCCTCAGTGGTGATGGAATCCGCCACCATGGGAACGAAATTCAGGTCCGCGTCCAGCTCCATCAGGGGCAAAAACATCAACCCGGTTGCGTACTTATTCACCTCGCCGCCGTTTAACAGAAGCGGATTTAAACTGGTGAGCGTATCCGTCACGCCCACATTAACGATCTTCTCGCCGGAAGCAGAGCCTCCTGCCGTCGTTTCCTGCGCCGACGCATTTCCTGCCCCTGCGCTTTCCTGTGCTGCCGCGCTTTCCTGCCCGGCAGCACTCTCCCCGGTCGCTCCGCCTCCCGCAGAAGAGCATGCGGCCAGGGAAAGTGTCATGAGAGCGGCGATGGTAAAACCGAGCGCCTTTTTCATGATTTTTCTCATTCTTCTTCCTCCTCTTCACTTCCCAGGGTTTCCCTGCATAAAATAAAAAATAATATATAAGGAAACGAACCGGAACATGCAGAGAAATCTCCCGGCCGCCGCAGCCTGCTGCGGATAAACAAAAAAATATGGGACCTTCTCTCCGAAAGTCCCGCGCACAGACCTGCCGACCGCCTCTCAGGCAGTCCGCCGGTACATGACAGCCCTCTCTGCCAGGCCGTTTTACATGTACAGCTCCCGTGCACGTTTTACCGATCCCTGTTAGGGAACCAATAAAATTGGTTTATTATATCGTCACCTGGCCCCCTTGTCAAGATATTCTTGACAAAAACGGAATGCTGCGTTATATTCAGTAACAGTCCGCACTTTCCTGTGCGGACGCCGTATCCGCGGCATTCCCTGTTTTTTGCAGGAATCCTATACATATTACTACATTTTTCAAAAAAAGTACAGATTGACCGGGAATTTCCTTCTTCCGGTCCGGCTGAGAAAGGGTGAGGTGCCGATATGAAGAATCTTCTGATCTGCCAGTCGTCGGAATATGACTGCGGTCCGGTTTCGCTGATCAACGGGATCCGCTATCTGTTTGAACGGGAAGAGATCTTTCCTGATCTCATCAAATTCATCATGCTGTATTGTATGGACACCTACAATTCAGAAGGTGAGCTGTGCAAACGGGGCACTTCTGCCGCAGCCATGAATTTCATCACCAACTGGATGAATCATTTCAGCGAGACCAGGCGCTTTCCCATCCACTGTGAATTTCTCTCCGGAGAGGAGGTTGTCGTAAAGGAAGGCAGCCGCATTTATGAAGCTCTGAATGAGGGCGCTGCCGTGGTCCTGCATGTGTTCCTTGAGGTAGCCCATTATGTGCTTCTGACCGGGATCTCCGAAGACAGGGTCATCCTTTTCGACCCCTACTATGAAGAGGAGGGTACGCCGGAATTCGACGCGGAATACTATACGGAAGGGATCTTTTTCATCAATGACCAACCCAAGAAGGCCAATCGGGCCGTCACGCTGGAACGGCTGAACCGTTTTACCAAGGGCTATTATGAAATGGGAGAATATGAATGCCGGGAAGCGGTGATCATGTGGAATACCGGCCATAAAGAACCTTAAAAATAGGAAAGGAACAGACTTTCCGTCAGGACTTCTTTTTCTATGTAGGAATGTCCCTTTGGTCTGCGGACCAAAGGGACATTCCTTTTTTTCCTGTCCTTCTTTTTAAGAAGCGACAGCTCCGGGGCGGATGCCGCGGATTCGGATTCGTGCGTCTGTACCCGGCGCACCTCTGTGTCCGGTATGCCTCTGCGCCCGGCACGCCGCTGTGTCCGCACCTCTTTCCTCCATCCTACGGTGCGGCCAGTTCCTGCCCCACGTTCAGAATGTGATCGCCGATCCTCTCAAAATCCGTAAGCATCTCCGAATACAGCACACATGCCTCGTCCGAGCACTGCCCCTGGTGCATCCGCTCCATCTGATTCTGGCGGTACGTCCCCGTCATATCGTCGATCCTCTGTTCCAGGGCGGAAATGCCCGTCAGCCGCTCCACGTCGGCGGGCGCCATCTGATACAGCATCTCCATCGCCTTCATGCAGATCTGCTGCATCTGTTCGATCTCTTCTCTTGCCTGCCGGGAAAAGGAAATCGCCTTCTCCTCCAGATGTCTTGTATACTCACAGATATTCATGGCGTGATCCCCAATCCTCTCCAGATTTCCCGATATTTTGAAAAAGGCGCTCAGCCGCGCGGAATCGTCCGCATTCGTCTCATAGGCGATCCGTCCGGAAATGAAAGAAGAGATCTCCTTATTCAGATAGTCAATGTATTCCTCACGCTTCTGCACCTCCTCCAGCCTGGCAGAGGTTCCCTCCAGCACAGCCTGGAAGCTCTCCTTTACATTCTGTCCCGTCATCTGAGCCATCCGGGCCAGCTCTTCGCGGACACCGTGCAGGGCGATGGCCGAGGTTCCCACCTGATATTCCGCGGCCGTTTCCATAGGCTTGATATACAGGAGGCGCATCCTGCCGTCCTGCTGTGCCTCAGATTCCCGCTCCGGAAGGATCTTCGTCGCCAGAGCCGCAAGCCCGGTGCCGAACGGCAGCAGCAGCAGCGTGGTCACGATATTGAAAAGCGTATGCATATTGGCGATCTGAGCCTGCGCGTTTCCGGGCGTGAACGATTCCACCAGCTCCACCAGCGGCAGCGTCATGCAGACCACCGTGAAGATCACCGTTCCGATCACGTTGAACATCAGATGGATGATCGTCGTGCGCTTCGCATTCCGGCTCGTGCCGATGGATGCGAGAACAGCCGTGATGCAGGTGCCGATGTTCTGTCCGAACAGCACATATACCGCGCTGTCCAGCCCGATCAGGCCGCCCGCCGCCAGGGCCTGCAGGATGCCCACCGACGCGGAGGAGGACTGGATGATGGCCGTAAAGATCATGCCTGCCAGGATCCCCAGCACGGGATTGGCAAATTTCGTCATCAGGCTGATGAACGCCTCAGAATCCCGCAGCGGCATCATGGAGCTGCTCATCATCTCCATGCCGATGAACAGGATGCCGAGTCCGGCGACAATTTGTCCGTAATGATGCCAGGTCGTCTTTTTGATGAAAACGATCAGCGCCACCCCGGCGAACGCGAACAGCGGGGCGAGCGCCCCCACATCCAGCGCGATCAGCTGGCCTGTGATCGTGGTCCCGATGTTCGCTCCCATGATGATCCACACAGCCTGCTGCAGAGTCATCATTCCCGAATTCACGAAGCCCACCACCATGACCGTGGTGGCGGAGGAAGACTGGATGACAGCCGTGATCACGGCTCCCACCGCCACTCCCAGAAAACGGTTCGAAGTCAATCTCTCCAGGATCCGCTTCATCTTGTTGCCTGCAGCCGCTTCCAGACCGGAGCTCATCATCTGCATACCGTGCAGAAACAGCGCCAGCCCGCCCAACAGGCTGAAAATATCCGTCACACTCATGTTTCCTTCCCCCCTGCCGCACAGACGGCCTGTTCGTTTGCGGAAGCGGCATCTGCCTGCTCCCGCAGTTTCTCATCAGTCTTCTCCTCCAGTTTCGCTGCGATCCTCTCTCTCAGCCGGTACAGCCAGCCGGCGCTGGCGGGATAGTCCCGGAAGGTAAACGGTCCGTCCTGCTCTTCATAGATCAGCTCCAGCACCTGTTCTCTTCCTGTCTTTTCCTCCAGCCGCTGCAGCGCCCGCATATCCTGCAGTCCTTCCAGCAGCACCTGTGCCCGCACCGATGACCAGGTCTCTCCGTCCGGTCCCGGATAAACCAGGAACGCATCCCCGGAAGGAAAGGAATAATCTCCGTGGGTGTCATAAAAGGGATCGATATGCTTCCTGGAAAATCCGGAATTGTAAAAATTGTATCCCCAGTGCAGAAAACCCTTTATATCATAAAGATACATCAGTACGCCCATGATCCGGTTTCTCGCGGAAGGCATAGCAAAGAAACGGTTCGGCACCTGCTCGCACTGAGCGCAGCAGTAATAGGTCCACAGCTCCGGAACCCCGTGATCCACGAAGGGCTGGATATGATCGTTGGAAGGGACCGGATGCTCCACCAGACCCTTTTCATAAAACGCATAATCGCTGAGCGCATCGATCACCTGCCAGCCCTCCAGCAGGTCCTGCGTCATCCGCTTCGCCCTGCCGTAGCTTTCCATCTGCGCTTCCGCAGGCTCGTCCGAGATATGGAAGAACACATGCTTCCTGTCATATCCCAGTTCCTGCAATTTCCCCTGCAAAGCAGGCAGAAATTCCTGCAAAAATTCCCGGTACGCCGGACTGTCCGCCGGCACATGCCAGCCAAAGCGTTTTTCTGCCTTTCCCTCCCTACTGACCAGGATCTTCGGCGTGGCCTTGGCCCCCCACTGAGTGAACAGGTGGGGGATCTCCAGATTTTCGATCCCGTACTTTCTGCACAGCGCACACCATCTTTCCAAGCGGCTGAAATCGAAGTGATAGCCGTCCCCGTCCTCCGCAATATCCACCAGCTGGACCGTGGTGCGCTCTCCGCCCACGGCCGTGTCCAGCGGCGGGGTAAATACCGGTGTCAGCAGCAGGCTGACGCCAAGCTCCGCCGCCATCGCGATCTGGCTTTCCAGCGCTTTCCAGTGGGCTTCGCCGAATACCTCCGCGTGATAATAATCCGCCACACAGTCCGCATGGAACCATTCCGTATGGATCAGGCTCTGCTTCGCCAGCCTCTCCTCCGACACCCGCAGGGTGAAGGAAAGGGACTGCTCCTCTGCCATTCCTTCCGGTTCGGACGTCAGTTTGATCTCCGCCTGATATTTTCCGGCAGGAACCCGGGCAGTATCCGGAAAGTCGATCCACAGCGCCCGGTACTGACCCGACCGCGGCGTGATCCGGCCATCGGGACAGGGCTTGAGCAGATCCGGAAAAAGTCCCGGCTTCGTGGTCAGATAATTGTCGTCCGTGCGCTCAAAGCAGGGAAAAGCCGAAGGCACCAGCTCCACCTCCCTCATCCGCGCCTGCGCCGGAAAGCCCGCAACCTCGCAGCGAAAACGCAGGTCCGCCGGATATGCTCCGCCCGGCTTTCTGTAGCTGACAAGCTGGATCGCCGGCGTTTCTCCCTTCAGAATGCACAGGCTTTCCCCTTCCTTCCATTCCTCCGGCCTCCGATCCGAAAATACCTTTTCCAGACTCCCCGCCAGAAAAAATTCAAAATCTTTTCCTTCCATTTCTCTCCCTTCCATTTCTACCTCCATGACCGGCGCTTCGCCGGGTTCTTCATGCGCAGAGGAGCTAACGGCCCCGGCTTCCGCCCTTTTTTCTTTTGCTCCCTTCCAGTCAGCCCTGCGATCCTTTCCGACAGGCATATTTCAGATAAAAATACAGCCCCCAATCCTGATCGTTAGCCCACGGATCAAAATAATCTCCCGGACGGCCGTTCACGCTCAAGGGATAGACGCAGGCGCAGGACGCGCTTCCGTCTTCAAAGAACAGGCTCAGCGTGCCCCGAAGCGCATCCTCCGCCCGGGCAGCAAAGGCTTCACAGCCCTCGATCTTCTCCGCCTCCCGGAAGGCGACACCCGTGAGTGCGCTCCAGTAATGCGGGAAGGTATCTCCATAGCAGGCGCGCTTTCCGAACCAGTAGCCGTCCCAGTGGCGGATCGCTACCTCATACATATGATAGTCCGGCTGACGTCCCTGAAACAGCTCCAGAACCTCCAGCTGCTCCCGGGCTGCCTTCCGGTATTTCTCCTCACCGGTCAGATGATACAGCTCACACAGATATGTGGCGGCAGGCGCAACGATGCTCTGCTCATACTTCACCTCGTGCGCCGGATAATGCTTTCCAAGCCCGGCAATCCTGTCCGCATGCTCCCGGAACAGTCCGAGAAGCTCTCCGGCCTCCTTTTCCATACCGTTTTCCCGGAACAGCTCCACGGATTCCCTCATGGGAATGGCGATGGCATAGAAATGACTGCCTCCGTCCCGATAATAGGCTTTCATAATGCGGAATGCCGCCTGCAGATACCACCTGTCCTTCTTCAGACGGAACACCTCCAGGAACAGAACTCAGATCCAGGGATAATTGTACAGCCGCTTCCAGTCCTGGCAGCGCGGCGCATCATTGAACACTTCACCCGTCTCCTCATCCAGAAGCTGTCCTCTGACGAACTTCACGAAAGCGTCCAGGCTCCTTTCCAGCTCCTCATCCGGCCGCTCCTGCAGATACCTTGCTAACAGGACGCCCATGCCTATCCGCTCTCTTCCTGCATTATGATCCGGGAAAGCATGGTTGTAATACTGACATCCCTCCTCGTTGTCATAGATCAGAAACGCCCCGTTCAGGCAGCTTTTTTCATCCCGGCACTGCTGCTTTCCGGCAATAAACCGGCAGCGGCGCTCTGCCAGCTCCCAGATCCCGGGCCGCACCAGAAAACGGGCGCGCTCCGCTGCCGCTGCCCCTGACATCCGCATCGTTTCTGCCGGCCAAAGCATCTGCGCCATTCCCGGCAGCCGGAGCACCCGCATCATTTCC
The DNA here is from genome assembly GCA_019119815.1 of Candidatus Eisenbergiella intestinipullorum. Taxonomy (GTDB): domain Bacteria; phylum Bacillota; class Clostridia; order Lachnospirales; family Lachnospiraceae; genus Eisenbergiella; species Eisenbergiella intestinipullorum. The sequence continues at coordinate 1,955 of DWWH01000010.1, read as the reverse complement.
GCCGGTACCACCGCCGTTCTCTTCCGGCACTGCCTGGCCGATACAGGCGCGAAAATGCACCTTCTCCCCTTCAAACAGGAGGAAGCGCTCCGCCTCAACCTGAACAAATCCGGGACAGGACGCCAGCTTTTTCCGAAAATCCGCCCTGTCCTCAAACCAGAACAGCTCCCATTCCACCTGTACGCTTTCTCCCGGCCGGATGTGCATGTCCTCCGGATGCAGAAAAAACGCTCCTCTGTCATTGCTGCTCTGCTCCAGATCTCTCTGTACGCTGTAGCCCTTCAGGCTGCCTTTCACGAGCACCAGCCCCAGGTTGATCCGGCCTCCGCCCATCCGCAGCGCGCAGATATAGCTGCTGCTCCCGCCGCACCACAGATGCATGTTGCAGCACTGGGTCATGCAGACCGCCGCATCGGTATAATAGTCCGGAAGCTATGCGCAGATCCCAACCTGTGTTCCCAACGTCCAGATGTCAAAATCCGTCTCATTGCGGAAGGTATAGCATTCTGCCAGCGTCCCCCTTTCTGTAAAATGCCGGTTCACCTCCACCGTCAGCTCCGGCTCACAGATCACAGTCCCCCAGACCTGCTCCCCCTTCACCCAGTTCATGCCTGCTTCATCCCGGCTGTTCTGCAGGGAAACCAACCGTCCCTGCCCGTCCCACCGCACCAAAAACTGCGGATCTTCCCCCGTAACCTGATGATAGGTTATCTTTTTCATATTCTCTTCCTTTTCCATCCTTTTTATTTCTCTTCCGCTTTTCTTCCATCCCCATAGCCCAACAGCGGCAAAATATTGCGCGGATGATCCAGGAAGACCATATCCGCCGTATCGTCCAGATAATGGCTGTGCTTATGAATGATGATCAGATATTTTCCGCCAAAATATTTGATATAATTTCCGAATACCTCCGAATGCAGATTCGTCCCGAGAAGAAGGAGCACATCCGCCTTCGCGATCTCGTCCACCGCTCTGCTCAGGAGGCCGCTGTCCACCATTTCCCCAAATAGATAAACGCCGGGGCGGACCGGAAAACCGCAGTCAGCGCAGGCCGGAATTCCCTTCGCATCCCGCAGGTATTCCATGGGATATTCCCTTCCGCACTTGGGACAGAAATTGCGGTAAATGCTGCCATGCAGATAGATCACGTTCCGGCATCCGGCACGTCTTCCCTGCTCAAAAATATTGCTGCTGATCACGCACTGCAGCTTTCCCGCACGCTCCATCTGCGCCATCACCGTTCCCGATTCCGTCGCTTCGGGAATATTTTTCAAAAGCTCCTCCCGATAGAACTCAAAAAACTGCATGGGCCTTGCGGTATAGAAGCCGCTGGTAAAAATTTCCTCGGGAGAATAACCGTATTTCTGCTCGATCTCATATGCGCGGTCGCCTCCTTTGATCGCAGCGAACCCGCCTTCCTCCATCATGCCGGAACCGCATAACGCCACCGTATAGGCGCTTTCATCCAGAATCCTCCGTAATGTTGCAATCCTTTCTTCCATATGACTGCCTCCTTTCGGGTCTTTCTGTTCAGCTTGAAAAGCATTCCGGAAAAATGCCCTTTTCTTAGCCACAAGTATACCAAAAACGGCATTCCATCTCAAGCAATGATCCGCTATTTCCGAACTTCCTGTTCTCTCGGATGGCCTTCTTTTTCTCCCGGCAATCGAAGATTGCCTGCGCGGCGGGTCGCGTAAGCGACATCTTCCTTTTGAATAAAAAAAAAGGGTTTCAGAGAAATCTCTGAAACCCTAAAATTTTCAGTAATTCTGTTGATTACTCGATAACGGTAGCAACACGTCCGGAACCAACGGTACGTCCGCCTTCACGGATAGCGAAGGTAAGACCCTGCTCCATAGCGATGGGATGGATCAGCTCGATGGTCATCTCTACGTTATCACCAGGCATGCACATCTCGGTTCCCTCAGGCAGGTTGCAGACACCGGTAACGTCGG
>DWWH01000009.1 GCA_019119815.1 Candidatus Eisenbergiella intestinipullorum | reverse complement strand
TCAGCCTTCGGTAGAGCTGTAACGGCATCCGGCCATTCCAAGCGCTTCGCGCCAGGCCGGATGCTTCCAGCCGGTCTGTTTTCGTACGGTCTGCGCAGTAAATGCGCAGACCTGGCTGAGTAGTAACCCGTTCTGAGGACACCCTATTCCTATTTTGCAGCCGGCCGTACCGTTATTTTGCTTTCGGCAGAGCAGCAGCGATCCCCGGCCATCCCCTTCTCTTTTCGTCAGGAAAGGAAATCTCAGAAGCAGACCGGTCTCCCTGCCTTCGGCTTTACCACCCGGATCTGCGGGAACCGCCCGGAAAGCAGCCGGTACAGAGGCCGCGTGTCCTCCTGCCTGGAGACAGGCGGAAAGGCATCGTCAAAATGATCCAGCAGGATCCGTTTCGGCATCAGCCGCTCTACGATCCTGCAGGCAGCTTCCTCCGGCCTGCTCTTTCCCTGATAGGGCAGGATGAGCAGATCCGCCCCTTCGGGATATTCCGTCTCTTCGTCCAGAGCCATACTTCCCAGGAGAAGGATCTTCCTGCCCTGTACCTCGATCTCATACACCAGCGTCTCTCCCCTCTCCCGGAACCTCGGATGGGCCCAGGCAAGAAACAGCAGATTTTTCGGTCTTCGGAGCATCTGCGGGCTGAACAGCCTTTTTGCGATCAGAGCAGGAGAAAACGTCACATGCTTTCCCCGGTATGCGGTAAGCTTCATTTCTCCCAGCCTCCAGCTTTCTCCCGGCCTGGTACGCACGATATTTCCGTTGTCCTCCAGAAATCCCTCCAGCGTGCGCGCAGCAGAAGCCGGACAGTGTACTGTGGCATCCTGTCCCTCCACCAGCTCCGGAATGAAAAAAAGATGGTCCACATGCCCGTGCGTGACGCAGATGTCGCTCACCCCTTCAAAATCCTCCAGCGTGTTGGGATTCCTCCCGCCCGCCAGCTCTACGAACGGATCGAACAGTACCTTCTGTCCGCATGCCTCGATCAAAATAGACGCTGTTCCCAGCCATGTTATTGTTATCATAACGCCCTCTCCTGTTTTTCTTCAGCTCTTTCGTATGACCATTATACCCCCGGCCCATGCTACGGTGCAAGCCGGTGGATGTCTCTGGGAAACAGGCAGGCCCTGCGCACGTTGTCCTGTTCCAGAAGCCTGGCGGTGAACCGTTCCAGTCCCATGCCAAGGCCGCCGTGGGGAGGCATGCCGTGCTTATGGATCTGCAGATAGCTTTCAAACTGTGCCGGGTCCATTCCCCGGGCCTTCATTTTGGCAAGCTGTGCGGCATAATCGTGGATGCGCTGGCCTCCCGTAGTCACCTCCAGGCCGCGGAACAGCAGGTCGAAGCTTTTCGTCACCTGCGAATCCCGCTCATCCTCCATGGCGTAAAAAGGGCGCTTTACCGTCGGGTAATGGGTGACGAACACGAACTCGCTTCCCGTTTCCTCTTCCATGAGCCGGCAGAGCAGCTTTTCCTCCTCCGGGTCCAGGTCCTCCTTTTCCCGGACGGGCCTGTGATACCTGCGTGCGATCCGTTCCTTCGCCTCCTGAAAACGGATGAACGGAATGTCCTCCGCGCACGGGATGCGCACCTGCAGCAGCTTAAGCTCCTCCGGGCAGAGTCCGGGAAGCCCCTCCAGCGCGTGGCGGATCATGGCCTCCTCCATCCGGCACAGCTCCTCAAAGCCTTCGATATATCCCATCTCAAAGTCTACCCCGGTATACTCATTCATATGCCTTGCCGTATCGTGCTTTTCTGCCCGGAAAACCGGCCCGATCTCAAATACTCTCTCATATACGCCCACCATCATCTGCTTGTAAAACTGAGGGCTCTGGGCCAGATACGCCTCCTTTCCGAAATAGTCCAGCCGGAAGATGTTGGCGCCTCCCTCCGCGCCCTGGCTGACCAGCTTCGGCGTATGAATCTGCACAAAATCCTGCTGCTGCAGAAATTCCGTAAAGCCTCTCACCAGCGCGTCCTGAATCCGGAAAACGGCCCTCTCCCTTTCATTGCGCAGGGTCAGCGGCCGGTAATCCAGAATGGTTTCCAGCGAAGCCGGAATTTCCTTACCGTGAATGACCACGGGCATGGCTTCCGCCGGAACGGATAAAATCCGGATGCGGACAGGATGCAGCTCCCACCCCGTCCGGGAACGGGGCTCCTCCACCTCCTGCGCCTCCATACGGATGCACATTTCCTCCTTCAGTGCTCCTTCCCAGGGATGGCCGTCCGGCCCCAGGATCTCGCATTTTTCCGGCTCCAGAATGCACTGAATCAGCTGACGGGCCGTACGCAGGATGAGGAACGAAAAGCCGCTCATTTTCCTCAGCCGGTGGATGCTGCCATGAATCTTTCTCATTTTTCCTTTTTCTTCTCTGCCGTTATTCATATTGTCCTCCTGTTTTCCATTCGATCTGTATTGGCTGCGAAACAGATTTTCCGGAATCCGGATGGACATCGTCTTTATGCCACATGCTATCACCCCCTTATCCGCGTCGTTTCCGCGGCGGAAACAGCCCGGCTCTGCCGGGGCCGGATAAAATCGGATGGGGAAGATTCCTCCCCATCCGATCCGCGATGCGCACAGCTCACGGCATATATGCCGCTCGCTGTCCGTTGCCCGTCGGATGCCCGCATATCTGTACAAGCAAGCTTGTCCATCCATGCGGTCGCCCTCCAGGCTTATCGCGCAAAAAAGACCGGATCCGCAGCTGCTGTGCGGACCCGGCCCGAAATAAGCTCTGCCACACAGGTACAGCACGAAAAGCGTCTGTACCTGTGATGATTCTCTGCAGAAATTCAATCACGGATACAGGCGCTTTTGATCGTCGTCCCTGTGAAGCTGTAAGGTCTGATTCCTGTACATTCTTCCTGTTAAAATGCCCGGCGAAACCGTTCGATCGGAACGATAGCCTGCGGCATTTTTTCTCCTGTTCTTTGTTTGTCACAGAATAGCACCGGCGGATGGGGATGTCAATCCTTTTTTGCCGGTTTCTAATCGCAGTTGATTTTCGATGTCGCTTTTTGCAGGATTCAGTATAACAGAAAAGCGTTATCTCCAAAATCAAATCTGCCTTGACACAAAATGAAACACCCGCTCCTCATTGGATAAAAGATGCGGAATCAGCTCCTGCGGATATACCTTTACCCCATTTCGCAGTTCTTCCAGCGGAACCCAGCAGAAGTCAAGATCGATCCTTTCGTTTCCCAGTTCATCATATCCATGGAACATGCCGCTTAACGGAATGGCCGCCGGATCGCATAGGTGAATCTTATAGTACAGACAGATCTGATGGCAGGGACATTTCCCCCACGGAAAAAAGATTTCCCCCACCGCCATCAGGCTGTCCACTTCAATTTTTGCCCGGATTTCTTCTTCAAATTCACGCTTCAACGTCTGTTCTGTCGTTTCCATCGCCTTGACATGTCCGCCTATGATGGCGTAATCGTCATTCCGCGGTTTCTGAAGAAGGATTTTTCCATCATGCAGCAGGATTCCGCCTGTCCGATACGAGAATAGATATGTTTCATTCCTGAACAAAATATCCTTTTCCAATCTCCCCTGCCTCCTTTCCTATCCACACACAGGTCCTTCCCCGCAGCGCCTCCTCCGGCGTCGTTCCGGAAAGAACGCCGGCGAAATCCACATCCGCCCGCCCGGCGGCGGCCGCATCCACCGCGCTGTCCCCCACATA
>DWWH01000094.1 GCA_019119815.1 Candidatus Eisenbergiella intestinipullorum | reverse complement strand
ATTGCTGCAAGAAAGAGTTTACCATATCAACCCGGCAGTCACACCGTTATCCGAAAACACCGCACCGATCAAGCCGAAACCGTCACACCGTCTGAAGCGAAATCTTCACACCGTTCGGCCGAATATTGCAGTATGGCCGCTATGGATATTGACAGTGCAGAGGTGTTTGATGAAAATCTGGCTTATTATGATTTTATGTATTGCTGGAAACAGGTCGACGAAATGAAAGAAGCGATCGTGTATGTGGTTGACCGGCTGTATGAGCTGTCAGATCAAAAAAGCGGCAGGGATGTGGTCCAAAGTACGATTCACTATATCCGACAAAATATTGACAGTGATATTCTGGTAAGCGAACTGGCGGAAAGAGTTGGAATGAATCCGGAATATTTGACGCGTATTTTTAAGAAGACTACCGGATACAGTCTGAAAAAATTCATAGATAATGAAAAAATGGAGGCCGCAAAAATGCTGTTAACGACGACAAATCTTCCTGTTACAATCGTTTCAGAACGTGTCGGCTATGCAAATTACAGTAATTTTACAAGAAGTTTTAAACAGATTGTGGGATATACGCCGACGGAATTTCGGGGGGCTGCGAAAATTCCAGGTAAAAAAGATCAGAAATCGTCATATGACAGGTAAGATTTTTGCTATCAAATATCCTTGAAAATCCTTATCCTACTGATATGGAAAGTCGTTTTCAGTATATTTAAGGAAAGGATGAGAGGGTGTGAAAGCTAAAGAAAAGAAGGGGATCAACAAAGCATTTCAAAAGTCTGCTGTAAAAAGGCTGCACAAATACAGATTTCTTTATCTGCTTGCCGTACCTGGCTTTGTGTATTTGATCATTAATAATTATATGCCTATGGTCGGCCTGATGCTGGCGTTCAAAAATTACAGCTTTGCCCAGGGGATTTTTAAAAGCCCCTGGTGTGGATTGAGTAATTTTTCCTATCTGTTTGCCTCCAAGTGGGCAAAGATCATGTTCCGGAATACGATTTGCTATAATCTGGTTTTTATCGTGCTTGGGACTGTTTTTGCTATTTTTGTTGCTATCGTGCTGGGAGAGGTGCGAAACGCGAGAGCAAAAAAAATTTATCAGACGGTAATTCTGATCCCATATCTTGTCAGTATGGTTCTGGTCGGTTATCTGGTCTATGCGATGCTCTCATATAGCAATGGCTTCATAAATAAGGGAATTCTGGAAAATCTGGGTATGGAGGGTATCAACTGGTACACGGAACCGAAGTATTGGCCATTTATCCTGACCATTGTAAGTCTGTGGAAAGGCTTTGGCTTCCAGAGCATTGTATTTTATGCCACAATCATAGGCTTCGACAAGACTTACTATGAAGCTGCTGTGGTTGACGGGGCTACCGTATGGAAGCAGATTACTAAAATTACACTGCCGTTGCTTCGGCCTACAGTGATTATCCTTACAATTATGTCGTTAGGGAGGATGTTTGCATCCGATTTCGGACTTTTCTATCAGGTACCGATGAACACAGGCACATTATATACGGCAACGACTACCATTGATACATTTGTATACCGTGCCATGATGGAGGATCACGATGTGGGAAGATCCCTTGCCGCCGGATTTTTGCAGTCCATTCTGGGATTTGCCGTTGTGATGATTACCAATACCATAGTTCGTAAGGTGGAGCCGGACAGTGCTCTGTTCTGAAGAAAGACAGGGAGGATTTTTACAAGGAGGAGGAACATTATGGCGGGGAAGGGAAAAGGCTTTCAGATCTTTTCAAATATTATCATGATTCTTTTATCAGCTTCTGCGGTGCTGCCGTTTGTGCTGCTGGTGGTATCTTCAATTACCAGCGAGGCTACGATCACTAAATATGGGTATTCCTTTTTGCCGAGAGATATAGATTTTACGGCCTATCAGTATCTTTTTATGTCAGGCGGAAAAATATTAAGATCATATGGCATGACAATCATTGTCGCAGGGATTGGAACGACACTTAATATCTGCATGACAATGGCCATAGGCTATCTGCTATCCAAAAGAGATCTTCCGGGGAGAAATCTGATTTCCTTCTTTATTTTCTTTACCATGTTATTTTCCGGAGGAATGATCCCGGGATATATCGTATGGAGTCAGGTGATGCATGTAAGCGATACGATTTTTGGACTGATCTGTCCAAACCTGATGATGAGCGCGTTCAATGTGATTTTGATGCGGACCTATTTTACCACGAATGTGCCGGTTGAACTATGCGAAGCGGCGGAAATGGATTCCTGTTCACAGATAGGAATTCTGATCCATATTTCCATCCCGCTGTCCAAGCCTATGATTTCCACACTGTCTCTCTTCGCAATGCTTGCATATTGGAATGACTGGATCAATGGTCTTTATTATCTGGTCAGGAACAAAGATTTGTATACCATCCAGAATGTGCTGAATACCATGCAGAATAACGTTCAGTTTTTAAAAGATTATGCATCCTCTGGTATGGGGGATTTCGCAAGCTCCATCCCAAGCCTTGGCGTGAGGATGGCTATCGCGGTAATATCCATTGTCCCGATCATGGTTGCTTATCCGTTTTTCCAGAAGTCCTTTGTGAGGGGGATCGTGATCGGTGGTGTCAAGGGATGATGAAATGACTAGAGGGAGAAGGGTATTATGAAAGATTTGCTGGTAGAAACAGAGGCCGGGAAACTGCGTGGAGTACATGGGTGGGATCCGAGGATCGCGGTATTCAGAGGGATTCCCTATGCTGCGCCTCCTATCGGGAATTTACGTTGGAGAGCGCCGGAACCTGTGAAAAGGTGGGAAGGGATTAAAAAGGCAGATGAGTATGGACCGATTGCATGCCAGCCTGTGCCGGGAAGCAATCCTGAAGAATTCTGGACAAAAGAAATCCATCCGACCGGACCGGAATTTCGGATGAGTGAAGATTGTCTGTATCTGAATGTCTATACTCCGGCAAGGACAGGAACGGAATCACTGCCTGTCCTGGTGTATATTCACGGAGGCGGATTTAAAGGAGGGTATCCCTATGAGATTGAATTTGACTGGGAACACATGGCCCGCAGAGGAATTGTGGTCGTTGCGATCGCATATCGTCTCGGGGTATTTGGATTCCTGGCCCATCCGTGGCTGTCAGAAGAAGCGCCTGATATGCCAAAAGGAAATTACGGAACATTGGACCAGCTGGCCGCTTTAAGATGGGTTCATAAAAATATTGCAGCCTTTGGAGGAAATCCGGAGAAAATAACGATTGCAGGGCAATCTGCGGGAGCAATGAGCGTACAGAATCTCATGACTTCCCCCATGACGGATGTTCTGTTACAGGGAGCAATTATTGAAAGTAGCGTATCTGTGGACTTTGCTGAAACAGAAGAACGAAGGATTGCCCTGGAAAAAGCGGAAGAAACCGGAAAGCTGTTCTTTGAAAAAGCTGGCATCCATACTTTGGAAGAGGCCAGGAAGATACCTGCTGAAAAGCTGGTTCAGATGGAAGAAGAAATATTGGGACCTGGCATCCATTTTGAACCTGTGGTAGACCATATGATCATACAGGAAAATAATTTTGAGGCATATTTGAAGAATCATTGCCAAAGAATTCCTATTCTGGCCGGATATAACCGTACAGAAGCGATGTCCTTTGCCGGACCTTTCAGGAAAAGATGGGAGAATCTGAAAAGTTTTTATGAATATGCCGCAGGGTATGGAGAAAAGGCGGATGAATTTCTGAAGCTGTGCAATGTGAAAACAGATGCAGAGGCGCAGAAACTCGCTTTAAACGATGCCTTTCTGGATCTTGTTACAGGCGTCAGGCTGTTTGGATATATCCAGGACAGTCAGAACAGAAAAAGCTATCTTTATGAATTTAACGCTGATATTCCAGGAGAAGATCAGGCGGGAAGTTATCACGGAAGCGAAATGTGGTTTGCTTATGATAGCCTTGCAAGATCCTGGCGCCCCTTTACGGGGAAGCATTATGATCTTGCGAGAAAAGTCAGTTCTTACTGGGTTAATTTTATAAAAAATGGAAATCCGAATGGAAAAGACTATATAGGAGAAGAACTTCCCGAGTGGAAAGCGTTTACAGAATCGAATGAATTCGTGATGGAATTTACAGACAGACCGGTACAATCATCAGTTAGAGTAGATCCCCTGATGAAATTCCGGATTCGGTACACATTGGAGGAAAAATCAGAAATTATCATATAACAGACAGGTTTTTCGATATTTCAGACTGAAAAAAGAAGGTATCCTGAAAACATAAGTAACTCAATAAAATTTATTACAGGAGGGAAAAGGTATGAAAAAAAGATGGCTGTCGTTGTTGCTGGTTTTGACAATGAGTCTGGGGATTTCGGCATGCGGCTCGGCAAACACCGCAGAAGGGACAGATTCTGCGGCAGCAGGAGAGAGCGCTAAGGAGGAAACAGGATCGGAGGGGGTATTGGAGGTGGCAGAGGATCCGGCAGACTGGCCGGTCGTAAAAATGGAAGTGATCAGCCAGACGGATACACAGGAAAGGGAAGCGGAGATCGAAGACGCATTGAATGAATATCTGGTTTCGATCAATGCCGGAGTACAGGCCGATCTGTTATCTCTTTCTTTTGGAGACCGTGCAACACAGTTGACCCTGTTATTAACGGATACCAGCGATCCGCTGGATCTGTTTGCCTGGAGATTTTATTCCAGCGTGAGCGATCTGGTAAAGAATGAGCAGTGTATCTCGCTGGGAAAATACAGGGATGTATATCCGGAATTATGGGAAATATTTCCGGAAGAAGTATATGATACCTGTAAAGTGAACGGAGAACAGTATTCGCTTCCGGGAGCCGACAGCTTTTCCAATTTTCAGGTTTACGCGATGAGAAAAGATGTGGTGGAAGAGATAGGAGCAACGGATCTGGTGGGAACAAAGATCACCATGGACCAGCTCAACGATCTGATGGCAAAAGCGGAAGCGCTGCATCCGGAACTGTGTTGGCAGGCCGAAACGCTGCTAAAACCATTAATGGGCGTGGATAATTTGGGAAACGATTCCTTGCTTGGTGTTCTGATGAACCGCGGAATAGGGGAAACGGAAATTAAAAACTATTATGCAACTGAGGAATTCAGGAACTACTGTTACCAGTGTAAAGAATGGGCAGATAAAGGTTATATTATGGATGATCCGTTGAATAACACGACATTGGGGGCTGGGCTTGTGAACGATGGCATTTGTGGTGGCTTTATGTATGAAGCATATTCGGTAGATTACGCGCAGTCACTGATGGATGCACAGATCACCAATTATGAGATGTCAATCTTCCAGATCACGGATATAGCGGGAGACAATTCCTGCGTTTATAATGGCTGGCAGATTTCTTCCACCAGCAAAAATCCTGATGCGGCGATGAAGCTTCTTTATCTGGCTTATACGGATGAAACAGTAGGACGGCTTCTTGCACTTGGTATTGAAGGGGTCACGTATCAGGTTGATGAGAATGGATGTGCCTGGTATGCGGATGGAGTGACAGCGGAAAATGCAGGTTGGAATATGACTGGTCCCTGGTTTTATCCAAATGAATGCCTGAGCCTTCCTTTTGAGACAGATTATGCGGAATATTACAGTGCGATGGAAGCTCTTTGGAGCGATGACAGTATTCAATATTCCAACGGAATGGGATTTGTTTTTGACAGCAGCGAAGTATATGATCAGCTTGCGGCCTGTACGACTACAGTGGACGAATACAGGGATGCGTTATTATACGGACAGGTTGACGTGGACAGCTATCTGGAAAAATTCAATACGGAACTGGAAAATAATGGGATCAATGAGATAATTGCCGCAATGCAGGAGCAGTTTGATACATTTTTGGCAGCAAAAGAATAAACGCTTTTATTATCATAAATGCGATTCTGCGAGAAATATGGAAACAAAAGGCAATGCGTTCCCGATTCCTGGGAACGCATTGTTTGATGATCGTATGGATAAGGAGGCAGGAGTGAAAGATCGGATTCGGATCAATACAGAGAAGATGAAGTTTCAAGTGGCTCCGGAGCTGTACGGACTGTTCTTTGAGGATATCAATCGTGCTGCGGACGGCGGACTGTATCCGGAGATGATCCGAAACAGGGCATTTGAGGATTCACTGATCCCGGAAGGGTGTACGACTGACGAAAATCAGAAAATTTTTATTACGGAGCATAAATGGCCAGGAGCATTCCATCACGGAGAAGGGATGGATGAATGGGCCGAGTTGGTAACGGAAACACCTGTACCAGGGTGGTATGCAGAATGTGCCAAAATGGAGCTGGTTACAACAGAAACCCTAAATCCAAACAGAAAGGCTGCTCTTAAAGTTGAATTTGAAGCGGGCGGGAGGATCAGCAATATCGGTTATGGAGGCATGTTTGTTCAAAAAGGAGATATATATCATTTTTACTTTATGATCCGAAACAGGAACAAATGCCGTTTTATTCTTGAACTGGAAGGAGAGAAAGGGGAAAAACTGGGAAAAGAAAATGTGTCAGCAGACGCTTCTTCAGAGTATCAGAAACTTGAATGTGAGATCATGGCAGCCGGGACAGATGATAAGGCCAGACTCAATGTGATCTGTGAAGATAACTGTTGCGTATTATTCGGTTTTACGTCCCTCATGCCTCAGAAAACCTTCTGCGGACATGGACTTCGTGAAGATCTGGCGATCGCTTTGAAAAATACCAATGCAAAATTTATCCGTTTTCCCGGAGGCTGCGTGGTGGAGGGGATCAATGAACAGAACGCCTTACGTTTTTCTCGTACGATAGGGCCGGTCTGGGAAAGGCCTGGATGTCAGCTCATGTGGCATTACCGGTCGACAAACGGTTTGGGATTTCACGAATATCTTCAACTTTGTGAAGATCTGGAAATGGAGGCCATGTATGTCTGTAACTGTGGAATGGACTGCCAGGCGCGGCATGGCGGAGGTTTTACCGAGAAGCTTGTAGACGAATATCTGCAGGAGGCTCTGAATGCCCTGGAATACGCGCTGGGGGATGTTACAACGAAGTATGGGGCCATGAGAGCGGAAGCAGGACATCCGGAACCATTCCGATTAAAATATATGGAGATAGGAAATGAAAACTGGGGTTCGGAATATTTAGAACGATATGAAAAGTTTTACAGTACCTTAAAGAAAGCTTATCCGGATGTGATCTATATTTCCAATACGCATACGGAGCAGGCCGGACTTCCGACGGAGATCGTGGATGAGCATTATTATAATACGCCTGAATTTTTCCTGGAAAATACAGGATTATTTGAGAAAAGAGATCGGAAAGGCCCGGATATTTTTATTGGAGAATATGCGGTAAATGGTGGAGACACGATCGCGTCCATGGAGTGCGCGCTGGCGGAAGCGGCATTCCTGACGGGAGTGGAAAATAATCAGGATCTGGTAAAGCTGAGCGCTTATGCCCCGCTCTTCCAAAACGCCGGATATACGGCATGGAAGCCTAACCTGATCGTGTTTAATAATCATCAGGTTTATGGGATCCCCAGCTATCATGTGCTTTCCCTGTTTGGAAAATACAGAGGAACAGAGGTAGTGGAATGCAGGATAGAAGGAGAATGTGAACCGCCCGTGTATCATGGGATTCCAGGGATCATGTGCGGAGAGGAAGGATTGCTGTACCGTAACGTAAAGATCAATGGGGAGAGTGTAGGATTAAACCGGATGGTTTATGGAACCGCAGTAGAAGAAAAAGACGGCATCCGCATGAAACCGGGTGGAAAGAGACACAGATATACGGGCAAGTGTCTCGAATGGAATGAAGCGTTTGAAAAGTTTCAGGCGGATGGACCCTTTGGGCAGGAACGGGCCATATGGGGAGTATTCGGACAGGAAGAACTGACAGAGTATACTTTTGAAGCAGAACTGAAGTTTGACAGGGAGACACCGGTAACGTTGTCTGTATGGAATTTCTGCCCGGATACGGATGCAGGATGCAACGAGCCAAAGGATACGGAATGGAATCTGCGCTCTGTAAGGAATCAGATCTGGAAGTTGGATAACGGCATGAGTATGACCAGACAGCCGGGAGCTTTCGACGAACCGCTGAATGAGTCGGAACTGACTCCGGTAAACATAGATTTTGCAAAATATAATCGTTATAAGATCGTGGCCCGGCGTGATGGATATGACTGCTATATTAACGATGTTTTGGCGGACAAAAAAGAATTCAGACGCCATCCTCTGATCTATTCTGTTGCTTCTACAGACAGAGAGAATATCTATCTGAAGCTGGTTTCTATTGCGGGAGAGGAAAAGAAGCTGGACATTGAGCTGGATCGTGCGGTAGAGGAAAATATTGAAGTGGAAGTCATCAGTGCAGGAACGGAGGAATGCAATTCCTTTGAACAGCCTTTACAGGTGGCCCCACGGAAAGAAAACCTGAAAGCCTGCGGTCAGCGGTTCAGCTATAATGCGCCTCCTGGTTCTGTCAGTGTTTTAAAGATGAAAAAGGCAGAAAGTATACGATCATGAATTCAGAAAAATTATGGAATAAATCTTATCTTCTTCTTATGCTTGCTCAGGTGCTCACCTCCTTCAGTTTTTATATGGTCGTAACGATCCTGGTCTCTTATCTGACAAGCGATGCTGTTGGGATTTCAACTTCAGCAGCCGGTGTAGTAGCGGGACTGTTTTCCGTAACCGCGTTATTCTGCAGGCCGTTTTGTGGCGTGCTGTCAGATAAAGTAAATAAGCTTGCCCTGATCAGAACTGCGGTCATTCTGATGGGGGTCGGGACTCTGGGGTATGGCCTTTCGGATTCCCTTGCGGTGATCATTTTCTTCCGCATTCTGAACGGAGCAGGTTTTGCGGTGAACTCTACAGCACTGATCGCACTGGTGACACAATATATTCCCCGAAACCGGATGGGGGAAGGGATCGGTTATTTCGGACTTGCCAATGTGATAGCCTCAGCGGCAGGACCGGGACTTGGCGCGGCGCTGGCGGAATGGATCGGAACCGATCGTGTGTTTTATCTTTCAGCGGCGATCTGTCTGTTTGAACTGATCCTTCTTTTTATGGTTTCATTCGATGAGGAACACGGGAGAGAGAAAAAGCAGGGAAAGAGGCTGCAGCTGGAAGACATTATTGCGGTGCCTGTGCTGGGGTATACGGTGACAGCGAGTGCGTTTTCTCTGGTCAACGGCGTTATTTCCGCCTATCTGGTCGCATATGGGGAAGCATTGGGGATTGGAGGGATCAGCCTTTACTACACCGCAAATGCCATTACTCTCTTTCTCGTCAGGCCGATGTCGGGTAAATTGATGGATCGAAAGGGCGCAGCGATTGTAGTAATGCCGGGAATCCTGATCACAGCACTCAGTATGCTTTTTCTCGAAGCGGCCGGTTCTTTTCGGGAAGCTGTCCTTGGTATGATCCTGCTTAGCGCGGTTCTTCGTGGAATTGGCCAGGGAGCGGCGCATCCGGCGTTGCAGACGGTCTGTCTTCGAAAAGCGGGAAAGGAAAAAAGCGGTTCCGCGACAAGCACCTTTTATCTGGGCGGCGATATCGGACAGGGAATGGGGCCGATGCTGGCCGGAGCGATGATTGGCGCATTTTCGTCTGCTCTGGATGGATACCGGGCGGTATTCCGGATGAGCGCCTGGCTTCTGGTGGGAGCGTTTGTGCTTTTTGCGGTTCTATGGAAAAAAGAAAAAACAGATGAAGAAAGGACGGAACTTTATGTTGAGAAAGGTTAGAACAGAAAACGGAATGGTACAGGGGCTGGTTGGAAAGGATCCCAGAATAACTGTGTTTCGAGGAGTCCCATATGCAAAGCCGCCTGTTGGAGAACTTCGGTGGAAAGCACCCCAGCCGTCGGAATGCTGGGAAGGCATCCGAAAGTGCTATGAATATGGAGATATGCCGATGATGCGGATTCATCCAGGAACGGATGACGGGTTTTATAAAAAGGAACTGCATCCGGTTTCCGCTGAATTTGGAATGAGTGAGGATTGCCTGTACCTGAACATTTTTTCCCCGGCGGAAACGACGGAAGACAAGCTGCCGGTTTTCTGTTATATTCATGGAGGCGGCCTGCAGGATGGATATAATTATGAAGTTGAATTTGATGGAGAGCGTGTTGCGAGAAGAGGCGTTATTGTCGTAATGATCGGATACCGGCTGGGGTTATTCGGCTTCCTTGCGCATCCCGAGATCACGGCAGAGACACCGGAAGGAATGCCGATTTCCAATTTCGGAATGCAGGATCAGTCGTTTGCCCTTCACTGGGTGGCCAGAAATATCAGAAATTTTGGCGGAGATCCGCAGAGAATTGTGATATGCGGACAAAGCGCAGGAGCAGGAAGCGTCCAGACTCAGCTGTGCAGCCCCTATAATAAAGGGCTGATTGCAGGGGCGATCTGCCAGTCTGCGGTAACCTTTGATTTTGGGGACAGGGGGTCAGTACTGGGACGTACTATGACTCTGGAAGATGCTGAAAAGTTCGGAGTGGATTTTTTTCATTCCGTAGGGATCAAAGATCTGGAAGAAGCACGTAGCATGGATGCCGGTGAACTCATGCAGAAGCTGAATGATGTGTCGCCAAAAGGAGCAATGTTCGGGCTTTCCTTTGGAACCTGTATAGATGGGTTCTTTGTAACAGAACCGGTAGTGTCCGCATATTATAATGACAGACTTCCAGATGTGCCGATGATTGTAGGGCTTTGCATGGATGAAACTCAGGGGATGTTTGCAGGAAGCCCCATGAGAAAAAAGGATATTGAAGAAATTGCGGAACGATACGGAGACAGGAGGGAAGAATTTTTACGGCTTGCAAATGTAAAAACGGATGAGGATGCGGCTAAACTTGCAATGGGAGAAGCTTTTAACCAGTTTTTGAGCGGAAGCAGGGGATTCTGCGAACTGCGTTCCAGTATGGGAAAACGGGTATATTACTACATTTTTGATCATGATATTCCAGGAGATGACGCAGGTTCCTTCCACGGCTCAGATCTTTGGTTTATGTTCGATTCATTGGGAAACAGCTGGAGACCGTTTGAGGGAAAACATTATGACCTTGCCCGTCAGGTATGTTCCTATTGGACAAATTTTGTAAAAACGGGAGATCCAAACGGATGGGATTATAATGGGAATCCGCTTCCGGAATGGAAACCATACAGAAAAGAAGAAAAGAATGTCATGAAATTCTTTGACTGTGCAACACCGGAAGTACTGGGAGAATGTCCGCTTTTGGACCTTCGCCTGGAATATGGAAAAGCACATTTGACGAAAGAAAAGTACAGAAAATAGAAAAGTATTCATGGAAGGTATCTCAAATTATTTGTCCGTAACCATATAAACAGGGCACCTTTTCCGTATAAAGCAAATTATGCGGCAAAGGTGCCATTTGTAACTGCCCGGAAGGAAATATCAACCACCACATATTGACAAGAATAAGTATATACTATACTATATATGGTACGTGCTGAAAATTCCGGTCAGCAATATCTCTTGCGGGATGTGGAAGCAGCAGAGGCTGCCGCGGAAATGAGGCATCATTTGCATTTAGAAAAAAGCTGGAGGTTTGGATATGAATGTACGGAAACGGAGCGGAAAGGTGGTTCCCTTTGATCCGGGTTTTATTTCCCGGGCGGTCTCCCTTGCGGCCGCGGCGGCAGGGGAGCATGACGAGGAGGGCATCAGACGCATTACGGATGCGGTGACGGAAAAGCTGAGCGCGCGCAAAGAAGAGATCTGGGATATTGAGACCATTCAGGATACGGTGGAAGAGACCCTGTTTGAACAGAAATATTACCAGACGGCAAAGGCATATATCCGCTACCGCCTGGAGAAGGAAAAGGAACGCGTCGGCGGCATGGAGAAGGAAGGGCTTCTGTCCCGGGAATTTTTAAGTCCTTACAAGCATGCGCCCAATCCCATGGAGCAGCTGGGCGCTTTCGTCTACACCCGGACCTATTCCCGGTTCCTGCCCCGGCTGGACCGCAGGGAATTCTGGTGGGAGACCGTGCGCCGCGCGGTGGAATATAACTGCTCTCTGGCGCCCACGTCCAGAGAGGAAGCCGAGAAGCTCTATGACAATATCTACCATATGCGCCAGTTCCTTTCCGGACGTACCCTGTGGGTGGGCGGCACGCCGGTGGCGGATCAGTATCCCATGGCCAACTATAACTGTGCCTTTACGGTGATCGACAGCTTTACGGCCTATCATGACCTGTTTTATCTGCTCATGGTGGGAAGCGGCGTGGGCGTGCGGGTGCTGCGCTCGGATGCCGAAAAGCTTCCTCCGGTGCGCACGGATCTGAGGATCCTGCACAAGTCCTATGATCCCAGGCCCGCAGGAGAACGGCTGGAGTATACGGATCTGACCTTCAGCCGGGATGTGGCGACACTGACTATCGGGGATTCCAAGGAGGGCTGGGCGCAGGCGCTGACCCACTATTTTGACCTGCTGACCAACCGGGAGTACCGGGGAATTGAGTGCATCGTGGTAGTCTATGATTCCATTCGGCCCAAGGGTGAGCGGCTGAAAACCTTTGGCGGAACAGCCAGCGGCTATGGCTCCATGATGACCATGATCGACAAGATCCACAAGGTAGTCGCGGCGGCCGGAAGCAGGGAAGGCGCTCAGTGGGTGGCCTTAAAGCCCATCGATCTTCTGGACATCGCCAACATCATCGGGGAAAATGTGGTGTCCGGCGGCGTGCGCCGCACCTCGGAGATTGGCCTGATCGATGCGGATGACGAGACCTGCATCCAGGCCAAAAGCCATCTGTACCGTCAGGTGAACGGCCGCTGGGAGATCGATAAGACGATCGCGCACCGCCAGATGAGCAACAATTCCATTTATTACCGCCATAAGCCCACGAGAGAAAAGCTTCACTGGCATCTGCAGCAGATGCGCTATTCCGGAGAGCCGGGATGGATCAACGAGGAGGCGGGAGCAAAGCGCAGACCCAATTTCAGCGGCTGCAATCCCTGCGGGGAGATCCTGCTGGACAGCCATGGTCTGTGCAACCTGACCACGCTGAATGTGATGGGCTTCGTGGAGGACGGAGTGCTGGATAAGAAGGCGCTTCTGGAGGCACAGCGGCTTTCGGCCCGGGCGGGTTACAGGATGACCTGCCGGGAACTGGAAATGTACAGCTGGAACAGCGTGCAGCAGCGTGACCGGCTGCTGGGATGTTCCCTCACCGGCTGGCAGGATATGGTGAACGCTACCGGCATGGAGCGGGAGGAGCAGATCGTTCTGCTGGAGGAGCTTCGGGAGACGGCGCATGCCGCCGCAAAGGAGATTGCCGCAAGGCTGGGAGGAAAGGAGCCGCTTCTGGTGACCACCATTAAGCCGGAGGGAACGCTTTCTTTGCTTCCCACCGTGTCCAGCGGCGTGCACTATTCTCACGCACCTTACTATATCCGCAGAATCCGCATCACGGCTACGGACCCGCTTTGCCGGGTCTGCGAGGATCTGGGCTATCCGGTACTGCCTGAGGTGGGGCAGGATCCGCTGGATCCCGTGACCAAGGTGGTGGAATTTCCTGTAAAGGCGCCCGCCGGGCGGGTTAAGGCGGATGTGTCCGCTGTGGAGCAGCTGGAAAACTATAAAATGTTCATGCAGCACTACGTGGATCATAACTGTTCCATCACCGTTCATGTACGGGATCATGAGTGGGACGAGGTGGAGCAGTGGGTCTGGGACAACTGGGACGATGTGGTTGCGCTTTCCTTCTTAAGCTACGACGACAGCTTTTATGAGCTTCTGCCCTATGAGGCCATTGACGAGGCGGAGTACGAGCGCCGCCGCGCGGCCATGAAGCCCTTCAATCCGTCCCTGCTTTCCCGCTATGAGCACGATGAGACGGAGCTGGATATTGGGGATTCCGAATGCGCAAACGGCGTCTGCCCGGTGCGCTGAAGATTAAAAAAAGAAAGGGAGGCTGACAGGATGAATCAGCTTACGATGGAGACTACCATTCTGGAAGGCAGTCAGGTAACGAAAAGAAGCTATGAGACGGGACTGATCCCGGATGTGAAAAATTTTGAGATGGAGGTCGTCAATCTTTATCCGAAGAAGACCTATCAGACCATCGAGGGCTTCGGCGCAGCCCTGACCGAATCGGCAGGACATGCCTTAAGCCGCATGAGCCCGGAAAAATATGAGCAGGTGGTACAGGCCTGCTATGGAGAAGGGGGCCTTGGCTATACGCTGGGAAGAGTGCACATGGACAGCTGCGATTTTTCGCTGGGAAATTACTGTGCAGTCAGCGATCCGGAGGATCCTTCCTTTGGGGACTTCAGCCTGAACCGGGATGCGCAGTATGTGCAGCCTCTGGTGAAAAAGGTGTTTGAAGCGGCGGGAAAGCCTGTCAGCCTGCTGCTTTCTCCCTGGTCTCCTCCGGCCTTTATGAAGGAGACAGGAGTAAGGAACGGAGGCGGACACCTGAAGCCGGAATGCTACAGAGCCTATGCTTCCTACATCGTCCGCTATCTTACCGAATATGAAAAAGCCGGGATCCCCATCCGCTTCATGACGGTGCAGAACGAGCCCCTGGCCGTTCAGACCTGGGATTCCTGCGAGTATACGCCGGAAGAAGAGAAAATCTTCCTCCGGGATTATCTTTACCCCGCCCTTCAGGAAAACGGACTGGGCCATGTGGGGATCTACATCTGGGATCACAACAAGGAGCGGGTGTATGAACGGGCCTGCGGGATCGTGGATGAGACCACAAAGGATATGATCGAAGGCGTTGCCTATCACTGGTATACGGGAGATCATTTTGAGACGCTGTCCATGGTTCGGGAGGATTTCCCTCAGCTGAAGCTGATGCACAGCGAAGGATGTGTGGAGCTTGCCCGCTTCGGGGAAAACGCCGGGGGCGATATGCTTCACGCGAAAAAGTATGCCCACGACATCATCGGGGATCTGAATCACGGCATGAACAGCTGGATCGACTGGAATCTGACGCTGGACGAGCAGGGCGGCCCCAACCATGTGGATAATTTCTGCGGCGCGCCGGTGATCTGTCATACGGATACCGATACCGTAGAATACAAGCCCATGTTTGACGCCATCGGCCATTTCAGCAGATTTATCCGGCCCGGCGCGGTGCGCATCGGCTGCTCCTCCTATTCTCCCGAGATCGAGGTCACCGCTGCCCGCAATCCTGACGGAAGCTGCGTGCTGGTGATGCTGCACACGGGAAAAGACGGACGCAGACCGGTACAGCTCCGGGTAGAGGGAAAAACGGCCCGTCTGATGCTGCCTGCGAACAGCATTTCCACGGTAGTGATCAGGCCTTAAGCGCGGCGGCGCTCCCTTCGTCCGCTCAGAACCGGTCATCTGTTCGTGCAGGCACGACAGCTTCCTGGTTCTGACGGACGAGTGAACTGTAACACGTAGGGCGTGAGAAAGGCAAATCAACAGGTAATAATTCTGGAATTTTTTCCGGCATCATGGTAAAATATCGGTAAAAGGCAGAAAAAGCCGGCCTGTTCAGGCGGATAGGAGGAAATATCGCACAACAGACCGGCGTTTCTGTCTCTTTTTTTACAGGCCCGAAAATGCGGCGAAATGAGGGGACGTCCGCAGCCGGGCAGAACCGGGAAGATATTTTTTTCAGGGGAAAGGAAGGGAAAACTGTTTTATGAGCCGATTGAAAATCAGCACGCCGGATCAGGCGCAGCTTACGGTGGAACGGCTGTACAAGGATCTGGAGCGTCACATTGTCGCCAGCCCGCCGGGACTGTGCCCGGTGGATCTTCAGCTTTCATTTCTGAAGCTGTGCCACGCGCAGACCTGCGGAAAGTGCGTGCCCTGCCGCATCGGGCTGGGACAGCTTCAGAATCTGCTGGAGCAGGTTCTGGACGGGACGGCGACCATGGAGACGCTGGCTCTGATCGAGGAGACCGCCAACAATATCACGGATTCCGCCGACTGCGCCATCGGCTTTGAGGCCGCGCATATGGTGCTGGCCGGGCTGCAGGGCATCCGGGACGATTATATTTACCACATCGAGCATGGAAAATGCTCCTACTCCATCACCCAGCCGGTGCCCTGCGTGGCGCTGTGTCCGGCGGGAGTGGACATTCCGGGGTACATCGCGCTGGTGGGTGAGGAACGCTACGCGGATGCGGTGAAGCTGATCCGCAAGGACAATCCGTTCCCCACGGCCTGCGCTCTCATCTGCGAGCATCCCTGCGAGGCGCGCTGCCGCAGGAACATGATCGACAGCTCCGTGAATATCCGGGGGCTGAAACGCATGGCGGTGGACAACGCCAGGGCGGATACGGTCCCTGTCCCGGAAAAGGCGCCTTCCACGGGTAAGCGCATTGCCATCGCGGGCGGCGGGCCGGGCGGCCTTTCCGCGGCTTACTATCTGGAGCTGATGGGACATCATGCGGTGGTGTTCGAGCAGAAGAGTCAGCTGGGCGGCATGCTGCGCTACGGCATTCCCAGCTACCGTTTCCCCAGAGAACGGTTGGATGAGGACATCGCGGCCATTCTTTCCACAGGGGTGGAGGTACATACCGGCGTGAACATCGGAAACGGAGAGAACGACATTTCCTTAAGCCGTCTGCGGGAGGAGTTCGACGCGGTCTATATCGCCATCGGCGCGCACAATGATAAAAAGATCGGCATTGAAGGGGAGGATGCCGAGGGCGTGATCTCCGCGGTGGAGATGCTCCGCAACATCGGGGACAACAATCCGCCGGATTTCACCGGAAAGACCGTGCTGGTGGTGGGCGGCGGAAACGTGGCTATGGACTGCACCCGCTCCGCCATCCGGCTGGGCGCGAAAAAGGTGGGAATCGCCTACCGCAGAAGGCAGGATGATATGACGGCCCTGCCGGAGGAGGTGGAAGGCGCCATCGCCGAGGGCGCGCAGCTCTACAGCCTGAAGGCGCCCGTGCGCATCGAAGCGGATGAAAACGGAAAAGTGGCTGCCCTCTGGGTACAGCCTCAGATCATCGGTCCCATCGACGCCTGGGGACGGGCGCGTCCGGTGAAGGCGCAGGTGCCGATGCAGCGCATCCCCTGCGACATTGTGGTGGTGGCCGTGGGCCAGGGCATTGAGTCCCGTCACTTTGAGGATTCCGGCGTTCCGGTAAAAAGAGGCGTCATCGAGGCGCTGGCGGAAAGCACGGTCAGAGACATTCCCGGCATCTTCGCGGGAGGCGACTGCGTGACCGGGCCTGCCACGGTCATCCGTGCCATCGCCGCGGGAAAGGTGGCGGCAGCCAATATCGACGAATATCTGGGCTATCATCACATCATTTCCTGCGACGTGGAGATCCCGCAGGTGAACTATGCCGACAAGCATCCCTGCGGACGGGTGAACATGTCCGAGCGGGAGGCAGGAGAGCGAAGAAACGATTTCTGTGAGATCGAGCGGTGCATGACGAAGGAGGAAGCGGCACAGGAGGCGGCGCGCTGCCTGCGGTGCGATCATTACGGATATGGAAATCTGAAAGGAGGCCGGGCGGCGATATGGTGACACTGACGATTGACAATAAGAAAATCAGCGTGCCGGAAGGCACCACGATTATGAAGGCCGCGGCCTCTGCGGGAATCATCATTCCCCATTTATGCTATCTGGAAGGAATCAACGAAATCAGCGCCTGCAAGGTCTGTGTGGTGGAGGTACAGGGAAAGGTGAAGCTGGTCACCGCCTGCAACAATCCGGTGGAGGAGGGAATGGTGCTTTTCACCAATTCTCCCAAGGTGCGTTCCGTGCGCAGGACCAACGTGGAGCTGATCCTTTCCCAGCACAACAGCAACTGCGCCACCTGCGTGCGCAGCGGCAACTGCAACCTGCAGAAGCTTTCCAACGACCTGGGCATCCTGGAGATCCCGTATAAAAAAGAAATCACGGAGATGCCCTGGAATAAGGAATTTCCCCTGATCCGGGATTTCGGCAAATGCATCAAGTGCATGCGCTGCGTGCAGATCTGTGACAAGGTGCAGTCGCTTCACATCTGGGATGTACAGAACACCGGTTCCCGGACGACCGTGGACGTGTCCCATAACCGGACCATCGAGGAATCGGACTGCAGCGTCTGCGGCCAGTGCATCACCCATTGTCCCACGGGCGCGCTGAGAGAACGGGACGATACGGCGAAGGTGTTCCGCGCGCTGGCGGACCCGGAGGTGGTGACCGTAGTGCAGGTGGCGCCCGCGGTGCGCACGGCCTGGGCGGAATCTCTGGGCCTTCCCTCCTATATGGCCACGGAGGGCCGTATGGTTGCCGCCCTGAAACGGATCGGCTTCGACTATGTATTTGACACCAATTTTTCCGCTGATCTTACCATCATGGAGGAGGGAAACGAGCTGCTTTCCAGACTTTCCGATCCGCAGGAAACACGCTGGCCCATGTTCACCTCCTGCTGTCCGGCCTGGGTGAGTTTTCTCAAAACCCAGTACCCCCAGATGGCGGACCATCTTTCCACGGCAAAATCGCCCCAGCAGATGTTCGGCGCGGTGACGAAGAGCTATTTTGCGGAAAAAATCGGCGTGGAACCGGAACAGATCTGCAGCATTTCCATCATGCCCTGCGTGTCCAAGAAACGGGAGGCTACCCTTCCCGACATGTACAGCGCAGGCGTGGAGAAAGGGCTGCATACCCCGGACGTGGACATCGTGCTGACCACCAGAGAGCTGGCCAGAATGATCAGGGCAGAACATATCGCCCCGGCCCTTCTGACGGAGGAAGCCTTTGATTCTCCGCTGGGAGTCAGCAGCGGCGCGGGCGTGATCTTCGGCGTGACCGGCGGCGTGATGGAGGCGGCGCTCCGGACGGCCTATTACTGCGTGGAGGGCGTGAACCCGCCGCCGGACGCCTTCAGCGACGTGCGCGGTTTTGAAGGGAGAAAAGAAGCCTCCTTCCGCCTGGGAAACAGGACTTTGCGTACCTGCACGGCGAGCGGCCTGAAGAACGCGAGGGATCTGATGGAGGAAATCCTGCGCGGAGAGGCGCAGTATGACTTTGTAGAAATCATGGCCTGCCCCGGCGGATGTGTGGGCGGCGGAGGCCAGCCCATCACGGACGGCATGGAAATGGCCGATGTGAGAGGCCCAAAGCTCTACCAGCTGGACGAAAAGCGTCCCCTGCGCTTCTCCCATGAGAATCCGGAGGTCACAAAGCTTTATGAGGACTATCTGGGAAAACCGTTGGGAGAGAAATCCCATGCGTTGCTTCATACCCATGGGTGAGTGGAAATTGTATCAGGAAGATTTTATGAATTTTACGGAATAGTTGTTATACATTTTGAAAGACAGGCTTAAAAACCTGTCTTTCTCTTTTATAAAGCGGCTATCAGGAAAATCTTAATATTTTCTTATTGAAATCCTATGAAAGATTTTTATCTTATCTGCTATGCTGTAAACAGCATCTATTTTTGGAGAAAGAGAGT
>DWWH01000093.1 GCA_019119815.1 Candidatus Eisenbergiella intestinipullorum | reverse complement strand
TTACTCAGCCAGATCTGCGCATTCCCTGCGCAGACCGTACGAAAACAGACCGGCTGGAAGCATCCGGCCTGGCGCGAAGCGCTTGGAATGGCCGGATGCCGTTACAGATCTGCCGAAGGCTGAGCTGTAACGAACGGGAAGGTTAATTCCATGTGAAACTTTCTTTAAGATTTTATGTAGTTTGTTGTTTTTGGAAAAAGATGTGATTATGATAGGGTGGTAGCTTCCAATGACAGTCTGATGCCTCACTTTTTGACAGGCGGAAAGGAAGGATGCGGAATGAAATTCAGAGGAGACGGAACCTTTCATATATTACAGTTTGCAGATATACAGGAAATCCCGAACGTATCGGAGGACACGCTGATTCTGATGAACGCGGCGCTGGAGCGGGCAAAGCCCGATCTGGTGGTGCTTACCGGAGATCAGCTCAAGGGCGCAAGCCGCCGGTTTTCCGGAAAGGGAGACCGGGCGGAGGAAACCATACGCAGGATCATGAAGCCGGTGACGGATCGGGGGATCCCCTTTGCCGTGACCTTTGGGAACCATGACCAGGAATGCGGCCTCCAGAACGATGAACAGATGGAGATTTACCGCAGTCTTCCCGGCTGCGTGGACTGGCTGAACAGCAGGGGGCAGGAGATCCATCACGGCACAAAGGAAGGAACCTTTGCCATAGGCGTGCGCAGCAGTGATGAAACCAGGGTGGCCATGGCGGTGTATCTGTTCGACAGCGGAGCCAATCTGCCCCAGGGAGGCTGCCAGCCTCTTCCTCCCGGAGATCTGTTCTGGTACAAAGGCGTGCGGGACAGCTTTGCCCGGGAAAACGGAGGACCGGTCCCGGGCATCGTGTTTCAGCATGTCCCGCTTCCGGAATATTACCGGCTTCTGAAAAAGACGGACCGGAAGACCAGAGGAGCGGTGCGCACCTACCGCACGCATGCGGGGGAATACTACATCCCGGATCCGGCAAGATGCAGGGAAGGAAAGCTCCGGGAGGCAGTCAGCATTCCTGACTCCAACAACCGGGAATTTGAATGCTTTCATGAACAGGGAGATATTTTTGCCGTTTACTGCGGCCATGATCATAAGAACAGCTTCGTGGGAAACTGGCTCGGCATCGATCTGGGCTATACGCCTTCCTGCGGCTTTAACGATTATGGCGACGGCGTGGACCGGGCGGCCAGAGAATTCATTTTCCGGGAAAACGATCCTTCCGCTTACGAAACAAGGCTGCTTTCCTACCGGGATCTGGTGGGAGAACGGACGACGAAGCCGATCAAGGATTTTTTCTACAGATTCTGTCCGGCGACGAAGGAAGAAGCGGCTGAGAAGGCGAAGCGGGTGCTGCTGCTGACAGGCCTTGCCTGCCTCGCAGGCCGGACGGCCTGGCGGGTGTATCGGAAGAGGGGAAAATCATGAGGAAAGTGCGGGCTGTTTCCCGATAGAGCGGCGGTGAAGCCAGGACAGAAGGGAACGGATCAGCTTTGGCAAAATTGAATAAAAAACATAAGTGACTCTCCGGGAGATCCCGGGGAGTTTTCTGCGTATGGGGCCGGAAAAGAACAGAACGTGAAAGGAGAAGAAAGATACTTTTATAAACTTGAATAAAGAGGCATATAGTACAAAAATATCATAGAAAACAGAATAAAACACAGCACTATTTGAGAATATGGATGTGATATGTCACAAAATTACAACAAATATCACAAATACGCAATTGAGCAGGTGGGGGGGGTAATTTTATAATGGAAAAAAAATAAGGAGGAAAGGTATATGAAAAAAAGGAAATGGTTAAGCCTGTTTCTGGCAGCGGCTATGGCAGTTTCTGCGGCCGGATGCGGAAGTTCGGGAGAAGAGACGGCTGCGACAGAGAGCAGAGCGGAGAGTCAGGCAGAAAGCACGGCGGGAGATACAGCCGGTTCTGAGGCGGCAGAAGCTGCCGATGCGGATGCCGGAGAAGCAGATCCCTTCGGCAAGTATGAGGAAACGCTGGAAATTCATTTTGTGCGTTCCACGGATGACACGATCGAGACCAATGTGCTTGCCAATCTGCCGGGACAGACTCTGGAGGACAATTTCTGGCTGGATACCTATGAAGACGAACTGGGGATCAAGGTAGTATACGATTGGATTGTTAAAGGGGATGACGAATTCAATCAGAAGATGAACGTATCCATGGCGAGTGGAGAACTGCCGGATGTCATGTGTGTTACGGCAACGCAGATGCAGCAGCTGATCGATGCGGGGCTGGTGCAGGAGATGGGTTCCGTATACGAGGAATATGCTGCGGACTTCACAAAAGAGGTCATGAGCCAGGAAGGAGAAGCTCCTTTCCTTGCCGGGATTAAGGATGGCGTGCAGTATGGACTCCCTGTGACCGGAGGAAGCGTGGATTCGGTTGACCTGATGTGGATCCGGACGGACTGGCTGGAAAAGCTGGGGCTGGAGGTGCCGCAGACCATGGACGAGGTCATGGAGATGATCGACCAGTTTGTAAAAGCGGATTTTGACGGAAACGGTGAAGACGATACGGTAGGTATGGGAATTGCCGGAACCTCCCTTCTGGGCGGAGGCTTTGGAGGACTCAGAGGCTTCTTCAACGCCTATGGCGCATATCCGGGAATCTGGGTGGAGAAGGACGGACAGCTCGTTTATGGAGCGACCCAGCCCGAATGCAAGACAGCTCTGGCAGCTTTGCATGACATGTATGAAAAAGGATATATCGATCCGGAATTCGGCGTAATGGATTCTACCAAGGCAGGAGAAGCCTCTGCCGCCGGAAAATGCGGCTTTACCTTCGGACAGCAGTGGCTGGCCCTGACTCCGTTCCAGTCCTGTAAGGACAACGATCCGGACAGCCAGTGGTCCGCCTATCCGCTTCCCAGCGCGACGGGTGAACCGGCAGTCGCACAGGCCGACCTGGGGACAAACCGCTGGATCGCAGTGAATAAAGATTTTGAACATCCGGAAGCTGTCGTAAAGATGATCAACCTGTTTATCGAGAAGTGCTGGGGCGAAACCGGAGACAACGGAAAATATTATGCGCCTCCGGAAGCGGAAGGCGTATGGAAGCTTTCCCCGATCCAGTGCTCCATGCCGAATAAAAACCTGCAGGCTTATCTGGATATTGAAGCGGCCCGTCAATCCGGCGATACTTCTGCATTGACCGGAGAAGCAAAGTCCATCCAGGATAAGCTGGACAGCTACTATTCCGGAAGCGATGAAGGCTTTGCTTTATGGGGCTGGGAAAGAATCTACGGCCCGGCGCCAAGCTCATATGCTTCGATCAACGAAATGCAGGAAGACGGCCGGATCATGATCAACGCCTTTACCGGTGCTCCTACGGAAACCATGACGGAGAAGCTGTCAACGCTGGAAACCATGAGGGATGAAGTATATACGAAGATCATCATCGGAGAAGCGTCCGTTGATTCCTTTGATGAATTTGTGGAGGATTTCAACAACCTTGGCGGAGCCGACATTACGAATGAGGTGAACGAGTGGTATCAGTCCGTACAGGGGTAAAAGCTGAAAAAATGCTGTAAGACAGCAGAAAAAGAGGGGCGGTTCTGTCCGAAGCAGGGCAGGACCGCCTGTGAGGTAGGAGGGAAAAGATTGAGCAGAGAAATATCAGTCAAAAGAAAAAACGCATGGAAAAGAGAGCTTCCTCTGCACCTGATGCTGCTTCCGGGAGTGATCTTCACATTTATCTTCTGCTATATACCGATGGCGGGAATGGTGATCGCATTTCAAAAGTTTATTCCCGCAAAAGGCATGTTCGGAGATCAGAAATGGGTGGGTCTGGACAACTTTACCTATCTGATCAATATGCCGGGCGCCATGTCCGCTCTGAGAAATACGATCGTGATCGCTTTCTTCAAGATCGTGCTCGGCCTGATCGTTCCCATCACGGTTGCCATTATGCTGAATGAAGTCCGTTCCAATAAATTCCGGAGAACGGTTCAGACCGCCATCTATCTTCCGTATTTTTTGTCCTGGGTGGTGCTGGGAGGTGTGATGATCGATATTCTGTCCCCTTCCTCAGGCATTGTCAACGACGTGCTGAAGCTGTTCGGGATGGAACCGATCTTCTTTTTAGGGAGCAATAAATGGTTCCAGCCCACGATCATCGTGACCGACATCTGGAAGGGCTTCGGCTTTGGGACCGTCGTTTATCTGGCGGCCATAACAGGGATCGATCCGAGCCTGTATGAAGCGGCAACCATGGACGGAGCGAACCGCTTTCAGAAGATGTGGCATGTGACGCTGCCGGGGATCCGCATGATCGTGGTACTCATGTGCGTGCTGTCGCTGGGAAATGTCCTGAACGCGGGCTTTGATCAGATCCTGAACCTTTACAGCCCCCAGGTTTATGAAACGGGAGACATCATAGACACCTTCATTTACAGAATTGGCCTGATCGACGCACAGTTCGGACCGGCGACTGCCATGGGACTGTTCAAATCGGCGGTATCCTGTCTGTTCATTTCGGTCTCTTATTACATTGCCTACAAATTTTTTGATTACAGAATTTTCTGAAAGGAGGACGGACATGAAACGAGAAAAAAAATTCAGATCCGGAGTAAAGGTCCGGGAATCCTTCGGATCCAGGCTGTTTTCTGTCATTAACGCGGTGATCCTGACAGCGCTTGCCCTGCTGTGTATCATCCCTCTGATCAATATCCTGGCGGTCTCGCTGAGTTCGAACGCGGCGGCCACGGCGGGCCTTGTAAAGCTCTGGCCGGTGGAATTTACGCTGAAATCCTATGAATTCGTGGCAAAGCGCGCGGCCTTCTGGAAATCTCTGGGAGTGACGATCCTCAGGTGTCTGCTGGGGGTTTCTCTGAACGTGCTGATGTGTGTGCTCGTTGCCTATCCGCTTTCAAAGGATAACAGAAAGCTGCGGACGAGAACCGTGTACGCATGGTTTTTCTTCATTACCATGCTGATCAACGGAGGCCTGATCCCGCAGTATATGACCATCAAGAGCGTGCATATCCTGGGAACGATCTGGGCGCTGGTGCTTCCGGGAGCGGTTCCGGTATTCAGCGTGGTGCTGATGCTGAATTTTTTCAGAGCGATACCGGAGGAGCTTGAAGAGGCTGCATTCATGGACGGAGCCAGTCACTGGAATATTCTTTTAAAAATATATGTTCCGCTTTCCAAGGCGAGCATGGCGACGATCTGCCTTTTTGCGCTTGTTTATCACTGGAATTCCTGGTTTGACGGCATTATTATGATGAACAAGCCGGATCAATACCCTTTACAGAGCTACCTTCATACGATTATCATACAGGGAGACACTTCCGTGAACAGCACGACGGACTGGCAGACAATGGCGCTGATCTCGGACAGAACAGTGAAGTGCGCACAGATTTTCCTGAGCACGCTGCCTATTGTGGCGGCATACCCCTTCCTGCAGAGATATTTTGTGAAGGGAATGGTACTGGGATCCGTAAAAGGATAAGCACGGAAAGAACGGGGAAAAAGGAAGGCGGTTGAAATTATGTACAGATCAAAAACGTTCGGAAAGATGCTGCTGTCCATTTCCCTGATCTGTCTCTGCTTTTTCTGTATCGGTATTTTTATCATTCTGTACAGCAGAAGCGCGTTTTCAAGCCAGCTGCAGGATATGCTGGATGCCAAGGTGCGTTTCTGGCAGGAACAGCTGGACCGGGAAATAGGGGCGCTTTTGCTGGAACAGAGCAGTATGATGGACGACAGCATCCTGATCAGATACCATGTCATGCGGGAAAACAGCAGTACCTATGAACAGACGGAAATGGTGAAAGAAATTGCCCAGAGACTTTTAAATGTGAAGGTGCTGCATGAGATCACGGATAACGTAAGGGTTTATTTCCCGGACCGGAAGACGGTGATCAGTGCGGACTCGCCCATTTATGACGGATATGAACAGGATGAGTACTATGACTTTGAGCAGATCACCCTGCAGGAAAGCGGAAATCTGTACCTCACGGTATTTTCTCCTCTGAAGCTCAGAAATGCTTCTTCGGCACCGCCCAATTATTATATCCGTTCCACGATCACTCCCTATGACCTTCAGTATACTCTTTCCGGTATGCTTGGGGAAGATACGGGTATTTTGCTGCTGACGGACAGAGACGGCAATATCGTTGCCGGTTCTGAAAGAAATCCCGTATATACGGCCGAACAGTATCCGGCGATCGACGAGGCTGTAAAAAAGATCAGGGAGGAAACGGTCAGGCAGACGCTTTCTGCCTCCGGTCAGGGCTTTGCCTCGGGCAGAAAGCTCGAAGAAGCGGAGCTCTGGCTGATCTACTGCTACCCCGATACGGTTATGGAGGAACCGCTTCACTTCTTCGGTGTCCTGCTGGGATGCCTGGCCATACTGACGCTGCTGCTTCTTGGCGCCTTTACCTTTTACGCGGGAAAGGTATTCGCAAGACCGTTAAACAGGATCCTGAAGGCAATGGAGGGGGACCGCAGCAAAAACGATTTCCTGATCGAAGAAAAGCAGGAGGACAGGGATGAACTGGCCCTGATCTACCGGAGATACAATGAGATGGTGCTCCGCACGGAAAAGCTGATCCGGGAAAATCTGGAATCCAGATATATGGTCCATGTGGCACAGCTGAAGCAGCTTCAATATCAGATCCAGCCGCATTTTCTTTACAACAGTCTGTTTCTGATCTATCGTATGGCGCAGATGGAGGAGAATGATACCATAGCGGAGTATGCGGAGCATCTGGGAAAATATTATCAGTATATTACCCGTTCCGGAGAAGACCTGGTCAGCATCGGGCAGGAGATTGACCATATCAAAAACTATCTGGCCATACAGAAAGCGAGATTTGGAGAAAGGATAACGGTGACGCTGAAAGACCTTCCGGAAGAGCTGAGGAAAGAAAAGATCATACCGCTGGTCCTGCAGCCGCTGGTGGAAAACGCTTTTGAGCACGGGATAAAGGACGTGGTAAGAGGAGGAAAGATCTGCATCGATATGTCCGTTGAGGATGGCTTTTTCCTTTTCAGTGTGAAAGACAACGGGACAGGGATCACGCGGGAAGAGGAGAGGAAGATACAAAAACAGATGGAAGACGGACAGGGAGAAGGAGATGAAAAAATACATGCCCTGTCCAATACGGATATGAGGTTAAAGCTTCATTACGGAGCCCAAAGCGGAATTATTTTTTACAACAGACAGGAGGGAGGCTTTTGTGTGACGGCAAAGATCAATCTGAAGGAAAAGCGGGAATTTATCACTTGCTGATCGTGGACGATGAACCGATGATCCTGGCGGGGCTTGCCGGGATGGTAAGAAAGAGATTTGAAGGAAAGTTCCTGGTGTATCAGGCGGACTGCGCGGAGGAAGCGCTGAAGATATTCCGGGATCTGAGGATCGACCTGCTGATGACCGACATCCGGATGCCGGGCATGAACGGCCTGGATATGGCAAAGGTGGTAGCGAAAGAGTGGCCGGACTGTCTGACGGTCTTTCTGACAGGACACAGTGAATTTGATTATGCCAGACGGGCTGTGGAGGGAAGGACCTTCGCTTACGTGCTGAAGCTGGATGGGGACAATGCGATCTGTGATGTGATCAGTCGGGCATATGACCGGCTGGAATGTGAATATGACGAGAAGAGCAGACGTCTGAGAATGACGGAATCCTGGAAGGAAACGCTTCCCCTTCTGCGTCAGGACTGTCTCCGGCAGATGATCAGCGGAGAATGGAAAAGCGCGGGAAAGGCTCAGATCATCAGGAAAATGCGAGCGGCCTGGCCGGAAATTGAACCGGAGGGAGAATTTCTGATGGCTCTCGTCTGCATGCTGCCGGATCAGGATGCCGAGGTCTGCGGACAGGTACAGAGCGTTTTTCAGGAAAATCTGAAAGGAGCCTTTCGGATCTATGCGGCACGTGTTTTCAGAAGAGCGTTCCTGATTCTGGCACAGGCCGGCGATCTGCGCCCGCTTCGGATGAAAGGATTTATGGAGATCGCGCTCGGCATGTGTGAGAAGCTTGGACTGCAGGCGCCGCAGGCATATCTGTATGAGAACAGGCTGAAGCTGGAAGAGCTTTCCGGCGCTTTTCCCGTACTTGGATGGAAAAGATTTGAAGTGGAAGGAGAAGGAGGCGTATTTCTCTGCGGAGCCGATGCGCTTCTTCCGGAATATACCTGGAGGGAAAACAGTCCGATCATGGGAACCTTTGAGGTGGAGCGGATTTCGGACAGCCTGATGTACGGGAAGGAAACGGACTATATGGATGTGGTCCGGGGGATCCGGGACAGGATCCGAGAAGAACACCCGGAACAGGCCGTGACGGCCTATCTCACCCTGGCGTCGCTTCTGATGCAGGCCATATTGAATTATCTTCCCCGAGAGAATTCCCTGCTGTCCGGTATTGACATGGAAAGACTGGCCAATTATTCTGAACACAGAAGCTTCCGGGAGGCCTGTTTTTATCTGGAAAATGTTGCCGAAAGATATTTTTCGACGCGGCGGGAGATCCATACGGATACGGATGCGGCGATTGTTCACAAGGTCAATACCTATATCCTGAATCATCTGGATGAGGATCTTTCTTTGCCGAAGCTGGGAGAGATCGTGGGACTTCACCCCTCATATCTGTCCAGAATCTATAAGAAGGCGGCCAGTCAGTCTCCGGGACAGTACATTACCGCACAGAGACTGAACGCTGCAAAGGAACTTCTGAGAGATCCCAGGATCAGGATCCAGACGGTGGCAGAACGTTCCGGGCTGAATACCGCGTCATATTTTACTCATTTTTTTAAAAAGCATACCGGAATGACGCCGCAGGAATACCGGAGCAAAATATCCGGAACGAAAGAGGAAGCAGAAAAGGAGGAAGGGCTGTGATAAGCTGGAAAAAAGAAGGGGACAGAACCATTTTCTATCTGAAGGAAAATGGCGAAAACGAAGCGCAGGCTGCGGCGTTTATAAAAACGCCGGAGGGAGCGGAGGATGTCTTTGAAGAAGAGGCAGAGGGAGTCATCCGCTGGGTGCGCAGGACCGAAACGCCTGTGACGGAAATGGTCCTGGAGGCATCCGCCTGCTTTGAGGCGGAGCACACGCTGGTGCCCGGCGTTTCCTATGACGGAAATCCCTGGGGAAAGGATCACGAATATAAGGGCTATGAAAAGGACGGGACGCCCTGGACCTTCGCCTGGCACAGGACAGCCATTCCGGGGGCAAGTGCATCCTGGAATGCCCGCATCGGAGCAGCTTTGTACGGAACCGGGAAATGTGCGGGAAGCATTTTTCTGCGGGAGAACAGAGCGGTCTTCCGGGTGATCTGGCCGGAGACGGAGGAGCCGCAGGTGCTGTATGCGGATGCGTGGGGACAGGCCTGGCGGGGGACGATGGAGCCGTCTGACACCTTTACCGCCTACCTCTGCCTGGGAACCGGGAACGGGGCGGTAAAAAGGATGCTGTCCCACGCATGGGAGCAGAATTATGCTCCTGACAAAAATCCGGATCCCGACGAGAGCTGCGATCCCTGCGGAAGCGATGCTGCCGTGCGGACGGAACGGTGTTTCAAAACGGGGCCACAGAGACTGAAAGGGCCCCAAAAGCCGGCGCGCAGGATCTGGGAGCTGAGTTGCGATTATGCCAGAAGGCTTTATACGGAGGAAGCGGACGGCTTCCGGGGCTTCAGCATCGGCTTTACCTGGAACGGCGCAGAATGGGAAAAGCGGAAGGAAATAAAGTATGAGATCGGCTGGTGCGGCCAGAACGCCTCTCTTGCCGTTTCTCTCCTGTATGATTATCAGATGACGCAGAACAGGGAATCGCTGGACATGGCGGTTTCCGTCCTGGATGCCTGGGTGAACATGGCGAGGAGCGAAAGCGGCCTTCTTTTGACCAGGTATGATGACAGGGACTTTCCGATCGACGCATGCAACCTGGGGACAGCGGGCCAGCAGCTCCTGGAAGCTTACGACCAGGCGAAGCTTCTGGGACTGGAGAAGGAAGAGTGGAAGGAAGCGGCGCTGGAGATCTGCGAATTCGTGATCCAAAGGCAGCAGCTGGACGGCAGGATCGGCATGAGTTGGAATCACGACGGAACGGCGAAGGAGCTTGTGGGAAGCGCGGGCGCTTTTCTGATCCTGCCTCTGGCGGAGGCTTTCCGGAGAACGGGAAACAGGGAATATCATGTGGCAGCGGCCCGGGCGTATTCCTGCTATTACCGGGAGTTTATGAATCAGGGCTATGGAACCAGCGGAGCGCTGGATACCTGCTGCATTGATAAGGAGTCGGTGATCCCTCTTTTAAAGGCGGGACTTCTTCTGTATCATACCACCGGCTTTACCTCTTATCTGGATATGGCGGAAGAAGCGGCCTGGTATCTGTCCACATGGCAGTGGCATCAGAGCGTGGATTTTCCGGAGGATTCCACCCTCGGCAGACTCGGTTATGATACCTTCGGCGGGACCGCGGTTTCCACCTCCCATCATCATATGGACCCCTTCGCGCTGTGCTATGTGACGGATCTGATCGAGCTGGCGGAGCTGACCGGCCATATGCAGTGGAAGGAACGGGCGCTTGCCATCTGGAATAACGCATCCCAGGTCATCTCCGACGGAACGCTGCAGGTTCCTCCCACAGGAGTCCGGCCCGCAGGAAGCTGTGACGAGGGCTATATCCATACCAGATGGGGAAACAGCAGGATAACGGCAGAAGGCGGCAGAAGGACAGGATGGGGAGGCAGCTTTGACGTGACCCAGTGGCTGGTGGCATGGCCCTGCGCCTTCCGTCTGGAAACCCTGCGCAGGTGCGGAAACTGGAATCTGCTCGATCAATGGAGGGAAGATTGAAAAATAAGCCCGATGGCTTATTTTTCAATCGGCAGTTTTGCGACGAAGCACAAAACTGCTGGGATCGCAGCGGCCTCAGCGTAGAACGCTTCGGCATGGAGGGAAGAATGATACAAATAGTAAAAAAAGGGCCTGACACCTGTTTTTATTCCGATGGGCTACAGGCGGCGAGAGTGATCGGCCGGAAAGGCTATACGGACAGCTTTGAAGAAATGGGGAACGGCGTTTACCGCTGGATGCGAAAAGGGGAGCCTGCAGACAGAATGGAAATGGAGCTGCGGGCGTGCTTCCGGCCAGACTTTACGATGGTTCCCGGATTAAACTATCATGGGAACGGCTGGGGGACCTTCTGCGAATATACCTCAGACCGTTATTTCGCGGATTACAGACAGACGGGAATCCCGTGGAAATATGGATGGCACAGGGCTTCCGTAGCGGCGATGACCTATTCGGAAAAGAAATTCGGGGAGCGCGTCGTCGGCGTGGCGCTTTTTGGAGATGAGGAAGGAGCGAACGCCTGCCAGCTTTATGAAGAAAACGGGGAAACCGTACACCGTCTGTGCTGGCCGGAGGAGGAGACGCCGAAGACTCTGGACCTGTACCGCTTTTCGGAGCCCTGGTACGGAAAAGCAGAGCCCCGCAGCGTCTTTGCGGGCTGGATCGTGATCGAAGAAAACGGGGTAGAAAAGGTCGGTTATGCGAAAGCGCTGGACGCTGCCTGGAAGCAGAATGACCGCGAAAGGCCGCTGCCCTATTCCAAAGGGGAAATCTGGAGGCTGGCCGTCGCCTATGCGAAAACACTGTTTACGAGAGAAGCGGACGGATTCTGCGGCTTCAGCATCGGCATGAGCTGGAACGGGAAGGAATGGGAAAAGAGAAAATACAATAAGTATGAGATCGGCTGGTGCGGTCAGAACGCTTCTTTTGCCAATTCCCTTCTGTGGGAGGCAATGGAAAAGGAAGAAAAGGAGACGGCGCAGATGGGGATCCGGGTGCTGGACAGCTGGTTGAAAAACGCAATGTCTCCGGCAGGCGTGGTATGCAGCTATTACGATCCCGGACAGGTCCGGACCCTGGAGGCCTGCGACCTGGGAACAGCGGGCTGCGCTTATTTTGAAGCGGCCGCACTGGCGGAGGAGCTTGCGGACCGGGACTGGATGGAGCCGGAAACGGAAGATCTGAGGGAAAGAGCGAAGGCTTACCGCAAGGCAGCCTTTGACATCTGCGATTTTGCCGTCAGGATGCAGGATGAGAAGGGGGCGTTTGCAAAGAGCTGGTACGAGGACGGTTCCGTGGCTGTCCGGGAAGGCACGGTGGGCGCGTTCCTTTCCCTGCCGCTGATCGACGGGTACAGGCTGAGCGGAAACGGGAGGTATCTGGATGCTGCCCGAAGCAGTATGGAATATTATCTGCAGGAGCTTGAGGAGAGCGGATTTACCACGGCGGGCGCGCTGGACATTTTTTCCATAGATAAGGAATCCTCCATCCCGCTTCTGAAAGGGGCGATCGGCCTGTATGAGCTGACCGGAGAAGAACGCTGGCTGGAAGGAGCGAAAAGGGCGGCCTGGTATCTTTCCACCTGGCAGTATTCCCATACCTGCCGCTTTGACAGGGACTGTCTGCTCGGACAGACCGGCTACGACTCCTTCGGCGGAACGCTGGTCTCCACGGTGCATGAGGGGATCGATCCGTTTGCCCTCTGCTATATTCCGGAGCTGTATGAGCTGTACCGGATTACCGGACAGGAGCGCTGGCTGAGCAGAGCGCGCGCCATATGGAGAAATGGCTGTCAGCATATTTCTGACGGCACACTGGTGATCGACGGAAAGCTCCGCCCGGAAGGCAGTCAGGATGAAAGCTATACCGTAACAAGGCAGGGGGAGCGGGGAATCGCTTCTCAATGGCTGGTGGCATGGCCGGGCGCCTTCCGGATGGAGGCGATCAGAAGGCTTGCAGGAAAGCCCGGGACCGAAAGGATTTTCGGAGAATGAGAGATTTTGGCTCAATTTATAATGGAGGAAGATCATGAATGCAGACAGGATTTTTTATATCGACAGTGAAAATGGAGACGACACCCGCACCGGCCTGTCTCCGGAGACAGCATGGAGGTCCCTGGAGCGGGCTAACGCACAGGAATTTCAGCCGGGCGACGCTCTGCGCCTGAAGCGGGGCGGAAGCTGGCACGGAATGCTGCATCCGAGAGGATCGGGAAGCGCACAGCGTCCCGTCACGGTGGATGCCTATGGGGAAACGGAAAGGGATGCAGGAGCGGCTCCCGTCATTCACGGGGACGGCGCATATGCAGCCGTCTATCTGGAGGGAGTCAGCTTCTGGCAGGTGAGAAATATCGCCGTGACCAACCGTGCTGCTGAGCGGGGCATCAGACAGGGTATCTGTATCTGCGGGAAGCCGGAGGGGATCACGGAAGGGATCGTGATCGAAAACTGTGAGATTTCTGACGTACAGGGAGAAAACAGACGGGATCGGAAAGTGTATGAAAGCATGTACTGGAACTCCGGCATCTACGTGACCATGCCGGGGCGTTCTTCCCGGAAAAACCATCTGCACGACATTCTCATCAGCGGAAATCATGTGCATGACGTTCTGACCAGCGGCATCCGGGTCAACCAGCAGGAGGACTTTATCAACGACATCCATCATACCCACGTGGTGGTAAGGGGTAACCGGATCGAGCGCACGGGAAGCGACGGGATCATCGTGGCAAACTGTATTTCTCCGCTGATCGACGGAAACGTCTGCCTGGATGCGGGCGCTCTGGGAAGCCTGGAGGACACCCGGCTGATCGCAGGCATCTGGGTGTGCGCCGTATCGGATGCGCTGATCCAGAGAAATGAGGTGGGACGCACCAGCCTGTTTGAGAACGACGGGACTGCCTTTGATACGGACTGGGGTACGGCGGGGACCACCATTTTTCAGTATAACTATACCTATGGAAATAAAGGCGGCTTCTGGCTGGACTGCACGGGGATCAACCGGAACCGGGAATGCGAAGGGACGATCCTGCGCTACAACATCAGCGTGGACGACGAGCGCTGTCTGATCCAGGATGACTATGGAATCCGTTCCGAGCTGTATGGGAATCTGTTCCTGCATACGAAGGAAACGGGTCCCATGATCTGCTGCCATCAGCCCGGGCAGTCCCATCTGTTCTACCGGAACATCTTCGCTTTTGCCGCACAGCCGGCCCTGGGCTGGCAGTCCTCCGCCTTCCGGGAGAACTGGTACGGAACGCTCACGGAGCTTCCGCAGGATGCCGGAGCGAGAACAGGTTCGCCCATCGATCTGAACGGTCTGCCGCAGCGCCTGCAGGAATCGGAAGAATGCAGACACCGGATCTGGGATCAGCTCGCAAAAGCGGTCGGGACAGCGGACTACGGACCGGCAGCTTCCGGCGCAGTTCCGACTGCGTCCTCCACGGAGCAGCCCATCAGCTCCTCAAAATAACGCTTCAGCTCCAGATTTTTGTTCCATTTGGACCTGGGATAGCGGCCGTAACGGTTTTTTACATCGTTCATACGCACGATGATGTCTGCCGGGCCGTCTGGCATGGCAATACAGTCGCTGAGCTGGATGAGGCGGTCAAGATCGTCATATGCAAAGGAATCCAGAAGGGCAGCGATTCTCCGCTCCTGTTCCGGAGAAACATCGTGTTTGCCGATATAGGTGTTCACATCCTTTTCCGGGAAGGAATGGGTGAGGCAGATGCGGGCAGGTTCGTCATAGCCCAGCCCCATGAGATAGTCATAGCCGTCGATGACATGAGCGAGATAGGTGACGCCCTCTCTGCGTCCGATGTCGTGAAGCAGGCCGAGGATGAAGGCCTTTTCGGGATCGATGGAAACGCCCCGTGTCTGCAGGCGCTTTGCAATCGCTTCCGCGCAGCGGGCTGCAGTCAGGGAATGGTCCTTCCAGGGGCCGGGATTGCGTTTCCAGCCCTCTTCCAGCATTTGGAAGGCGGTATGTCGGTCAGGGATCATAGGAGCTCCTTTCATAAGGACCGGTGTCGGGCGGTTGCATCAGGAAAAAGTGAAAAGGCTTTCCGGCAGGAAATTTCTGCCGGAAGGCCTTTTCTCGGAAGCGGCCGAACCCGTCAGCCGGATCAGTCTCTTTTCACAACGGCTGCGCAGCCCATTCCTCCGCCCACGCAGAGGGTGGCGAGGCCGGTCTTGGCATCCCTGCGCTGCATCTCATAGAGAAGCGTTACCAGGATGCGGCAGCCGGAGCAGCCCACCGGATGACCGAGGGCGATGGCGCCGCCGTTCACGTTGAGCTTGTCCGGGTCAAAGCCCAGATCATGGCCGACTGCCACGGACTGGGCGGCAAAGGCTTCGTTCGCTTCGATCAGGTCGAAGTCGCCGATCTGCATGCCGGTCTTTTTCAGGACCTTCCTGGTGGCGGCGACAGGGCCGATTCCCATGATGGAAGGCTCCACGCCGGCCAGCTCTCCGGCGATCCAGGTGGCCATGGGAGTGACGCCGAGCTCCTTTGCCTTTTCTTCGCTCATGACGATGATGGCCGCTGCTCCGTCATTGATGCCGGAAGCGTTTCCTGCCGTCACCAGGCCGCCATCCTTCTTGAAGGCGGGACGGAGCTTGGAAAGGCTCTCTACGGTCACGCCCTTTCTGGGGCCTTCATCGGTATCTACCGTGATGGTCGCTTTTTTGGTCTTTACCTCGACGGGAACGATCTCTTCTTTAAAACGGCCCTCGTTCATGGCCTTTTCGCATTTCTGCTGGCTGTTCGCTGCAAACTCGTCAAGCTGCTCGCGGGTCAGGCCCCACTGCTCGCAGATATTTTCTGCGGTCATTCCCATGTGATAGCCATAGAAGGCGTCGGTCAGGGCATCCTTCAGCAGCGCATCCTCTAACGGCGCATTTCCCATGCGGTAGCCGTAACGGCCCTGCTGCACCAGATAGGGAGCGCGGGACATGCTTTCCGTACCGCCGGCAACGATGATGTCCGCATCTCCGCTGGCGATCAGCTTGGCGGCCAGGTTCACACAGTGCAGGCCGGAGCCGCACAGCACGTTGACGGTGGTGGCGGGAACCTCCACCGGGATGCCCGCATGGATGGCGGCCTGTCTGGCCACATTCTGACCCTGTCCGGCCTGCAGCACGCAGCCCATGTAGACTTCGTCTACCTGCTCAGGCTTTACGCCGGAGCGCCGGAGCGCTTCTTTGATCACGACGGTTCCAAGGTCTGCCGCAGGCACGCTGGAAAGCTCGCCGCCCATCACGCCGATGGCGGTCCGGCAGGCACCTGCCAAAACTACTTTTCTGCTCATATAGATCTCCATTCCGGAGCGTAGAAAATCGTCGCTCTGCTGCGGCGGGAC
This sequence comes from Candidatus Eisenbergiella intestinipullorum, assembly GCA_019119815.1. Taxonomy (GTDB): domain Bacteria; phylum Bacillota; class Clostridia; order Lachnospirales; family Lachnospiraceae; genus Eisenbergiella; species Eisenbergiella intestinipullorum. Next base: position 4,290 of record DWWH01000093.1, on the reverse strand, counting down.
AGCGGAAGATCCCGTTCGTGATCCCCGGATGCCGGAGAGCTGTTTGCGACGCTCCGGCACAAACAGCCATCGGACCTGTCCGGCTGTGAAAAGCTTTCACACCCTATTTTGCTTTGCTGCCGCAGAGCGGCCCGTGGCTCTATTGTAGCACTGTGGAAGAGAGGGCGCAATGCGTTTTCACGGAGATTCCCGGGAAATCCGCGTCTGAGGATCCCCGGAAATCTGCCGGGGAGGAATGGGGGCGTCCTGCCTGCCGGCCAGATAGTCGATGCTGCAGCCAAAGGCCTCGGCAATCTTGAGAATGTTTTTCAGAGACGGATTTTTGATCTTCGCATTTGCCACTTTTTTGATGGTCTCATAAGGAACGGATGAACGGTCGGAAAGGGTCCTGAGCGACCAGTTGTGCCTGGACAGCTGCGCGGAGATCCGTCCTGCGATGACTCTGGAAAAGCTGTCCGGTTCCTCAAAACTTTTGTCTGCGTGATTCATAACTGTTACCTCCTGATCATGTTTGCCGCAGCAGGCAGAAAAATCCGGCTGATCTGCGGCATTCCAGTCGTTACATAACTCTATTCCATCATGTGCCACAAAAGGCACACAGCTTTTATAAAAATTTTTCATATGGAGAAATCCCGGAGAATAGAATGGAGACTGTAAAGGAACGAAAGGGGCGCTTCAGGAAGGAGGACAAGGGTGTTCTATTACAACAGGCAGATCGTGTATATGGATTTGTGGAAGACTGGAGAACGGGTCGGGAATGCCGGGTTTCTGAAGCTGGAGGAGACAGAACGGAGCCTGAAGTGGGAGCTGCATGTCCGCGGACTCGCAGCATCGGACACCGGCTTCTTTGATCTTCGGGATGAAACGGGAGCGCTGGTAGATAAGATCCTGCTTCAAAGAGGAGAAGGAAGCTATGAGCGCACCCTTGATCCGGGAGTGCGGACCAGGGGAGGGAGGCTGTTTCGGGAAATCTGCGGCATTCAGGTGGAGCTTTCCGGGGGAAGATGCCTGAAAGGAACCTGGAAGCCTTCCGGGAGGAAAGCGGAGGAAGGGAGCATTCCTGTGCCGGAGGGGGAAGGGAGGGAAAAGGACGAAATGCGGCCGAAACAGCCGGAAATACGGAAAATGGAGAAACCGGAGGAAACGGCCGCCGCCCCCGGGCCGTGCTGTCCGAAGCGGTGCTGCCTGCGGGCGGCAGATACGCCTTCCGCAGACACACAGGCAGAAGATATGGGGAAGAAAAGGGAAGGCGCCGCCCGGGCAGAAGAGGTGCGGAAGGAAAAGGAAGGCGCTGCCCGGGCAGAAGAGGGGCGGAAAGAAGAGAAAGGCGCTGCCGCTGCCCGGACGGATGGCAAAGGAGCGGAGGTCCCGCCGAAGGAAAACGGTGCGTCCGGACAGATCTTTTACGAAGATAAATGGGAGCAGCTCCTGCATCTTTATCCGCAGATACATCCCTTTGGGGATGAACGGATGTTTCTGTCCATCACGCCCGGAGATTTCGTGATCCTGAGCCGGGAATACCAGAAGCTGGTGCATAACAGCTTTCTGCTCCACGGCTATTACAATTACCGCCACGTGATCCTGGGAAGCTATCCGGATGCGGAGGGAGAGAATTACTACCTGGGCGTGCCCGGTGTTTATTATGAACGGGAAAAAATGGCGGCGGAGATGTTCGGATTCGAGGCGTTTGAGGGGAAAAGAGAACCGGCGGAGCAGGGAGATTTCGGCTACTACATGAAACGGGTGAGGATCTAGGCGGGCAGAAAGGACCGGAAGCCGGAAGATGCCGCGAAAGAAGACGCGGGGGACTTCCGGAGCGGCATCCGCCGTTGTCAGTCCACGCCGCGGAGACTGGTATTCGGAATAAAAGGCAGCAGAAGGTTCCGGAAGTCTTCCAGCTCCTCTCTGGAATACGCGCTGAAAATGGGGGAGATGACTCCGTCGCTCTCCTGATAGGACTGAAGAAAATAAGCCTGTGCACCCTTAAGCCAGCGGCCGATGGAGCGAAAATCCTCCGCTGTGTGCAGCTGCCTTACCACTGTGGTCCGGAATTCATAGGGGAGGCCGCAGCTTCGGATGAAATCGACACTCTGAAAGATCCGCTCCATCTGCAGGCCGGGAGTCCCGCTGACCCGGGCGTAATGCTCCGGGGAGGATTTAATATCCATGGCGATGGAATCAAGAAGCCCTTCCCGGACAAGGGACTTCAGAACCCCGGGCAGATAGCCATTGGTATCCAGCTTGATCAGATACCCGAGCTTTCTGACCTTTTCCAGAAAAACGGGCAGGTCCGGCTGGAGCGTCGGCTCCCCTCCGGTAACGCATAAACCGGTGAGAACGCCTTTCCTTCTGGCGAGCACCTTCAGCACCTCCTCCTCACCGATCAGAGGGATGCGGGCCGGATGCAGGACGAGATCTCCGTTCTGGCAGAAGGGACAGCGGAAATTGCAGCAGCCCGTGAAAACAGTGGCAGCCACATGGCCGGGATAATCCAGCAGAGTTGTTTTGTTAAAGCCGCAGATTTGCATTTGTCACCTTTTCCTGTTATGATTTTTCATACGTAAGAGCATAGATCAGATCTATTATAAAAAAAAGAACGCCGATGTGCAAGCGGGCCGGGTTCTGGCCGTAACGCTTTTGTTACTACTCAGCCAGGTCTGCGCATTCCCTGCGCAGACCGTACGAAAACAGACCGGCTGGAAGCATCCGGCCTGGCGCGAAGCGCTTGGAATGGCCGGATGCCGTTACAGCTCTGCCGAAGGCTGAGCTGTAACACGCTTTTTACGTGCCGGTCAGCAAGTGACCGGCACTGGCCTGAACAGTAACGTGAGCAGGAATACCCTGACCAAAGAGGTCAGTGGTTTCCAACGGGTTCCCGTTTTCCGTATGGACCGTATAGAAACGCATCGGGGGAGAAGAAGGAAGGCAGAATGGAAAAGGAACAGACAACAATGACCCCGGAGGAGGAAAAGCGTCATATCCATTATATGAAGGAGGCCATAAAGCAGGCGAGGAAGGCATATGCACTGGGAGAGGTTCCCATCGGCTGCGTGATCGTGCACGGAGAAAAAGTGATCGGCCGGGGCTACAACCGGCGCAACACGGATAAAAATACGCTTTCCCATGCGGAGATCACCGCCATACGCAGGGCCAGCAGAAAGCTCGGCGACTGGCGGCTGGAGGACTGTACCCTGTATGTGACGCTGGAGCCCTGCCAGATGTGCTCAGGTGCCATCGTGCAGGCGCGGATCCCGGAGACGGTGATCGGATGCATGAATCCGAAAGCCGGCTGCGCCGGTTCTCTGCTCAATGTTCTGGAAGACCCCAGATTCAACCATCAGGTTCATGTGATCCGGGGCGTGATGGAGCAGGAATGCAGCGATATGCTGAAACAGTTTTTCAAAGAACTCAGGGTCCGGGTGAGAGAAGAAAGGAAACAGAGAAGGGCTGCTGCGGAAGAAAAAAACGGGCAGGAAAAGCGGCAGCACGGGGATTGACAAACCACCCTGAAAAAAGGTATACTGAATAAACCGTGCAGCCGGGAGAGCAGCGGCCTCCTGTACCTGAAATCCGCTATAGCAGGGGTGATGTCCGGCCGAGGGCCAGCGTCTTTATGGCTGCCCTCTATAAGTGGCGATGAAGTTTGGGTCTTACGCAACGGATGTCTGTGAACCGTGTCAGGTTGGGAACAAAGCAGCACTAAGCAGAATTTTCCGTGTGCCGTGAGGGTGCCTGGCGGAGTTAACTGTAGAGGTAACGCATATGGGTTAAGGCTCGAAGCAGGACGCACGGTTTTTATAATGGATGTCGGGATGGAAAACGGCAGCAGGAGCGAAAGCAGATCAGAAACAGTCAGAAATGGCTGTTTTTTTAATTCCATGGATAAAAAAGCGTGGATGCGCATGCCCTTTTACAGAGGCTGGTCGGAATCGGAAGGAACATACTCGGCGATGTCACATAAGCGGCAGTCCAGGATCCGGCACAGATCGTTGAGCGTGGTGGTGTTCATGGGCTTGTTTTTCCGAAGCTTATCTATCGTGGCGCTGGACATATGATACCTGTGGATCAGGGTATAGGTAGTTTCCTTTGAATTTCTTAAGGTTTCCCAGAATGGCCGATATACGATCACAAACAGTCCCCCCCTTTGCTCTCTTTTATTGTTACAGCTCAGCCTTCGGCAGATCTGTAACGGCATCCGGCCATTCCAAGCGCTTCGCGCCAGGCCGGATGCTTCCAGCCGGTCTGTTTTCGTACGGTCTGCGCAGGGAATGCGCAGATCTGGCTGAGTAA
>DWWH01000092.1 GCA_019119815.1 Candidatus Eisenbergiella intestinipullorum | reverse complement strand
TGATGAGCCCGCAGGTGCCGCTGGAGGAGATCGCGGATGCGGTCATCCACATCGACGCGGACAGCACTGTGGATGAGACGGAGCTTTCCGAACAGCTTTCCCGGATGGGCTATGAAAAAAACTGGCAGGTGGAGGCGCCGGGCCAGTTTTCCATCCGGGGCGGCATTATTGACGTGTTCGATCTGACGGAGGAAAATCCTTACCGCATCGAGCTGTGGGGAGAAGAGGTGGATTCCATCCGCTCCTTTGACCTGGGAAGCCAGAGGAGCGTGGAGAAGCTGTCCATGGTTGACATCTATCCGGCCACGGAGATGGTGCTGGACAGGCGGCAGAAGCTTGACGGGTTAAAACGGATTGAGACGGAGGCGAAGGCGTTTGCGGCAAAGCTGCGGGAGGATTTTCATACCGAGGAGGCGGCCCGGATCACCGGACAGATAAGAGAGCTTTCCGAGCAGGTGAGGGAGCTTTCCGCGGCGGCGAATCTGGAAAGCTATATCCGCTATTTTTATGAGGATACGGTGTCCTTCCTGCGTTTTTTCCCCGACCGGTATACCTGCGTGTTTCTGGACGAGCCGGGGAGGCTGAAGGAGCAGGGAGAGGCGGTGGAGCTGGAGTTTCGGGAGAGCATGAGCCACCGGCTGGAAAAGGGCTATATTCTGCCGGGGCAGGCGGATCTTCTGTACGGCTGCGAGCAGACGGCCTCCTTTTTGAGCGGCCTGCGCACGGTGCTGCTTTCAGCCATGGACACCAGAAACGTTCTCGTCACTCCACAGAGGCGGTTTGATGTCAATGTGAAAAGCATGTCCCCCTACAACAACAGTTTTGAAGCGCTGACGGCGGATCTGAAGCGGTATAAGAAAAACGGCAGCCGGGTGCTTCTTTTGTCCCCTTCCCGGACCCGGGCAAAGCGGCTTGCGGAGGATCTGCAGGCGGAAGGCCTTGCAAGCTTCTACAGCGAGGATGGCGACAGAGAGGTACAGCCGGGAGAGGTGGAACTGTTTTACGGCCATGTGAGCCGGGGCTTTGAATATCCCCTGCTGAAATTCGTGGTCATCACGGAGAGCGACATTTTCGGAGCGCAGAAGAAAAAGAAGAAACGCCGCAGGCAGTTTGAAGGCCAGAAGATCCAGGATTTCGCCGAATTGAAGGTGGGCGACTATGTGGTGCATGAAACCCACGGGCTCGGAATCTATCAGGGCATTGAAAAGGTGGAGATGAACGGCACCGTCAAGGACTATATCAAGATTTCCTACCGGGACGGCGGAAACTTGTACGTGCTCGCCACCGGACTGGATGTGATCCAGAAGTATGCTTCTGCGGACGCCGCCAAAACACCAAAGCTGAACAAGCTGGGCACCCAGGAATGGACCCGTACCAAGTCGAGGGTGAGAAGCGCCGTGGACGAGGTGGCAAAGGATCTGGTGGAGCTGTATGCGGTCAGGCAGCAGAAGGAGGGCTTTGCCTTCGGTCAGGATACGGTCTGGCAGAAGGAATTTGAGGAAATGTTCCCCTTCGAGGAAACGGAGGATCAGCTTTCCGCCATCGCCGCTACCAAGGAGGACATGGAAAGCCACAAAATCATGGACCGCCTGATCTGCGGGGACGTGGGCTACGGCAAGACGGAGATCGCCATCCGGGCGGCTTTTAAAGCGGTGCAGGACGGAAAGCAGGTGGCTTTCCTGGTGCCCACCACCATTCTGGCCCAGCAGCACTATAACACCTTCCAGCAGAGAATGAAGGATTTTCCCGTGCGCATTGATCTGATGAGCCGGTTCCGCACAAGTGCGGAGCAGAAAAAGACGGTGACGGATCTTCGCAAGGGGCAGGTGGATATTCTGATCGGCACCCACCGCATTTTATCCTCCGATATTCAGTTTAAGGATCTGGGCCTTCTGATCATTGACGAGGAGCAGCGTTTCGGTGTGGCCCACAAGGAGAAGATCAAGAAGCTGAAGGAGGATGTGGACGTGCTGACGCTGACGGCCACCCCCATTCCCCGGACTCTGCATATGTCCCTCATCGGTATTCGGGACATGAGTGTGCTGGAGGAAGCGCCGGGAGACCGTCAGCCCATCCAGACCTTTGTCTGCGAATATAACGAGGAAATGGTGCGGGAGGCCATCGTCCGGGAACTTGCCAGAAACGGACAGGTGTACTACGTTTACAACCGGGTGAACACCATCGCGGACATGGCCGCATCCATCCAGAATCTGGTGCCGGAGGCGAATGTGGCGTTTGCCCATGGACAGATGAAGGAGCATGAGCTGGAGCGGATCATGTACGATTTCATCAATGGGGAAATCGACGTGCTGGTTTCCACCACCATCATTGAGACGGGGCTGGACATTTCCAACGTGAACACCATGATCATCCACGATTCGGATCAGCTCGGCCTTTCCCAGCTCTACCAGCTCCGCGGCCGGGTGGGCCGTTCCGGGCGCACCGCCTATGCGTTTCTGATGTATAAGCGGGATAAGATGTTAAAGGAGATTGCGGAAAAACGGCTGTCCGCTATCCGGGAATTTACCGAGCTGGGAAGCGGCTTCAAGATCGCCATGCGGGATCTGGAGATCCGCGGCGCGGGCAATCTGCTCGGAAAGAGGCAGTCCGGCCACATGGAGGCGGTGGGGTATGACCTGTACTGCAAGATGCTGAACGATGCGGTGAAAACCCTGAAGGGTGAGACCCGCACGGCGGATTTTGCGACCACCGTGGAGCTGGATGTGGATGCCTATATTCCGTCCGCCTACATCGTCAACGAGCAGCAGAAGCTGGATATCTATAAGCGGATTGCGGGGGTGGAAACTCCCGCGGAGAGCGAGGATATGAAGGAGGAGCTTCTGGACCGGTTTGGAGAGGTGCCCGTCTGCGTGGAAAATCTGCTCCGGATCGCCCTGATCCGGGTAAAGGCCCACTCTCTTTATATCACCGAGGTGAAGAGCCGGGACGAAGGGAAGAACCGGGAGGGAGCGCTGAAGCTTCAGCTCCGTCCGGACGCATTCTTACGTGTGGAAAATATTCCCGGGCTGCTTCGCCTGTACGGCTCATCCCTGACCTTTACGGCGAAGGGAACGCCCTATTTTCTGCTGCGCTTTAAAAAGGAGGGTCTGGTGGAAAAGGACGCGGAGAAGCTGCTGGAGCTGACGGAGAAGCTGCTATCCGATATGGAACAGCTTCTGAAGCTTGAGGATGGCGTGCAGAATGTGGTCTGAAAAAAGGGAAAATGGGGAGAATGGATGACAACAGGGCGTGGGATCGCGCCGGAAAGGATAGAGTATGAAAAAAATACTGGTGGTAGTGGACATGCAGAATGATTTCATCGACGGAGCACTGGGAACGAAGGAGGCGCAGGCGATCGTCGGCAGGGTTGCGGAGAAGATCCGCACATATCCTGAGGACTGCATTTATGCCACAAGAGATACACATGATGAGGATTATCTGGAAACCAGCGAGGGGAGGAATCTGCCTGTCCCTCACTGTATCCGGGGAAGTGAGGGATGGCAGATCCGGAAAGAGATTCGGGAGGCCATGCCCCATGCGGTGATCGTGGACAAGCCCACCTTCGCTTCCCTTGAGCTGGCAGAGCTTCTGTACAGGGAAAGTGAGAGGGAGGAGCTGGAGATCGAGCTGGTGGGTCTGTGCACGGACATCTGCGTGGTGTCCAACGCGCTTCTGTTAAAAGCGCGGCTGCCGGAGACCAGGATCAGCGTGGATCCGTCCTGCTGCGCGGGTGTGACGCCGGAAAGTCATGAGGCGGCGCTTCTGACGATGAAGATGTGTCAGATCAGCCTGAATTAAAAATAAGAGGGAGTTCGTGTACTTATGAAAATCATCTATCAGATTGGAATTATTTTTGCGCTGTGCTGGGTAAGCGAAATTGTGGAAAATCTTCTGCCCTTTGCATTTCCGGCAAGTGTGATCGGGATGCTTCTGCTGTTTGTTCTGCTCATCTTCGGAATCCTGAAGGTGGAGCATATCAGGGAAAAATCGGATTTTCTGCTTTCCAATATGGCCTTTTTCTTTATTCCTGCGGGAGTGAGCATCATCAATTATTTTGACGTGCTGGCCGGGAATGTGGGAAAGCTGCTTCTGATCTGTCTGTTTACTACGATTCTCACCTTTGCGGTGACAGCCTGGACCATCCGCGGCGTCCTCTGGCTGATGAACCGGCGGCAGGCAGACAGCGGACGGATTGAGGCGGACATAACAGGAAAGGCCGGAACGGAAGAAAACCGGACTGCGGAAAGGAAAATAAAGGAAGGGAGGAAGGAATATGTCTGAACTGCTGGCTTCTCCGTTTTTTGGAATTGCGCTCAGTATTGTGGCGTTTTCCATTGGTGTATGGATTCAGAAAAAAACGGGGCTTGTGATCTGCAATCCCCTGATCATTGCTATCGTTCTTGTATCGGGGGTGCTTCTGCTGTTTCAAATTCCTTATGAGAGCTATAATGAGGGCGGGAGCATCATAAATATGTTTCTGGCTCCGGCCACCAGTTGTCTGGCGGTATCGGTTTATACAAGGCTGGAACTTCTGAAGAAGAACTGGCTTCCGATTCTGGCGGGCTGCGTGGCGGGTTCTCTTACCTCCATGGGAAGCGTGTTCCTTCTCTGCCGTCTGTTCGGGCTGGACGAGGCCATGACGTATTCTCTTCTTCCCAAATCGGTAACCACTCCCATCGCGGTGGGAATCGCGGAAAGTCATGGAGGTATTTCTTCCATTACGGTGGCGGCGGTCATCCTGACCGGAATCATGGGAAGCATCCTGGCGCCCTTCCTGATCCGTATCTTCCGGGTGAAGGACTCCATGACGGCGGGGCTCGCGATCGGTGCATGCAGCCATGCGGTGGGAACATCAAAGGCCATTGAAATCGGAGAGACGGAAGGGGCCATGAGCGGGCTTGCGATCGGGATCTGCGGGATCGTGACGGTGGTGTTTTCGATGTTTCTGTAGAAAAAACGAAAACGGAGGTATGTGATGAAGGTACTTGGCATTCTGGGAAGTCCCCATGCGGACGGACCGTCTTCCTCGCTCGCGCGTGAGGTCCTGCGCGGCGCAGAGGAAGCGGGACATGAGGTAAAAATCTATTCTCTGAAGGATATGAACATCCGCGGCTGTCAGGCCTGCGGCTACTGTAAGGCGCACTGGTGCGACTGTATTCTGGAGGATGATCTGAAGCCATACTGGCGGGAGCTGCAGGAATGCGGAGCGCTGGTCCTGGCTGCCCCCAATTACTGCGGCCAGATCGCCGGGCCGATGATCACTTATATGAACCGGCATTACTGCCTGATGATGATGGCGGACGGAAAAGGGATTCCGCGCATTCATCCCGGCATTCAGGTGATCGGCATATTTTCTCAGGGAAACGCGGATAAGGACGCTTACCGGAATGCGTATGAATGGTATCTGCACGACTTTGAGGCGAGAGGAATGCAGGTGAGGGATGTTCTCATACATACCTCCAGAATGACCGCTGAGGAAGAGGACGGGCTGATGAAACGTGCTTTTAAAGACGGGGAAAAATTATGACCAGCGCTGTAGTTTTTGACTCCTGAAAAAGCTTTCCTGGGTTATTATTGCAGATATTCCCACAAAAGGATATAATTCAAATATGAATCTAAGAAGGAGGCCGGACATGAGAATTGAATCCATCAAAATAAAGAACTATAAAGTTTTTCAGGATGTGGAAGTAAAAGAGATTCCCAATATGGCAGTTTTCCTTGGAATGAATGGCGTTGGGAAAACTACATTTTTTGATGTGTTCGGGTTCCTTCATGATGCGCTGCAGTCCAATATACGGGCTGCTTTGGCTCAAAGAGGCGGTTTTCATGAGGTAATATCCAGGGGACAGACGGGGGATATAGAATTCGAAATCAAATTTCGGCCTTCAGAGGATGAACCGATTATTACCTATCAGCTGTCTATATGCCTGATGGAGAATAAAAGACCGGCTATCAAGAAAGAAATTATGCGTTTTCGGAGAGGGCAGACAGGTGCTCCATGGAAAGTTCTGGAGTTCGCGTTTGGAGAAGGAGTTGCGGCGGATGGTGATCTGGTTAAGTATGAGGATGTCCGCCTTGCAGAGAGAAGTCCTCAGAAGCTGGATTCTCCGGATATTCTGGCGATTAAAGGTCTGGGGCAGTTTAAAGAATTTATTGCGGTGTCTCAATTGCGCCGATTGATTGAAGACTGGTATGTTTCTGATTTTCATATAGAAGAAGCGAGGGGAACGAAAGATGCCGGATACAGTGAAAGAATATCGACTTCCGGAGATAATCTGGCATTGGTAGCGAAATTTATGTATGATAATCATCGAGAAGTATTTGATGAAATTCTGGAAGCGATGAAAAAGAGAGTTCCCGGTGTTTCAAAAGTGGAGGCACAGGAAACAACAGATGGAAGGATTGTGCTCCGTTTTCAGGATGGAAATTTTAAGGATCCATTTGTTTCCAGATTTGTTTCAGATGGTACGATTAAGATGTTTACGTATCTGTTACTGTTGAAGGATCCGGAAAAGCACGCGCTTTTATGTGTGGAGGAGCCGGAAAATCAATTATATCCGGCGCTGTTGGCAGAATTGGCGGAAGAATTCAGAATTTATGCAGAGGATGGAGGACAGGTTTTTATTTCGACACATTCACCGGATTTTTTGAATGCGGTCCGTCTGGAAGAACTGTTTTGTCTGGTGAAGAAAGAGGGATATACAAAAATCTATAAAGCATCAGAGAGCACATTGATAAAAGAGTTATATGAAGCCGGGGATCTGCTGGGACAACTGTGGAGACAGCAGCTTCTTTTAGAAGAGGTGGCAGAATGACACTGGTATTTTTGCTGGAAGAAGCTTCTATGAAAACGGTGCTTGATATTATTCTGCCCAAGATCCTGCCGGAATCTGTAGAATTTAAGACAATCCCGCACAGTGGGAAAAGTGATCTGGAAGCTTCTATTCCCCATAAACTGAAAGCCTGGCGTCAGCCGGATACAAAATTTATTATTGTGAGAGATCAGGACAGCGGAGATTGCGTTCAGATCAAGGAGGCCCTAAAGCAGCTGGCCGAGCCTTATGGAAGGCCGGTACTGATACGCATTGCATGCAGGGAATTGGAGTCCTGGTATCTTGGGGATCTAAAAGCGGTATCCCAGGCATATGGTGTGGATGTAAGTGGATTATCAAGAAAAAGTAAGTTCAGGAATCCGGATGCAATAGGAAATCCCAAAGAGGAAATACGGAAACTGTTTCCGCGTCATCAACAGTTAGACGGTGCGAGAAAAATAGCGGTACATATGGATATTGAGAATAATCTGTCGATCAGCTTCAATTATTTTATTTCCGGAGTCAGAAAATTCGCCTCCTCATCCGAATGATTCAGGTATAAAATTCCTCCATTTACAGATACTATTTCCAGACTTGGAAAGTACAGTAGACGGAGGAATTATTTATATGAAAGCAACAGGAATCGTGCGAAGAATAGATGATCTTGGCCGGATCGTCATCCCGAAGGAAATCAGGAGAACCCTGCGCATCCGGGAGAGCGACCCGCTGGAAATTTTTACCGACAGGGAGGGCGAGATCATTTTGAAAAAATATTCGCCCATCGGGGAAATGAGCACTTTTGCCAGGCAGTACGCGGAGAGCCTGGCGCAGGTATCCGGACAGATGACGCTGATCGCGGACCGGGATCAGTTCATCGCCGCCGCCGGAGGCTGCAAGGCTCTTCTCGGAAAAAGCATCAGCAGCCAACTGGAGGAAGCCATTGAAAGAAGGGAGAACATTCTGGCTTCGAAGGGGGATAAGAATTTCATTCCCGTTTCCGGGGAGGGGGATGGAGAGACGGAATATGTCAATGAAGTGATCAGTCCGATCATCTGCGAGGGAGATGTGATCGGCGCGGCGGTGCTTCTGAACAACGATGCAAAGGCCAGAATGGGCGAGGTGGAACAGAAGCTTGTGCTGTCTGCGGCAGGCTTTCTGGGGAGACAGATGGAACAGTGAAAGGCTTTGTCAGATGTCATAAGGAAGCTGCGGCAGCTGCTCCAGTGGGAGCGGCTGCCGTGGCTTCTTTTTTTCTCCGATACTTAAAAATGTGCTATTACAAAGAAAAAAGGTTATTTCGTGACAAAATATCCACAGAAAGAATGAAATGTGATAAGATTTGTTTACAGGAGATGGGAGGGAAATGATAATGAAAGCCGGAATGATTGTAACCGATCTGGATGGAACGCTGTTAAGGGATGATAAGACCATTTCCGACTTCACGATTGGCGTCATAAAAAAATATCAAAGCGAAGGCGGCATTTTCGTGGCCGCAACGGCAAGGCCTGTCAGGACGGCCAGGGAATATATGAAAATACTGAATCTGAATGCCGGTATCTTTCATAATGGGGCAGTTATACAGGAAAAGGGCAGAAAAACAGGCGGATATGGCGTAAAAAACGCGGGTGAGCTGGCACAGTCCATATTGGAAAGGTATCCGTTTTCCAATATTGCGGTTGAAGCAGAGGACGTATTATATGCCAATTTTGATGCCGGCCGTCTGTGGCCCGGAGCGGAATACATATCCTGCAAAACCTTCGCGCAGTTAAGGGGAAAAACGGCCGATAAAATCATTGTAGAGGTGGCTTCTCTGAGCGAAATGGAAAAATATAAGGCATTGCTGCCGGACGAACTGTATATTCAGCTGTCAGAGAATAAAATCGGAATGATCATGAATCAGTCAGCCACGAAATATCATGCGATTTCATTTTTGGCGGAACGATATCATATCAGCATGGACGATGTCATCGCTTTCGGAGACGATTATAATGATCTGGAAATGATAGAAAAATGCGGAAAGGGAATCGCGGTCAGCAATGCCCTGGAGATTGTAAAAGGCGTTGCCGACGGGGTGTGTGAATCCAATCAGAAGGATGGAGTCGCGCGCTGGATAGAAGGAAATCTGTTGTAAGCGGAGGTAAGATGACAAAGGAAGAGAAAAAAACACGCACCCTGGACATGACGCAGGGAAGCCCGGGCAGGCTGATTCTAAGCTTTGCCCTTCCCCTCATGCTGGGAAACGTATTTCAGCAGCTGTATACCTTTGTGGATACGCTGGTGGTGGGACAGGCGCTTGGCGTGAATGCGCTGGCGGCGCTGGGAGCGTCGGAATGGCTGACCTTTCTGATGTTCGGCTCCGTACAGGGACTGACCCAGGGCTTTTCCGTGATCCTTTCTCAGAAATTCGGAGCGGGGCAGGAAGGGGAACTTCGCAGGGCGGTGTTCCAGGCCGCCCTCCTTTCCGGTGTGGCAGCAGTCCTTCTTACCGGACTGGGACAGGCGGCGCTTCCGGTTATACTGGCCTGGCTGGGAACCCCGGAAGAGATCCGGGGAATGACCCTCCTGTATCTGCGTTTTATTTATGCGGGGATTCCAGCTGCCATTCTCTACAATACTGCGGCGGCCATTCTGCGGGCGGTGGGGGACAGCAGGACGCCGCTTCGGGCAATGACGGCTTCCTCACTCTGCAATATTGTGCTGGATGTACTGTTTGTTTTGGGCCTGGGCTGGGGAATTCCGGGAGCGGCAGGCGCTACGGTGATTGCCCAGCTTCTTTCCGGCGTCTATTGTCTGGCCGGTATCAGGAGGATTCCCGGCTTGAGACTGAGGCGGGAGGACTGCAGGGCGAACAGGGAGCTGGTCGTGCAGGAAATCCGTCTTGGCCTTCCGCTGTGCCTGCAGAATATGATCACATCCTTTGGCGGGCTGGTGGTGCAGTCCGTGATCAACGGCTTCGGCGTCCTGTTTATCGCGGGATATACGGCGGCGAACAAGCTTTACGGACTGCTGGAAATCGCTGCTTCTTCCTATGGCTATGCCATGTCCTCCTATGCGGGACAGAATATGGGCGCGGGGAAAAGAGAACGGATCGGAGCCGGACTCCGCGCGGCCAATCTGATTGGCACGGCGACGGCATATCTGATGTCAGCCGTCATGGTTCTCTTTGGGAAACCGATTCTTTCCTGCTTCCTGACCGGAGATGCGGCCACAGTGGAGGCCGCCCTTGCCATCGGGTTCCGTTTCCTGTGCGTTCTGGCCATCTTTTTTTCGTTACTTTATATTCTTTATATCATCAGGGCCTGCGTGCAGGGGATGGGGGACGGTGTTTTTCCGATGCTTTCCAGTGCGGCGCAGCTGATCATGCGTGTGGGCTGCGCGCTGCTTCTGACCCGCCTGATCGGTGAAAGCGGCGTCTTTTTCGGGGAGGTCATGGCCTGGGCGGGGGCGGATCTGCTGCTGGCCGGGAGGTATTTTTATCTGGAAACGAAGGCGCCGAAAAGTCTTCAGAAAAAACAGGCCGAGCTGCAAAGCAGCCATACGGCGGAATAATAGAAAATGAGAACGAAGGCGGAAAAGGTGTCGGAGCGTTCGGGCTTATAAAGCCGCAGGCAGATCATGTTGTCGGAAAGATAAAAGCACAGAGCTCCCGCTGCTGCCATGGGAGAGATGCGCAGAGCGGCCAGCGCCGCGGAGGTCATGGCGGAAAGCAGGGCACCGTAGAGGACGATGGGAAGGGCCGGCTTTCCTGTTTTGGGCAGCTGCCTTCCATGAAACAGAAGGCTCGCGGCAAACAGCAGCAGGAAGAAGAGAAAATGCCGGAAAGAGAGCGGCACGGCATGAAGCAGGGCGGCAAGAAAGCAGATATGTCCCAGGGCAAAAACCGCCATGCCGGATAAGAAATGAAGCTCCAGCAACACATCCGCCGCCGCGCAGAAAAGAGTTCCGGTCATGATTCCAAGGCAGACCGGATTCTGAAAACCGTCCGAAAGGCAATAGAAAAAAGCCTCCCCCAAAGGCATGCAGGTAGCGGCAGCCTTGAAGAACAGAGGCCATTTTTTCTTCCGTTTCCGTTTCTGAAAATAAACGGTGCCCCAGAACGCCGTAAAAAGAGCGCTGAGGATGGGAAGCGCCGGGCTTCCCATATCAGTCCAGATACTTCCTGTACTTTTCTTCCGAAGCGTCCAGGAAGCAGATGGCGGCAATGCCGCGGCCTGTGTGTGCACCGATGGCGCATCCCACGATGGAAATCATGATATCAGCGGGATGGAGTCTTTCTTTTACCATGTCCGTCAGCAGACGGATGGCTTCTTCGTCCTCGCCGTGACAGAGAGAGAAAAGCTGTTTTTCCGGTTCCACGCTGTATTCGGCAGCATAATCCACAAGGGTTTTCAGGGATTTCTTGCGGCCCCTCACGGTCTTTAAAACCTGCAGGGAACCATTTGTGTCAACAATCAGGATAGGCTTCATGTCAAGGGCTTCAGCAATATTTCCTTTGAATTTGGAAAGCCGTCCGCCTTTGATCAGATAGGCCAGCGTATTGACCGTGAACACATGGCGGATATGAGCGCGGTAAAATTCGGCGGCCTCAAGGAGCAGTTCCTTCGACGCTCCGTGCTCCTGCATGATTAAAAGCTTGCGCACCAGAAGGCCGAAACCTGCGGAGGCGCATTTGGTATCGAAGATGGTCAGATCGAAGTCGGGGTAGTCTTCCAGAAGGTTCGTCCGTGCGATGTTGGCGGCATTGAAGGTCCCGGCGATTCCCGTGGAGAAGCACAGGTAGATCACACTGTCTCCCCGTTCCGCATAGGGACGGAAGGCGTCCTCAAACATGGCCGGATTGATGTGAAAGGTGCGCACATTACGGCCGGTATCATCCAGAATTTTGTAAAATTCCTTTGTTTTTATGGTTTGTCCGTCCAGATAATCCACGTCATCGATGACCACCGGTGTGGGGATGACGTGAAGCCTGTAACGGTTAATGATCTCCTCGGGCAGATCGGAAGCGGAATCGGTAACAATTTTAAGCATAAGGTCCTCCCTTTTTATTATTTAGATGAAAGCGGCCGTTCAAACCTGTCCCATCTGATCCAGCAGCTTCAGCCTGGTATCATACAGCTTCTGGGAAAGATCCACATAAACCTGATGGGGATTGACAAGACGCCGTGTCTCATCCCATAGAGTATCCAGTTCCTTCTGACAATAATCCCGGATTTCCATGACACTGGGAGAGGTGTACACACATTTCCCGTCCAGAAAAACAGGAACCATCAGCTCGCGGAGCGTAAAGCTTCCGGCGGGCAGGAGGGTTTTCTTCCAGGGCTCCAGCGGATCAAACAGCAGGATCGGTTCATCCTCCCGGAAGGCTTCGTCCGCGAGGGCGATCAGATCCGCCTTAATCTTTCCGGTTTCCTTTTCATAGACACGATGGATGACCTTGTTTCCGGGATTGGTGATTTTTTCGCTGTTCTCGGAGAGCTTGATCTTGGGAACGAAATTCCCGTTTTCGTCCATGATGGCGGCCAGCTTGTACACGCCGCCGAAGGAAGGCCAGTTCTTCGAGGTGATCATGTGGGTTCCCACGCCCCAGGAGGTCACCGTACAGCCCTGGGCCTTCAGGCTGTCGATCAGATACTCGTCAAGATCGTTGGAGGCGGAAATGACCGCGTCAGGAAATCCCGCGTCATCCAGCATCTTTCTGGCTTTTTTGGAAAGATAGGCCAGGTCGCCGCTGTCCAGACGGATGCCGTAGAAGGTCAGCGGAATGCCGGCCTCCCGCATTTCGGTGAAAACGCGGATGGCATTGGGAACGCCGGATTTTAAGGTATCATAGGTATCCACCAGCAGGATACAGGCGGAGGGGTACATGTCCGCATAGGTTTTAAACGCGGTGTATTCGTCCGGAAAGCTCATGATCCAGCTGTGGGCGTGCGTCCCCTTTACCGGAACGTCAAACATCTGTCCGGCCAGAACGTTGCTGGTTCCGATGCAGCCGCCGATCATGGCAGCCCTTGCGCCATAGATGCCCGCATCCGGCCCCTGCGCCCGGCGCAGTCCGAATTCCATGATTCCATCGCCTCTGGCCGCATAGCAGACCCGAGAGGTCTTGGTGGCGATCAGGCTCTGATGGTTGACGATGTTCAGAATGGCGGTTTCAATGAGTTGGGCCTCCATGATCGGCGCAATCACCTTGATCATGGGTTCCCGGGGAAACATGACGCTCCCTTCCGGAATTGCGTAGATGCTTCCGGAAAAACGGAAGGTTTTCAGATAATCCAGAAAATCTTCATCAAAGATGCCGAGGCTCCTCAGATAGGAAAGCTCTTCTTCCCCGAAATGCAGGTTTTCAATGTATTCGATGACCTGCTGAAGCCCGGCGCAGATGGCATAGCCGGATTCCATGGGGTTATTTCGGTAAAAGGCGTCGAAAATGACTGTTTCGTTCCGGTCCATATTCCGGAAATATCCCTGCATCATCGTCAGTTCATACAGATCGGTCATGAGGGTGAGATTACGTGTTTGCATGAGGCCTTCCCCTTTCTTTTTATTTGGACGGCAGGCCGGGCCGGAGGGAAAGCGGAAGCGCCCCGTCGGTCCGCCGCGGCGGTTATCCATATCATACCCGCAATTTTTATGGAACGCAAGCTTTTCCGGATTTTCAGGTAAACCAGCTGCTGGTAGGCCGGTCTACGAAGCGGTTTTCAAACTTGGAATAGGTGATCCGCTGGGTGTGGTAGAGACTGAAATAGCCGGAGAGCATGTAGCTGGTGGCAATGGCAATGAGGAAATAATAGGCGTCGCTGAAGCCGAACAGCTCAAAGGAGATGAGCAGGGAGGCCACGGGGCAGTTGGTGACGCCGCAGAAGAGGGAAACCATGCCCACGGCCGCGCCCAGGGAGGCCGGAAGGCCGATGAGAGGTCCCATGAAGCAGCCAAAGGTCGCGCCGATGAAAAGGGAGGGCACGATCTCTCCGCCCTTATAGCCTGCGGCGATGGTGACGGCGGTGAACAGGATTTTCAGCGCAAAGGCCCAGGGCAGGGCGTTCCCGGCAAGGGCCTGCTCAATGATATCCATTCCGGTTCCCAGATAGTCCTGGCTTCTGACAAGGAGGGTGAGCAGGATGATGAGAAAGCCTCCGGCAACGATGCGCAGATACAGATTCTTGAAAAAGCGGGCCATGAGCATGTGCATGAGCTGAAGCATGAGACAGAACAGGATACTTACAGCAGCGCAGCAGGCGGCGAGAAAAATCACCTTCAGCCCGGAGGGCAGAGAAAGCTCCAGGGAGTTGGGCGCGCGGAACACATCCGTCTGAACGCCCAGAAACAGGGCGGTCTGCCTGGCAATCAGAGCCGCGCAGATGCAGGGAACCAGAGCGGCATAGTACATGATGCCCACACTGGAAACCTCCATGGCGAAAAAGGAAGCGGTCATGGGCGTGCCGAACAGAGCGGAAAAGGCTGCAGCCATACCGCTCATCAGAATGGTCTTTTTATCCTTTTCACTGAGGTGAAACAGATTCCCGACGGAAGTTCCCAGAGACGCCCCCATCTGCAGCGCCGCGCTTTCCCGGCCCACAGAACCGCCGAAAAAGATGGTGATGACGGTGGAGACGAAGATCAGGAAGGCCATTTTCAACGGGATGGCAACCTTCGTGTGGATGCTTTCAATGATGGAATCCGTCCCGTGATTATTTTCATAATGAAGCGCTTTATACAGAAACACGATTACCAGGCCCCCTGCGGGAAGCAGGAGAAACAGATAACGGTGAGAGGTCCGGAAAGCCGTCGCCAGCGTCAGACAATGAGAGAAGGCCGCCGCGATGAGTCCTACCACCAGACCGGTTACGGCCCCCAGAAAAAGCCAGCGCAGATACTGGCTGACATTATAAACAACGGTTTTCCCGTAATGCCTGATCGATTCCATAACTGATATCATTACCTCCGCCTCATATTGTCCTTCGCGTTTGTGACTACCTTATGAAACAGTTCACTCCGCGCCATTCGCAAAGCCGCGCTCCGCGCTCTCCGCTGCTTCGCAGCTATGAGAAATCGCAGTTAGCGATCTCTTGCTCATAAACCGGCGCTCCCTTCGTCCATCCGTAGCCAGTCATCTGTTCGTGCAAGCACGACAGCTGCCTGGCTGCGGCGGACGAGTGAACTGTAATGCCCTCATCTTATCATAAGCAGATTTTTCGCGCAATCCCTTGACAATGCGGCTTTGCGGGCTTTATAATACCCGCAGACACTGATAAAAGCTGGGAAGAAGACAGTATCCATTTCGGAAAGGTCACAGCGAGCCGGCGCGGGTGGAAGTCCGGTGCGAGTAGGAAATGGAGAAGATCACTTCGGAGCTGCGGGCTGAAAGAGGAAACTCAAGTAGGCGGAGCCGGGATTCCTCCGTTACGGGAAGCCATATAATCCGAAATTTCCGGAAGGCGTCTGCCTGACGGTACGGACGTATGATGTAACGGGTGGTACAGCGAGCGGAGCCTCGTCCTTTTACAGGACGGGGCTTTTTTATACGATAGGGAAGTTCCTTCCCTATCGTATAAAAAAGCTGATGGATCGCACTGCGGGAGTACCGAAGGTACGGAGCAATCGGCTTGCATATGCAGCAGATATCGATCATGCAGAAAGGAAGGAAGAAGATGCCGCTTTATGAAAAAGTGAACACCGACCTGAATTTTGTGGGCCGGGAAAAGGAAATCGAGAAATTCTGGGAAGAAAACAAAATCTTTGAGAAGAGCCTGAAAATCCGGGAGGGCTGTCCGACCTATACCTTCTATGACGGACCGCCGACCGCGAACGGCAAGCCCCATATCGGCCATGTGGAGACCCGCGCCATCAAGGACATGATCCCCAGATACCGCACCATGAAGGGCTACATGGTTCCCAGAAAGGCAGGGTGGGATACCCACGGACTTCCGGTGGAGCTGGAGGTGGAAAAGGCACTTGGCCTGGACGGCAAGGAGCAGATCGAGGAATACGGCATCGCGCCCTTCATCGAGAAGTGTAAGGAGAGCGTGTGGAAATACAAGGGCATGTGGGAGGATTTTTCCCGCAAGGTGGGCTTCTGGGCCGACATGGACGATCCTTACGTGACCTATCATGACGACTACATCGAATCCGAGTGGTGGGCGCTTAAGAAAATCTGGGATAAGGGCCTTCTTTACAAGGGTTTCAAGATCGTTCCCTACTGCCCGCGTTGCGGGACCCCGCTTTCCTCTCATGAGGTGGCGCAGGGCTATAAGGATGTGAAGGAGCGCTCTGCCATCGCCCGTTTTAAGGTGAAGGATGAGGACGCCTACATCCTCGCATGGACCACCACGCCCTGGACCCTTCCCTCCAATGTGGCGCTGTGCGTAAATCCCAATGAGACCTACGCGAAGGTGAAGGCGGCGGACGGCTTTACCTATTATATGGCGGAGGCCCTGCTGGATACGGTGCTGGGAGGTCTTGCCGACAAAGAAGCGGGAACGCCCGCCTATGAGGTGCTGGAAAAATATCAGGGTAAGGATCTGGAATACAGGGAGTACGAGCCGCTGTTTGACTGCGCGGTGGAAACCTGTGAAAGACAGCATAAAAAAGCGTTCTATGTAACCTGTGATACCTATGTTACGCTGACAGACGGCACGGGCGTGGTTCACATCGCTCCTGCCTTCGGTGAGGATGACGCGAACGTGGGACGCAAATATGACCTGCCCTTCGTGCAGCTTGTGGATGCCAAGGGCGACATGACGAAGGAAACGCCCTGGGCGGGTATGTTCGTAAAGGACGCTGACCCGGAGGTGCTGAAGGCTCTGGCGGAGAAGAACCTGCTGTTTTCCGCGCCCAAGTTTGAGCACAGCTATCCCTTCTGCTGGCGCTGCGATACGCCCCTGATCTACTATGCGAGAGAATCCTGGTTCATCAAGATGACTGCCGTGAAGGAGCATCTGATCGCCAACAACAATACCATCAACTGGATTCCGGAGTCCATCGGCAAGGGCCGTTTCGGAGACTGGCTGGAGAACGTACAGGACTGGGGACTTTCCAGAAACCGTTACTGGGGCACCCCCTTAAACATCTGGCAGTGTGAGTGCGGCGAGATGCTTTCCGTGGGAAGCAGACAGGAGCTGGAGGAGTTAAGCGGCAATCCGGAGGCAAAGACCGTGGAGCTGCACCGTCCGTATATCGACGCCATCACCATCCCCTGCCCGAAGTGCGGAAAGTCCATGCGCCGGGTACCCGAGGTGATCGACTGCTGGTTCGATTCCGGCGCGATGCCCTTTGCCCAGCATCATTATCCGTTTGAAAACAAGGAAACCTTTGAAAAGCAGTTCCCGGCCCAGTTCATTTCCGAGGCAGTGGATCAGACCAGAGGCTGGTTCTATTCCCTGCTGGCGGAATCCACTCTGCTGTTCGATAAAAGCTCCTTTGAGAACGTGATCGTTCTGGGACTGGTGCAGGATGAGAACGGCCAGAAGATGAGCAAATC